>JAXMHO010000020.1:0-39882 GCA_046346715.1 Verrucomicrobiota bacterium
CGGCGTGTGCTGATTCCGCGAACCGAGATTCACCGCTACTTGAACGGGGGAAACCCGCCGCGTCTTTCTTGACTGCGGGACGACAGATTCACGATTCCTTTCGCCTTCCCCAGGAGGATCGCCATACCGCGCGTGCAGAGGCAGAACCCAAAAATTGGCCAAGAATTGGCCAAGCACGTTTTTCGCGCTCTTTTTGGGTTCTGCCGCCCGAATCGGAATCACTTGATTTTACAGGACTTAAAATTGGTGCATCCGGCAGGACTCGAACCTGCAACCTTCTGATCCGAAGTCAGAAGCTCTATCCAATTGAGCTACGGATGCGTGAGTGGTCGGCCAGAGACTTCCTGTGCCTGATTGGATTCTGCCAGAGCATCCCGGAAGGGCAAGCGGTTAGGCGGTTCGTTTACCGGCGTTCCGATGGAGCCGCCTGACAATCGCGGTGCTCCAGCTCAAAGGCAGCCGGCGCGAAATCGCGGCGGCAATTTTGTTGGCCGCTCCCGGAATGACAGTTCGCCGGCCGCGCTGCATGCCGCGATAGCCGGCGCGCGCCACCGTGGCGGCGTCCATGGTGAAGAGATTGCGGACGGGGCTGAAGTTGCCACGCTTGAAAAATTCCGTGTGGGTGGTTCCCGGACAAAGCGTGGTGACGGTCACGCCGCTGCCGCGTAGTTCTTCGCCCAAGGCGTAGGAGAAGGAATGGGCAAATGCCTTGGTGGCGTAATAAACATTCACCGACGGCCCCGGCTGAAAAGCGGCGGTGGAGGCGACGGTCAGAATTTTTCCATCGCGCCGGGCGAGCATGGGTTGCAGAAAGAGGTGCGTCAACGTCACGACCGCCTCCATGTTCAGTCGCATGATGGTGAGCGATTGCGGCAACGGGGTGGTGGCGAAATTGCCGTGCCAGCCGCTGCCGGCGTTGTTGACCAGAACGGAAACGGGCAGGGGAGAAACCGCTTCAAAAATTTCCGCGGCCGCGTTGGGAGTGGTGAGATCCTTGGCAAGGATCCGGACTTCAATGCCATGTTGCGTTTGAAGTTCGCTGGCTAGTTCCTTCAGTCGGTTTTCGCTGCGGGCCACCAGCACGAGGTTGTGCTGGTCAGCGGCAAAAAGTTTGGCGAGTTCGCGTCCAATGCCCTCGGACGCGCCGGTGATAAGCGCCCAGGATTTCAAACCGCTTTGCGCTCCACCTTTTTGACGCGGTCGGCGAGGTCATCCACTTCGGTGAGATTTTCGCAACCGACGTTGAGGACGTCCACGCAGCCGAGATTGAGGGAGAACTTCACCGAGGCATCGCGCTTCTCGGGATCATTGCGCAGTCGGCCTTCGCCGATGATCTTCATGCCGACGACGCCTTTGCCGGCGGCGTGGATGTCCTTCAGAACCGGAACCACATCCTCGGGTGGTCCGTCCATGCTCATGCCGTAGGGATTGATGCGGGTGTGGACGGATTCCACCCAGGGCTCCTTCGCCGCGGCTTTCAACGCAACCAACGAATGGCAGGACACGCCGAGCGCGCGGATTTTTCCCTGCTCCTTGAGCTTGGAAAGGATGTCCATCTGCTTGCGCAATTCCTCGGGCCACTTTTCCGAAGTCACGCAGTGCAGCAGCAGCAGATCGATATAATCGGTGTTCAGCTCCTTGAGAAAGCGTTCCGTGACGACGTCGGCATCCGGCCGGTCGGCATCGGGAATGCCGCCCCGGTTCCACCAGATTTTGGTGATGACCTGGAAACGATCACGCTCAATCCCTTTCAAGGCCGGAATGACGTAGGGATGCGTGCCGTAAAGGTCGGCGAGATCAAACACGCGGATGCCGCGGTCGAAGCCTTCCCGGATCAAGCCTTCAAACTTTTCCTTGCCGAGCCGGGTGTGGTTTGACTGCCGGCCGCCGCCGCGCATGCCGGTGCCGAGACAGAAGCGGGAGAACTTCAGTTTGGTTTTTCCCAGCGCCACCTTTTCGTAGGGATCAAAATAACTGACCGGGACTTCCGCCCGGGAACGGAGCGGGGTGTCGAGGAGGGCGGCGCCGAGACCAAGGGCGGTCTTCGCGAGAAATTCGCGGCGTTTGAGCTTCATGCCCCATGGACTTACCCCGCCCGGACCGGGTCGTCAAGGCCGGCCTTCTCCCGCCATCGGGTTGATTATTCCCTTGCGCAATTTCAGGTCTTTGCTTAACTAAACCCCATCAAACAGATGGTTTGTCCGTTATAACTGCATGAACAAGTTCCAACCGGTGGGGGCCGCTTGAGTCGCCCATTTCCTTCCCGCAACTTTACTCCTTCGAGCGCCTTTGTCCGAATCAACGGTAAGATCCGCGCCCGGGAAGTCCGCGTCATCGGCGTGGACGGCAAACAACTAGGAGTCATCTCCCTGGGCGATGCCCTGACGCTCGCCCGCAACCACGGCGTGGATCTGGTGGAAATTGCTCCGACCGCCACGCCGCCGGTCTGCCGGTTGGTCGACTTCGGCAAATACCGCTACGAACAGGCCAAGAAGGAGAAGGAGTCCAAGAAGCATCAGCACGCCACCCTCGTCAAGGAAGTGCAGCTGAGCCCGCGCATCGACCCGCACGATCTTTCCGTCAAGGTGACCCATGCGATTGATTTCCTCTGCGAGGACATGAAGGTCAAGGTCGCGCTGAAATTCCGCGGCCGCGAAATGGCCCACACTGAATTCGGCTTTGAAGTCGTTCAGAAATTTTTGGCTGAAATCGCCCCTTACGGGCACCCCGATTTCCAGCCCAAGCTCCTAGGCAAAGCGATCAATGTCATGATCAGCCCGCTGCCGCGGAACAAGCGCGCCAAGAATCCGAACGAAAATCCGAACCCTGACGCGCCCAGCGATGTGGAACCCGATGACGACGAGCCTAATCCATCGGCTGAGCGTAAACCGGGTTCAGCGGATGGCTCCCAGCCTTCCGCCCCGTCGGCAGCCTGACAGGCCGGTTGGTTGGTTCACCGCTGGAAAATGTTTTGCCGCAGCACGCCCACAAAAGGCAGGTTGCGATACCGTTCCGCGTAATCCAGTCCGTAGCCCACCACGAAAAAGTCCGGGATGTCGAAGCCGACATAATCCGCCTCGATCTTTTCCGCGCGCCGCGCCGCCTTGTTTAACAGCACGCACGTTCGGATGCGCCGCGGCTTGAGCGCCTTGAGCTTTGCCTGCACCCGCGTCAGGGTCCGACCCGTGTCGAGAATGTCGTCCACCAGCAGCACGTCGCGGCCGCGAACATCCAGCCGCAGTTCCTTGGTGAAAACCAGCTCGCCGGATTCCGTGCCCGCGCCGTAGCTCGACACGCCGATGAAATCCAGCCGCAGCGGCAGGGAAATGTGCCGGATCAAGTCGCTCAGAAACATCACCGTGCCGTTCAGCAGCGAGACAATGACCAGCTCGCGGCCTCGGAAGTCCCGCTGGATTTCCCGCGACAACTGCCGGACGCGCCGGGCGAGCTGTTCCTCGCTGATGAGCACGGTCTCGACCTCCCCGCGCCAGCGCGGTGGTGCGGCGGACGGCTGCGTTAACTTTCGGCTGGCGGACTTCGCGGTCACGTCAGATGTGCTTCGAGTCGTCGTGGTCCTTGGTCGTGTAACCGCTGTCCTGGCGCTTGAAGTTGACCTCGTTCTTTTTGACATAGGCGGCGAAGACGTCGTCCGCGCTCATGCCGAGCACCTGGGCCATGCTGATGAGGAAATGAAACAGGTCCACGACCTCGACCCGCGCGTTCTGCTCGTCGAACTTCTGATACTTGGCCCACCATTTCCACGGCACGCTGTCGGTGAGCTCGGCCATTTCCTGGGACATTGCCCGGCAATAGTTCAAGATCCACTTCGTCTTTTCCTCGTCGCTCATGGCGTCGGTTTTGACGCCGATCCGCTCGTTGAGGGCCTTTTGCATCCGGAACAGTTCGCGCAGTTGGTCAGGTTTTTCCATGCGCCGGAGATTACAGGAGCGGAGCAGCGGAAGCCAGAGCCGGAAAGCTTTTTGTGGCGCGGGCCGGCGTGTCCGGCTTCGCGCTTGTTTCCGTCTCCGCGAAAACGTATAACCACGTCATGTCATTCGTGCAGCTTTTGTTCACCAAAGAAGGCCTGGCGCTCTGGTTGATCCTCCTCGCCAGCGCCGTGGCGCTCGTCGTCTTCATCGAACGCTTCCTGCACTGCCATCGTTCCCAGATCAACTCCACCGAATTTCTCAACGGCGTCCGCAACGTCCTTCGCCGGAACAACGTCGTCGAGGCCATATCCATCTGCGACGCCACGCCCGGACCGGTCGCGCGTTTGGTGAAGACCGCCATCCTGCATCGCGACAACGGCCGGGAACGCGTCCGCGAAGCCATTGAGGAGGCCGGCCTGATCGAGGTGCCGCGCCTGGAGGAAAAGCTCAACCTGCTCGCCACCATCGCGCAGCTCGCGCCGTTGATGGGTTTGTTCGGCACCGTGCTCGGCATGATGCAGGTGTTTCATCAGGTCGAAGGCGCGGGACTCTCCGCGCATGTCGGACAATTGTCGCGCGGGGTGTGGACGTCGCTGATTTACTCCGCCGCCGGCCTCGCCGTAGCGATTCCAGTGCACGCGGGCTACAACTACCTCGTCAGCCGCGTCAACGCCATCGTCCTCGACATGGAACGCGCCGCAACCGAAATCGCCAGCATCGTCACCGAGCAGAACGGGTCGAAGGCGCCATGAAATTTCCCCGCAGCGCGCGGATCTTCCGCGGTCATCTCGACGTCGCCCCGTTCGCGGCGGTGTTCTTCCTGCTCCTGCTCTTCGCCGTGATCGGCACGCTGATTTACACGCCGGGCGTGCAGGTGGATCTGCCCCGCGCCGACGACCTGGCCGGCACTGATCGTCCGACCGTGGCCGTGGCCGTGGACGCCGCGGGCCGAGTTTATTTTGAGAACCAGCCCGTGGATGAAACCGTCCTGCGCGAGGATCTCAAACAGGCCGCAAGCAAGTCCCCCGAACCGCTCACTCTGCTCGTGCAGGCGGACAAGGCCGTCGCCTACGAACATCTCATCCGGCTCACCCTGCTGGCGCGTGACGCCGGCATCACCAACTCGCTCTTTGCCGTGCTGCCCCGCGTCTATGCCGCGCCGGCCGCCCAAACCGCCCCACAGCCATGACCGATGCCGCGGTGGAAACTCGACCCTGGTCGCGCCAGCGCTGGTGGCTGGCCATCGCCCTGGTCCTCGGCGCTCAGCTCGCGCTGATTTTTCTACTGGAACGAAACACCCACCGGCCCCGTCGTGCCGGGCGTCCGGTGCCTGTAATGGAGTGGCGGCAGAATGTTTCCCTGGAGCCGCTCGCCGTCAACGATCCGACCGTGTTCGTGCTGCCGCATGTCCGGGGATTTTCCGGCGCGGCGTGGTTGAACCGGCTTTCCTTCGTGCAGTATCAGTCCGTGGATTGGACCGAACCGCCCCGCGTACTGGCCTTGGCGGCGGACGGCCTGGGCGCGCATTTCCAGGACTTTCCGCAGCTCACTGTTTTCCCGGAGATTGAAACCATTCCCACGGTTCCGCCCGTGACCACGGTTCCCGTCACGGAAGCGCTGGAACGGCCTGTCGCTGTCAGCACGTTGCGGCTCGACGGCGCGCTGACCGGACGACGCCTGCTCAATCCGCCCGTCCTGCCGTTGTGGGAAACCTCCGACCTGCTCACCAACAGCACGGTGCAGCTGCTCGTCGGTCCGGATGGCCGCACCTTGTCCGTCACGCTCCTCTCCACCGGCGTCAAAGTGCCGAAGCAGGCCGAGGCCGACGCCAGGGCGATGGAGCTGGCGAAGGATGTTCGCTTCGAGCCGGCGACGGGACTGGTGTTGGGCAATCTCACCTTCGAATGGCAAACCCTCGCGCCGGCCGCGACGAATGCCGTGCCGGAAACTCCCTGACATGCCCACCTCGCTGCTCATCCTGACCTACGTCCTTGTGCTGCTGGGCACGTTGTCGGGCCTGGGGGTTTACACGGAGCTGCGGAAGCGGCGCTTCAAGCCCTCCACCCGCGAAGACAAAATCTTTCGCTGCCAGAAATGCGGCTGCGTTTACACCGACGACCCGGACGTGGACCGCTCGCGCTGCTCCCAATGCGGCAAGATGAACGAGCCGATTGAGTTTTGATGCAGCGCGAGGTTTTGCCGCGCCGGCCGGAGTTCACCGCACCAGCTCGAACGCAAAACCCTTCAGGTATTCCGTCTCGGGAATCATCGGGATGATCGGATGATCTGGCGACTGCGAGTAGGTCGCGACGCGTCGTAAAATCTTGTGTGCGTCGTAGGCGGCGGCGAGCAGGGTGTCCTGAAACGTCGTCGCATCCACATGGTGCGAGCAGCAGAACGTCGCCAGCGTGCCGCCGGGCTTCAACAGCTTCAAGGCGCGCAGATGAATCTCCTTGTAGCCGCGCAGCGCATCCGGCACCGACGCGCGATTGCGCGTGAACGACGGCGGGTCGAGGATGATCAGGTCGAACTTCGGCACGAGCTTTTCACTGGGACTGGTTTTGGTCTGCGCCTTCAGCCAGTCGAACACGTTGGTGACCTCGAACGAGCATTGGTCGGCCACGCCGTTGGCGGCGGCGTTCCGCTTCGAGGCGGCGATGGCGTCCGCGCTCTGGTCGAGCAGGTGGACGTGCGCCGCGCCGGCGCGGGCGGCATGAAGGCCGAATCCTCCAAGGAAACTGAAGCAGTCCAGTACCTGCGCCCCTTTGGCGAACTGCCCGACGGCTTCATAGCTCGTCTGCTGGTCGAGATACATGCCGGTCTTATGGCCGCCAACGAGGTCCACTTCGAACTTCAATCCGTTGAGACTGACCGTGACCGGGCCGCTGACGTCGCCGACGAGAACGCCGTTGGCCTCCGTCATGCCTTCGAACTTGCGCGAGTTCACGTCGCTCCGTTCGAGAATGGCGCGCGGTGAAAAGATTTTCTGAAGCGCGGCGATGATCATGTCCTTGCGCTGCTCCATGCCAAGCGAGGTGATCTGCAGGACGAGGATGTCCTCGTATTTGTCCACGATCAAGCCGCTGAGGAAATCGCTCTCGGCATTGGCGACACGGAAAGACGTCGCTGTGGGCATGTGTTTCCGGCGGACGGCGAGCGCGGCGCGGAGGCGTTCCTCGAAGAAGGCGGGGGAAATCTCGATGCGTTCCGGCGAAAGGATGCGGACGCTGATGCGCGACTTGGAATTGTAAAAGCCGGTGCCCAGCAGCCGCTGGCGATGGTCCTTCACCTGCACCAGCACGCCGTCGGCGGCTTCGGCCGTCATGCGGAGGATGGACGATGAATAGATCCAGGGATGGCCCGCGACGATGCGGTCGGCTTCGCCGGGTTTGAGCAGGATAGTCGGTAATGATTCCATAGTTTGTAAACAGTAAGCGCCGGAAAAATTTCCGGCGCGGGTGCATTAGAACAGAAAAGGGCAGGGGAGGCGATGAAATTTATCGGGTGGCACAGCCGTCTCGGCTTTGGTTTTCAGCGTCTTGCGGAAAACCGGTTGAGGCGGTTGGAGATCAAAGTGAGCAAATCGTCAAAGCATGCGATGTGGAGTGCGGTTTAGAAAGTGCTCAATCCCACCACAAAAGAAACCGATCTTGCCCATTGTCTTCCGTCGGGGCAAAGCCTTCCGACTTTGCTTCTCGCGCCTCAACTTCAAACAAAGCTTTCCGACGTGAACGGTCAGACGGCAAGTAGACAAACAACGAATCAGAATAAGGGCCACCCTCATCTTTTATGCGCTCAGGTTCGTCCCTGATGTGTGCCGCAAACACTGCCGTCGCGCCCAATCTGTAAAGGCTTCGGATAAATGCCAAAGCTTCCTCTCTGGACTTGAAATGATTCGAGGCAAAAGGTGCGTGGTTTCCAGTTGTGGCTATCCACTTCGTTGCTTCGTATCCCTTTCGATCCAGTTTTTTGACTTCGTCACGATAGATGATTTCGGATGGTGCATTCGCAATTGCAGCCTCGGTCTCCGTCTCATTCAAAGGAACGGTGGGTAGAGTTGACGGATTGCATCCTGAAAAGAACAGACATGCGGCGAGCGTAAACAACCAAACTATTGATGTGATGAAGTCTCGCATAAGGCGCCAAAGCGGGCTCGCTAGCTGAAAGCTCACACAGCATTGTTTGCCCTCTGTGTGTAGTTTTATAGTGGCTATCGATTTGGATCTGGCAAAAAACGGCTAGTCGGCCAATTCCAATTGCTTCACCCCGCCTTCGCCGCCGTCTTCGCCGCTTCGATCATCTCCCAGAACTTCGGATTCTGCTGGAGCGCGGCGTCTTCCTCGACTTTCAGGCCGGAACGGAAGAAGAAATCCTTCAACGTGTGCCGGCTGAGAATGCGATGCACCACGACGCCGAGGTCGTGGCGCTCAAAATAAACGCGGTAATCGCCGACGCGAAAGCGGTGGAGGCTGTGGCCGGCGCGTTCCAGTTTGCCGAAGTCGTCCAGTTCGGTGTTCATCACCTGCTGCGGCAGGCCGCGGAACTCCCCGAGAACGGTGAGTTGGAGTTCCTTCGGCATCTTGGCAAGTTCCGCCGCGCTGGTCGGATTGAAAATGATTTGAAACGGTCGCATTTGATTTCAGAAAAAGGTGCGCCAACGGGCGGGAAAGGAAAGTCAAAAAGCAGCCGGGAGCGGGAAAAGCCCTGTCATCATTGGTGGAAACGGCTCAAAAGAGGGTTGGCGGAAGGATGCAAAAATATTTTAAAAATCTATTGCGCGGAAAAAGTTGTTTGCTATTCTCTGCGCTCCGTTTGACCCCAAAAGTCACCCGGACAGCATTATCTGCGGAACCGATAACTGACTTCCCGGCTGGGAACAGGATTGATGGCTCTGCTCTCCAAGTAGCTGACTTGGTTGGTAACGTTTGAGCACGTTTTGATTTTATGCCAGTAAAGACATTTAGACCGCTGACGCCGTCGTCGAGATATGTCTCGTATGCGGATTTCAGTGACATCACGAAGTCCAAGCCTGAAAAGAGCTTGATCGAGATCCGTAAGAAGACCGGTGGCCGCAATGCCTTTGGTCGTGTCACGGCTCGCGGCATCGGCGGTGGTCACAAGCAGAAGATTCGTCTCGTGGATTTCAAGCGCCAGAAGCACGGCGTGGAAGCCACGGTGGTCGGCATCGAATATGATCCGGGCCGCTCCGCCCGCATCGCGCTGCTCCAATACAAGGATGGCGAAAAGACCTACATCGTCGCCCCCAACGGTCTGCAGGTTGGCAGCAAGCTGATGAGTGGTCCGACGGCCCCGCCGGAAATCGGCAACTGCCTCCCGCTTAAGCTGATTCCGCTGGCCAGTCCGATCCACAATTTGGAAATCACCCCCGGCTGCGGTGGTCAGATGGTTCGCAGTGCCGGCAGTGCGGCGACCTTGATGTCTCGTGATGAAGGTTACGCCCAGGTGCGTTTGCCTTCTGGTGAAATCCGTCGCTTTCACGAAGATTGTGCGGCCACGATCGGCCAGATTGGCAACACCGAGCATGAAAATGTGGTTCTCGGCAAAGCGGGTCGTTCGCGTCATCGCGGCATCCGTCCGATCACCCGCGGCATGGCCCGCAACCCGGTCGATCACCCGAACGGTGGTGGTCAGGGCAAGTCCAAGGGCGGCGGTGGCTGGCAGCAGCTCATGTCGCCGTGGGGATTTGTGGCCAAGGGCGGCAAGACGCGCCATCGCAAGAAATTCTCGAACCGGTTTATTTTGGTGCGCCGCGACGGCCGCCCGATGAAGAACAAGTAACGATTTATGGGTCGCTCAATTAAAAAAGGTCCATTTGTAGAACAGCACCTGGTGGAGAAAATCCAGAAGGCGAAGGCTGCGAATCAGAAGACGCCGATCAAGACCTGGTCGCGCCGTTCCATGATCACGCCTGACTTTGTCGGCCTGACGTTCAACGTCCACAACGGCAAGGTGTTCAACCCGGTGTTCGTGACCGAAAACATGGTCGGACATCGTCTTGGTGAATTTTCACTCACGCGCACGTTCAAGAAGCACGGCGCGCACACGGCGAAAGCGGAAGCGAAATAGTTATGCAAGTCCAAGCCATCACCAAAAATTTCCGCATGTCCGCGCAGAAGATGCGCGAGGTTGTGCGCCAGATTCAGGGTTTGCCCGCGCTCAAGGCGCAGGCGGTGCTCGCGGTTGTGCCTCGCAAAGGCGCGCGCGTGGTTGCCAAGACGTTGAAATCCGCCATAGCCAACGCGGAAAACAACAACAACGTGAAGGCCGAGAAGCTCATCGTGAAGGAAGCGGTTGCCGGCACGGCCACCAGCTACAAGCGGTTCACCCCGAAGGCGCGCGGTTCGGCTGGTCCGATCATCAAGCGCAACTGCCACATCAAGATCGTTTTGTCTGACGAATAATTAGTATGGGCCAGAAAATTAATCCAATTGGTTTGCGCGTCGCCGTCAACAAGGACTGGCGCTCGAAGTGGTACGCCGGCAAGAAGGAATTCGGCAAGCTGCTCGCCGAGGACCGCAAGATCCGCGACCTCTTGAAGAAGAAGCTTGAAGCCGCGTCCGTCCCCAAAATTTTGATCGAACGTGCCGCCAGCCGCTGCCGCATCACGATTCTCACCGCCCGTCCCGGCGTGGTCATCGGCCGCAAAGGTTCGGAAATCGACAAGCTCAAGGAAGAGATGAGCAAGATGACCGGCAAGGAAGTCTACGTTGACATCGTTGAGATCAAGCAGCCGGAAATCGACGCCCAGCTCGTTGCGGAAAACATCGCGCTGCAGCTCGAACGCCGCGTCTCGTTCCGTCGCGCGATGAAGAAGTCGCTGCAGACCGCGAAAGATTTTGGCGCGGAAGGCATCAAGCTGCGCTGCGCCGGCCGTCTCGGCGGTGCGGAAATCGCCCGCGTTGAGCAGTATCACTGGGGCCGTGTTCCGCTGCACACGCTGCGCGCGAACATCGACTACGGTTTCGCGGAAGCGAACACGGTTTACGGCAAGCTCGGCATCAAGTGCTGGATTTGCAAGGGTGAAAACAAGCCGCAGAAGGCGCAGCAGCCCGCGGTCGAAGCCCCGATCGGTAAGTAATTTTTTAGAAAGATTTTTGTTATGCCAATGCAACCCGCAAGAGTGAAGTATCGCAAGATGCACCGCGGCAACCGCGCCGGACTGGCGTATGCCGGCAGTACGGTGGCGTTTGGCGAATACGGATTGATGGCGCTCGAGCGCTGCTGGATGGACACCAAGCAGATTGAAGCCGCGCGTGTGGCGGTCGCCCGCAACATGAAGCGTCACGGCAAGATGTGGATCCGCATTTTTCCGCAGAAGTCCTACACCAAGAAGCCCCTGGAAACTCGAATGGGCAAGGGCAAGGGTCCTCTGGAATCATGGGTGGCGGTGGTGCGTCCGGCTAACATTTTGATTGAAGTGGACGGCGTCACCGAGGCGGTGGCCCGTGAGTCCCTGCGCCTGGCGGCGACCAAGCTGCCGATCGCAACCAAGTTCATTGCGCGTCATCGCAGCAAGAGTTAAGCGAAGAATTTTTATGAAGATGTCCGAATTGAAAGACATGACCCCGGTGGAGCTAGCGGCGAAAGGCCGCGACTTGCGCCAGGAAATATTCAACCTGCGCCTGCAGCAGGCGAGCGCGCAGCTCGAAAAACCGGCCCGTTTGCGCACCTTGCGCAAGGACATCGCCCGGGTGGAAACGCGCCTGTCCCAGTTGCGCAACAAAGCGGCTTAATCATTTCGTATGGCTGAAGAAACCAAAACTATTGCGGCAGAGCGCGGCGTGCGCAAAGAGCGCGTCGGCGAAGTGGTCTCGAACAAGATGACCAAGACCATCGTGGTGCGCGTGGAGCGCCGGTTCCCGCATCCGAAGTTCAAGAAGGTCGTGACGGGATACTCTAAGTTTTACGCCCACGACGAAAAGAATGATGCCAAGGTGGGCGACACCGTGCGCATTGAGGAAACGCGCCCGCTGTCCAAGTTGAAGCGCTGGCGTCTGGTGGAAGTGGTGGAGCGCGGCTCCGGCGTGACGTCGGTGGCCGCTTAATCTGGAATTTTTATGCTGCAAGTTCGTTCAAGTTTGGATGTGGCCGACAACACCGGCGCGAAAATCGCCTGGAACATCGGCGTGCTCGGCAAGAACCAGGCGTATGCCCACGTCGGCGACGTGATCAAGGTTCACATCAAGGATGCGGCGCCGGATGGCACGATCAAGAAGGGCGAAGTCTGCGACGCCGTGATCGTCCGCACCCGCCAGATCATTCGTCGTTCCGACGGCTCCTACCTGCGGTTTGACCGCAACGCCTGCGTCATCATTGACAAGGAGCTGAATCCGCGCGGCACGCGCATTTTTGGACCCGTCGCCCGCGAGCTGCGCGACAAGAAGTTCATGAAGATTATTTCGCTCGCGCCGGAAGTGATTTGAATTATGGCAACATTGCATGTGAAAAAAGGTGATGACGTGGTGGTTTTGGCCGGAGCCGAAAAAGGCAAGCGCGGCAAAATCATCGGCGTGGATACCAAGAGCTGCCGGGTGGTTGTCGAGGGGGTCAAGATGATCAAGCGCCACACGCGCAAGAGCCAGCAGCATCCGCAGGGTGCGATTTTGGAGCGCGAAGGAACCATTCATGCCTCCAACGTCATGAAGGCGGACAAATTTGACACGCGCGCCTCGAAGCGCGGCGCAGCCGCGGCCAAAGCATAAGAATTGAAACAATCGTCACGGCCAAATCCGTGGCACAATGAAATGAAAGCCAGACTTCACGAAAAATACGTCAACGAAGTGGTGCCCGCCCTGAAGGCGAAGCACAAGTACGCAAACGTCCATCTGATTCCCAAGTTCGAAAAGATCGTGGTGAACATGGGCGTCAGCGCCTCGCTCGAAAAGAGCGCCATTGACGACGCGGCCAAGGACCTCACGATGATCACCGGACGCAAGCCCGTGATCAGCAAGTCCCGTCACAGCATTGCGAATTTCAAGCTGCGTGAAGGCCAGCCGATCGGCTGCCGCGTCACACTGCGCAAGGATGCGATGTATGAGTTTTTCGACCGCCTGGTTGCAGCGGCGCTGCCCCGCATCCGCGACTTCCGCGGATTGTCCCCCCGCAAGTTTGACGGTCGCGGCAACTACACGTTCGGCATCGCCGACCAGACCATTTTTCCCGAAATCGAAATGGACAAGATCAAGCGCACCCAGGGCATGGATGTGACGATTGTCACCACCGCCCGCACCGATGCCGAGGCTCTGGATCTGTTGAAGATGATGGGACTGCCGCTGGCCGAAGCGACCAAGGCGGCGGAAGTGAAGACCGAAAAGAAATAATTTTATGGCCAAGAAATCATGGTTGGAGCGCAACAAGCGCAAGGCGGAAACGGTGAAAAAATACGCCGCACTCCGTGCTGAACTGAAAGCCAAGCGCGATTACGCCGGTCTGGCGAAGCTGCCGCGCGACGCCAGCCCAACTCGTCTGGTGAATCGCTGCTCGATGAGCGGCCGGCGTCATGGTTATATCCGCAAGTTCGGCTGCTCACGTCTGACGTTCCGCGAGAGCGCGTTGCATGGTTTGATTCCGGGCGTCACCAAAGCCAGCTGGTAATTTTATGATTGATCCGATTTCTGACATGTTGACCCGGATTCGCAACGGCCAGCGCGCCTTGTTGCCGGCCGTTGAAATGCCCCACTCCAAAATCAAGGAGAGCATCGCTCATATCCTGAAAAAGGAAGGCTACGTGGGCGAAATTTCCGTGGAGGGCAAGGTGCCCAAGACCCTGAAGGTCAAGCTTAAGTATCAGGGCAAGAAGGGCGTGGTTGAGGGCTTGAAGCGCATCAGCAAGCCCGGTCTGCGCAGTTATGTGGGCGCGACGGAAATTCCTCGCGTGCTCGGCGGTCTGGGTATCTCCATTCTTTCCACGCCGGAGGGCGTGATGTCCGGAACCCAGGCCAAGCAGAAAAACCTTGGCGGTGAATTGCTCTGTTACGTCTGGTAAAAAATTTATTGTTATGTCTCGAATTGGAAAACAACCGATCGCCGTTCCACCCAAGGTGAAGGTGGAGGTCAAGGGCCAGCAGGTTCTGGTCGAAGGCCCGAAGGGCAAGCTGAATTTCAAATTGCCGGCACGCACCAGCCTCAAGGTTGAAGGCGGCAACGTGGTCGTCAGCCGCTCCGGCGACGACGCGCAGTCCAAGGCCTTGCACGGCCTCAGCCGCGCCTTGGTCAACAACATGGTCAAGGGCGTGAGCGAAGGTTTCGTCAAGAAGCTCGAAATTCAGGGCGTCGGTTTCAAGGCGGCGGTCCAGGGCAAGGTGGTCAACCTGAGCCTTGGCTATTCGCATCCAATCAATTACAGCATTCCCGACCAGATCAAGGTCACCGTCGAGGACAACACCAAGCTGACCATCGAGGGGCCGGACCGGCAGGTTGTCGGCCAGGTGGCGGCGGAAATCCGCTCCTACTACCCGCCGGAGCCTTACAAGGGCAAGGGCGTTCGTTATGCGGGTGAACATGTCGTCCGCAAGGAAGGCAAGACGGTCCAATAAAAATTTAGCAGTTCACGGCAAATACCGTGGCGCAACAAAATGAGAACTGACAAGAAACAAAGACTCGTGCAGCTCCGCCACTGGCGGATTCGTAAAAAAGTCATCGGCTCCAAGGAGCGTCCGCGCATGAGCGTGTGCTTCACGAACCAGAACATCCATGTTCAGTTCATCGATGATGCCACGGGCGTGACCATCGCCTCCGCCACGACCACCAGCAAGGCGACACCCAACCGTGAAAAGCTCGCGGCCAATGTCACCAGCGCCAAGACGATCGGCGCCCTCGCGGCCCAAAACGCGATTGCCAAGGGAATCAAGGAAGTGGTGTTCGACCGCGGTGGCGCGCGTTATCACGGCAAGGTCAAGGCTCTGGCCGATGCCGCCCGCGAAGCAGGTCTGAAATTTTAACCATTAAAAGATAAATACTGTGGCTGACGAAACGAATATCATCCCGCCTGCCGGCAATGGCGGTGAACAGCAATCCCGTGGACCCCGTGGTCCGCGCCGCCGCAAGCCGTCCAATGAATCCGACCAAGGCGGCCAGCAGGGTGAGGAGATGGCCGAGAAGGTTGTCTTCATCAACCGCTCGGCCAAGGTGGTCAAAGGCGGACGCCGCTTCAGCTTCAGCGCCCTGGTGGTCGTGGGCGACAAGCGCGGCAAGGTCGGCGTGGGTCTTGGAAAATCGACGGAAGTTGCCGACGCGATCAAGAAGGGCGGGGAAGACGCCCGCAATCACATGGTTGAGGTTTCGTTGAAGGACTCCACCATCCCCCACATGGTTTACACCAGTTTTGGCGGCGCCAAGATTCTCCTGCGCCCGGCGTCTCCCGGCACCGGCTTGATCGCTGGCAAGACGGTTCGTGCCGTGCTGGAATCGGCGGGTGTCAAGGACGTGTTGAGCAAGTCGCTCGGCTCCAAGAACGCTGCCAACGTGGTGAAGGCGACGATGAAAGGCCTCCTGAGCCTCCGTCGGCGCGAGGACATTTACAAGGCCCGCGGTCTCCAGATCAAAAAAGTCGAGACTCCGAAGCTTCCTGAAGCCACTCCTGCTGCTTAATTTTTATGCGATTACACGATCTCAAACCACGTCCCGGCGCCAAGCATCGTCGCAAACGCCTCGGTCAGGGTGAATCCAGCGGTCGCGGCAAAACCGCCGGTCGCGGTGGCAAGGGCCAGACCGCCCGTTCGGGCAGCTCCATCCGCATTGGTTTTGAAGGCGGTCAGATGCCCCTCATCCGCCGCATTCCCAAACGCGGCTTCAACAATGCCCGTCATGGCACGACCTACATTCCGGTGAATCTCGAATCGCTCAACGTTTTTGAGGACGGCGCCAAAGTGGACGCGGCAGCCTTGAAGAGCCTCGGTCTGGCCAATGGTTCCGGCGACGGCATCAAGATTTTGGGCGATGGTGAAGTCACCAAAAAGCTTTCTGTGACAGCCCACGCGTTCAGCGCTTCTGCTCGCAAAAAGATCGAAGCCAAGGGCGGATCGTGCGAAGTCATCGTCAAGCATCAGGTCAAGGCGGCCCCGGCCGGCAAGACCAAGGCGGCCAAGTAATTTAATCCGAGCTCAAATACCATGTTTCGCAACATCGTCACCACGTTTGCCAATTGCTTCAAGATTCCGGAACTGAAATCCCGGATCTGGTTCACGGTTGGTGTGCTGGCGATCTGCCGGCTGGCGGCGCTCATTCCCATTCCGTGGCTGAATGGCGCGGCGCTGGCGAAATACATGGAAGAAAACGATCGCGGCGGCGTGCTGGGATTGTTCAACATGTTCACCGGCGGCGGCATGGAGCACTGCGCCATCGGCTCCCTCGGCATCATGCCCTACATCAGTGCGACAATTATCATCCAACTACTCAGCGCGGTGATTCCTTCGCTGAGTAAGATGGCCCGCGAAGAGGGGGGGCGCACCAAGATCATCCAATACGGACGTTATCTGACCGTACTGCTGTGCATCGGCTGGGGCGCGGCTTCCGCGCTAGGGTGGGAAAACCCCCAAAACATTTTCAGCGGTTTCACGGGCAAGCTCGTTTTGTTCGAAAATCTCTGGCTCTATCGTATTCTGACCATCATCGCTCTGACTGCCGGAACGATGGTGCTGATGTGGTTGGGTGAGCAAATCACCGAGCGCGGCATTGGCAATGGCATTTCTCTGATCATCACCGTGAACATTTTGGCCCGTTTGCCGCAGGCGGCCACTGGGTTAATTGACATGTTCTCCAGCCGTTCCACTTCCGGTGGCGGCAGCAAGACAATTAACGCCTTGATGCTCCTTTCGCTGCTCTTGATCGTCATCGCGATTGTCATTGCCATCACCCAGGCTCAACGCAAGATTCCGGTCCAGTACGCGCAGCGTGCGGTGGGTCGCAAGGTTTATTCCGGCGGCACTTCGTTCATGCCGTTGCGCGTAAACTACCCTGGCGTGATGCCCATCATCTTTGCCGGCGCGGTGCTGATGTTTCCTCAGCAGATTCTTTTCTTCATCGGCAACACCTACAAAATTCCGTTCCTAACCGGACTGGCGGGAATGCTGCATCAGGGTGCGCCTTTGTATTTGACCATCTACGGTCTGATGATTCTGGCCTTCTCTTATTTCTGGGTGGCGACGCAGTTCAACGAAATTCAAATCGCCGACGACCTCAAGAAGAACGGTGGTTATATTCCTGGTGTTCGCCCAGGGCAGGCGACGAGCGATTATCTCCACAATTCGATGAGCCGGATAACGCTGGCTGGTGCGGTGATTTTGGTCGTCATCGCGGTTATTCCGCAGGTGCTTTATGACATGATGGGCATGCCCAACCAGGTGGCCCAGTTTTTTGGTGGCACCAGCATGTTAATCACGGTGGGTGTTTTGCTCGATACCATGCGTCAGATGGAATCTCATTTGATGATGCGTCATTACGACGGCTTTTTGAAAAAGGGCAAGGTCAAGGGCAGGATTTAAGGAAACGCAACGGACTTCGTTGTCCCGTTTCACCTGAACATGATCATTCTGAAGAGCGAGCGGGATTTGGAATTGATGAGGCCGGCTTGCGCGGTGGCGGGTGCCGTGTTGAATGAAGTGGCGGCCCAGGTTCGCCCGGGAATGACCACCCAGGAACTGGATGAGTTTGCGGGTCAGCGGATTAAAAGTTACGGCGCCAAGAGCGCGTTTCTCGGGTACCGCAAGTATCCGTGTCAGATTTGCATCTCGGTCAATGACCAGGTGGTGCATGGGTTGGCGGGAAACCGTCAGCTGAAACTCGGTGACATTATTAGTTTGGATGTCGGAGTTCTGCACAACGGATTTATCGGTGACACTGCCAAAACAGTGGCCGTTGGCGGGTGTGGATTGGCGGCGCAGAAGTTGATGGATGTGACTGAGAAGTCGCTCTATGAAGGAATCGCCCAGGCATTGCCTGGAAACCGGGTGGCGGACATTTCGCGCGCGATTCAGCAGTATGTTGAAGGCAATGGATTTAGCATTGTCCGGGAATTCGTAGGGCACGGCGTCGGTCGGACGATGCACGAAGATCCGCAGATACCGAATTTTGTCGACGGGAAATCGTCCCCGAAACTGCGTCCGGGCATGACAATCGCCATTGAGCCGATGGTCAATGCGGGCGTGGCTGACGTAAAAATTTTGAAAGACGGCTGGACAGTGGTGACACGGGATGGTTCACTGTCCGCTCATTTTGAGCACACGGTTTTGATCACCGAAAGTGAGCCGGAGATTTTGACATGGCCGGAGAAAGTGCCTTCAAAGTCGAAGGTTTAATTGTTGAAGTTTTGCCCCGGGACACGTTTCGGGCGGAACTTTCCAATGGTCATCGGTTGCTGGCATTTCTGCCGGCCAAATCGGCTAAGCATTTTGCCGGGCTAAAGCCCGGAGACAGAGTAAGATTGCAAATGTCGCCCGGCGATTTGTCGCAGGGGCGAATTATTGTCGAAACGAAACAGATTTAATATGAAAGTCCGCGCATCCGTAAAAAAACTTTGCGAAAACTGCAAAATCGTCAAACGCAAGGGCGTCATCCGCGTCATCTGCAGCAACAAACGTCACAAGCAGCGTCAGGGTTAATCTTTAAAATTTATGGCACGTATCATTGGTGTTGAAGTCCCGCCGAACAAGCGCATCGACATTGCGCTCCGCTACATTTACGGCATCGGTCCGAAGAACGCGGTCGATATTTTGAACCACGCGAAAATTGATCCGAGCATCCGCGCCAAAGACCTCACGGAAGCGCAGCTCTCGCAGATCGTTCACGCCATTCAGGACGGCAAATATGTCATCGAAGGCGACCTGCGCCGTGAACTGGGCATGAATCTGAAGCGCCTGCAGGGCATCAAGTGCTACCGCGGCGTCCGCCACATGCGGAGTCTTCCGGTCCGTGGTCAGCGCACCCAGACCAACGCCCGTACCCGCAAGGGACCGCGCAAGACGGTCGGTGTCACCCGCAACCCGGGCGCGAAGGCCGGCATCCACTAACATTTACGGTTTAAGAAACACGATTTATGGCTGAAGAGAAGAAAAAGACCGCTCCGAAGAGCGAAGCAAAGTCCGCCGAGGTTGCAAAGCCGGCGGATGCAACCAAGCCGAAAAAGGCTCCCGCCGCCAAAGAAGCGGCCCCGGCTGAAGCTCCGAAACCCGCAGAACCCGCTGCTCCGGTTGCCGGCGTCGCGCCGACCGCCGCTGAACTTCTCGCCGACGATCTGGCCACGAAGAAGATTGTCAAGGCCAAGGGTGCCAAAAACATTTCCGTTGGCATTGCGAACATTCTCGCAACGTTCAACAACACCCAGGTCACCATCACTGACATGCATGGAAATTTGCTGGGCTGGTCAAGTGCCGGCCGCGTGGGCTTCAAAGGCTCCCGCAAGAGCACGGCCTACGCTGCGCAGCAGGTGGCTCAGGATGCCGCCCGTCAGGCGATGTCCCACGGCATGAAGGAAGTTGAAATCCGCGTCAAGGGTCCAGGCTCCGGCCGTGAATCCGCCATTCGCGCCCTGCAGGCGATTGGCTTGGAGATCAGCACCATCAAGGACGTGACGCCGGTGCCGCATAACGGTTGCCGTCCCCGCAAAAAGCGCCGCGTGTAGTCCTAGCAATCGTCAACTTTCAAATACTAACTAGAAGATATGGCTCGTTATACTGGTCCCCGCGTCCGCATCAGTCGCCGTTTTGGCATTCCGATCTTTGGCCCCTCGAAATACTTGGAGCGTCGTGCTTACGGTCCCGGCGTTCATGGTCCCAAGTCAGCCCGCCGCAAGCATACCGACTACGGTCTGGGGCTGATCGAGAAGCAGAAGCTCCGTTATTATTACGGGCTGATGGAGAAGCAATTTCGCGGCGTTTATGAAAAGGCGCTGCGTCGCCGCGGTGTCACTGGCGAGCAGATGCTCCAGATCTTGGAGACCCGTTTGGACAATGTGGTTTATCACCTTGGTTTCGCCAACTCCCGTGCTGCGGCGCGGCAGATGGTGTCTCACGGTCACATTCAAGTCAATGGCCGTAAGGTCAATGTTCCTTCCTTCGCCTTGAAGGTTAACGATGTGATCACAGTGAAGAACAACAACGTCTCCCGTCAACTGGGAACCAAAGGGTTGGAAGTTTCCACCAGCCGCGTGGTGCCGGATTGGTTGTCGCTCAGCAAAGACGAGTTCAAGGGCGTGGTCATGCGCGTGCCGACTCGTGATGAGATCAACCCCATTGCCAACGAGCAGGCGGTTGTCGAATTTTATTCCCGCTAATTAACTGAAACCGTCCCGGTCACACGGGACAGAACAATTACACGGGCCGCTTCGGAACGCGGGAATATCTCCGGAGCGGTCAGATTAAAATTGTTGAAAGAAAAGCCATGCCAGTACGTCTAGGTCGTTTTGAAATGCCCAAACGGTTGACCAAAGAAGAGTCAACCGCCACAGAAACCTACGCCAAGTTCATTGCCGAGCCGTTTGAAACCGGTTACGGCCATACCATTGGCAACTCCATCCGTCGTGTGCTCCTCAGCTCGCTTGAAGGTGCGGCCATCACCTCCATCAAGATTGACGGGGCGATGCACGAGTTTGCCACCATCGACGGCGTGGTTGAAGACGTGACGGAAATTGTTTTGAACCTCAAGAAGGTTCTCTTCAAGGCCCAGACGCGTGAGCCGCAGACCTTGCTCCTTTCTGCCAACAAGGAAGGTGAAGTCACCGCCGCGGACATTCAGCTCAGCCAGAACATCGAGCTGGTGAACCCGAAGCAGCATATCTGCACGCTGGACAAGAAGAAAAAATTTGAGATGGAACTGGAGGTCAAGGTTGGCCGCGGTTTCTGCCCTGGCGAAGAAAACAAAAAGCCCGGCCAGGCCATCGGCGTCATCGCCATCGACTCGCTGTTCTCCCCGGTCACCCGTGTCCGCTACGGCGTTGAAAGCGCGCGTGTCGGCCAGCGCACCGACTATGACCGCCTGGTCATTGAACTGTGGACAGACGGGCGTATTTCTCCGGATGACGCGCTGACGCAAGCTTCTGCCATTCTGCAGCATCATCTGGACGTGTTTGTCGGCTACGACAAGAACGCCGTTGAATTTGAAGAGGTGGTTGACAAGCAGGACGAGGAAAAGACCAAGCTCAAGAAGCTCCTCAACATGAGCGTCAATGAAATCGAGCTCAGCGTCCGCGCCGCCAACTGCCTGAACAACGCGAACATCACCACCGTCGGTCAGCTTGCGATGAAGAGCGAGTCCGAAATGCTCAAGTATCGCAACTTCGGCAAGAAGTCGCTGAACGAGATCAAGGACAAGCTGACCGCTTTGAACCTGTCCCTCGGCATGAGCTTCGAGCCCGGCTTGATTGACGGACCGAAGGACGATTCCGCCAACCGCTAACGTTTTATGAGACACCTTAAGAGTACAGCCAAACTGGGCCGCACGAGCACGCACCGTAATGCGATGCTGGCCAATTTGGTTTGCAGCCTGATCACCCACAAGCGCGTCACCACGACCCTCGCCAAGGCGAAAGCCGCGCGTTCCGTCGCCGAGAAAATGGTCACCCTGGGCAAGAGCGGAACCATCCATGACCGCCGTCTGGCCGTGGCCCGTCTGCATCAGACCGATGCCGTCAAAATCCTGTTTGATGAAATCGCCCCGGCACAAAAGACCCGCAACGGCGGTTATACCCGGATCGTGAAGATGCACCAGCGGATCGGTGACGCCTCGCAGCTTGCGATCTTGGAATTCGTTGACCTGCCTGCGGCGGCTCCGGCTCCGGCTGAAGAAAAGCCTGCCAAGGAAGCCAAGGCGGCGGCCAAGTAAACTCTCCGACACCCTTTCAAAGCCCGTTCTTATGAACGGGCTTTTTTGTTTTCGGGCGGAGCCGCAGGCCGGTCAGTTGAACTGCGGATGTCGCTGCAATTTGTCCCAAGATTCCTCACTGAGCGGCAGTCTTTGATAAACCGCTTCAGTCAGCGGTTCCGCGCTGTGGGATCGTTTGACGCGTTCGAGCCAGCGGCGGTCCAGCGGCATGGTGAGCAAATCCAAGGTGTTCGCGGCGAGGGTCGTCTCCTCTTTCTGTCCGGTTGCCTTGCCCACGCCGACGAAAAAACCGGCGAGCAGGAGCGTGGTGCGGAGAATGGAACTGCGGGAATAAGTCGGCAACGCGCACGCTCTCCGAGGATCAAGGCGGCTAAACAGGTTTTTAAACAAAGGCAGAGTCCACATCGCGGGATTTTTTGCCGGGGAATAGGCGTCGAACAAAACGGCGTGCGGCGCAGGCAGGGGACTGGTTTGGACCAGAATAGAGGGGAAATCGCCCAGATGCAGTGCCCAGTCTACGGGATGGGATCCATTGAGGAATTGAGCACGGTGTCTCTTTAATAAATCAGCCAGCACCTTTTCATAGCCGTCGAAGTAGCCCATCGCGTCGGCATGCCGCAAGCCGAACTGCAAAGGTTCGAGGGTGCAATCGAAGCTGACCAGCCGGATGGGATGGGAAAACTCGCGGGCTGCCCGCAGGACCGTGAGAACATTCGCGGCCGCACCGAGGCCGACATCCCAGATGACAAATTCCCCGGAGTGTTTGCGCAGACGCTCCCGAAGATTCAACTGCTGGACATAGAGGGATTCCGCCTCGGCAACCGGGCCGACGGCAGGATGGCAGGTTTCGCCGTGCGCGAAGGAATGAATGCTGTGGGAACCGTTGGTGAGACGGACCAACCGGTAGCCGGTAGCCGGGGGCGGGGGAGTCATGGCTCAAATAGGTGGCTGATGTTTCCCCCGCCGATCAAAGAAAGCCGCGGTTTAGAACCAGCCTTTTTTGTTCTGCACGTAAGTCTGGGAAAACTCCTCGTCACTTTTGGTGAGGTAAATGATGCCTTCAATGAGGCCGAGGATGCTTCCAAAACCGCAGGTGCAAACGGTGATGACAATCTGAATGATCCCTTCCTTGGTGTAGCCAAGGATGAATTTGTGGACCCCCAGGCCGCCCAGCAGGATGCCACAGATGCCCGCCGCAATCTTTTTGTCCGCTCCAACAGGTTTGTCGCTCATAGTTCAGCTCCTAATGAATGGGTTAACCGACGTTACCAAGCGGTGCCGAATTAGCACGGATGACGACGGGGCGTCAACGCAATTTCTGGAAATGAAAACGGGCGGCAGAAGCTGCCGCCCGTCGTGAATGGCTTTGCTCCCAGCTCAGAGCTGCGTCATGGCCTTGTCCAAGGCGGCGTAGAGCTGATTCATCGAGGCTTCGGTTTCGTCGCCCATGTTCGAGAGACGGAAGGTGGTGCCCTTGATTTTTCCGTAGCCGCCGTCAATGAGGAAGCCCTGATCTTTGACCAGCTTCTGCAGCTTCGCCACGTCCACCGTGCGTCCGCCGGGTTTGGCGCCGTTGTTGACACAGGTCAGGGTGATGGATTCGTAACCCTTCTCAGGGAACAGGGTGAAGCCGTGTTTGGCCGCCCAGTCGCGGGTCATCTGGTTGGTTTTCTTGTGACGGGCGAAGCGCGCTTCGAGACCTTCGGCGAAGAAATCATCGAGCTTGGAAGCCAGGGCAAATACGTGGCTGATGCTCGGTGTGCTGGGCGTCATGCTTTGCTCGGCGTTCTTTTGGAACTCCACGAAGTCGAAGTAATAGCCGCGGTCCTTGATGGTGGCGGCCTTGGCCAGCGCGGCCGGTGAAGCGGCAAACACGGCGAGACCCGGCGGCATCGCGAAGGCCTTCTGGGTGCCGGCGAGAAGGACGTCGATCCCAAGTTCATCGAACTTGATGGGGAGGCCGGTCAATGAACTGACAGAGTCCACGATGAACATCACGTCGGGATATTTTTTCTTGAGCGCGGCGATTTCCGCCAGCGGACTCATGGTGCCGGTGGACGTTTCATTGTGAATCAAGGTGAGGGCGTCAAATTCGCCGGTCGCCAGCTTCTTGTCGATGGCCTCGGCGCGAATCGGGGAACCCCAATCGACTTGGAGGGCGTCAGCCTGTTTGCCGCATTTCTTGGAGACATCCAGCCACTTGTCCGAGAAGGCGCCGCACATGCAGTTGAGAACCTTCTTGGAAACGAGGTTGCGGATGGAGCCTTCCATCACACCCCACGCGCTGGAGGTGGAGAGGTAAACGAGCTGTTTCGTGTGAAACAACTGCTGAAGCTGCGGTTGAATCTTGGCGTAAAGGTCTTTGAAACCCTGGCCGCGATGGCCGATCATCGGCGAACAAAACGCCTTGAAGGTTTTATCGCTGACTTCAACCGGTCCCGGGATGTGCAATTTCACGTGTGCCATAAAGCTTGTGAAATTTTTCACTAGCCTGTCGGGATTGCAAGCGCGGAATTGAGCGGCGGGCCACTATTGTTTCAGACGGAAAAATTTGGGCGTTCCCAGATTGGTGCTGATGACCGAGATGTTCGTGCCGGAGATGACGCGGGCGGTCAGGTCGGTGCTCCAGAGGGCATTGATCGGAACAAGGTTGGTCTTGAAGAGCAGGGTGAAATTGCTCAAGCCGGCCGGCCAGAAAACCTTCAACTGATTGTTCGTCAGGTTTTGTATGCCCAGCACCGGCAAGGGCCAGACCAAGGTGGAGACCGAACTTGAATTGTTCGCCAGAGCCAGATCGGCGTTGTCGCTGCCGGCTGAGGCGGTATTTGCGATGGCTCCGGGAACTTGGGGAGCAACGGTAAGGGTGACGATAGCGCTATTGCCGACCGGGATGTTACCCAAGGCCCCAGTGATGACCGGAAACGCATTGGTGTTGAGCGTGCCTTGCGTGGTGATGGCAGATTTGAGCAGCACCGACGGTGGCAGGGTGTTCGTCAGCATCACGTTGAACGCCTGGAACGGCCCTGTCCAGTTGGCCACCGTAATGGTGTAAACCAGATTGCTGGTGACGAAGACCGGGTTGGGAGCGTTGGTGACAAAGACGCTGACATCGTTGGTGTAGTCCAGGGTGAAGAGCGCCACGCTGGTGTTCGTGCCGGCCGGGGCGATAACCGTCAAAGGTCCGGTGGTGGCGTTGTTGGGAACGGTCGCCGTTATGGTTGTGTTGTTGTTCACGGTGAAGCTGGCATTGGTGCCGTTGAACTTCACGGCGGTTGCGCCGAGGAAGCTTGAACCACTGATCGTGACGCTGTTTCCGGGCGCGCCGTGCGTGGGGTTGAAGCCGGAAATTGTCGGCGGCACGTAGAAAAGTCCGGAACTTGCACCCGTGCCGCCGGGGGTGGTCACGCTGATGGGGCCGGTGACAAAACCGTTTGGAATAATGGCGCCAATGGTGTTGTTGTTCGTCACCACGAAGGAACTCGCCGCCACGCCGTTAAAATTAACGGCCGAGGCATCCGAGAAATTGCTGCCGGAGATTTTAACCGAAGTGCCGGGAGCGCTGTTGGTGGGGGTGAAACTGCTTACGATGGGCGTCACATAAAACGTCTGGGCGCTGGTGCCGGTCACAGTTCCGACGGTGACGGAAACGGGTCCGTTGGTGGCGCCAGCGGGCACGACGGCGGTCAGGCTGCTGGCAGTGACGCTGCTGAATGAGGCGGAAACGCCGCCAAACTTGACGGCGGTGGCTCCGGTAAAGCTTGCGCCATTTACTGTGATGCTGGCGCCGGCCGCGCCAAAAGCGGGACTGAAGCCGGTTACGTTCGGCACGACCAGAAAGTTGGAACTCGTGATGATGTTGCCGGCAGGGGCCATCACCGTGATCGCACCATTGACGACATTGGCCGGCACCGTGGCTGTGATCTGGGTGTTGGAGTCCACGTTGAACGTGGAGGTGAGGCTGCCGAACTTCACGGCGGTCGTTCCGGTGAAGCTCGTGCCGCGAATCACGACGTTCGTTCCTGCGCGACCGTTGCTGGGGGAAAAACTGGTAACGACGGGCGCCACATAAAAATCGGTGGCTGAAATATTCGTGGCGGCCCCGACAATTCCAACCGAGATCCGACCGCTCGTCGCGCCGGTGGGAACCGTGACCGTCACTTCGTTTGGGTCGGTCACGGAGAAACCGCTGGCGGCGGTGCCATTAAACTTCACCGACATGCCCGCGGCGAAATGAACGCCCGTGATGGTCACCGAGGTGCTTCCGGGCGTGCCGATGGGCGGAGAAAAACCCGTGATGTAAGGATCGGTGTTGCCGATCACCGTGAAGACAACTCCGTTGTTGGTGGCGGCGCGAACTCCCGCGACCGTCAAATCAACATAAGCCGTTCCCCGCGGCGTTCCATTCGCGACGTGGGCCTGAATTTCTGTGGCGGTAGTGGCGCCCGCGGCAGGTGAAGATGATACCCCATTGAATTTGACGACGACGGCCCCGGGTGAAAAACCGGTTCCGGTGATGGTGATGAAGGTGGGATCGTTGGCGGCGCCGAAATTGGGCGAGAAGGAAGTGATGGTGGGAGCCGCGAAGGCGAGCAAAGGAAACAGCAGCACTCCGAGCACGAAGGATAAAAACTTGAGATTCATGTTATGACAGCGTCAACAGTTGGACGGGCTTTCCCTTGCCGGTCATTTGGTTTGATTCAGCCGCAAAGTATTACCTTTAAAACGCGCCGAAATCAACGTCTCCTTCCGACGAAAGCGCTTGCCAGCAAATTCAATCCCGCCGCACATTGCCGTCATGCCGCTGCCCTACAAAGTCGCCACGCTGCTCTACTGCTTCAATGACCGTGACGAGATCCTGCTGCTCGAACGGGCGCAGGAACCCAACCGCGGTTTCTGGAGTCCGTGCGGGGGTAAACTGAAGACCGACATCGGCGAATCTCCCTATGTCTGCGCCGCTCGTGAGGCCGGGGAGGAGATGGGGCTTGCCTTCGCGCCGTCGGATTTTCATCTCGCCGGCCTGGTGAGCGAACATGGCTTCCAAGGACAGGCACATTGGCTGATGTTCCTGTTCGAGCTGAAGCCAAAGTTGAAAACCCTTCCGCCGCCCATGAGTGAAGGACGCTTTGAGTTTTTTCCCCGCGCCGCGTTGGACGGTCTGCACATCCCGCAAACGGACCGGGAACGCATCTGGCCGTGGTTCTGGCAATATCGCGGCGGGTTCTTCGCCGCGCATTGCCATTGCCACCCGGATGGCAGAAACGACTGGCGGTTGGAAGAGGCGACAGTGCGAACTGCCGGATAAATTTCCGTTGAAACCCCGACGGCGATTGTTGAATGCTGCCTTTGGCCATGAACGAAGATCCCATCATCGACCTGCACAGCGACCATTATTTCATGGGCGAAGCCCTGCGCCAGGCGGCGAAGGCCTATGAGCGCGGCGAAGTTCCGGTCGGCGCCGTCGTCGTGCGGGACGGCCGCATCATCGCCCGGGCATTCAACCAGGTGGAATTATTGAAGGATGCCACGGCTCATGCCGAGATGCTGGCATTGACGCAGGCCGAGCAGGCCGCAGGCGACTGGCGGTTGACCGACTGCACGCTGTACGTCACCAAAGAGCCGTGTCCGATGTGTGCCGGGGCGATTGTGCATGTGCGGCTGGCCCGGGTGGTCTTTGGCGCGCCGGACGCCAAGGGCGGGGCGGCGGGCGGGGCGATGAACCTTCTTCAATTTCCCACGCTCAACCATCGCTCGGAGATCACCGGCGGTGTTCGTGAGGAGGAATGCCGGCAACTGTTGAAGTCCTTTTTCGCCGAGCAACGCGCCCTCAAGCAGGACAAGAATCCGCCGTCGGCATCGGATTTGACAGCCAACTGATCGCGGTCAGCCTGGTTGGCTTCCACGCCTGTCCCGACCTTGGGCAGGTTCGTCCCTTTGCCGGACAGATCCCCCATTCCTCATTTCTGCAACAAGGCGGTTAAGTCACCCCCAAAAATCAGCCGATAATACGCACATGTTGAAAGCCCGTCCTGCTTCAAGGCCAGGGCGCACAGCGTGTGCGCTCGGCTTCGGGCTTTTCATGGCGGCTTTTGTCTCCCTGCCGGCAGCGGAATCTTCTCCAAACGACACGTCCCTGGAATCCCGGCTGCAGCAGGTGTTAAAGGACAACGCGGCGATGCGTTCGCAGATGCAGAAGCAGCAGGAACTTATTGAACAGCTGTCCCGGCAGGTCGCGCGCATCTCCGATCGGGATGCCTCTGCTGAAACCCGCAGCGAGCCTTCGGCGGCTTTTGCTCCGGGCAAGGTGCGGATCAGCGGCGAAGGAGCGGCGGGTTTTTTCAGCAGCGGATCGGAGGGCATGTTTCCAAATTCCGAATTCCGCGTCGATGAGGCCAAGTTGTTCCTGGAGGCGCCGGTGTGGGGCGAGGTCTATTCCTTTTTTGAACTGAACCTGGCCGCGCATGAGGCGGCGAACCTCTCGGTGAACCTGGGCGAGGCCTATCTGGATTTTGAAAACGTCTCCAAGCTCTGGGGGCGCGAGGAGCAGGTGAATCTGCGGCTCGGGCGCCTCGACGTTCCGTTCGGCGAGGAATATCTCTTCCGGGACGCCGATAAAAATCCGCTGATCTCCCATTCGCTGGTGGATTTTTGGGACGTGGACGAGGGCATTGAACTGTATGGCTCGTTCGGCAAGTGGCGCTACGTGGCGGCCGTGATGAACGGGGGCGTTTCCGGCGTGCGGGATTTCACCAGTGACAAGGCCGTGGTGGCGCGGCTCAGTTGCGATCCCGCTCCGTGGCTGCACCTGAGCGTCAGCGGAATGCGGACCGGCGATCTCAATGCGACCCGCGACGGCCTCTCCGCCGTGTGGTTTGGCGGCGGCTGGTTCCGCTCGCTGGGGTCCACGAACACGACGCACTTTTACGCAAACCTGGTCGAAGGCGACGTCGAGTTGCACTGGCGGAAATGCCGGTTGAAAGGCTTCGGCGGCTACGTCGGCTACGACGACAACGACCCCCTGAGGCAGAATCATCGCGACGTCTATTACTATTCCGTCGAGGGCACCTATGACTTCAACCGCCGGGTCTATGGCGCGGCGCGGTTCAGCCAGATTTTTGCCAACCACGGTTTTCCCGTTGTGGGCAACGGGACCGTAGGCAAATACCTCTTCGGGCCTTTGACCGAAAACATCTGGCGGCTCAGTCTCGGCCTGGGCTACCGCTGGAATTCCAACCTTAGTCTCAAGGCGGAATACACGCTGGAGCAGGGGCGGCAGGTCAACGGTGCGAAACGCAACCATGCCGACCTGTTCGCCGCGGAGGCGGCGTTTGCCTTTTGATGAAAACGATTCTCCTCATCTGGATGCTGGGTGTGAATCTCGCCATCGCCGGTGACATCACCGGCACCGTCCGCGCGCAGTCCAAAGCCCCGGCCGCAACCGAAGGCGCCGCGGGCGGCTATGACAGCCGGAAATATAAATTTGCGGAGAAGATCAACTACGACGAGCTCCGGGACTTTGTCGTTTTCATCGAAGGATCCTTCGGCACCAACCTCGCCCCCGCGCCGGCCGCGCTTTCCGTGGCCACCCGCCGCATTGAGCAGAAGGGCGCGGCGTTCTATCCGCACGTGCTGCCGCTGGTCGTGGGTTCGACGGTCGAATGGCCCAACTACGACACCATCTTTCACAACGTGTTTTCGATGTCCGAGACGAAGACCTTCGACCTCGACATCTACAAGGGAAATCCGCCGGACAAGCAGGTGACGTTCGACCAGGCCGGGCGTGTCGATGTCTTCTGCTCGATCCATTCCAGCATGAACTGCGTCGTGCTGGTGCTCGAAAATCCTTTCTTTGCCCTTTCTGACGCGCAGGGCCGTTACTGCATCAGCAACGTGCCGCCGGGAAAATACTCCTTGAAGGCCTGGCATGAACGGCTGCCGGCCCGGACGGTGCAGATCACGGTTCCGGAAACCGGCGAGGTGAAGCAGGACCTCACGCTCGGCCTCAAGGGTGCGCCCCGCAACTGATCATGGAAAAAATACGTGCCAGAATCCGGATGAGCTTCCGCGCCAAGGTGCTCGTGCCGGTGATCGCCGTGATGGTGCTGCTCATGGCGGTGACGATGTTTGTCGTCAACCTGCACCTGACGCGGCAGGCGGAAAACGACGCACGCGAAACCCTGGCCACGGCCGTGGACGTCTTTCGCAACTCCCAAAGCATCCGCACCAAGAGCCTCTTCCTGCGCTTTCGCACCCTGCCCAACGAACCCCGCTACAAGGGCGCGCTGCAGACGTTGCATCCGGATACCGTGCGCTCCCAGCTTGCCACCGCGCTGACGGAGCAGGAGGTTGATTTCGTCCTGTTCACGCCGAGCCCGGCGCTGGCGACCGACGATCTCTCGGACACCTCGCCGCAGATTCAAAAGCGGGACCAGCTCATTCCCGCCCCGGCCTTTATCAGCGCCACGGCCAGGGTGGTCGGGCACGCCTTGCACGGCGAGGAAAAGGCCGACACCGTGCGGGTCAGGGAAAGGCTCTTTGATGTTGTTTCCGTTCCGGTTTATGGCATCGGCAATGTGATGATCGGCGCGCTGACGTTCGGGCAGGAGGTCGGCTGGGAGGTGGCGCGGGAGTTCAGCGGCGTCACCCACGGGCCGATTGTTTTGCTCGCTGGCGGCCGGGTGATCGCCTCCACGCTCCCCAACAATGACTGTGACGCGGAATTGGCGGCGATGTACCGGGAGCTTTCCAATGTCTCCGTCAAGGGCTCGACCTTCGGCGTGCGCAAGGCGGTGCTGGCGGGCGCGCGGTATTTTTATTCGGGCGGCAGCTTCAGCGGCCTGGACAACGACGAGGGCCAGGGATTTCTCTGCCTGCGCTCCTCCGAAGGGCCGTTGCAGGCGCTTTGGGTAACGCAGCAGTTGCTGCTGCTGGCAAGCCTTGCGGCCATTCTGCTCGGGACGCTGATCGTTTGCTTTCTGGTGGGCAAAGTCACCGCGCCACTGAGCGAACTGCGCGACAGCGCCGAGGCGGTGGGGCAGGGCGACTTCTCCCGTCGCGTTGAAATCCGCACCGAGGACGAATGCGGCGAACTGGCGCGGGTGTTCAACCAGATGCTTCAGAATCTCAAAAACTCCCGCGAGCAGCTGGAGATGACGGTGGAAACCCTGAAGACCACTCAGGCGCAGCTGATCCAGAGCGAAAAGCTCTCCGGCATCGGCGAATTCATCGCCGGCGTCGCCCATGAATTGAACAACCCGCTCGCGTCGGTCATGGGTTTCTCCGAACTGCTCCGCAACGCGCCGGACGCCGACCCGAAGCAGAAGCGCCATCTGGAGATGATTCACAAATGCGCGCAACGCTGCCAGAAGATCGTCCAGGCGCTGCTGAGCTTTGCCCGTCGCCGCGCACCCGAGCGCAAGGTGGTTTGTGTCAATGAACTCATCGAGGCCGCGGCCGAAATCCTCACCTATCAGCTCCGCACCAGCAACGTGCAGATCCAGCTGAACCTCAATCCCCACCTGCCGCTGGCCATGGTGGACCCGCACCAGATTCAACAGGTGTTCGTGAATCTCATCAACAACGCCCGGCAGGCCATCGAATCGCACAGTCCGCAGGGCTGGATCAAGATCGGCACGGAAACGCGCGGTCATTTCGTCCGCATCGTTGTGCAGGACAGCGGCCCGGGCATCGTCCCGGAAAATCTCTCCAAGATTTTCGACCCGTTTTTCACGACCAAGGATGTCGGCCAGGGCACCGGCCTCGGCCTGAGCATGTGCTACGGCATCATCAAGGATCACGGCGGCACCATCACGCCCGTCAGCAAACCCGGCGAAGGCGCCATCTTCATCATCAAGCTGCCGATCACGCATGAGGCGGTCGGCGACCATGACGAGGAAACCTCGCTGAACACGGAATTTATCAACGCCCGGGAAGGCGCCGGCAAACGCGTGCTGGTCATCGACGACGAGGAGCCGATCCTCCAGATGGTGCGGGAGGCCCTGACCTTGCGGGGCTACGAGGTGGACATTGCCGCCGACGGCGAGGCGGCGCTGCTGCAGTTGAGCCGCGCGCGCTACGACGTGGCCATCTGCGACTGGAAGATGCCGGGGCTGAACGGCCGGGAGATTTACGAGCGGGTGCGCGAGCAAAACCCCGCGCAGGCGGAGCGGTTCATCTTTATCACGGGCGATGTCATCACCGACCGGACGCAGAAGTTTTTCGAGCAACGCCAGCGTCCCTGCCTGCCCAAGCCTTTTTCGCTTCACGATTTTCGCGGCGCGGTGCGGAAGATTCTCGCCGACAAAAATCCCTCCCTGTCCGTCAACAGCCAGAACTGATCGTCGGCAGCCGTCTTCCTGCTGCCACGTGTTTTGTGCTTGGTTTGGTCCCCGTGGAATTTATCATTTCTTCCTGCGTCCTTTGACCGGGCGCGTTTACGATGACCGTCACCTTATTCATTCCGTGCTTTGTGGACCTGATGTTTCCCCGCGTGGGCGTGAGCATCGTGGAAATTCTGGAGAAGCTCGGCCACACCATTGATTTTCCCGAGGAGCTTTCCTGCTGCGGCCAGCCCGCCTTCAACTCCGGCTACTGGGACGAGGCCCGGGTCGTGGCGCTGCCGGTGTTGCAGCGGTTGAAAAAATGTGACGCCGTGGTGATTCCCTCCGGTTCCTGCGGCGCGATGATCAAGGTGTTTTACCCGCAGCTCTTCGCCGGCACCGAACACGAGCCTGCCGCCCAGGCGCTGTCGGCCAACACCTGGGAATTTTCCGATTTTCTCGTGAGCAAGCTCGGCGTGACCGATCTGGGTGCAAAGTTTCCGCACAAGGTCACGTTCCACGATGGCTGCCATGGCCTGCGCGAGCTCGGCCTCAAGCTCGGGCCGCGCGCGCTGTTGTCGAAGGTGGGCGGGCTGCAACTCGTCGAAATGAAGGAGGAAGTCTGCTGCGGATTCGGCGGCACGTTCGCCGCCAAGTTCCCGATGATCTCCTCGGCGATGGGCGATGTAAAATGTCTCTCCGCCCAGGATACCGGCGCGGAATACATCGTGTCGAACGACTCCAGTTGTCTGATGCACATCCAGGGATTGCTCGACAAGCAGGGCAAGCAACTGAAGACGATCCACCTCGCGGAGGTGCTCGCCGCCAAATGAGCACTCCCTTCCAACAATTCAAGCAGAAGGCCGAGATTCTCACGGCGGACCTGCGGCATCGCGGCATCATCCAGACCGCGTTGAGCAAGTATGAAGTCGTGCGCGACAAGGCGCGCGGCGCGTTTCAGAACTATCAGGCGGCGCGTCAGGCCGCGGCCGAGACCAAATGGGAAGCCCTCAACCATCTCGACAAATATCTCGAGGAACTCGTCGCCAAGCTCGAAGCCCGTGGCACCAAGGTGCATTGGGCCAGCAACAGTGAACAGGCCCGCGACATTATCATCGGCATTGTTCGCGCAAAGAAGGCCCGCTCGATCATCAAGTCCAAGGCAATGACGTCGGAGGAAATCCACCTCAACGACGCCCTGGAAAAGGAAGGTCTGACCGTCGTTGAATCCGACCTCGGCGAATTCATCATGCAGCTCCTGCATGAACCGCCGTATCACATTGTCTTTCCCTCGATGCACCTGACGCGCGGCGAGATTCGCGATTTGTTCCAACGCGAACTCAACGACGCCCCGTCGGACAATCCCGAGGAACTGACCATGGTCGCGCGCCGGGTGATGCGGAAGAAATACATCACCGCCGACATCGGTTTCACCGGCGCGAACTTCGCCATCGCCGAGACCGGCATGATCTCCATCACGGAGAACGAGGGCAACGCCCGGCTGACCGCCGCGCTGCCCAAGACGATGATCACGCTGATGGGCATCGAAAAAGTTTTGCCGCGGCTGGAGGATCTCGCGTTGTTTCTGCCGCTGCTGGCCACGTCCGGCACCGGCCAGGCAATGACCTGCTACAACACCATGTATGGTGGCCCGCGTCAGCCGGGCGAAACCGACGGTCCGGAGGAATATCATGTCGTGCTGCTGGACCATCGCCGATCCGAATTGCTGGCTGACCCCGAGCAGCGGGATGCGCTGCATTGCATCCGCTGCGGCGCGTGTCTGAATGTTTGCCCGATCTTCCGGAACATCGGCGGCCACAGCTACGGCACGACTTACTCGGGGCCGATCGGTTCGGTCATTACGCCGCATCTGCGCGGATTGCAGGACTGGAAGCATCTGTCGTTTTCCAGTTCGTTGTGCGGCGCGTGCAGCGAGACGTGCCCGGTGAAGATTGATCTGGCGCATCACCTGTTGCAGAACCGCCGCAATGCCTCGCAGGCCAAGCCGTCGTTTGCCTGGAAGACGGGCTTCAAAGTGTTTTCGTTCGTGTTCAATCGTCCGGGACTTTACCGGCTGATCGGACCGCTGGGACGCATCGGGCAGAAGCTGCATCCGCTGGTGAAGGGCACGCGGCTTGATCCCGCCTACTCCTGGACGAAGACCCGCGAGACGCCGAAGATCGCGTCGCAGACGTTCAAGGAATTTTGGAGGAACCGCCGATGACCGAGCGCGAAAAAATTCTGGGCCGCATCCGGGAAGCCTTGACCGTGAAAGCGCCGGTGCCCGGCCATCATGGTCATGGCAAATCCTCGTCCACCGCCGCGCCGCCGTCCGCCCACGCGCGGGAATGGCTGCCGCCGACGGGGGATTCGTTTGAGGACCAGCTCGCCCGGTTCAAGGAAAACGCGGCGATGCTCAAGGCGGATTTTTACCTTGTCAACAACCGCGAGGAACTGGCGAGGCTGCTGGTTGAACTGCGCGACACCGAAGGTTGGAAAAAGATCGCCACCCATTCAGGCGAGTTGACCGGCATCGCGGGGCAGGCGTTAAATCTGCCCACGCTGAACACCGACGCCGGCTACGACGTGAATGAACTGGAGTCGTGCAACGTCGGTATTACCGGCTGCGACGCCCTGGTGGCGCAGACCGGCAGCGTGCTCGTGACCAACCGGCACGCCGGCGGACGGGCCTTGTCCGTGCTGCCGCCGCATCACGTTGTCATCGCCCGGCGCGATCAGCTGTTGCGGGATTTGCCGGCGGCGTTCGCCTTGCTGAAGGAGAAATATGCCGGGAATTACCCGAGCATGATCTCGTTCATCACCGGCCCGAGCCGGACGGGTGACATCGAGCGCATCCTGGTGCTGGGCGCACACGGACCGAAGAAGCTCACCGTCTTTATGGTGTGAGTTTACTGGGAAGCCAAACCGCCGGTTGACGGACGGCAAACTTTGTCCACCATGCCCGGCACGCAAGACTTTTAACGCAAATGCAAACCATGAAAAAAATCCTACTTCTGCTGGCGGCAGTCGGGCTGGTTGTGTTTCAAGGCGGGGCGGAATCCAAACCCGCCGAGCTTTCGCCGACCAACGTCCTGGCCACGATGAAGCGCGTGGCGGACTGGCAGCTGGCGGCGCCCATCCGGCATCGCGCCGATGACTGGACCTGTGGCGCGCTTTACGCGGGCGTCATGGCGCTGGATGAAATTGCCGACATCCCGAAATACCGCGACGCCATGACGGCCATCGGCCGCAAGCAGAACTGGCGGCCCGGTCCCAGCCGTTACTACGCGGACGACCACTGCGTGTCCCAGATGTATCTGGAGCTTTATTTGAAGTCCGGCGATGCCGCGATGCTCAAGCCCACCCGCGAGCTGTTCGACTTCATCCTCGACCATCCCATCACCAACAGCCTGGACTTCAAGACCGGCAAATCGCAAAACCGCTGGTCTTGGTGTGACGCATTGTTCATGGCGCCGCCCGCGTGGATTCGTCTCTACAAGGCCACCCAGGACCGCCGGTATTTGGATTTCATGGACAGGGAATGGCACGCGACGTCCGGTTTTCTCTACGACACCAACCAGCATCTGTATTTCCGGGACAGCTCGTATTTCGAAAAGCGGGAGTCGAATGGCAAAAAGATTTATTGGAGCCGCGGCAACGGCTGGGTCATGGCGGGACTGGCGCGCGTGATTCCGTTTTTTCCGGTGGATGATCCCCGCCGGAAATTTTACGAGGAGCAGTTCAAGGAGATGGCGGCCAAGATTGTCACGCTGCAACAGCCCGATGGCCTCTGGCGGTCCAGCCTGCTTGACGCGGAATCTTATCCCCTCAAGGAAACGAGCGGCTCGGGCTTCTACACCTTCGCGCTGACCTGGGGCATCAACCAGGGCCTGCTGGAGCGGAAGCAATATGAACCTGCGGTCCGCAAGGCCTGGCTGGCCCTCGTGGACTGTGTGACGCCGGAAGGAAAGCTCGAGCACGTGCAGCCCATCGGTGCCGATCCGCGCAAGTTTGCGCCGACGGATTCGGACGTTTACGGTGTCGGCGCGTTTCTGCTGGCCGGCCGCCAGATGTATCAGCTGGCCGGTGGTTATATTCCCGCCCAATAATTTATTATGCAAATCCGCTATTCGCCCCATCCCAACGATTATCAAAAACTGAACACGAACGAGCTGCGTTCGACCTTCCTCATTGAATCCCTGTTCACGCCCGGAAAGGTTGAACTGGTTTACACCGACGCCGACCGCGCCATCGTGGGCTCGGCCGTGCCAGGCGAGCTGGCGATGAAGCTGACGGCCGATGCGGAGCTGCGCTCGGCTTATTTTTGCGAGCGTCGCGAGCTGGGCATTCTGAACGTGGGTGGCCCGGGCACCATTGTTGCCGATGGCAAAGGTTATGAGATGGGCAACCTCGACTGTCTGTATGTCGGCCGCGGCACGCAGAACGTGAATTTCTTCAGCGCCGAGCTTTCCAATCCCGCCGCCTATTTCCTCCTGAGCTATCCCGCGCATGCGGCTCATCCAACCACGCACGCCAAGCTGAAGGATGCCACGCCGGTGGAACTGGGCACGGCGGCGGATGCGAACCGCCGGACGATTTACAAATACATCCACATGGACGGCATCAAGAGCTGCCAGCTCGTGCTGGGCTTCACCAAGCTCCACGAAGGTTCGGTCTGGAACACCATGCCTTCCCACACCCACACCCGCCGCTCGGAGATCTACATGTATTTCGATCTCACCCCGAAACGCCGGGTGATGCATTTCATGGGCACGCCCCAGCAGACGCGTCACCTCGTCGTGGCGAACCGCCAGGCGGTCATTTCGCCGAGCTGGTCAATCCACAGCGGCTGCGGCACCGGCGCCTACAGCTTTTGCTGGGGCATGGGCGGCGAGAACCAGGCGTTCGATGACATGGACCCCGCGCCGGTGGATACGTTGAAATAACCTGTCCGGGCTTTCGAAGACGGCTTTGATTTTATGATCCTCGAGAAATTCAAACTGAACGGAAAGATTGCCATCGTCACCGGCGCCAGCCGCGGACTGGGGCAGGGCATGGCTGTTGGTCTGGCCGAAGCCGGGGCGGATGTCGCCTTGGTCGCTTCCAGTTCCACCGATGACACGGCGAAGAAAGTTCGTGCGCTCGGCCGGCGCGCCTGCCAGATCAAGGCCGACCTGCTGGACCCGAAGGTGGTTCCGCAAATCGTCGCTTCGACCGTGAAGGAGCTGGGCGGCATCGACATCCTCGTCAACAACGCCGGCACCATCCGTCGCGCGCCGTTGCTGGAGTTTTCCGAGAAGGACTGGGACGACGTCATCCAGATCAACCAGAAGAGCCTGTTTTTCCTCAGCCAGGCCGTGGCGAAGCAGATGGTCGCCCAGGGGCGCGGCGGAAAGATCATCAACATCGCCTCGATGCTGTCGTTTCAGGGCGGCATCCGGGTGCCGAGCTACACCGCCAGCAAAAGCGCGGTCATGGGATTGACGCGCATCCTCGCCAATGAACTGGCGGCGCATCGCATCAACGTAAACGCCATCGCGCCCGGTTACATGGAGACGGACAACACGGCGGCGCTGCGCGCCGACGAGAAGCGGAACGCGGAAATCCTGGCGCGCATTCCGGCGGGACGCTGGGGTTCCCCGGATGACCTGCAGGGCGCGGCGGTGTTTCTGGCGTCGGCTGCTGCCGATTATCTGCAGGGGCACACGCTGGCGGTGGACGGCGGCTGGCTGGCGCGGTGATGCGGAGTCTGCCAAAAATTCACCCCAGATTGCCGAGCAATCTGCTTGTGCGGTTGTCGCCCAGTCGTTAAAAAGGCCGGACATGCAATCAACAAAACCCGAAAATCCTCCTTCCGTCATTGGTCGTTATCGCTGGGTTGTCTGTGCCTTGCTGTTTTTCGCGACAACGATCAACTACATCGACCGGCAAATCCTCTCGCTGATCAAGCCCATCCTTGATGACCAGCTGCACTGGACCAACGAGCAGTTCGGCTACGTGAACTCCGCCTTCCAAGGCGCCTACGGCATCGGCCTGCTGGGCTTTGGCTGGTTCATCGACAAGTTCGGCACCAAGGTCGGCTATGCGGTTTCCATCGCCGCGTGGAGCGTGGCGGCGATGACCCATGCGCTGGTGGGCAGCGTGAGCGGATTCATCAACGCCCGCATCTTTCTCGGCCTGGGCGAGGGCGGCAATTTCCCATCGGCCATCAAGGCGGTGGCGCTGTGGTTTCCAAAGAAGGAGCGCGCCCTGGCGACGAGCATTTTCAATTCAGGCACCAACGTCGGTGCCATCATCGCCCCGGCGCTGGTTCCGGCCATCGCCTTGAACTGGGGCTGGCACTGGGCGTTCATCATCGCGGGCGTCGCCGGCTTTGCGTGGTTGTTTTTCTGGATTCCGTTCTACAACGTGCCGGAAAGGATAAAATCCCTGACCCCCGGCGAGCGGGAGCACATCCACAGCGATAAAGAAGAAGCCGCCGGTGATGCCGCCGAGAAGCCTTCCTGGCTGAGCCTGCTCAAGTACCGTCAGACGTGGTCGTTTGTTTTCGCCAAGTTCATGACGGATCCCATCTGGTGGTTTTTTCTCATCTGGCTGCCGGACTATTTCAAGAAGACCCGCGGACTGGACATCAAAAAGAGCTGGGTTCATCTCGTCACGATCTACGCCATCATCACCGTGCTGAGCATTGTCGGCGGCTGGATCACCGGCTATCTGACCAAGCAGGGCTGGAGTGTTTCCCGGGCGCGCAAGACCGGCATGTTCATCTTTGCCTGCTGCGTGGTGCCGATTCTCGCCGTGACCAAGGTCGGCGACTGGCCGGCGGTCTTGTTGATCGGTTTGGCCGGGGCGGCGCATCAGGCGTGGTCGGCCAACCTCTACACCACGGTATCCGACATGTTTCCCAAGCATGCCATCGCCTCGATCACCGGCATCGGCGGTCTGGCCGGCGCAGCCGGGGGCATGATGTTCCCCATCTACTGCGGCAAGCTGCTCGACCGTTTTACCGCGCAGAACAATGTTACCGGCGGTTATGCGATCCTGTTTTCCATCTGCGCGTTCGCCTATCTGGTCACGTTCGCGTTTCATCATCTGCTCGCCCCGAAATTTGAACCGGTAAAATTCCGGTCGGGCGCAAACTGAAATACACCCCCATGGCTCAACAAGTTTATCTCGGCATCGACCTCGGCGCGGAAAGCGGCCGCGTGATGGCCGGCATCTGGGACGGCAAAGGCATCCGCCTCGAAGAAATCCACCGTTTCAGCAACGGCGGCGTGATGATCGCCGAATCGCTCCGCTGGAACACCATTGGTCTATGGGCGGAAATCCAGAACGGCCTGATGCTGGCCGGCAAGAAATTCGGCAAGTCCGTCATCTCCTGCGGCGTGGACACCTGGGGCGTGGACTTCGCGCTGCTCTCCAAGAGCGGCGAACTGCTCGGCCTGCCGTTTCACTACCGCGACGTCCGGACCCGTGGCATTTTGCCCAAGACCTTCGCGCGCGTTTCGCGGGAGGAAATCTTCGCCGCCACCGGCCTGCAGTTCATGGAGTTGAACTCCCTCTACCAACTGCTCGCGTTGCAGAAGGCCAGCCCGGAGATTCTGGCCGCAACGGAGACGCTGCTGTTCATGCCGGACTTTCTGCACTACTGCCTGAGCGGCGCGCGCGTGGCGGAGTTCACCATTGCCACCACCAGCCAGTGCGTAAATCCCAAGCAGCGCCTCTGGGCGGCTGATCTGCTCAACAAGTTCGGGCTGCCGACAAAAATTTTCCCGGACATCGTTCCGCCGGGCAGCCAGATT
>JAXMHO010000021.1:0-37854 GCA_046346715.1 Verrucomicrobiota bacterium
GCATCCTCTGTTTCCTGCCGCGCGAACTCGTCGGACCCTGCTTCATCGGCTTCGCCATCGGCGAATCCCTCGGCGCCTCGGTGCTCCGCATCTGCGGCGGCATCTTCACCAAGATCGCCGACATCGGCTCGGACCTGATGAAGATCGTGTTCAAGCTTCCGGAGGACGATCCGAAGAATCCGGGCGTGATCGCGGACTGCACCGGCGACAACGCCGGCGATTCCGTCGGACCGACGGCGGACGGCTTTGAAACCTACGGCGTGACCGGCGTCGCGTTGATCGCTTTCCTGGCCTTGGCGCTCGCGGCCAGCCCGGGCGTCTGCGCCACCCTCATCATCTGGCTTTTCGTCATGCGCGCGCTCATGATTGTGACCTCGCTGGTCTCCTACTTCGCAAACGAAGTCCTGAGCAAGGCGATGTTCGGCGGCAAGAAGGATTTCGATTTTGAAGCCCCGTTGACGCACCTCGTCTGGATGACGTCGGCCGTCTCCATCGGCGTCACGTTCATCGCCAGCAAAGTGCTGCTGGGCGATTTCACGGTCGAAGGGGTGGACCCGTCCATCTCGAAGAACCTGTGGTGGGTGCTCTCCGTCATCATCAGCTGCGGCACAGTGGCCGGCGCGCTGATTCCGGAGTTCACCAAGGTCTTCACCAGCACCAACAGCCGGCATGTCCGCGAAGTGACCAACTGCTCCAAGCATGGCGGCGCGTCATTGAACATCCTTTCCGGCTTTGTCGCGGGCAACTTCTCCGCGTTCTGGATGGGGCTGGTCATCATGGTCCTGATGTTCGCCTCCTATCACTTCTCGCTGAACCCGGCGCTGATGACCCTCATGCCCAAGGAATTTGCCTTCGCCGCGCCGATCTTTGCGTTCGGCCTCGTGGCCTTCGGCTTTCTCGGCATGGGCCCGGTGACCATCGCGGTGGACAGCTACGGCCCGGTCACCGACAACGCCCAGTCCGTCTATGAGCTGAGCCAGATCGAAGGGCGCAAAGGCATCAAGGAGGAGATCAAGCAGCAGTTCGGGTTCGACGCCGACTTCGAAAACGCCAAATACCAGCTGGAGAAGGGCGACGGCGCGGGCAACACCTTCAAGGCCACGGCCAAGCCCGTGCTCATCGGCACCGCCGTCGTCGGCGCGACCACGATGGTGTTCGGCATCATCATCCTCCTCGAAAACATGTTTGGCGGCGTGATTCCCAAGCTGTCCATCGTGCAGCCCGAAATCATCCTCGGCCTCATCATGGGCGGCTCGGTGATCTACTGGTTCACCGGCGCGTCCTGCCAGGCGGTCGTGACCGGCGCCTATCGCGCGGTGGTTTACATCAAGGAGAACATGAAGCTGGATGCGACCACGGCCTCGCAGAAGGACAGCAACGAAGTCGTCCGCATCTGCACCGTCTATGCGCAGAAGGGCATGTGGAACATCTTCATCGTGGTGTTCTGCTTCGCGCTCGCCCTGCCCTTCTTCAACCCCTACTTCTTCATCGGCTACCTCATCGGCATCGCGTTCTTCGGATTGTTCCAGGCCATCTTCATGGCCAACGCCGGCGGCGCCTGGGACAACGCCAAGAAAATCGTCGAAGTCGACATGCGCGCCAAGGGCACCGACCTCCACGCGGCCACCGTTGTCGGCGACACCGTGGGCGATCCGTTCAAGGACACGTCCTCCGTCGCGCTGAATCCGGTGATCAAGTTCACCACGCTGTTCGGCCTGCTCGCGGTGGAGATCGCCGTGACCATGAAGGATCAGGGTGTGAAGAACATGATCGGCGGCTTCTTCTTCCTCGTGGCGCTGATCTTCGTGTATCGCAGCTTCTACGGCATGCGCATTCCGGAAGACAAATAAGCCGCCCGTCCCTTTCCAGCCCGTCTGACGTTGGTCAGGCGGGCTTTTTTGTTTGGCACCCGGCGGTAAAATTTCCCAGACGGTCTTTCGGTTATTACGGACTGGATTTTCGGTTTACGACTTGAAGTGAGGAAGGCGGTTGTTACTTTAAGACGGCAATCAGAATGCTTATCCGCACAATCACCGGCGCCTCAAATTAACCGAACCGGACGGTCTCCGTTTTGGCATTCGCGGCGCGGTTTTTGGTGGAAGGCAAACACCCCAAAACCAAAATGATCCCATCCAAAGACTCCGCGTTCCGAACCCCTTTCAAAAACCTCCGCGCCTTTGCCGCCGTGTCGGCGGTGTCCATCCTGTCCCTTCTCACCCCGCGGGCGGAAGCTGCGGCCGTGGTGTCCGACGGCAGCGACGGCCCGTTCAATCCCACCTTCAGCCAGCCGATCACCCTGCCCCCGAACGGCGTGAAGAACTTCACGACCATCAACATCCCCACGAACGTGACGATCTGGTTCATCGGCAACACGACAAACACGCCGGCGTTCCTCGCGGCCACGGGCGACGTGGTGATCGCGGGAACGCTCGACCTGAATGCCCGGCACTATTTCAATGAACATTCCGCCGGCGGCGAATTCGGCGGGGCGGCCGGGGTCGGCGACGTCGCCGGACAAAATGGTTTCGGTCCCGGCGGCGGCACCGGCGGACCGGTGGCGGTGTACGCCATTGATGGCAGCGGCCAAGGCAACGCCGGCGGTGGCGGCGGCATGGCCCGCGCGGGTTTGACCGCGACCAACCGCACGGGCAACAGCCCCGGCCCCGGTCACGCGCGGATCACGCGACCTGTCTTGACGCCGGGAGTGGCGGGCGGCGGCGGTTCGGGCGGCGGCGGCGGTTGCGGCCTGGTGGTCAACACCATTCCCGTCAGCGGCGGCGCGGGCGGCGCGGGCGGCGGCGCGATCCAAATTTCCACTCCGGGCAAGATCACCTTCAGCGGATCGATTCTCGTCAACGGCGGTCATGCCGGGGCGGCTTACGCGAACGGTTTCAGCAATCACGCCGGGCCGGGCGGCGGCGGCGCGGGCGGCAACATCGAGGTTTATGCCGACACGGTGGAGTTTAATCACGGTCACATTGAGGCCATCGGAGGATTTGGCGGCGGACTTTCCTTTGAGCCGGTTCCGTTTGATCCGGCGCTCTATCAATGCGGCGCGACCGGCGGCCGGGGCTATCTGCATGTCGAGGCCAACCATATCGTCATTGACTCCGCCACGGTCCTCGACACCGACGGCAATGTCATCCGCCCCGCCTTCACCGGAATCAGCAAAACCGGCGGCAGCCTGGTCTTCACCGGCACCGGCGCGACCAATCACACCTTCGAAATTTTGTCCTCAACGAACCTGCTGACGACGACCACAAACTGGCTGCCGGTGTTGACCAACCTCTTCAATGCCAGCGGCGAGTTCACCGTCACCAACGCCTACCCGGGTGAGTTCCAGCGTTACTACCTCCTGCGCTCCCAATAGCCCTGACTTCCCCCCCCCGCGCCATGAAAAGCAAACCGCCCACCCAGGTCATGCCGGTGCTGTTCGCAGGCCTGAGGGTCTTCTTCACCGCCGCCCACGCCGCAGGGACGCTTGCAGACCAACTCGGCCACGACGGGGAGGAACCGGGTGGCGGCGCTGCCGCTGACGGAATGGAATTACAAGACCGAAGGCGGCCAGGTGACGCACATCGGGCCGATCGCGGAGGCTTTGCGCGAAGCGTTTCCGCTGGGCACGAACAACAAGAGCATCACCACCGTGGACGCAGACACCCTGAGGCTGGCTGCCATCAAAGGTTTGAATGAAAATCCCGGCCGCGGCACGCGCCGAAATGCCGAGTTGAATTCCCGGCTCGAAAACTGGAGTAGTCATTAAAAAAAGAACTCACGTGAGTAGGCCCACCCATCCCCTATGCCAATTCTGAACATGTTCCTTCGTAGCGGAGCGGCGCTCGCGCTGTCAGTCATTACCACCAACCTTCCGGCAGCGCTCGTGCCGGACACTTACAAGTTCGCGCTGTTGCCCACCTTGTCGGGCGAGCAGAAGGATTCGGGACAAGGAAGCGTCGTCGCGATGGAAGGCACGCGCGTGGTGCTGGGGGCGCCGCGCGATGCGACCGGCGGAACCTCGGCTGGTTTGGTGCGCGTGTATGATGCCGTGACTGGGGCGTTGCTTTACAAATTGACCAACCCGGACCCGCTCAACCAGACATTGTTCGGCAACTCCGTTGGCATATCGGATTCGAAAGTCATTGTCGGTGTGCCGTGGTCAGACGCAGCGACGGCAAGAGGCATCGCTTATCTGTATGACTTGAACGGCGCCACGCCCACCGTCCCGACGCTGACGTTCACCAACCCATTGCCTTACGATTACGCCCTCTTCGGCAGCATGGTCGCCATTTCCACGAATTATGTCGCGATGACTGTTGTTTCGAGCGACACCAACCAAGGCAGAGTTTTTGTTTTCGATCTGACCAGCCCCACGCCGACGGTTCCTCTGACGGTTTTGACCAACCCATTCCCCAATTTTGGTTTTGCCGACCGCATTGCCATTTCCGGCGCACGCATTGCCGTCGGTGCGCCGACGGCGAATTTTTTTCGTGGTGCGGTCTATCTCTATCATCTGACCAATGCCATTCCCTCGCAACCGAGCCTGACTTTGACCAACCCGCTGGTATTCACGAACGCACTGAATCGTTTTGGCGACACCCTTTCGCTCGCCGGGAACCGCGTCATCGCCGGCACGTTGCAGAACAGTTCCAATTGCGTGGTCTATGTGTTCAATCAGACAAACAACCTCCAAGGCACGCCCTTGGCCATCACCAATCCGGTGCCCAACGACCCGAACATCTTCGGCACGTCCGTGACGGCCTGGGGCAACTTCATGGCCGTCGGGGCGAAGCCGCGTTACCACAACAGCCTCAGCACCAACTTTTCCAGCCTCGTTCACGTTTACAATCTGCTGGCCATCAATCCGGTGATGCCCGCATTGACACTCACCAACCCTGGTGCGGCCAAGAAGGAATTTTTTGGCGTGGCGCTGGACGGTTCGGGGTTGCGATTGACCGTGGGGGCTCCGGCCACTTTTGATGGTGCCTTTGACAACACCAATCCCCCGCCTGTGGGCGGCGCTTATGTTTTTCAGCTCAATGCTGCCGATCCCTTCACTCCCCTATCCGTGTTGAACGACGTGACACCCGAGAGCCACGTTGAATTCGGCCATGCAGTTGCCCTGTCGGGAACCCGGGTGGCGGTGGGAATTCCCTATGACAACAGCGTCAACAAGGATGCCGGCATGGTGAAAATATTCGACCTGAGCTCCGCCACCCCGACGAATGCCATCCTCAGCCTTACCAGCCCCGGCACGAACACCTCGGGGGATAATTTTGGTCGTTACATCGCGCTGCATCAAAACTGGCTGGCGGCCATCTCGGAATCGCGCGACGGCTTCACCAGCGAATGCTACCTCTACCATCTGTCCGCGACGAATCCCACCACGCCGGTGTTCTCCGTGCCAGCCGATGGCATTGCGCTGGCCGGGGGATGGAACGTTTCCGGCAGTTATCAAACCTGGCTGGCGACCTATTCGGCGACTCCCCTGCCCGGATCCACTTATCGGATTTCCGGGGCGGTTTATGAATTGACCGCCACCAACCCCGCGGCGGTCCTGGCCGAGCTCACCAATTCAGCCGTCACCACTGCGGCGGGTGCGACGGTGGCGATTTCGGGACGCCGCGCCGTGCTGGGTCAGGCGGGAGCCACCACGAATGGACTCATTTTGGTTTACGATGTTCCGGTTACCAATCCGGGTGGCTTTCTGCCGCCCAGTCTGGTGATCTCGAACCCGTTCGCGGGCACCAGCTCGATATATTTCGACCGCACGCTCGCCCTGAGCGGCAACAATCTTTTTGTGCTGAGCACCACGCTCAATACAAATTCGCTTTCCTATTTTGATCTGGCGGGAACCAACCCGGCGGTGCCGGTGTTCACGTTCACGCCGACCAATCAGACACCAGCAGGTTATTTTGGCGGCAGCATGACCGCCTCTGGCAACCGGGTGTTGGTGTCTGATTTCAGCGGAATTGGCGCCACCAGAACCCGCCTTTTTGATATGGCGTCCGCAACGCCGACCACGGCGGTCATGCAAGTCACCAATCCCATCGCGGACTTCAGCCAGTTTGGCGTGGCGCAGGCTTTGGAGGGCAACATCATCGCCGTCGGCGACTACAATTCGACCGCCGCAGGTTTCTCGGCGGGCGCGGTTTTCATTTACGCGCCGGCCACCAACACGGCGGAACTACAGGCCGAAACGCTCGGCGATTTTTTTGCCGACGGCGGCACGCAGATCTTCCCGCCCCAGCTCCAGACGGCACGCTCGAATTATGTCGTGACGGTCCGCAACACCGGCATCGTTCCGCTGGTGCTGTTCAACCCGCGAATAACTGGCGGCACCACGAATGAATTCAGCGTCTCGGCGTTGCGGACCAATTTTCTGGCAGCCAATGCCAGCACGTTCCTGGTCGTCACCTCCACGCCCACCGGCGGATTGTGGCGGAACTCCACCTTGCAGGTCTCCAACAGCGTGGCCGCGGCCAAAAATTTCAACCTCGGCCTCTCGCTCTATTCGCTGTCCCTGACCAATGACACGGACGGTGACGGACTCAGCGACGCCTCGGAAGTGCTCATGAACGTTTTCGGTTTTGACTGGACGATTTCGCAGACGAACCTCGTGAACATCTATCACGGCAACGCCAACGGCGCGGGCTATTACACGCAGTCGCAGCTTCAAGCGTTGGACGTGGGCGCACCGCTCATCGCCCGAAATGCCGCAAACGGTCAGTTCGAACTTACCATCGGCGTCAACAAATCCACGAACCTCGCCACCTTTGCGCCGATGCCCCTGACCACGCCGCAAGTCGGGGTGGACGGACAGGGAAAGGTGCGGGTTCAGATTGCCGACACCAACAATATCGGTTTCTATCGGATTTATGCGCAATGAAACCAAATGTCGTTTCGCCCCAACCTCCAATCCAATCATGAGAACAATCCCCGCTCCCGTCCGGCTTGCCTGCCTGCTGTTGATTTACGGCCTTCAAGCGGCGACGAATGCGTCCGCCCAAGGCACGGCGTTCACCTACCAGGGCCGACTCCAGGACGGTGGCAATCCAGCCATCGGCAGCTACGATCTGCGCTTCGCGCTTTTTGACGCGCCCAGCGCGGGCGCGCAGCAAGGCAGTTTGATCACCAACTCCGCCACTGCCGTGAGCAACGGTCTCTTCACCGTCTCGCTCGACTTCGGCAACCAGTTCCCCGGCGCCAACCGCTGGCTCGAAATCGCCGTGCGCACCAATGGCAACGGCGCTTTCGCCACCCTCGTGCCGCGCCAGCCGCTCACCCCCACACCGTATGCCATCACCGCCGGCACCGTCCTCAGCGGCGGCTTGGCCTCGGGCACTTATGGTAATGCTGTCACGCTCAACAACGCCGCCAACCAGATCTCCGGTTCCTTCTCCGGCAACGGTGCGAGCGTGACCAACGTCAACGCCGCCTCGCTCGGCGGTCTTGCGGCGTCTAATTACTGGCGGCTCACGGGCAACGCGGTGGCGACAAACCAGTTCCTCGGCAGCACCAACAACGTGAACCTCGAACTGCGCGCCAACAACGAGACCGCGATGTGCTTCAGCTATCGCTCCAACGCGACTTACGGTGTCAGCCCTGCGGTCATCGGCGGTTACAAGGGCAACAGCGCGAGCTTTAATCTGTTTGGAAACATTGACTATCGCGGTGCGACGATTGGCGGTGGCGGTTGTTCAAGCGCCCCCAATTATGTGTGGGCTGATTTAGGCACAGTGGTGGGCGGGGCTGGAAACATTGCCAGCGAGGTTGGAAGTTTCGTCGGTGGCGGCTCCAATAATTTCGCCAGCGGCAGTTTTGCTTCCGTGCTAGGCGGGTCTGGAAACAAGGCGACAAATTACTACGCCGTTGCAATGGGGGCTTTAACCGTCGCCAGCGGCTTCGCATCGACCGCGATGGGATATTTCACCACCGCCAGCGGCAGCTACTCAACTGCGATGGGAGTTTTCACCACCGCCGATGGCAACTCCTCGACCGCGATGGGAACTAGCACCACCGCCAGCGGCGGCTCCTCGACCGCGATGGGAAACGGCACCACCGCCAGCGGCCAGTATTCGACCGCGATGGGAAAAGATGCCAATGCCATTCACCACGGCTCATTTGTCTGGTCGGATTCATCTTCGACATCTGGAATGTCGTCAGTTGGCACCCACACCTTCAACGTGCGCGCCACTGGCGGCGCTCATTTCCAAGGCGGCTCGGATGCCAGTCTCGCGGGCGGTGGTTTCCTGATCCTCGGCGCCACCAACAGTGCCAACCTCGTCCTGGACAGCAACGAAATCATGGCTCGTAGCAGCGGAGCAACCGCCACCCTCACCCTGAACGCCAGCGGCGGCAACGTCGTCGTGGGCGGCACCATCATCGGTTCCAGCGACCGTAATCTGAAAGAGAACTTCGCCGCCGTGGATGCCCGCGCCGTGTTGGACAAGGTGCTCCAACTGCCCATCACCGAATGGAACTACAAAGCCACCGCGCCCCAGCGGCATGTCGGCCCCATGGCCCAGGATTTCCACGCCGCCTTCGGCCTCGGCCCGGACGACAAACACATCGCCACCGTGGACGCCGACGGTGTGGCGCTGGCGGCCATCCAGGGGCTCAACGAGAAGCTGGAAGCCAGAAGTCAGAAGCTGGAAACTGAGAACGCAGAGCTGAAAGCGCGGCTTGAAAAACTGGAACAGCTCATCAACCAGAAACACAAGTGACCCGCAGTCCCCCAACCACACCCCAAAGAATCGTGAAAACCCTCATCCATTCCGGCGCTCTGACGGTGCTGCTCACCGTGCTCGGCCTGTCGGCCTTCGCCCAAGGCACGGCCTTCACTTATCAAGGCCGGCTGAACGACGGCAGCAGCCCGGCGAACGGCGCGTATGATCTGGCCTTCGCGTTGTTCGACGCGGCGAGCGGCGGCACGCAGCAAGGTGGCGCCCTCACCAACGCCGCCACGGCCGTGAGCAACGGACTGTTCACGGTGACGCTGGATTTCGGAAATCAATTTGCCGGCCCGGCCCGCTGGCTGCAGATCGGCGTGGCCACCAATGGCAACGGCGCGTTCGCCACGTTGAGCCCGCGTCAGGCGCTCACCGCCGTCCCCTATGCCGTCCGGTCCATTTCCGCCGCCACGGTGGACAGCGGCGGGCAAAACGCCCTTGCCCTCACCAGTGGCGGCAGCACCGCGTTGCTCCTGTCTCCCATCGCCACCAACGGCACCGTCAATTTCCTCGCCGGCGCCGCCACGAACTCCATCACCAGCGACTCCGTCGGCGTCACCATCAGTGGCGGCGGGGCCACCACCTATTTCATCCAGGACGGCACGAACGCACCCATGAACATTGCCGGGCCGAACACGTCGGGCGGCGATTTCTCCACCATCGGCGGCGGCATGCGCAACACCATCGGCACCGACGCCCACGCGGCGGTCATTGCCGGCGGCATCGGCAATTCGCTGGGCAGCAATTCCGTCGCGGCCTTCATCGGCGGCGGCTTTCAGGTCACCATTGGCACGAACGCCGGCAACACCGTCCTCGCCGGCGGCGACAACAACACCATCGGCGCGAACGCCCGTTCCGCCTCCTTGGTGGGCGGTGAACGCAACGAGATCGGCGCCAGTTCCACTTACGGCTTCATCGGCGGCGGCTGGAACAATCGCACCGGCACCAACGCCCTCGGCGCCGCCATCGCCAGCGGCATCAACAACCGCGTCGGCACCAACGCGCTGGTGGCCTTTATCGGAGGCGGTTACCAGAACACTATCGAGGATGGCAACGTGGACTCCACCATCACCGCCGGGGACAACAACACCATCCGCACGAACTCCTCATGGGGCAGCATTGGCGGCGGGGAGCGGAATGAGATCGCGGGCGGGGCTCGGTGGGCCACCGTTCCGGGCGGCAGTCGCAATCAGGTGGCGGGCGACTATGGGTTCGCCGCGGGCCGGCAGGCCAAGGCCAGTCATCCCGGCGCCTTCGTCTGGGCTGACTCCCAGGGCACCGACTTTGCGTCCACCGCCAACGACCAGGTCAGCTTTCGCGCGCAAGGCGGCGTGCGCTTTACCAGCGGCAGCGGCTCGCCGAACCAGACCGTCGCTTGGACGCCCGGCAGCGCGAGTTGGAGCTTCACCAGCGACCGCAACACCAAGGACCGCATCGCACCGGTGAATCCGCAGTCCGTGTTGGAAAAGCTGACGCACGTGCCCATCGCCGAATGGAGCTACATCGGCTTCGAGCAACGGCACGTGGGCCCGATGGCGCAGGATTTCCACGCGCAATTCCCTTTGAACCCGAACGACAAGGTGCTGAATGACGCCGACCTGCACGGCGTGGCGCTGGCTGCCATTCAGGGCCTCAATGCCAAAGTCGAAAGCGGAAAGCAGAAGATTGAAACTCTGGAAACCGAGAATGCCGAACTGAAAGCCAGGAACGAATCGCTGGAAGCGCGTTTGAATCGCCTGGAAAAACTTGTGTCCGAACGGAAATAAAACCAACCACAACCAATTCAACCCAACAAAACCTATGAAACACCTCACCAGCCTGTTCACGGCCGCCCTCTTGCTCCTCACCGCCAAGCTCGCCCTGGCCCAGTCCTACTCGATCGACTGGTATAAGATCGCGGGCGGCGGCGGCACCAGCACCGGCGGGGTTTACTCCGTCAGCGGCACCATCGGCCAGCACGACGCCTCCGCCAACAACGCCCTGACCGGCGGCAGCTACTCCCTCACCGGCGGTTTCTGGGCGCTCTACGCCGTTCAGACTCCGGGCGGGCCGACCTTGACCATCAAGCTGACCACCACCAACACCGCCCAGGTCTCCTGGCCTTCGCCGTCCACCGGTTGGTCGCTCCAGGTCAGTACCAACCTCGCCGGCAATGTCTGGGCCACCCCGGCGGAAACTGTTCAGGACAACGGCACCACCAAGTTCATCATCGTCAATCCCCCCGCCGGCAACCACTTCTACCGCCTCCGCAATCCGTAACCCCCAGCAGCCCCCCGCTCCTCTGAATCAATGAACTGCAAATCTATCTTCTCGCTGGTCGCCTCCGGCTGCCTGCTGACCCAACTGTTCCCCGCCTTCGCCCAAGGCACGGCCTTGACCTACCAAGGGCGGCTGAATCTCTCCGGCAATCCCGCCAGCGGGAATTTCGACCTCGGCTTCTACGTCGCCAGCGCCGCCTCGGGCAACAATGCCGTCAGCGACATTCTCACCAACACCGCCACGCCGGTGAGCAACGGGCACTTCACCGTGACGCTGGACTTTGGACCAGGCATCTTCACGGGTGCCGAACGCTGGCTGGCCATCGCGGTCCGCACCAACGGCGGCGGCGCTTTCACTCCGCTCTCCCCCCGGCAACTGTTGACGGCCACGCCGTATGCGGTCACGGCCAGCAACTTGTCCGGTACCATCAGCGCCGCGCAGGTGAGCGGCGCGCTGGCCGCCACGCAATTGCCGGCGAATGTGCTGACGAACAATTCCACCGGCGTGCAGCTGGCCGGAACCTTTGCTGGCACGGGTTCGGGGCTGACGAATCTCAATGCGTCCAATCTCGCCGGCGGCACGGTTCCGGATGCGCGGTTGTCGGCGAATGTGAGTTTGCTGGGCGCGAACATTGATTCCTCCGAAATCGCGAACGGCACGATTGTGAATGCGGACATCGCATCCGGCGCGGCGATCGATGACGCCAAGCTGGCCACGATCAACACGGCGGGCAAGGTGGCGAACGCCGCCACCACCGCGACGAGTGCGAACACCGGCCACAGCATCGTGGCGCGGGATGCCTCGGGGAATTTTTCCGCCGGCACCATCAGCGGCACGTTTTCCGGCAACGGCGCGGGCCTGACCAATTTGAGCATCACGGCGATGGCCCCTTCGCAGACGCTGGTTTTCATGACGAACACCACGAGCACCTTCGGTTTCTTGCCCAGCGCGGCTTATCCGACTGACTCGCCCCCCCCATCCCTTGCCAGTGCAGATATGAACAACGATGGTCGCATGGATATAATTGCCTTAAGTAGCGCCACGTTCGTTGTGTTTACGAACAGCCTCGGGGGAGTTCTAAATCGCGCCGGCACCTATCCTTATGAGTCATTCAATAACGCCGTTTGCACCGCCGATGTGAACAACGATGGTAGAAAAGACGTTCTCATTTCGGGTGGATCCAGCACCGGCAAGGTTGGCGTGTGGACCAATGCTGGCAATGCTTCGCTTGTTTTCTCGGGCGAGTATGTGGCGGGACGATTTCCCTCCGGCATCGCGACAGGCGATTTCAATAATGATGGCTGGGTGGATGTGGCTTACCCCAACCGCGGTTATGACCCCTATACGAATACCATCAGCGTGTTCACGAACACCGGAACCGGGCAATTTGCGACCTCGGCCACGCTGGTAGGCGGATATGCCCCTGAGGGGATTGTTTGCACGGAATTGAATGGTGATGGCTGGCAAGACCTCATCGTCGCGGGCCAAACCAATCAAGGCTATGTGTTTTTCGGAACCGGCGGGGGAAACTTCACCTTGTCCAACCACCGTATTGAGGCCATGTCGGAAGAGATGGTGGTGGGAGATTTCAACAACGATGGCAAGATGGATTTGGCCGCTGCCTCGGGAAGAGTTCATTACGGGGGTGAAATTGACTGGATCACGATTTATTTGAACAACGGGTTTGGAACGCTGACATCCAACAGCATCGCTCTGCTGCCGGAGGAGGGGGCTCTTTTTCGCGGCGTTTGCGCGAGCGACTTCAACGGCGATGGTAAAATGGATATTGCCGCCACGCATAGCTGGGTTTCTGAGATAGTCCTGGTATGGACCAACTCTGTAAATGGTTTCAGTCTGGCGACAACCAACGAAACCGGAACCAGTCCGGCGGCTGTCATCGCCGCTGACCTGAATGGCGACGGTTCGCCCGACCTCATCAACGGCCATATCATCGACCCCACCTTCTCGGTGTTTTTTAACTCGATGATTGCCACCACCGTGACCTCCACGTTTCAGGGGAGTTTCACCGGTTCCACCCTCAACGTCCTCGGCAACGCCACCGTGAACGGCATGAGCATCATCAGCCAAACCGCCGTCACCGTCACCAACAACGCCACGCTCACGCCCGCTTCCGGCTATGTGAAACTCTCGGCCAGTTCTGCCGTGACCCTGAACACCACTAACGCCATCGCCAACGGCCCGGCCATCGGCGCCATGCTCATCCTCGAAGGCAGCAGCGACGTGAATACCGTCACCGTGCCGCATGCGGCCAACACCCGATTGAGCGCCGCCCACACGTTGGGCATTCGCGACATGCTCACGCTCATCTGGAACGGCAACAACTGGCTGGAAGTTTCCTACTCGGACAACGACTAAAAATCTACCCATGAAAAACCTGCTTCACGTCGGCGGCGCGGTCCTCCTGCTCTCCTTGGCCAGCGCTCCGGTATCCTCCCTGCAAGCCCAAGGCACCGCCTTCACCTACCAGGGCCGCCTCACCGACAGCGGCCTGCCGGCCAACGGCAGCTTCGACATCGCCGCGGTCGTCTGCAGCGCGCCGGCGGGCCTGACCTTTGTCAGCGGCATCGTGACCAACTCCGCCACACCGGTGAGCAACGGCGTGTTCACGGTGACGCTGGACTTCGGCCCGTCCGTGTTTGATGGCAGCTCACGCTGGCTGGCGCTCTTCGTCCGCACCAACGGCACCGGCGGATTTTCCACCCTGCTGCCGCGGCAATCCATCTCCGCCGCCCCCTATGCGGTCATGGCCGGCAGCGCCAGCAACGTGACCGGCACGGTGTCGTCCTCGCAGCTTTCCTCTAACGTGGCCCTGCTGGACGCCGCCCAGACCTTCGGCACGGCGCATACGTTCGCAGATTCGACCCTGCTCCTGCGCAACAGCGCAAACACCTTCAGCACCCTGCTACGGGCGCCGAACTCCACCAGCGCCCGGATTATTTCCGCCCCGGATGCCAGCGGCGTGCTCATCACCTCGGGCAATCTCGCCGACATCACCGCCGTCGGAACCGTCACCGCCGGCACGTGGAATGGCACCGCCATTTCCCCGGCCCGCGGCGGCACAGGACTCGACTCGTCGGCGGCCGCCACCGGCTCCCTGCTTTACACCTCCGGCGCAGGAACATGGTCGGTGCTGCCGCCCGGCACGAACAGCCAGGTCCTGAAAATCAGCGGCGGCGTTCCCGGCTGGGGCGTTGACAACAGCGGCCTCAACGCCGCCCTGGCGACCAACGTCGTGGCGGGCATCAGCCTGACCAATGCCTTCATTACCAACTCGGTGTTCGCCGGCAACGGCGCGGGATTGACCAACCTCAACGCGCAGTTCTTGAACGGGCTGGCCTCCAGCAATTTTCTTACGCTCAACGGCGGTTCGATTTCCGCCGGACAGTTCATCGGCTCCACCAACAACGTGCCGTTGGAATTGCGGGTGTCGAACCTCCGCGTGTTCCGCATCGAACTCGGCGCGAGCGGTGCGCCCAACATCATCGCCGGTGCGCCGATCAACAATGTCTCCGTGGGCGTCGTGGGCGCCACCATCGCCGGCGGCGGGGCGACGAATTACGCCGGTAATGTCTGGAGCAACAGCGTTGCGGCCAACCTCGGCACGGTGAGCGGCGGCGCGAGCAACCGCGTCAGCGGCACCTACGGCGTCGTGGGCGGCGGCCTCGGCAACGCGGCCGGCGGCGCAGCCTCGGGCGTTTTCAGCGGCGACTTCAACACCGCCACCGGCGACGAGGCGTTTGTGGGCGGCGGCTTCGACAACGACGCGTCCGCCTCCTCTTCGGTCGTCGCGGGTGGCAACAACAATCTCGCGACGAACTACGCCGCGACCATCTCCGGCGGTGATCACAACACCGCCAGCGGCAGTGAATCCACGGTGGCGGGCGGCTACAACAATACGGCCTCCGGAAATCAATCCGGGGTCGGCGGCGGTTATCACAACCTCGCCACCGGCCTCGGCGCCTACATCGCCGGCGGCCGCGAAAACGTGAACGAGGGAAGCTATTCCAGCATCAGTGGCGGTTTCGGCAATGACCTGGCCGGCGCGTATGCCAGCATTGGCGGCGGACGCAGCAATGCCATTGTGGCGAGCGACGCCACCATTGCCGGCGGACGTCAGAACTCGGTGACGAATGACTACGGCTTCATTGGCGGCGGCTTCGGCAACCTGGCGGGCGGCAGCGGTGCAACTGTCGGCGGTGGCAATGGCAATTCAAGTCTGGGAGTCAATTCGATGGTCGGCGGCGGCTCCGCCAATACGTCGAGCGGCTTTATCGCCACCGTCGCGGGCGGCGATCACAACCTCGCCTCGGGAAACTTTGCCACCGTGGCGGGCGGTTCCTTCAACAGCGTCAGCGGCCAGTATGCCTCGGTCGCCGGCGGCTTCAGCAACTCCGTTTCCGGTCAATACGCCTTCATCGGCGGCGGCGAACAGAACCAGGCCTCGGCCACTTACGCGAATGTTTTAGGCGGCTTGAAGAACCGAGCGACTGGTTTCGCTGGCACTATCTCGGGCGGTTACAGCAACACCGTCTCCGGCACCCACGGCTTCATCGGCAGCGGCGAGCGAAATGCCGTGTCCGGAAATTATGCCGTCGTTTCAGGCGGAACGGCCAACACTGCCCAAGGGGTTGCGACCGCGGTGGCCGGCGGCGAGAACAATGCCGCGGTGCCGCAGTATGCGGCCGTGGCGGGCGGCTACGGCAACCGCGTGGAGACCGGCAGCGATTACTCGTTCATCGGCGGCGGCTTGAACAATCAGGTCACCAACAATTCGCAGACGGCCAGCATCGGCGGCGGATCTGGAAACGTCATCGGTGCCAATTCAGACTGGTCCACCATTGCCGGCGGACGCAACCACACCGTTCTCGACAACGCGCAATACGCCACCATTCCCGGCGGGCGCATCAACACCGCCACGAACTATGGTTTTGCCGCCGGCCACAACGCCCAGGCGCTTCATACCGGGGCGTTTGTCTGGAGCGACAGCGGGGGCAATGTCACCGCCTCGACCAACAATAATTCGGTGACATTCCGCGCCCGGGGCGGCTACCGGTTTTTCACCACCGGCGGCACCGCCGGCGCCTCGCTCGACAGCGGCTCGACGTCCTGGGCGGTGATGTCCGACCGTAACGTGAAGAAGGATTTCGCGGCTGTTGATGCGGTCAGTATCCTGGAAAAACTTTCCGCCCTGCCCATCACGCAATGGCGCTACAACTGGGAAGCCGGCGAGACCACGCCGCACATCGGACCGATGGCCCAGGATTTCAAGCACGCCTTCTATCCCGGCGCCGACGACAAGACCATCACCACCCTCGAAGCCGACGGTGTCGCGCTAGCGGCCATCCAGGGCTTGAATCAAAAGCTGCAGACTGAAACCGAAGAACTGCGGCGTGAAAATGCCGGCCTGAAGTTACGGCTTGATCGACTGGAACGCTTGTTGGAATCCTCAACCAAATAAGAAGCCCGTGAACCACCAACCTCAAAACTCAATATGAAGAATCGATTCTGCCTCGCAATAGGATTGCTGGCCTGCCTTGGCACCTCGGCCACCGCCCAGACCACGGCATTCACCTACCAGGGCCAGTTGATGACCAACACCCTGCCCGCCAGCGGCAGCAACGACCTGCGCTTCGTCCTCTTTGACGACCCCGCCGCCGGTTCCCAGATCAGCACCAACATCACGGTGGATGACGTGGTGATGACCAACGGCCTCTTCACCGTGACCCTGGACTGGGAGGCGCCGCCCAGTTCGACGGTAGCGACCGCTGGCTCGAAATCCGTGTCCGCCCCGGCAGCGCCACCGGCCCCTTCACCACCCTCTCACCCCGCCAGAAAATCACCGCCACACCCTACGCCCAGCGTGCGGCCAGCGCGGGGGTGGCCACCACGGCCGCCAGCGCCACCAACCTCACCGGCACCTTGGCCGCCACCCAGTTGACCGGCACCATCGCCGACGCCCGCCTCTCCGCCAACGTCAGCCTGTTGGGCAACAACATTGATACGACGGAAATCGTCAATGGCACCATTGCCAACGTGGACATTGACCCCGCCGCCAACATCGCCGACACCAAGCTCGCCACCATCAACGCCGCCGGCAAGGTCGCCAACTCCGCCACCACCGCCACCAGCTTGAACACGCCCAGTGCCATCGTCGCCCGCGACGCCTCCGGCAACTTCTCCGCCGGCACAGTTACGGGAACCTTCGCCGGCAACGGTGCAGGATTGACGAACGTGAGCCTTCTTGCCGCCTCCCCAGCTTGGGCCATAACCCTGACGACCAATGTTGGAACATTTGGATTCTCCCTTGCCTCCGCGCCGCTGGTCGGCACGTCTCCCGGCGAGGTGGTGTCCGCTGACTTCAACAGTGATGGGAAGTTGGATCTGGCGAACATCAACGTTACTTCGGGCACGGTAACTGTGCTGACCAACAATGGTGTCGGCAGTTTCATGCTGGCCTCCAGTCTCCCGGTGGGACTTGTCCCGCGATCCCTCGCAGTTACGGATGTCAACGGCGATACCAAGTTGGATCTCATCTGCGCCAATAACGACTCCTGGAACCTGTCCGTGCTGACCAACCGGGGCGGTGGCAATTTTTCGTTGGCCTCCACCCTGAGCACACTCTCTTTCCCAACCTGCGTGCGGGCCGGAGACATCAACAACGACGGCAAACCCGACCTGGTTGTCTCGTATACCACCCACAAATCACTGACACTCCTGACCAACAATGGAACTGGCGGATTCACAGAGGCGGCACCGCAGGCCACGAGCCGGTTTTCCTCCGCCCTAGCGGTTGCGGAACTCAACGGCGACGGGGCCCTTGACCTGCTGTCCGTGGCCTCAACCACTCCCGGCACCTTGACCGTCATGCTTGGAGCAGGCAATGGCACCTTTGTGGAACATGGAACGAACCAAGCCGGCACCGGTCTGAATTCGCCATTCTGCATGATCGCAACCGATGTCAACGGCGACGGGAAACCAGACGCAGTCTGCGCCAACTCGGGCGACGACACCCTGACGGTTCTCACCAACAACGGTGGCGGCACCTTCGGCTTTCGCCAGACGGTTTCGACCGGCAACAACCCTCTGTCAGTCGCTGCCGGGGATTTCAACGGCGACGGGAAGCTGGATTTGGTGACGCCCAATTATGATGACAACACCGTCTCGGTCCTGACCAACAATGGAACGGGAACCTTTGGCCTTGCCCTCTCCGCTGCCACGGGTATGACGCCCATTTCCCTGACCACCGCCGATGTGAACAGCGACGGCGCCCTGGATGTGTGCGTTGCCAATCAAAGTGATGACACCATCAGCATTTTGCAAAACACCCTGTCCCTGCAGACAACCTCGGCAACCTTCCAAGGGAACTTCAACGCTCCCACGCTCACCGTAAACGGCACGCTCACCGCCGCAGGTCTGTTCACGCTGGGGCAGTCCTCCTTCAGCGCTTCCGCCGGTTCGACGCTGACGCCCCCCACCAGCCACGTGCAGATATTCCCCAACGTGCTCGCGGCAGTGACCCTCAACACCACCACGGCCATAGCCAATGGCACAACCATCGGCCAGGTGCTGATCCTCAAAGGCTCCGGTTTATTCGCGGTGACCGTACCAGACAACGCCAATACCCAGCTCCAGGCTGATCGGGCCTTGGGCTCAGGCGACACATTATTCCTGATCTGGGACGGTTCTGATTGGAACGAGGTGTCCTATTCCAACAACTAGGTCCGCACCTCATTTGATTCAGGAAAGCCAATTCAACGTCAGACAAAAACATGCTTGATATGAAAACCATGCCCACCTTCGGATTCTGCGCGGTTTTGTTGCTGGCATTTGGTTTCAGCGCCACCGCCTACGCCCAGACCACGGCGTTCACCTATCAGGGCCAGCTGTGGACCAACACCCTGCCCGCCAGCGGCAGCAACGACCTGCGCTTCGTCCTCTTTGACGACCCCGCCGCCGGTTCCCAGATCAGCACCAACATCACGGTGGATGACGTGGTGATGACCAACGGTCTCTTCACCGTGACCCTGGACTGGGGAGGCGCCGCCCAGTTCGACGGTAGCGACCGCTGGCTCGAAATCCGTGTCCGCCCCGGCAGCGCCACCGGCCCCTTCACCACCCTCTCACCCCGCCAAAAGATCACCGCCACTCCCTACGCCCAGCGTGCGGCCAGCGCGGGGGTGGCCGCCACGGCCGCCAGCGCCACCAACCTCACCGGCACCTTGGCCGCCACCCAGTTGACCGGCACCATCGCCGACGCCCGTCTCTCTGCCAACGTCAGTTTGTTGGGCAACAACATTGATACGACGGAAATCGTCAACGGCACCATTGCCAACGTGGACATTGACCCCGCCGCCAACATCGCCGACACCAAGCTTGCCACCATCAATGCGGCGGGCAAAGTCGCCAACTCCGCCACCACCGCCACCAGCGCCAACTCCCCCAACGCTATCGTCGCCCGCGACGCCTCCGGCAACTTCTCCGCTGGCACCATCTCGGGAACCTTCGCCGGCAACGGCGCGGCGGTGACGAGCTTGAACGCGGGCCAGCTCGCCAGCGGCACAGTGCCGGATGCCCGGCTCTCGGCCAACGTCAGCCTGTTGGGCAACAACATTGACACGACGGAAATCGTCAATGGCACCATTGCCAACGTGGACATTGACCCCGCCGCCAACATCGCCGACACCAAGCTCGCCACCATCAACGCCGCGGGCAAGGTCGCCAACTCCGCCACCACCGCCACCAGCGCCAACTCCCCCAACGCCATCGTCTCCCGCGATGCCTCCGGCAACTTCTCCGCCGGCACCATCACCGCCAATTTTGCTGGCAACGGCGCGGGACTGACGAATCTCACCGTGCCGACCACATTGGTTTCCAATAACACGTTGACGGTCGAGAGCATTCTGGCGGGGACAAGCAATGTGTTGGATGCCACCTACTCCAGCATCGGGGGCGGATTTCAAAACGTCATTGATGACTTTGCGGAGACATCGGCCATCGGTGGCGGTAATAGCAATTCCATCATTGCCAGTTCCGACTCGGTCATCGGCGGCGGATACGGAAACTCCGTTTCCTACAGTTCCGCGTCCCAGATCGGTGGCGGCAATCTAAACACCATCTCCTTAAGTTCGGCGGCGACCATTGGCGGTGGCACTGGGAACGAGATTTATAACAGTGACGTGGCATTTATAGGTAGTGGCGATGGAAACAAAATCACCAATGCTGCGAACTATACAGTCATAGCAGGCGGTGGGGCCAATACCATCCTTGATGCTGCATTCTATGGCGCGATTGGCGGCGGCGTAGGCAACCAAATCTATAAGTTCGGCCAGTTTGGCGTGATTCCCGGAGGCTATCAAAATCGAGCCACCAATTACTGCTTCGCGGCGGGCTACCGCGCCAACGCCCTCCACACCGGCTCCTTTGTCTGGGCGGACAATTCAACGATTCTGTTTCTCAATTCCGTTGCGACCAATTCTGTGACCATGCGCGCGGCCGGCGGCTACCGGCTTTTTTCCAACAGCGGCTTGACCGCTGGCGTCTCGCTCGCGCCCGGCGATACGTCCTGGGCGGTCATTTCCGACCGCAACGCGAAAAAAGACTTCGCAGCTATTGATGCGGTCGGCATCCTGGAAAAACTTTCCGCCCTGCCCATCACGCAATGGCGTTACAACTGGGAAGCCGGCGAGACCACGCCGCACATCGGACCGATGGCCCAGGATTTCAAGCACGCCTTCTATCCCGGCGCCGACGACAAGACCATCACCACGCTCGAAGCCGACGGTGTCGCGTTCGCGGCGATTCAAGGACTTAACCGGAAGCTGGAAGCCCAGCAGACGGAACTCAAACAGAAGGAAAGGCAGCTCAGAGAATTGCAACAACAACTGGCCGAACTCCGGCATATGGTCCAGACTCTGACCCGAGACGGCCAAACCGTCCACTTGAAATAGCAACCAACAAATCATGAAAAGCAAACTTGCGGTAATCCTGCTGCTCTCCACGCTCATCCAGCAATTCACCACCGTGCAGGTCGCGGCGCAAACCTCGGCCTTCACCTACCAGGGCGTGTTGAACTCGGGAGGCCTGCCCGCCAACGGGTTTTATGACCTCCGCTTTGCCCTGTTTAATCTCAGCACGGGCGGCGCGCAGCAGGGCAACACCCTCACCAACGCCGCCACCGTGGTTTCCAACGGACTGTTCCTGGTGACACTCGATTTTGGAAATCAGTTCGACGGCGGCAACCGCTGGCTGGAAATCGCCGTGCGCACCAATGGCGCGGCCAGCTTCACGGGATTGAGCGCCCGGCAGTTCATTTCCTCCACGCCCTATGCCACCCGCGCCGCCACGGCCGGATCGGCAGTGAGCGCCACCACGGCCACCACGGCCAACTCCGCGAACACCGCTAACTCTGCGAACACCGCCAACACGGCCACCTCAGCAACCAGCGCCACCACCGCGGTCCTAGCCGGCAACGTCAGCGGCGTCGTGGCGGTCGCCAATGGCGGCACTGGCGCGAGCAGCGCGGCCACCGCCCGGTCCAACCTGGGACTCGGCTCCCTGGCCACCGCCTCCCCCGGCGGCACCGCCAACTCCACCACCTATCTGCGCGGCGACCTCACCTGGGCCGCCGCCGGCGGAAGCACGCCCGTCTTTTCCGCGCGCAGTTCCAACCTGATATTGAACAGCGGCACCATGACCGATGTCGTCAGCGTGAGCTTGGAGGCTGGCAAAACCTACACGTTGGAAATATCCATCCTGGGCGCGCGCGTCGGAGCCACTTCGGGCAATGGAAATTTCAACATCGTCTATTCAGGCGCGGCGACGACGGACTATGGCCTGCTCGTGTCAGGGAATTATTTAAATGACACGGTCATTGACAGCACGCCTTCCTATGACATGGAAGCTGCGGGGATTGCCCCGCTGTTCAACGGCACACCGTCGGTGAGATACAACGTGACCGGCTACATCCGCACCACTTCAGCCGGCACATTGACAGTGCGGGGCGCGCGGGCATCCAGCAACACGACGATTGACTTGAACGTGCGCGAGGGAAGCTACATCTTGGCCCGGCCCATCAACTGACAACCACTTTAGAAGCCTATGAAAAACCTGATTCGCTTGTGTGTGGTGGCGACAGCTCTCGCCTTCGGCATATCCAAAACATCCGCCCAGTCCTACTCGATCGACTGGTATAAGATCGCGGGCGGCGGCGGCACCAGCACCGGCGGCGTTTACTCCGTCAGCGGCACCATCGGCCAGCACGATGCCTCCGCCAACAACGCCCTGACCGGCGGCAGTTACTCCCTCACCGGCGGTTTCTGGGCGCTCTACGCCGTCCAGACTCCGGGCGGGCCGACCTTGACCATCAAGCTGACCACCACCAACACCGCCCAGGTCTCCTGGCCTTCGCCGTCCACCGGTTGGTCGCTGCAAGTCAGTACCAACCTCGCTGGCAACGTCTGGGCCACGCCCCCGGAATCCGTCCAGGACAACGGCACCATCAAGTTCATCATCGTCAATCCACCCGCCGGCAACCGCTTCTACCGCCTGCGCAATCCGTAAACGTCCGGCTGGCTGCCCGATTTTCCCGGCAGGTCTGGATTCCTCCAACCTGCCGGGAATTCTTTTGTACGGATGACCGTTCCACTAAGCTTCACGTCATGAAGAAACCGCAGCAGCTTCCCGTCGCCCTCACCATCGCCGGTTCCGACAGCGGCGGCGGTGCGGGCATTCAGGCTGACTTGAAGACGTTCGCCGCGCTTGGCGTTCACGGCACCAGCGCGATCACCTGCCTGACGGCGCAGAATCCGCGGCGAGTCACCGGCATCCAGGCGGCAAGTCCGAAGATGGTTCGCCAGCAGATCGAGGCGGTGTTCGCGGAACTTTCACCAGCGGCCATCAAGACCGGGATGCTTTATTCAGAAGCCATCATCCGCGCGGTGGTGAGTTCATTGAAAGGTTCAAAACGTCCGCTGGTCGTGGATCCGGTGATGGTGTCCACGAGCGGCGCAGTGTTGCTGAATCCATCGGCCATCAATCTCCTCCAGCGGCAACTGCTGCCGCTTGCAACTCTCCTCACGCCCAACCTCGACGAGACCGAATTGTTGCTGGGCCGGAAGCTGCGAAGCCTCGAAGACCTTCGGCATGCGGCGCGGGAAATTCACGAGCGCTTCGGTTGCGCCGCCCTCGTGAAGGGCGGGCACCTGCGCACGACGAAGGAAGCGGCGGACATTTTCTTCGACGGCCAGAACGAACTGCTGCTGACCGCGCGATTCGTAACAGGCGTGAGCACGCATGGCACCGGCTGCACCTATGCCGCGGCCATCACGGGCGGTCTCGCCCAGGGTCATCCGCTGCCAAAGGCCGTGGAACTGGCGAAGGAATTCATCACCCAGGCCATCGCGCGGCATCAGTTCGCCGGCCGACATTCCCTGCTCAATCCGTTCTACAAACGCCCCTGAGCCACGCAGAGGACAATGGCCGCAAAATCCCGGTGCAAATTTCAAACGGCCGGAGTAATGTTCCTGTCGTTTTACGAAATGCCTATGAAAATCCTGTCCAATCTCTGGTCCTTCCCCCTTGCTCTTCTGCTCATGACGTCCTTGGCGGTCCGGGCCGAGGAAAAGAAAGAGACGCCCCGGCCCTACTCCCTGAAGAACTGCCTGGTGTCGGATGAAAAGCTCGGCGAGATGGGCAAGCCGTTCGCCTTTGAATACAAGGGCCAGGAGATCAAGCTCTGCTGCAAGAGCTGCAAAAAAGATTTCGACAAGGACCCGACGAAATTTCTCAAGAAGCTGGCCGAGGCGGAAAAAAAGGCGGCCGCCGCGAAGCCGAAAACTGACAAATAGAAACCAATCGCGGGCGGGGCTTGCAACGAGCGCACGCGGGAGATTAGTTGCCGAACACTCCCAGGAATTTTTGGAATCCCCGCCAGCGGCTCGCCTCGCCGGGACTCAGCCATTTCAACGGTGACTGGCCGAGGTCGAACTGCATCAGGATACCGACGCTTTGCGCACCGCGGCCGTGCGAGCGGATCGCATCGATGCCGTAGGCGTAACCCACCATGACCTTCATTGACGGTCCCTGATACAGCAGTCCGCCACCGATGCCGCTGTGCCAGTTGCCGGGCTGGTCCAGACCGGGCATATAGTCCACCAGCGCCGTCGTGCCGGTAAAGTTCACGTTCCAGCGTTTCTTCCGGTCCAGCGGGATGGTGTAGTTCGCGCCGAGCAGGACGTAGTTGCGCGCGCTGATTTCGTTGAAGTAATAGCCCGGCAGAGACAACGGAAACTCCGAGACCAGCGGCAGCAGCGCGCCGAGGCGATAGGCATTGAAACGGTCCGCCTGAATGCTGGAGCCGGCGGTGAGATTGATGAAAAAGTTCTGTTCGGTTTCTGGGAAGGTGTAGGCGAGCAACGCCTGCATCCAGAACAGATTCGACAGCCTTTCAATCTCGCGGTCGCCGGCGAAGCCGTAGCGTTCGCTGCCGGTGCGGAAGTAACCCTCATACCAGACGGAAAGCTCCATCGCGAGCGACGGAAAGAGCATGGGTTCCTTGCCGCCCCAGCGCAATCCGGTGCGGACCGACAAGGTGGTCTGGTCGGTGGGCAGTTCAAACGCCGGCGAGGTGTTGTCGAGCCGATGATAGGTGGAGTAATGAACGATGCCGCGGATCATGCCGTTCAACGGGATCTGGTCGCCGGGATTGAAGCAGTGGTAAACGCTCATCGACATTTCCCCGCCGTGCCCGGTGAAGGATTCGCTTTCCAGAAAACGGCCCCGGCGGATTTCATCGTAGCTGTCCGCATAACCGCCACCGGCCAGCCCGAGACCGAGGTCGGTGTTTTCACCAAGCGCGTGGGCGACGCCCAGTTCGGAATCGAGATACACCGGCGCGAGCGCGAGCCGCAGCGTCAGATTGGTCCGCAGGAAGTTCGGCTGGTTCCGGTAATAGAACATGTAGGCGGCGAGCGGCGACTTGCCTTCAAGCGAGCCGTTGTAGCCGAACTGGACCAGGTCGCGGGAATAGGGATCGATCTGCGCCCTTGCGGGAATCAACCCCGCAAGGCCCAGCAGGAACAAAGAAAGTAGATGCCGTCTGATGCCCGACATGCGCTCTTAGGTAATGATAAATCTTTCAGGCGGCAATGGAATTTGCGCGGTTGCCTCCGCTTGGTTCCACGTTATGCTCACGCCATGAGCAAGGTTTTCAAATTGTTGCACACGCGCTACCGCGTGAACGACCTCGAACGCACGGTGAAGTTTTACCGGGAAATCCTCGGCCTGGAGGAAGTCCGCCGGCACAAATCACCGCGCGGTTCCGAGCTGGTTTTCCTGAAGGCGCCGCAGAGCGACGAACTGATTGAGATCACCTATTTCCCCGGCAGCGGCCCCGTGCAGGTGCAGGCGGACCTGACGCACCTCGCCTTCGAAGTTGAAAGCCTGGACGAGTTTGCCAAACATCTCGCCAGGTTCGGCGTGAAGTATTCGGACGGACCCACGACCACGTCCGCCGGCACGGTGTTCGCCTTTGTGGATGCGCCGGAAGGATACGAGATCGAGCTGATTCAAAAGCCCCGCTGAACGCCGCCCACCGATGATCCTGCGCGCCCGCCAGTTCCAGTTCGAGTTTCCCCGCCCTGCCCTCATCATGGGCATCGTCAACGTCACGCCTGACTCATTTTCGGACGGCGGACGCTTCCTCGACCACGCCGCCGCAGTGCAACACGGCCTGGCGCTGACGCAACAAGGCGCCGACATCCTCGATGTCGGCGGGGAATCCACCCGTCCCGGTGCCGAACCAGTGACTGTGGAGGAGGAGCTTCGACGGGTGCTGCCGGTGATTCGTGACCTGGCGGCGCAGGTGAAGGTGCCGATCTCGATCGACACCGTTAAACCCGGCGTGGCCCGGGCCGCCTTGGAAGCCGGCGCCAGCATCGTCAACGACATCGCCGCCAGTCGCGAGGAGGAAAGCCTCTGGCGTCTCGTCGCCGAAACCGGGGCGGGCTACGTCTGCATGCACATGCAGGGCACGCCCCAAACGATGCAGCTCAACCCGGTTTACGCGGACGTGGTGCGGGACTTGGAGATTTTTTTTTCAGAGAGATTGAATCGAATGCGCGGTTGCGGAGTCCATGAGGAGCAAATTATATTCGACGTCGGCATCGGGTTTGGCAAAACGCTGGAACACAATTTGCAGTTGCTCGGGGCGCTGGCGGGGTTTCAAAGGCTGGGACGCCCCTTGTTGCTGGGAGCTTCGCGCAAATCCTTCATCGGAAAGTTGCTGGGCGCCGGACCGGAAGACCGCCTCGCGGCCTCTCTCGCCTGCGCCAGCCTCGCGGTCGAGTCCGGGGTGCAGATTGTCCGTGCCCATGACGTCGCCGAGACCTTGCAAGCTGTCCGCCTGACCGAGGCCGTCGTGTCCCGCAGAACACATGTGGAATGAGCTGAAAAACATTTACGCCGAAAACGGCTGGGCGCCCGCGCTGGAGATTTTCATCCTCGCGGTCGGCATCTACTTCGCGCTGCGCTTCATCCGGGGCACCCGCGGCGCGCCCATCGTGACGGGCTTCCTGGTCCTGATCCTGGCGCTGGCGATGGTGACGTTTTTCCTCAAGCTGGAGGTGCTGCGCTGGATTCTGCTCGCGTTCTCCTCCTTCCTCGCCGTCGCTGTGGTCGTCCTGTTCCAGCCGGAAATCCGCCGCATGCTGGGTGAACTGGGCAATCTCCCGCTCTTCGCCACCGCCAGTGAAAAGCGCGAAAGCATCGAAGTCATCATCCAGACCGTCGAACGTCTTGCCGACGTCCGGATCGGCGCGCTGTTTGCCATCGAACAGACCATTCAGCTTCAGGAGGCGGTCGAGTCGGGCATCGTCGTGGACTGCGCCGCCACGCCCGAAATGCTGGAGACCATTTTCTTTCCCAACAACGCCATCCATGACGGCGGCGTGATCATCAAGGGCGACCGCATCGCCTACGCCGCGTGCATTTTTCCGCTTACCCAGCGCAACGACTTGAACAAGTCCCTCGGCACCCGGCACCGCGCCGCCATCGGGCTGAGCGAGGAGACCGACGCGGTCATCGTGGTGGTTTCCGAGGAGACCGGCTCCATCTCCCACGCTTACAAAGGACAGCTGGTCCGGGGCGTTTCCCTGGAAGAACTGCGCGCGTTCCTCACCTCCATCCTGCTGCGCTCCGGAAAATCCCGCAATCGCCTCGACGCGCTGCGTTCCGGAGTCCGGAAGCTCGTCAAACGCTCCTCGCCCTCCGCCGGCGAACTGATCAACAAATGATCCACACCGTCCGCAATCTCTTTTTCCGCGACTTCTGGCTGAAGCTCTTTTCTGTCGTGCTCGCGGTGTTGATCTGGCTGACCGTCTGGCTGTTCGCCATCCGCAAGGAGGTCTCCCCCACCACGGCCTTGAACAACGCCCGGCTCGTGGAAAGCACCTTCTACAACATACCCGTGCTGGTCATGTCCGGCGCAACGGATGTCCGCAGCTTCAAGGTCAGCCCCAGCACCGTGACGATCAAGGTCCGGGGCGAGGCGAAGAAAATTCAGGAGCTGGAAAACAAGCTGCGGGACGATCCGGAAGCCCGCGACATCCGCGCCCTGGTCGATCTCACTGGCATCGGTTCGGTCGAAGGCTTGCGCAAACGCATCGCCGTCACCACCCCGGCAGACATCACGTTCGAGCTCGCCGAACCCGACCAGGTCGAGATCATCGACCCCACAAAACATTGAGCCGGCCCCCGCGCTCTGGCAGACTTCGTCCCGACAGTTCGGCAGGCTCAATCTCCTGCCGATTTTACCGATAACAATCGCATGGCTTTACCTAAGAAAATTTTCGGAACGGACGGCGTCCGCGGCACCGCGAACGTCGAGCCCGTGACGGCGGAAACCGCCCTCAAGCTGGGCCGCGCCGCCGCGCATGTTTTCAAAAATCTCGAAACCCAGTCCCGCGGCCGCGGCCGCCACAAGATCGTCATCGGCAAGGACACCCGCCTCTCCGGTTACATGCTCGAAAACGCCATCTCCTCGGGCATTCTCTCAATGGGCGTGGACGTTCTGTTCATTGGACCACTCCCCACCCCCGGCGTGGCCTACGTGACCCGCAGCCTGCGCGCCGACGCCGGCATCGTCATCACCGCCTCCCACAATCCCTACGCCGACAACGGCATCAAGTTTTTCCGCGCGGACGGCTACAAGCTCGATGACACGATTGAAAACCAGATCGAGGACCTCGTCTTCAGCGGCGAGATTGAAAACATCCGTCCCACCGCCGGCGAGATCGGCAAGGCGATGCGCATCGACGACGCCCTCGGCCGTTACATCGAATACGCCAAGGCCTCCTTCCCCCGCAAGATGACCTTGGAAGGAGTTCGCATCGTGGTGGACTGCGCGAATGGTGCGGCCTACAAATCCACGCCCTGCGTTCTCAGCGAACTCGGCGCGGAGGTGATTGTTTACGGCAATCATCCCGACGGCACGAACATCAACAAGGACTGCGGCTCCATGCATCCCGAGGAATTGTGCCGCAAGGTCGTTGAACACAAGGCCCATCTCGGCATCGCGCACGACGGCGACGCCGACCGCGTCCTGCTGTGCGACGAAACCGGCACGCTGATCGACGGCGACGACATCATGGCAATTGCCTCGCTGGACCTGCTCCGCGAACCCGGCCACCACGAGAACATGTTCCGTCATCCGCATGCGAGCGGCGGATTGTCCGGAAAAACCCTGGTCACCACCGTGATGAGCAACGCCGGCCTGGAAGCGGCCATCACCGCCGCCGGCGGCAAAGTCATCCGCACCAGCGTCGGCGACAAAAACGTCATCGACGAAATGCTCCGCAAGGATTTGAACTTTGGCGGCGAGCAGAGCGGCCATCTTATTTTCCGCGACTACAGCACCACCGGCGACGGCCTCGTGGCGGCGCTGCAGATTCTCCGCATCATCAAGGCGAAGGAGATGCCGTTGTCCAGGCTGGCCAAGTGCTGGACGCGCTTTCCCCAATTGGTCACCAACGTGCGCGTCCGGGAGAAGAAGCCGTTCGAGCAGCTCGACGGCGTGCTGCAACTGGTTCAAGGCGCGGAGAAGGAACTTCAGGCGCAGGGCGGCCGGGTGCTGTTGCGCTACTCCGGCACCGAACCCAAGGCGCGGCTGCTGTTGGAAGGCCGCGATGCCAAGGTTCTGGAGGGCTGGTCGCAGAAGATCATCGGCACCATCCAGAAGCAGATCGGCGCCTGAGCCGCTGCCGGTCACTTGTACAACCAGATCTGCTGGGGGCGGGCAGGCGGAGCCGTCCGCCAGTCGAACGCCTTGTCCACCGCCTCGCGCATCTGCTCGAACCACCACTGCGCCCGGGTCTGGCGGCGTTTCGGCCGGTTCAGCGACCGGCAGATGGCGGCGTTTCCGATTCCCAGTTCCATTTGTTGATTCATCATAATTTGCCTTTCGTTATGCGTGAATCCTAGGGAACGGGTTCGGACATCTGCTGTCCGAGGAACTATTCTTCAAAAAAAAACGAGGCGGGCTGAAAATCAGCCCGCCTCGTGAATTATTCGTGAACCGTCTTAGCGGCGGTCGCGATGACCGTCGCGGCGCGGACCGCGGTCGCGGCGCTCACGCTGCTCGGGACGCTGCGGCTGGTCGCCGGACTGGCCCGCGGGCGCCTGCTCGTAACCGGCCGGCGGCTGTTCGGGGGCAGTGCCCATTTCCTTGTCGCGGTCTTCCATCGCCGCCCGGCGGGAAAGGCGCACACGGCCCTTTTCATCCACGCCCAGGCACTTGACCCAGATTTCATCGCCCATCTTGACGATGTCCTCGGTCTGCTTGACGCGGAAGTTGGCCAATTCGCTGATGTGGCAGAGGCCGTCCTTGCCGGGGAGGAATTCGACGAACGCGCCGAATTCTTTGATCGTGACCACCTTGCCGCGGTAGATCTTGTTGATCTCCGCCTCGGCCGTCATGCCGGTGATGGCTTCGCGGGCGATCTTCATGCCTTCCGGCGACACGGAGAAGATGTTCACCGTGCCGTCGTCTTCGATGTTGATTTCGCAGCCGGATTCCTCGACGAGCTTCTTGATGTTTTTGCCGCCAGGTCCGATCAGCGCGCCGATCTTCTCCGGGTTGATCTTGATGGTCTCGATGCGCGGCGCGTACTTGCTGATGTCCGGGCGGTGCGTCGAAAGGGTCTTGGCCATTTCTCCGAGGATGAACAGGCGCGCCACGCGGGCCTTTTCAATGGTCTCGGTCATCAAGCCGTGCGGGATGCCCTTGAGCTTCAAGTCCAGCTGAAAGCCGGTGATGCCCTTCTCGGTGCCGGCAATCTTGCAGTCCATGTCGCAGTAATGATCTTCCCAGCCGACGATGTCGGTCAGGAGCTTGTAACGCGAAATTTTCTTGTCCGCGCCGTATTCGGTGCAGATGCCGACGCTGATGCCGGCGACCGGCCGGATCATCGGCACGCCCGCGTCGAGCAACGCCAGCGTTCCGCCGCAGATCGACGCCATCGAGGTGGAACCGTTCGATTCCATGATCTCGCTGACAACGCGCACCGCGTAGGGATACGTGTCGAGCGGAATCATTGGCTCGATGGAGCGTTCCGCCAGGGCGCCGTGGCCGATTTCGCGACGGCCCGGACCGCTGATGCGGCCGGTTTCGCCGACGGAGAAGTTCGGGAAGTTGTAGTGCAGGATGAACTTCTTGTCCGTCTGGCCGCCGGTGTAGGAATCAAATTCCTGGGCGTCTTCGCCGGTGCCGAGCGTGGCGAGCGTGACCGCCTGCGTTTCACCGCGGGCAAAAATCGCCGAACCGTGCGCGCGCGGGAGAATGCCCACCTCGCTCGAAATCGGGCGCACGCCGTCAAAACCGCGGCCGTCCAGGCGCTTGCCCTGGTTCAAAATCAGGCCGCGGACGGCCTCTTTCTGAATGTAGTAGAACGCGTCGTTGACCACGAAGTCCGTGACCTTTTCTTCGCCGAACTTGGCCTTGAGCTTTTCGCCCACCTCGTTTTGAATCGCCTTGCAGGCGGCTTCGCGGGCCAGCTTGCCGGGCGTCAACAGCGCGGGAACGAAACGATCGCCGGCCAGGCTCTTGGCCTCGTGCAGGATTTCGTCCGGGACAATCTTCAGCGTGATCTCGCGCTTCTTCTTGCCGGCGAGGGCCACGAGCTCCTTCTGCGCCGCAATGATCGGCTGGCAGGCTTCGTGACCAAACTTGAGCGCGGCATTGAAGTCCGCCTCGGTGATTTCCTTGGCCGAACCTTCATACATGACGATGTCGGACGTGTTACCGACGTAGACGAGGTCGAGATCGCTTTCCGCCATCTGCGAGTGCGTCGGGTTTGCGATGAACTCGCCGTTGATGCGGCCCACGCGCACGGCACCGAGCGGACCATCCCACGGGATGTCGCTGACCATCAGCGCGGCGGAGGCGCCGATGATGCTGAGGATGTCCGGATCGTTTTCTCCGTCGGCGCTGAGCACCACGGTCTGGACCTGGACTTCGTTATACCAGCCCTTCGGGAAGAGCGGGCGGATGGGACGGTCGGTGAGGCGGCAGGTGAGGATTTCCTTTTCCGTCGGCCGGCCTTCGCGCTTGAAGTAGCCGCCGGGGAACTTGCCCGCGGCCGCCGCCTTTTCGCGGTAGTCCACGGTGAGGGGGAAGAAGTCCTGGCCTTCCTTGGCCTTGACCGCGGCGACCGCGGCCACCACGACGATGGTTTCGCCGAGCTGGACCGTCACGGCGCCGTCGGCCTGTTTGGCCAGCTTGCCGGTTTCGATGATGAGTTGTTGGGCTCCGATGGGAGCGGTGATTTTATGTGACATGGTTTGCTTTCCTCCACCGCCGCCGAGGAACTTCAGTGAACTCCGAGCGGGCATCGGAGCTGAATGAAATCACCCGGGGAGCGGTGGAAATTATCCGCGAGGTTTGGTGAAAACCAAACCGGTCGCGTGGCCGGTTTGGTCAACGGGCAGCCGAGCGCTTCGGAGAGACTGAAAGAATCGGCTGCGTCCGGGTTAATGGCGCAGTTTGAGTTTCTTCGTGATCGCCGTGTAGCGGCTTTCGTCCGTTTGGTGAAGATAATCCAGCAAACGACGGCGCTGGCCGACCATAATGAGCAGGCCGCGGCGCGAGCTGTGGTCTTTCTTGCTGGTCTGGAGATGTTCCGTCAGGTGATTGATCCGCTGAGTGAGAAGGGCAATCTGGACATCGGCCGAGCCGGTGTCGCGGTCATGCAGTTTGAATGCTTCGATCGTCTTTGCTTTCTGTTCCATACTTTTTTCGTTTATTAGAAGTTGTCAGTTTAATTTGTTGGAAACCGGTGTAAAGCACTTTTCCCCGGGTTTTTGGCCGCGGTGGCCTTCTGACTTTCGGGAGAACTATCAGGAAAAGGCCCGACTTCCCTCAATTGCTGTGAAGCTTCTTCCTTTCAACAACCATGGAGAAACTCACGGAAACCCTTGTTGACATGGGTGAAGGCTTCACCTACAAGCATCTCATGCCTATAGGGGATAACTGCAATCTGTTCTTGAACATCTATTAGACTCCTAAACGCATGTCTTCCGAGTATAGAGCAGACCTTCCGGCGTGGCTTCTCATTGGAGGACTCTCCTGTTTGTTGTGGTTGCCTGTGTGGTTCCGTGCCTCCGACGATATGGATTTCATCGGATTGGCTGTTGCGCTTGCGGTATCGGGCTTTGCTTTCGCATGGCTTGCTAGTTATCGCATCGTCATTACATCGAGTGAGGTGCATTTTAGGAGTCTGTTTCGTGGTCGGCAGGTCATTCGACACGACCAGATTCGGAGAGTGAGGCTCACATGGAACTTAAAACGGGGCACGCGTGGCCCTCTGCAGCTTGTCATTGAGCCGCGTGATGGCAGCAGCCGAGAGTTGAACATCAACGCGAAGGTTTTTTCCAAAACTGCTATTGATGCAATATTTGATTTGGGAAGGCGAGTTGCCGAAGCTGATGACGGCGGGTTGCGAGACGGGGTGATAATGAAGACTGTGAGAGAGTGGAAGCGGCGAAACAGGCGTTTGTAAGGGCGACATGCTCAATCACTGAATGAATACGTTCGATCCATCCAACATCCCGCCAGCATTACTTCCGTTCTTGTTCGTGGGCATGTGGTGCAGCATCAGTTACCTGCTATCGCTGTTTGGCGACTGGCGACGACTTGCGAAGATTTACTCCGCCAAGGATAAACCCCATGGCAGATGCTTCTCCATGCAGCGCGGGACCGTTGGGTTTGTAAACTATGGAAGCTGCCTGAAGATCTACACCACGCCGCAAGGTTTCTATCTGACAGTCTGGCCACCTTTTCGTCTGGGACATCCACCGCTGTTCATTCCGTGGGATGCTGTCCACAATCCCACAGCCGAACGATTCCTCTGGTTTGAGAGTGTTGTCTTCAGCGTTGGCTCCCCCACCGTCGCAACGTTGCAATTGCCCATGAGATTTTTTGAAACTCGAAATGATGCCGTCCAGTCGTCTTAGAACTGTCACGATTATTTTGGCGCGCCATCAAACAGCCCACAACTCCTCTCGTTCCTTCAGCAGCGTCAGCAGCCGCGCATCCGCCGCGGGAAAAGCGTAAGAGTCCAGTTCCTCCCGGCGAATCCATTTCAAATCTGCGCAGTCCAGCGGCTGCGGCTCCCCAGCCTTCCAGTCGCAGCGGAAGAATTTCAGATGGACGGATTTCTCCGGGTAATCGTGGGTGAGACTTTCCAGCACTTCGCCGACGGTGACTTCAATGGCCAGTTCCTCGCGGAGTTCGCGCACGAGGCATTGCTCAAAGGTTTCACCCGGCTCGCGTTTGCCGCCGGGAAATTCCCACAGCCCGCCCTGATGCGCGTCGGGATGCCGCTGGGTGATGAGGAGCTTGCCGTGACGGAAGACAAGGCCGGCACTGACCTCGATGCATTTGCGAGTGGCGATTGCGGACTGGCGATTGAGGGGTGCGCCGCCGGTCGGTTGGTCTTCAATCGGCATTCGGCAATCAGCAATCGAAAATCACCGTCCCACGCTCTTGTAGATGAAGCCGAGGCGTTCCATCTCGCCGGGGTCGAAGAGATTCCGTCCATCGAACATGATGGGATGGGTGAGTTTCTGGCGGGCGCGTTCGAGGTCGAGCTTCTTGAACTCGTCCCATTCCGTCGCCACCACCAGCGCGTCGCAGCCCACCGCCACGTCGTTCATGTCCTCGACATATTCGACGTTGGCAAGGACGGCCTTCGCCTTGTCCATGGCCTTGGGGTCATGCACGCGGAGCGCGGCACCTTCCTTCTGCAATCGCTGGCAAAGCTCGATTGCGGGCGACATGCGGATGTCGTCGGTGTTCTGCTTGAAGGCCAGGCCAAGGACGCCGATTTTCTTGTCCTTCAGCACCCAGAGCGTGTCCATGATCTTCTTCACGAAGCGGTTCATCTGGGCGTCGTTGACCTTCTGGACTTCCTTCAGGATGCCGAAGTCATAGCCGACCTGTTCGGAAATCTTGATGAACGCGCTGAGGTCCTTGGGAAAACAGCTGCCGCCAAAGCCGATGCCGGCGTTCAGGAAACGGCGGCCGATGCGTTCGTCCATCCCCATGCCGGCGGCGACTTCCTGCACGTTGGCGCCGGTGGCCTCGCAGATGTTGGCGACGGCGTTGATGTAGGAAATCTTGAGCGCCAGAAAGGAGTTGGAGGCGTGCTTGATCAGCTCGGCCGAGTTGATGTCGGTGACAATGATCGGCGCGTTGAACGGCGTGTAAACCTTCTTCATCGCCTCCACGGGACGCTCCGAACGGACGCCGATGACGATGCGGTCCGGCTTCATCAAGTCTTCGACGGCGAAGCCTTCGCGGAGAAATTCGGGATTGCTGACCACGTCGCACTCGACCTTGGTCTTGCAGTAGCGCTTGATGGTTTCAGCCACCTTGTCGCCAGTGCGGACCGGAACGGTGCTCTTGTCCACGACGATCTTGTAGCTGGTGATGGCGCCGGCGATTTCCCGGGCGACCCTCTCGATAAAGCTCAGATCGACCGAACCGTCCGGGAGCGGCGGCGTCGGCACGGCGATGAACACCACGTCGGACTTTTCCACGCCTTCGGCGATGCTGGTGGTGAAGCTGAGGCGGCCGGCCTGGGAATTTTTCCGGACCATTTCCTCCAGGCCGGGTTCGTAGATGGGAATGCCGCCGGCCTGAAGGGTTTTTACCTTGTTCGCGTCGTTGTCAACGCAGATGACCGTGTGACCAACCTCGGCGAAACAGGTGCCAGTGACGAGACCGACGTAGCCGGTTCCGATGATGGTCAGGTTCATGGAAAAACGCCGGGATTAAATCAAGGCTGCGCGGCAGGCTTCAACGCGGGAGCGGCTGGGGCCGCCGGGGCGGGCACGAGATTCGGATTGCGGGAATACAGTTCGGCGAGGCGCATGCCGGCTTCCGCACTGAGCGCGCCATTGGGATCCACCTGCGCGACTTCCTGATAGAGGTCACGGGCAAGTTCAGGCTTGCCCTGCTTTTCGTAGATGCGTCCCAGCGCGAACCGGGCCTGCGTGGCAACGCTTTCGTTGCCGTGATGATCGACGATGTCCTTGTAACCGTTCAACGCCTCGTCGGTTTTGCCCAGGGCATCCTTGCAGGAGGCGACGCCGAGCAGAGCCTGGTTGGCGAAGGAGGAGCTGCGGTAGTCGCGGAGGAATTTTTCAAAGTGGGCCTGGGCTTCCGCGTAGTTTCCCTCGGCGAACTGATTGCCGGCGGCGAGCATCAAAGCGCGGCGGGCCGCCTCGGTTTCGGGATACTGGCTGACAAGCTTCAACAAGTCGGCCGTAGTGGAAGCGGCGGTCGCTCCCGTGAAAGCACTGGTGGTGATCTTGGAAAGCGCCGCGCTGGCCTCGGCCTGGGTTTCATTTTGCCGCCAGTAATAAATGCTGACCACCGCCGCCACGGCCACGACCGCGACGGAGCCAATCACGAGTTGGCGTTTGTATTTATCGAACCAGGTCAAAACGTGGTCTTGCAGCGTCAATTGTGCGGCTTCAGATTGCATAAGGCGTGAAATTTCCCGGTCAGGCAGCAAAAACGCAAGCTTGAAATCTACGGAAGCCGGTTCAAACGATGAGATCCGCGAGCGCGGGATCGTTGTCCAGGGCGATGCGGCGCATCTTCGCGACGGCGGCTTTCATGTTCGGTTTGCCGAACAGCGCGGTGCCGCTGACGAAGACATCCGCCCCCGCCCGGGCGCATTCGCCGGTGGTCTTGAAGTTGATGCCGCCATCCACCTGAATGTGGTAGTCGAGATGTTTCTCCGTGCGCCACGAGGCCGCCTGCTGGATTTTCGGCAGCGTCTCGTAGATGAAGGACTGACCGCCGAAGCCTGGGTTGACCGTCATGACCAGCAGCGTGTCGAACTTGCCGAGATGAGGCTGCACCTGGGAAATAGCTGTCGGAGGATTCACCGCAAGGCCGACTTTGACGCCCAGCGATTTGATTTTCCAGAGCAGCTGGGGGACGCGTTCGGCCAGCTCCACATGAATGGTCAGCTCGTTCGCGCCAGCCTGGGCGAAGGGTTCGAGCAAAATTTCCGGGCGCGAGCACATCAGGTGAACATCGAAAAACTTTTTCGTCAAAGGCCGCAGCGTCTCGACCACGGCCGGACCGAAGGAGATATTCGGCACGAAATGCCCGTCCATGATGTCAAGGTGCAGCCAGTCCGCCCCGGAACGGTCCACGCGCTCGACTTCCTTGGCCAGGCGACCAAAGTTCGAGGCGAGCAGCGAAGGCGCAATTATCATGGCCGCAAAGATAAGACAGGCGTGCGGGCGGATGGAAGATGGAAATGCGCCCAACAAAAAAGCGCGGAGACTACTCCGCGCTTGAAACTGTCAGGCCTGCCGCCGGTTCAGACCGGGGCCGGAGCCGCGTTGCCCAAGCCGGGCAAGGTCGGCGGGTTCGGCTTCGGCGGAACTTCCGGCAGCGGCGTTCCGGCCGGCGCGCCCATCGGCGGATCAATCTGCGAGGGATTCTTCGGCGGCGGGGTGAACTTGCCCGTGCGGACGATTTCCTCGACCTGCGCGCCTTCGAGCGTTTCAAATTCCAGCAGCGACTTCGCGATCAGCTCCAGCTTGTCGCGGTTGGTAAAGATGATGTTCCGCGCGACTTCGTAGGCCTCGTCAATGATGCGCTTGATTTCGCCGTCAATCGCCTGCGCGGTGTGCTCGCTGAAGCTCTTCTGGCGGCCCATTTCGCGACCAAGGAACACATACTCGTCCTCTTCGCCGTATTGAACCATGCCCAGCTTTTCGCTCATGCCATACTGGCAGACCATCGCGCGGGCCAGCTGCGTGGCCTGCTGAATGTCCATCGACGCGCCGGTCGAAATGTCTTCGAGCACAATCTCCTCCGCGATGCGGCCCGCCATCGTCACGGCTATGAGGTCGAGCATCTCCTTGCGCTGGCGGCTGTGGATGTCCTGCTTGGGCAGATACATGGTCGCGCCGAGCGATTGTCCGCGCGGGATGATGGTCACCTTGTGCAGCGGGTGCGTGTGGGAAAGCATCACGTTGACCAGCGCATGACCAGCCTCGTGCCAGGCGGTGAATTTCTTCTCCTCGTCCGTCATGGCCATGCTGCGGCGCTCGCGACCCCAGCGAACTTTGTCGCGGGCCTCTTCGAGTTCTGCCATGCCGACGCCTTTCTTGTTCGTGCGGGCGGCCAGTAGCGCGGCCTCGTTCAAAAGATTCGCCAGTTCAGCACCGGAGAAACCGGGCGTGCCGCGGGCAATGATCGAGAGATCAACTCCCGGCAGCAGCTTCACGTTCTTGGCATGAACTTTCAGGATGCCTTCGCGTCCGC
>JAXMHO010000022.1:0-37817 GCA_046346715.1 Verrucomicrobiota bacterium
CGCTCTGGCGCATCTCTTCCATGCGGACGAGATAGCGGTCGTAGCAATCGCCGACCGAGCCGATGGGCACTTCAAACTCCAAATCCTTGTAGCAAAGATACGGTTCGTCGCGCCGCAGATCGTGGTCCACGCCCGAGCCGCGGAGGTTGGGGCCGCTCAGGCCGAAATCAATCGCCTCCTCCTTCGAGATCACGCCGACGTCACGGCAGCGGTCCACCCAGATCCGGTTGCGGGTAAGGAGGGTTTCCATCTCGGCGATGTTGACGACAACTTCGTTGGCGAACTTGCGGACGGCTTCGCACCAACCGGGCGGGGTGTCGCGGGAAACGCCGCCGATGCGCGTGTAGCTGACGGTGAAACGAGCGCCGGTCAGGGCTTCGCAGAGGTTGTAAATTTTTTCGCGCTCGGTGAACGTCAGCAGGAAGACAGTGACCGCGCCGAGGTCGAGGCCGAAGGCGCCGAGCCCGAGCAGGTGCGACGAAATGCGCGCCAGCTCACAGCAAATGACGCGGATGTACTGGCAGCGCGGCGGGAGTTTGTCGTGGATGCCGAGCAGTTTTTCGACGGCCAGAGAGTAGGCGACGTTGTTCGCCAACGGCGCGAGGTAGTCCAGCCGATCCGTGTAAGGGATGAACTGGGTGTAGGTCATGTTCTCGGCAATCTTTTCGTCGCCGCGATGCAGATAACCCACGTCCGGCACGGCCTTCGTGATGATTTCGCCGTCGAGTTCGAGCACGATGCGCAGCACGCCGTGCGTGGCCGGATGCGACGGACCGAGATTCAGCACCATCTTCTCGCCCTGCATGTCGCGGAGTTCTTCCGCCGCATCAGCGGCGCGAACCACGGCGTCCTTGAACTGAATGTCTTGAGTGGAGGCCATGTTATTTCTTTTCCACCGGTGCGGAGCCGCACGTTTTTCCAGTGCTGTCCTTGGTGCCTTCGCTGCGTTCGACTCGCGCATTCATGCTGACAGAGTCAGGTTCAGGAATGCGCACGCGCGGTTCGCGGGAAATGGAATCTTTGCCGCCGGCGACGGTGACGAACGGCCCGCCTTCGAGCGGGGCCGGGCGGGAAAAGCCGACCTCGGGCAGTTCACTTGACTTGCCGGCGAGCGGAAAATCTTTGCGGAGCGGAAAGTAAGGATATCCTTCCCACATCAGGATGCGGCGCAGGTCGGGATGTCCGCGAAAGCGGATGCCCATCATGTCGTAAACTTCGCGCTCGTGCCAGTCCGCGCCACGCCAGACCCCGCTGACCGTGGGCAGTTCGGACTTCTCCTCGGAGACATCCGTTTTCACCCGCAAATGGCGGCCATGGCTCATGCTGTGCAGATGATAAACCAAGGTCCAGCGGGGATCTTCGCCGTAATTGTCCAGCGCGGAAACGTCCGTGAGATAATCAAATCCAAGTTCCTTTTTGGCGAAGCTTAGGACTTCGACGATGCGCTCCGCATCCGCCACCTTGACCGCCACTTCGCCGAGAGCCTCTGTTGGCTCGGAGAGGAGATCTCCGAACTTGGCTTTGAGTTGTTTGGCGAGTTCCAGTGAGGTCATTGATCAGGCTTTGACCGGTTTCAACACCGGGGTTTTCAACGTGCTCAGCAGGGGCTCGCGCTGAACTTTGTTTTGCAATTTGATAAGGGCGTCCAGCAGGGCCTCCGGCCGCGGGGGACATCCGGCAACGTAAATGTCCACGGGCAAAATCTTGTCCACGCCTTGTAGCACGGCATAGCTGCGATACATGCCGCCGGTGGAGGCGCAGGCTCCCATGGCGATGACGTATTTCGGCTCGGCCATCTGGTCGTAGATGCGCTTGACCGCAATGGCCATCTTATAGGTCACGGTGCCGGCCACAATCATCACGTCAGATTGACGCGGGGAAAATCGCATGACCTCGGAACCGAAGCGGGAGATGTCAAAGCGGCTGGCGCCGACCGCCATCAATTCAATGGCGCAGCAGGCCAAACCCATGGGCATTGGCCAGAGGGAATTTTTACGAAACCAGTTGAGCGCGGCATCCACGCGGGTGTGAATGACATCGCCCTCAATCTTTGAATCGTATCCGTATTCGGTGCGTTCCTGCATAAATCAGGGAGCCAACCATCTTTTGGCTGGCGAAACGTAAACGGCGCAAAAAACCGGGGCAAGTTGAATTTGTGATTTTTTTCACAAGGAAAGCCCTGCCGATCAAATTGGTAAACTGGTTCAACTCTTCCGGCTCTTTTCCAGGCGTCGCAATTGCCGTTCAAGCCGGTTGGATTCGGCGCGCAGCAGATCCTCCGCAGACCATCCTCGGGCTTGGGCTAGTTTCGCCAGTTGGAACAGTTGTTTGGCCAACCCGGTTTTGCTGGCTGCCTGCTCAGGCTTTTGATCGGCGAGCAATTTTCCTTTCCGCGCCTTCTTGACGAGCTTTTCGGCCCGGAGCAGGGCGGGCAGGTGCTTGGGAATGCCGTCCAAGGCCGAGGGCCGGGCGTGTTTTGTGCCGTGTTTCTCAGCTGTTTTGATCTTTTCCCAATTTGCCCACACCTCGTCCACATTCTTGACCTTGGTCTTCCCAAAAACATGCGGATGCCTTCGTATGAGCTTCTCGGTGATGGCTCGGGCAACCTTTTCAAAGTCAAAGGCGCCGCGCTCTTTGGCGAGCTGGCAATGAAACACCACCTGCAACAGCAAATCCCCCAGTTCCTCCGCCATTTCATGGTCGTCGCCGGTTTCGATGGCGTCCATCAGCTCGTAAACTTCCTCGACCGCGTGCCAGCGCAGCGAGCGATGGTCTTGTTCGCGATCCCACGGGCAGCCGCTGGGCGAACGGAGCCTGGCCATGACTTTGAGCAAATCGTTGATGGCTGATTTCTTTTTCATTTAGTTTTGTCGCCGCGGCCAAAACAACAAGAGGCCTTCAGCCCGGTGACGACTTTAGGTAATCAGAGGATTACCAAATCATCCCGGTGCACCAATTCTTCCTTCGGGAGGGCTTTTGCGCAGACCGCCGCCGAATCAAACTTCGCAATGCCCCGGGCAAATTCCGTCCCGTCGAGATCGCAAATCCGCACGACTTCGCCCGCGCTGAACTTTCCTTCACAGCGAGAAACCCCCGGGGGCAGAAGGCTTTTGCCCTTCTCCCGCAACGCAAGTTTCGCTCCTTCGTCCACAAACAAGGTTCCTTTCGGATGATGGAAGAAGGCGATCCAGCGCTTGCGTCCCTGCAACCGGGTTTGTTGCGGCACAAACAATGTCCCTTCGTCTTCGCCATCCGCAATCCGCGTCAAACCATCCTTCTTCAATCCTGACCCGATCACCAAAGGAATTCCCGACCGAACCACTATCTTCGCCGCGTCGATCTTCGATTTCATCCCGCCGACCGCTGTTGCGCTGGTTGTTCCTCCAGCCATGCCCTCGATGCCGCTGTCAATCTGATCGATGACTGGAAGCAAACGGCAATCGGGCTGGCCAAAATTCTCAAATACCCCGTCCACCGTGGTCAGGATCACAAGCAAGTCGGCCGGCAAAAGCGACGCTACCAAAGCGGAAAGCTTGTCGTTATCCCCGAACTTCAACTCCGTTATCGATACTGCATCATTTTCGTTGATGATGGGCACGATTCCCCGGCTGAGCAAGGTTACCAAGGTGTTTCTAGCGTTGAGATGACGCTCGTGATGCTCCAAGTCCTCGTGGGTCAGCAGGACTTGTCCGACGGTAAGCTTGAACTTGCTGAAAAGCTTGTCATAGATCGCCATCAGCCGGGATTGTCCGACGGCGGCGCAGGCTTGTTTCTCAGCCAGCTCTGCCGGACGGGTTTCGTATCCCAACGCGCCCATGCCGGCACCGACGGCTCCGGAGGTGACGATGACTATTTCCTTTCCGGCCTGACGTTGGGCGGCCATTTGGGCGACGAGCTGTTCCATCTGCGCGAGGTCGGGCTGTTTGCGGCTGTCGGTGAGGACACCGGTGCCGAGCTTGACGACGATTCGCGTGGCGGATTTCAGAGATGCGCGCTGCATTTCGCCGAGATTAAGAAGCGAAAACGAAAAAGGCAAAGATTGTATTTGCCGCACACCAAGCTTGCTTTCGCCGCAGTCGCCATTCATGCTCACGCTGAAATTTCAACCCCGGCCAGAAGCCGGGGCCTTTTTTCTGATGAGCACATTGCCGGAAAACGAACTGGATTTGGACAAGCTGTTCCTGCCCGCCTGGGCCCAAGGTTCCACCTCCAATAAACAATACGCCAACTACGAAGTCCGCGAGGATCGTTCGGACCGTCGCGGTGACCGTGGCGACCGACCCCGCGGCCCCCGTCCGCCCCGCGATTCCAATCGCCCGGCGGGACCGCGTCTCTCCGGCCCTCGTCCGGAAGGTCGTGGCGGAGACAATCGTGGTCCGCGCCGCGAAGGTGGTTTCAGGCCAGGGCAGGGCGGTCGTCCGCAACGTTTCGGTGGCCCCCGTGATCAGCGTCCGCGCCAAGAAGCCCCTGCGCCGCCGCCGGAAATTAGCACCAGCTTCACCCCGGAGGAAAAAGGCGTCGAGTCGTTGTCGCGCCAGATCAAAATGACCGGCCGTGCCTATCCGTTGTTTGACATCGCGCGCCTCATTCTCGACAAGCCCGAACGCCATTCCGTCACGTTCACCGTCAAGAAAAAGGCCGATGGACAAATCGCCCAGCCGTTGTTCCTTTGCGCGCTGGATGAATCGCTCTGGCTCTCGGAAAACGACGCCGTCGCGCATGTGCTGCGGAAGCATTTCGCCACCTTCTATCAGCCTGAACGCACCGCCACCGAGCCGCCGAAGGGGGTTTACACCTTCGTAGCCCAATGCGGCATGAGCGGCGCCATCCTCGGTCCGCCAAACCATCACGATTACCAGAACCAGTTGCGCAAGCTTCACACCGCGCGCTTTTCCCGGATGCCCTTCGAGGCCTTCAAGGCGAGCGTCAAAATTGTCCGCGACGAGGAGACCGTGAAGAAATGGGTCGAGGAACAAAGCTGGAAGACGGAGTTTGTCTGTCTGAACGTTCCCGAGGCCTTGCGCCTGCCCAACCGCGACGAGGTGGAGAAGCATTTCCGCAGCGTTCACAAGGAAAGCATCATCAAGTCGGTGGAGACGCACACGCTCTCCGGCAAGCTGACGCGTGAATTGAAGAGCTCCGAACTGCTGCGTCTGGTTCGTGCCGCCTGGGATGAGCAGCGCCGGTTCCCGCTTCAAATTGCGACCACGCTCAGCCAGCAATTTGCCCGGCAGGGCCTGCAGTTCTTCAAGGTCAACAAGACCGTGACACACGTTTCCGTCGCGCGGCCGAACTTCTTGGACATCGAAACCACGCCGGTTTCCGAGACCATCAAGCGCATCGTCGACTTCATCAACAACACGACGAAATGCACCCGGCGTAAATTGTTCGAAGCGCTGGCCCCGGCGGCTCCGGTTGCACCCGCGGCTCCCGCAGCAGCCGAAGGCGACGCGACCCCGGCGGCGCCCGTGCCGACGCCGGAACCGTCCCCCGAGCAAACGGCCGTCAATGCCGACCTTCACTGGCTGATTCATCAGGGCCATGTCATCGAGTTTGCCAATGGCGTCATGGAAACAGCCAAGAAACCTTTGCCCAAGCCGCCGAAACCGGCCAAGGCGACCACCGGGAAATCCGTTGAAGCCCCCGCTGCAACGGAATCCACCGAGGTCGTGACCGCGGAACAGATTGCCGCCACGCCGGCTTCGGAAGAGGCGTCCACCCTGCCGGAACCCACCGTAGGTTCCGAGGCGCCGGCTGCGTCCGACACCCCGTCCGCCAGCTGAGATTGGTCCGCCATTTCACGAGGCCAGAAGCAAAAAACTTCTGGCCTCGTTTCAATTAGTGACCCAACATATCCCTCCGGCGCCCAATTGCCGTTCGATTTGAAATGAAAGCTAAGATCATTATCACACCCAAAAAGGCGGTCGTTGACCCGCAAGGCATCACCGTCAAAAAAGCCCTCGAACACATGGGCTACTCCGGCGTCACCGGCGTCCACATCGGCAAATACATCGAGATCGACCTCGCGCCCGGCACGGACAAAGCCGCCGCGACCAAAGCGATCAACGACGCGGCGCACAAGCTCTTGAGCAACCCGGTCATCGAAGATTACAAAGTCGAAATCACCGATTAACCACAAAGACACAAAGTCACAGAGCAAAATGTTTTCTCCGTGTCTCTGTGCCTCTGTGGTTCAAATAAAATGAACTTCTCCGTCCTCCAATTCCCCGCCAGCAACTGCGACCAGGACGCCGTCCACGCCGTGCGGCACTTCGGTCATTCCGCGCGCCTCGTCTGGCACAAGGACGCCTCCCTCGGCGACGCCGACTGCGTCATCGTGCCCGGCGGTTTCAGCTACGGCGATTACCTGCGCTGCGGCGCGATCGCGCGGTTCAGCCCCGTGATGCAAGCCGTGAAACAATTCGCCGACAACGGCGGCCTCGTCATCGGCATCTGCAACGGCTTTCAAGTGCTCACCGAATCGCACCTGCTGCCCGGCGCGCTCATTCGCAATCGCGACCTGCAATTCCACTGCGAAAACATTTTCCTCAAGACCGCCACGCACGACTCGCCGTTCACCAGCCAGATTCCGGCGGGAAAAATTCTCCGCGTGCCCATCGCGCACGGCGAAGGCTGCTATTTTGCCGACGAAGAAACGCTCGGAAAGCTCAAGGCCAACAACCAGATCCTCTGGCAATACTGCGGCCAGGACGGCAACCTGACCGACACCGCGAATCCCAACGGTGCGCTGCTGAACATCGCTGGCATCTGCAATGAAAAGCGCAACGTGGCCGGCCTGATGCCGCATCCCGAACGCGCCTGCGAACCGCTCCTCGGCAGCGACGACGGCAAATGGATTTTCGAAAGCATCTTCGCCGCGCTTAAGAACAAAACCGTCGCCGATGCGGCGTAAATCGGCATGAAGACGATCATCGTCAACATCCCAAAGGCAGGTTCAAAAATTGAACTATGCCTAGCTCAGGGCAAAACCTCCGGTCAGGCGGTTTTGGTATTGGGTGACGATGTCGAACTCAAGCAAACTGACGCAACTAGCCGAGAAACTTCCGTCGAACAAGTTCAGACGCATAACGGATTCCCGCCGCGTTCACTCACAAAGCAAACAATCGTTCAGATTTTGCGCGAGCATGGTGGTTCAGTTCGGATTCGAGATACTGAAACCGGATGGAACATTTACGACGAGTTGGCTGCACGACTTGGCGTTTCAGTTGAAGCACGCCGTCGCTTGACTGAAGGAACTGGCGAGCCTGCTTGGAGGCCTGAAGTTGGTTTTTGCAGAAAAGATTTAGAACAAGCCGCAATTTTAGCACCGACTGAAGTCAGCGGCAGAGGAATTTGGACTTTGAAGAAAATTTGATTTTGCCATGACCGAACCCGCCATCACCCCAGAGTTGGTTGCCAAGCACAACCTCACGCCGGAAGAATACGCCCACGCCGTGGAAATCCTCGGCCGCACGCCGAGCTACACCGAACTCGGCATCTTTTCCGTGATGTGGAGCGAGCATTGCAGCTACAAGAACACCAAGCCGCTGCTCAAGACTTTCCCCACCAAGTCGCCCAAGATCCTCGTCGGCGCGGGCGAGGAAAACGCCGGCATCATTGACATCGGCGACGGCATCGCCATCGCGTTCAAGATCGAGTCGCACAACCATCCGAGCGCGGTCGAGCCGTTTCAGGGCGCGACCACCGGCGTCGGCGGCATCGTGCGCGACATCTTCACGATGGGTGCGCGGCCGGTGTGCGCCGTTAATTCTTTGCGATTCGGGCCAATCTGTAGCGGCGGTCTGCGACCGCCGACGGACGGCGAAGAACGGCGCTCACAGAGCGCCGCTACAGACGCGAAGGAAGAAGCCGAATTGAAAAACAACCGCCGCCTGTTCGCCGGCGTCGTCAGCGGCATCGCGCATTACGGCAATTGCTTTGGCATTCCGACCGTTGCGGGCGAGGTGTATTTTGACAAGACGTATCAGGGCAATCCGCTCGTGAACGCGTTCTGCCTCGGCGTGCTGCGCCATGAACAGATCACGCGCGGCGCGGCCAAGGGCGTGGGCAATCCCGTGTTTTACGTCGGCCCGGCGACGGGTCGCGACGGTCTCGCGGGCGCGGCGTTTGCGTCGCAGGATTTGACCGAGGAATCCGCCGAGCAACAGCGCGGCGCGGTGCAGGTCGGCGATCCGTTCATGGAAAAACTCGTGTGCGAAGCGTGCCTCGAACTGCTCGCCACCGGCGCGGTCGCCGGCATGCAGGACATGGGCGCGGCGGGTTTGACCTGTTCCACCTGCGAAATGGCCGCGCGCGCCGGCACGGGCATCGAGATCGAACTCGACAAAGTTCCGCAACGCGCCGCGAACATGAGCAGCTACGAACTCATGCTTTCGGAATCGCAGGAGCGCATGCTCATCGTCGTCCACAAGGGCCGCGAAGAGGAAGTGAAACGCATTTTCGACAAGTGGGATTTGCCGTGGGCTGAAATCGGCATCATCACCGACACCGGCCACATGAAAGTGCGCCACGGCGGCAAACTCGTCGTGGACATTCCCGCGAAGAAGATCGCCGACGAATCGCCCGTGTATCAGCGCGAGGCGAAAGAACCCGCTTACATCGCGGAAGTGAAAGCGTTCCGCCTTGATGGAATTGCCGACACGACTGCGCCCGCCGATGTCTTGAAGAAGTTGCTAGCGTTCCCGAGCATCGCTTCCAAGAACTGGGTCTATCGCCAATACGATCATCAAGTGCGCGACGGTTCGGTCGTCCTGCCCGGCAGCGACGCGGCGGTCATCCGCATCAAGACGGATTCGTTGCCCGTGATGAGCGCGGAACTCGCCGCCAAAGTCGGCGACCCTAAAGTTTCTGAAAAATTGATCGCCATGACCGTGGACTGCAACGGCGGTTACGTTTATCTCGATCCCTACGAAGGCGCGAAAGCCGCCGTGGCCGAAGCGTGCCGCAACTTGGCTTGTTCCGGTGCGATTCCGCTCGGCGCGACCGACAATCTCAACATGCCCAGCCCGGCCAAGCCCGAGCTCTTCTGGCAGATTTCTGAATCCGTGCGCGGCCTGGCCGAAGGTTGCAAAGCCTTCAACGCGCCCGTCACCGGCGGTAACTGCTCGCTCTACAATCAAAGCCCCGCCGGCCCGATTGACCCGACGCCCACGATTTCCGTCGTCGGCCTTATCGACAAGCCCGAGCACGTCACCACGCAATGGTTCAAGGACGAAGGCGACGCCATCATCCTGCTCGGCGACGCGGTGGAAGCCACGCCGTTGCAAGGCCTCGGCGGCAGCGCGTATTTGCAAGTCGTTCACGGCAAGAAGGCGGGTTCGCCGCCGCGCTGCGACCTCGAAGTCGCGAAGACGCTGCACACCACGCTCATCGGCCTGATCCAATCCGGCCTCGTGAAGAGCGCGCACGATTGCAGCGAAGGCGGCCTCGCCGTCGCACTCGCGGAAAGCTGCATCTCGCAACTGATCGCCCGCGAAACGCCAAGATTGATTGGGGCGACGATTGATCTTTCGTCGGTGGGGCGAGCGTCCTCGCGAGCCGATGGAAAAGTGGAAGACGGCTCGTCAGTAGCCTCGCCCCACCGCCTCGACGCCCTGCTCTTCGGCGAAACGCAATCGCGCGTCGTCATCAGTTGCAAAGCGCTCGACGCCGTGAAAGTCGTCGAACGCGCCAAGCTCATGGGCGTGCCCGCGGCACAGATCGGCAAAGTCGGCGGCGACAAGCTGACAGTGAAAACCGCCAGCGGCGAATTCTCCGCCCCGCTCACGGAACTGCACGATCCGTGGTGGAACAGCATCGCCCGCGCGATGGCGTGAGGCTTTCGACGAGGCATCGTCGTTTACTTAAATCCTCCCGCGTCTTGACCGGGCATTACGCCACGGTCAACTGCTCGGCAGACAGGGCGATGGCGACCAGCTCTTCCAGCTTGGCGTGATAATCGGCAAGCCATTCGCGGTTTTGTTTGCGGAGACCGTCCAGCTCGTTGGCATTGACGTGGGAAGGCTTGGCGATTTGCAGATGTCCGGACGCTGGTGCGAGAGAGGGTGTGGCGGGTTTTGAGGAAAATAATTTAAGCGACTCCTTCTCCTGCAGCAGAGCATTCGAAAACGCGGGCGTCTCTCCGCCCGGGTCTTTCAAAGAACTGATCAGATTCAACACCGCCAAAGACTCCGCCATTCCTTGATGATTGTCATATTCCGCCGCCTGGGAGTTTAATTCCTCGACCAACTGCAGAAGACGTTTCCGCGAAGCTCCATCGTCGCCATCGTCACCGCGTTCCGAAAGCTTCAAGGACAGCCCCAGCTGCAATCTCCGTCCCAAGGCGTCGGATACCTCGTGCAAGGAATGCTTCAATGCCTGACGCAGACCGGCCGTTTCCGTCTCCATGGCTTCGGCGGTGGCAGGCAGATCATCGCCCAGGTCCAGCGAGCCGGGTTGGAAACTGGCGCCGCTGCCGGCGAGGCGAATGGCGGCGCGGGCCTTGATTCTTTTCCCGGAGGCTTCGGCGTATTGGGAGGCAATCGGATCAAGCTGCGCGGCGATTTGTTGCAGTCCGGCGGAAAGCTGCTGAAGTTCGGTGGCGGCAGATTCGTAATTGGCGGCGGGAACCGGCGGCTGGATTCGCAACGGCATAAGCAGTGGCAGCACGCCCAGAAAATAGTCCTTGCACACGTTTGTGGCGACGGCTGGGGCGGTGGCGGAGGCCGGCCGTTTTGTTTCCACGCGCAGCAGCATGTCCGGCGAGATGGGAATGTCCAGGTCGTCGGTGTAGTGCAGCAGCGTGACGAAGCGCGCCGGATGGTCGAAGCTGGAAAACAAGTCCACCGCGGGCCGGCTGTCGTGGAAGATTCCCGGGTCGGCGGCCTGACGCGCCCGGCGAATCCGGTCGGCCGGTGACGGATGGGAGTCGAACAGGCTGGTGCGGTGAAAGCCGAGGGTGTCGTCGATCTTTTGCAGAACGTCGGCGGGCAGTTCCGTGTGCGCCTGGCGGAGCAGTTCGGCGAGATTGTCGGGAAGCCGGCCGGACTTTTTCCAGTTCGCGTGGATCTGGCGGTAGGTGATCTCCAGCGCGGCTCCCAGCGTGGCGAGCTTGCGCATGGTGCTTTCAAACGCCTCGCTGCCCGCCACCTTGATCTCATAAAGGTCGGCGTCGTATTCCATCTGCCGGAGCATGAAGCCGCTGATGATGTGTCCCGTGAAGAGCAGCAGCTTGAGCAGCAGCCGCGAGAAAAACACCGCAAGCTGGACCGTCCACACCACGATGGCGACACGGCCGTCTTCGACATCCGCCGCCCATTCTTCGAGCGTCTCGTCCCAGGCATCCCGCTGGTAGGCGACACGGGCGAACCAGAAATTGATTGCGCGGATGATGTAGCTCAGCCGCATGCCGGCGCCCTGCGTGAAATGACCGAACTCGTGGGCGATGACGCCGGCAAGCTCGCGCGCGGTGAGGTTGGCCACGAGCGGCAGCCCGATGGTGAGGACCAGGTCGTTGCTGAACAGGCTGAGCAGGCCGCGGCGAAAACTCGCGGAGGCGTTCAATTCACAGTCGAGATCGATTCGTTTCGGCGAGGGCGCGCCCACGGCGTCGCAGATTTTGGCGATGAAGGCGTACAGCAGCGGATTGTCCGAGGGATTGAGCGCAAGCGGCTGGGCCCGTTTGGGACGTCCGGCCAGCAGCGGCTTGAACATGAAGAACACCACGACGACCCCGGCCAGCAGCGGCGCGACGTAGATCAGCAGCTTGACGATCATCAGTCGGCCGCCGCTGAACCCGCCGAGATGCATGATCGGGCCGAAATTGTGAAAGGCATGATGGTAGACCGCCCAGGACAGCCCGACGATGAATCCAAGATAGATCACCGGCAGCAGGAGCATCGTGAACGTGACGAGGACGAGGCAGAGAAAATAGCCCACACCGGTTTTATTCCGGGGCACAGGCTGGTTCAGGGCGGCCAGGAAGGAGTAGTCGGTTGACATGGCGGAAGTGGTGCTGAGATTGACGCAGCTTGGGCAATCGGGCCGGTTCCGGTCAATCGTAAACGCGGCACGTATGCGGACGTTTGCCGGGTTCAATCCCCTTGCTCCAGTTCGGACGCTGCGCTAGCTTGCCCTCACTATGGACAGCAATGATGTTCCCCCCGTTACGCCGCCGCCGGTGACGCCTCCGCCGTTCAATGCGCCTCCGCCCATCATGACCGCGCCCGCGTCCGCGCATCCGCGTAAAAGTCGCGGCTGGATGATCGTCTCCATCATCCTGATCGTGCTGCTGGTGCTGAGCTTGTTCGGCAATTTCACCCAGTTCCTCGGCAACCTGATGCCGATGAAGATGTCGCATCATCGCTACGGCGAAGGTCCGCAGTTCGATGAGACGGTGGTTGAGGACAACAACGCCGATGACAAGTTCGCGGTCATTGAAATCTCCGGCATCATCACCAGCGGCGCCACGGACCAGGGCGGGATGACGATGGTGGAGAAAGTGAAGGAGCAGTTGAAGCGCGCCCGGGAGGATGACTCGGTGCTGGCGGTGGTGCTCAAGATGGACTCCCCCGGCGGCGAAGTGCTGGCATCGGACGAAATCTTCCGGCTGGTCCGTGAATTTCAGGAGCCCAAGTCGGGCAAGCCCGGCAAGCCGGTCATCACCTCGATGGGCAACCTGGCGGCCTCCGGCGGATATTACATCTCTGCGGCGTCGCGCTGGATTGTCGCCAACGAGATGACGATCACCGGCAGCATCGGCGTGATTTTGCACTCCTACAATTACCGCGGGCTGATGGATAAAATTGGCCTGGCCCCGAACGTTTACAAGAGCGGCGCGCACAAGGACATGTTGAGCGGCGAGCGGCATCCGGAAGAGATTCCCGCCGACGAGCGCGAGATGGTGCAGGCGTTGATTGATGAAACCTACACACGGTTCAAAGCCGTGGTGGAGGAAGGGCGGGGCGAGGCGCATGGCAAGAACAAGGCCGAGGGCCGGGCGCTGGTGAATGACTGGAGAAGCTATGCCGACGGCCGCGTGCTGTCGGGCCGCAAGGCGATGGACCTGGGTTTCGTGGATGAGGTGGGCAACTTCGACAAGGCCGTCGAGCGCGCGAAGAAGATCGCCGGCGTCCGCAAGGTCAACCTGATCGAATACAAGGTCCGCTACGACCTGTCGGATTTCTTCCGGATGTTTGGCCGCAGCGAACCGGCGTCGATCAAGGTGGACCTGGGCATGGACCTGCCCAAGATCGAGGCCGGCCATCTGTATTTTCTTTCACCAGCCTTCCTGCGCTGACCTTGAACAACGTCACCGTCATTCAGCATCCGCTCGTTCAAGCCAAGCTCGCCCGCCTGCGGGACGAGCGCACTCCGTCGGGGGAATTTCGTCGGCTGCTCAGCGATCTGGCCCTCCTGCTGACCTATGAGGCGACGCGGTCTTTGGATGTTCAATCCGTCACGGTGAAAACTCCCGTTGGCCGGGCCCACGGCGTGAGGTTGAAACGGGAAACGCTCGTGGTGCCGGTGCTGCGGGCGGGGTTGGGCATGCTCGATTCCGTGCGGCAACTGCTGCCGGCGGCCCGTGTGGGATTCATTGGCCTGAGGCGCGACGAAAAAACGCTTTGTGCGAATGCCTATTATCAAAACCTGCCGGCGGACTTGAAGGCGTTCGAGATCATTCTCATCGATCCCATGCTGGCCACCGGTGGCAGCGCCTTGGCGGCCTTGGAGCTGATTCAAAGCCGCGGCGGTAAACATATCCGCCTGGTCAATGTCATCGCCGCGCCGGAAGGCATTCGCAACGTGCGCGCCCGACATCCCCGGCTTCCGCTGTTCACCGCGGCCATCGACCAGAAACTGAATGGCAGGGGATATATCGTTCCGGGTTTGGGCGATGCCGGCGACCGCATCTTCAGCAGTTGATGGGTCGTAAGGCCCGCGAACGTGCGACAATCTGTCCACGATGTCTCCCGCAGTTCAGGACAGATTTTGATTCTTCACGGAAATTTCCTCGATTCCGGGCCAAAGAGATGTTGGCATGGCTCCGGCTTGGTTGAACGAAGCGGCAGACAAGCCGGTCAATGCTTGGACCGGGCTAGGGTTTTAACCCAGCGCCGACGAATCAGAACAAACTTATGTTTTATCACATGGATCCTTTGTGGTGGGTGTTCGCCATTCCGGGCCTTCTGCTTGGCCTGTACGCCCAGTTCAGACTTTCGGCGAACTACAAGAAATACATGGAGGTGGGGGTTGGGTCTGGCCAGACCGGTGCGGAGGCGGCGCGGGAAATTCTCGACCGCAACGGTCTGACCGATGTGGCGGTGCAGGAAGTTCCGGGGCATCTGAGCGATCACTACGACCCCACCAAGCGGGCGCTGTTTCTGTCTTCGGCCAACTATCACAATCCTACCATCTCGGCCGTGGGCGTCGCGGCCCATGAAGCCGGCCACGCGCTGCAACATCAGGCGTCCTATGCCATGCTCAACCTGCGGATGAAGCTGGTGCCTGTCACCAATTTCGCTTCGATGGCCTACTCGCTCATTTTCCTCGCCGGCATTGTTCTAATGCAGATGCGGATGATTGGCGGCCCGATGTTCAACAAATTCATCTGGCTCGCGATCGGGCTTTTCGCCGTGGTCACGCTCTTTCAAATCATCACGCTGCCGGTGGAGTTCGATGCCAGCCGTCGCGCCAAGGAGCAGTTGTTCCGCCTCGGCCTGGTGCGGGAGGACGAGCGCGAGGCCATCAGCAAAGTTCTGGCGCGGCCGCGCTGACGTATGTCGCGGCCATGGTGAGCTCGGTCATGCAGTTGTTGTATCTCCTGTCGGCGACGCGGAATCGTAACTGATCGGCGACAGTCAAAATTGGATTTTTGCTTGCGCCGGGAAGCGGCTGTCCGGAGTCTGACGTCAGGTTTTTCTTATGGGTGCCAAAGCTAAAAAGCAGAAGCCGGTTCGGCCGCGACGCCCGGCGTCGAAGGTTCGTCAGCCGGGAAAACCGCAGCTCAACGGCAAGCGGGTGGCCGAGAAAAGCCTCCCCGCCCGCGGTCGGGCCGTCGAAGTGCCCGTCGCCACGCCGCCCAAGCTCGCGCCCGACGACACCGGTTTTGTTGCCAAGCCCGAAGTCGCGCCGCCCACCGAGCGCGAACGCTCACCTTATGACGGCGACACCGCCATCAAGCTTTACCTCCGCGAAATCGGCCAGGTGAAATTGCTGACGCCCGAGGAGGAAATTGAACTCGCGGCGCGGATCAAGAAGGGCGACAAGAAAGCCCGCGAACACATGATCAAGGCCAACCTGCGCCTGGTCGTAAAAATCGCCCGTGACTACGAAGGCATCGGGCTCCCGTTGCTGGATCTCATCAGCGAAGGCAACATCGGCCTGATGAAGGCCGTTGAGCGCTTCGACCCGGCCAAGGGCGGCAAGCTTTCCACCTACGGTTCATGGTGGATCAAGCAATCCATCAAGCGCGCGCTGGCCAACCAGTCCAAAACCATCCGGCTGCCCGTTCATCTGGTGGACAAGATTTCCAAGATGCGCCGCGTGGCCCTGCGTTTGCAGGAAGAGCTTGGACGCGAACCCACCGACGAGGAATTGGGCGCCGAGCTTGGTCTGACCGCGACGCGTGTTTCCCAGATGCGTCTGGCGGCCGTTCGCCCGGCGTCACTGGACGCGCCGATCGGTGATGAGGACTCCAACACGTTCTCGGAAGTCGTGCAGGACGAAAACGCCGACACGCCATACGAACAGTTGGAGGACAAGACCGTCACCGACATGCTGCAGGACATGGTCAAGACTTTGGATCCCCGCGAAGCCACGATCTTGCGTTATCGGTTTGGTCTCGATGGCGGCTCGGAGAAAACTCTTGAGGAGGTCGGTGAAAAGTTCAACGTCACCCGCGAGCGCGTGCGGCAGATTCAAAACATCGCCCTGCGAAAACTGCGGAAAATGATTGAGCGTCTGGAAGCAACCCGCAAATAATGCGGGCGTCATGACAACTCAGAAACCGACCGCCGCCGACATCGCCCGCTCCATCCGCAACGTTCCCGACTTCCCCAAGCCGGGAATTCAGTTCAAGGACATCACGCCCGTCCTCGCCGATGCCCGGCTCTTCAACGGCTGCATTGACCTGCTGACCGAAGGTTTCAAGCCCGGTGATGTGGATGCCGTCGTTGGTATTGATGCCCGGGGATTTATTTTCGCCGCCGCTGCCGCCCTCAAGCTGGGCGCGGGTTTTGTGCCGGTCCGCAAGAAGGGCAAGCTTCCTTACCAGACCCACGAGCAGTCCTACGATCTCGAATACGGCAGCGCGACGGTCGCCATGCACGTGGACGCGCTTTCCCGCGGCAGCCGCGTGCTGCTGATTGACGATCTGCTCGCCACCGGCGGCACGGCCAGCGCGGCGATTGCGCTGGTGGAAAAGCTCGGCGGCAAAATTCTCGAAAGCTCCTTCCTCATCGAACTGAAGTTCCTCGACGGCCGGAAACGTCTCGGCGGACATCCCGTGCGTTCGATTGTGACGTATTGAACCGTCGCGAAGCGCTTAAACAAACTTCCCCGGATTCAAGATCCCGTTCGGATCCAGCGCGGCTTTCACTGCGTGGTGCATGTTCCTGACTTCCTTGGAAACTGCGAGCGGCCACCAGCGCTTCTTTGCCAGACCGATGCCGTGTTCGCCGGTGATGCTGCCGCCGTGCTGGATGACCCAGCGGAACAGTTCGTCGAGACATTTCTCCGAGCGCGCCTTCGCTCCCGGCTTCGTGTAATCCACCATGACGTTCGTGTGGATGTTGCCGTCGCCGGCATGGCCGAAACACGCAATGGCCAGGCCGTGTTTCTTCTGCAACGTCGCCGCGAAGGCAAACAGCTCGGCGAGCTTTCCGCGCGGCACCACGATGTCCTCGTTCAACTTCGTCAGGCCCGTGTCGCGCAGGGAATAGGAAAACTCCCGGCGAATCTGCCAGACCTTCTCGCATTGTTCGTCGCCGAGGCCGCGCTGCACAAAGAGCGGCTTCTGCCGGCGCACAATCTTCTCCAGCGCCCGGATTTCCGCCTCGACCGACTTTTTCTGGCCGTCGAGTTCGACAATTAGATGCGCCTTGCAGCCGCGCAGGCTTTCGCTCTTGGTCCGCTTGTAGGCGGCGGCGAGGGTGAAGGCATCCGCGACTTCCAGGGCGCACGGCAGGATTCCCGCCGCAAAAATGGCATGCAACGTCGCGATGTCATCCTTCATCGAGGAAAAGCCCACGGCGAGATTCGCGCGATACGGCGGCAGTGGAATCAGCTTCAACGTCGCCTCGGTGATGACGCCGAGCAATCCTTCCGAGCCGACGAAAAGCCGGTGAAGATCGAAGCCGGTCTTGTTCTTGTGCGTGCGTCCGCCGACACGCGCAATCGAGCCGTCCGCCAGCACGACTTCGAGGCCGAGAACGTAATCGCGGGTGACGCCGTATTTCAGGCAGCGCGGCCCGCCGGCATTGGTGGCGATGTTGCCGCCGATCGAGCAATCCTTCCGGCTGGCGGGATCGGGCGGATAGTAAAGCCCCAGCTTTTCCACGGCGTCCTGGAAGGTTTCCGTGAGGACGCCGGGCTGCACCACGGCGGTGAAGTCCGACGCGCTGATGTTCCGGATGCGGTTCATCTTTTCCAGCGAGAGCGCAATGCCGCCGCGGACCGGCACGCAGCCGCCGACGTAGCCGTGGCCCGCGCCGCGAGGGGTGACGGGGATTTTATTCCGGTTGGCGAAGCGGAGCAGCCGCGCGACGGATTCGGTGGAGCGGGGGAGCGCGACGGCGTCCGGCTGATGTGCGGCGAACCATTTGTCACCCGCGTATTGTTTCAAGGTGGCGGGGTCGAAAAGAATTTCGCCCGGGAGAATTATTTTGAGAAGCGAACGATGTCGGACGGTCAACGAATTCACCGGGGCAGGTTAGGTAACGGACGGTTTCAGGCAAGCGGCAAAGCAAGCTGTCATTGATACTTATTCCGCAGTCTCCCCCGCCGCCAGAAACTCCTTCGCGTCCTTTGCCTCTTCCTCCGGGACTTCGACGCGGATGAGGGTGGACTTGGAAAAGCCGCCGAGCGAGGCCGCGGAGGCTTCGTTCGCGATGACGGGATGGAAGTTGGCCGCCTCGAGCCGGGAACCGGTCAGTTGCGCCTCGGCCGAGCTGAACGTGGTGAAGACTGGGATGAGTTCCATGCGGTCAATCTAACCGCAAAGGCCGCAAAGAACACAAAAATCTGGGGCGGGCATAGTGCGCCAGGCTGAATCGTTGCTCCTTCTCTTCCGTCAAGTGGAGGAGAGGGCTGGGGGTGAGGAGGCGCTTTTTCTCCAATGGAATGAACATCCGAGCAGTGACGGGGGCGAAAGTTTGGTCCCTTCCCCGTCAGTTCAAACGCAAGTCGGCGAAGACAATGACCCCCGCGCCGGTTTGCAGCGTGCTTTGGACTTCGGCGTCCACCTGCTGGCCGATGCGGCTTTGCGCGTTGTTGACCACGATCATGGTTCCATCGGAGAGATAGCCCACGCCCTGGCCCTTGTCGCGACCTTCGCGGACGATCTTCAGATTCACGGCATCGCCGGTCATCAGGCTTACGCGGAGGCATTTGGCGAGCTCGTTGAGGTTGACGCAGTTGACCGATTGCAGTTCGGCCACCCGGATGAGATTGGCGTCGTTGGTGAAGAGCTTGGCGCGGATGTTTTTGGCGAGCCGGATGAGCTTCATGTCCACGCCGGTTTCCTCGGGATAATCCGCCTCGTGAATTTTGACCTCGACGCGCTTGTTCCGCTGGATGCGGTGGAGCATTTCCAGCCCGCGCTGGCCCCGGGTTCGCTTGCTGGGATCCTGCGAATCGGCCACCTGCTGGAGTTCCTTGAGCACGAAGCGGGGGACGACCACGAGACCGTCGATGAACTTCGCCTCAATCAATTCGGCGATGCGGCCGTCGATGATGACGCTGGTGTCGAGCAGGATGAATTGTTCCGGCTGGTCCTTGGGCGCGAACCGCACGTAGGGGATGATGAGGGAGAAATCTTCCTTGTTGCTGCGCATGGCGAGCACCATGCCGATGTAGCCGAAGGCGAGAAAGAGACAGAGCCGGATGATCCAGCGGGTTGTTTGTTCGTCCACGTTCTCGAACAGACCGGAGTTGTCGATCATCCACGCGCAAACGGTGCCGAGCCCCAGGCCGAAGGTGGTGGCGGAAAAGGCGCGGAGCGAAAAGCCCTTGAGCATTTCGTCAATCGCCACCATCAACCCGCCGAGGCCCGCGCCAATCAGCGCGCCCGCCCAGTGATACTCAATGTATTCCGGCCGCACCTGGCTGATGGCGAAGCCGCCGGCGGTGCACAATACCATGAACAAAACTCGAATCGGCCACATCGCTTATCCATCGGCGATTCCTGATACAAGTGTAGTCGCGGAGCGCGCCCGTCCGGGGCGCACTCCGGGGCTATTTAGCCGCAGGCTTGGGATGCTTGGGGAACAGCACGCGCCACAACCCGAGCTGGTTCAGATTGCTGGAGGTGATGGAAAGGTTTTGGGCGATGGCGGAGACGTTCGAGGAAAATTCTTCGTTCTTCAGCACTGTGCCGGCCAGACCTTTGCCCGCCTGCGCCTCGTCGAGCAGGCTCTTGAGGTCCGCGCTGGAGGCCGAGAGGTTTTTCATCATGGCATTCAGTTCGACGCTGTTGGTGTTCAGCACGGTGCCGAGTTGGCTGGCGAGGCCGTTGGCCTGCTCCGAGAAGTAAACCAGGTTGCTCATCACGTTCGCCACGGAAATGCGGTTGGTTTCGACGATGCCGTTGATGTTGTCCACCACGGTGAACGCGCGTTCGGATGCGCCGCGCAAGGTGCCGATGGAGGCGGCGAGGTTGGTCAGGGTTTGCTCGTTCAAGACCAGCCGGCGGACATCGTCGATGGCCTCATTCAAACGCTTCGCGGTGTCGTCGATGCGGGTGATGAAGCCGGCGGCGTTGCGCATGACCTCCTGCAAGTTGAAAGGCACGTCGCAATGCACGACGTCGCTGTTTTTCAGCAACGGCTCCTGGTTGAGCACCGGAATGATGGCGATGTATTGGTCGCCGAGCACGCCGGACTGCTCGATGGCGAAACGGGCGTCGGAATAAATTTTGTTGCCCTCGTAAATTTTCAGAAAGATCGTCACGCTCTTGCCGTCGCCGGCCAGTTTGATTTCATCGACCTGGCCGACCTGCACGCCGGCCAGGAGGACGCCGGCGCGTTTTTTCAAGCCGCCGACGTTGCCCGCCTGCAGCTGGAGCTCATAGGTGCTGCGGAAAATGTTGGCGCCCTTGCTGAACTGCAGCAGCAGCAGGGCGATGAGCGCCAGTCCGACAAACACAAACAGGCCGACCTTCCATTCAAGACGTTTTTGTTCCATGTGATTAATCCTCCTTTGGGTCCGCGACCCCGTCAATGAACTGCCGGATCACGGGGTCTTGTGAGCTGAAAATTTCGTCCGGCGTGCCCGTCACGTAGATTTTTTTCTGGTGTAACATCAGGATGCGCTGTCCGATCCGCCGCGCGCTGCGCATGTCGTGCGTGACTGCGATGCTGGTGATCTTGAGCTGCTGGTGCACCCGCAAAATGAGCTGGTCAATGCTGTCGGACGCAATCGGATCCAGGCCCGTGGTCGGCTCGTCATACAGGACGATCTGCGGCTGATAAACGATCGTGCGCGCGAGGCCCACGCGTTTTCTCATGCCGCCGGAGAGCTCGGACGGTTTTTTGTTTTCGATGCCCGGCAGATTCACCATCTCCAGGGCTTCGGCCACGCGCGCGCGAACCTTGCTGGCGGGCAGCTTTTGATTGTGCCACAAAACGAACCCGACATTTTCTGCGACCGTCATCGAATCGAACAGCGCCGCGCCCTGGAACAGCATGCCAAACTTGCTGCGCACCGGCATGATTTCGCGCTCGTTCATCGAGCCGATGTTCTCGCCGTCCACCAGCACCTGGCCGTGGTCGGGTTTGAGCAGGCCGACGAAATGTTTCAACAGGACGCTTTTGCCGCCGCCGCTGCGTCCGATGATGACGACCGATTCGCCGGTTTCGATGCGCAGGTTGACCCCGTCGAGGATCTTATGCGGTCCGAAACTTTTGCTGAGGTCGCGAACTTCGATCATAGCAATTTCAGCAGCATGCCGATCGAGAGCGTGAGGAAGAAGTTGGCGATCAAAATGGTGATGGAGGAATAGACGACGGATTCCGTGGTCGCGCGGCCGACCCCCACCGCGCCTTCCCCGCAATACATTCCCTTGTAACAGCCGATCAGCGCCACGATGCCGCCGTAGAAAAACGCCTTGATCAAGCCGATGATCACGTCCACGGCGCCGGTGTATTTCAGCATGTTTTCCCAGAGATAGGTCGAGTCAATGTTCATCAGCACCGATCCGACGAAATACGCCGAACCGATGCCGATCGCCATGGCTTCAACTGTCAGCAACGGCATGGCGATGAGCAGAGCAACGATCCTGGGCGCGACGAGATAATCGACCGGATGCGTCGCCAGCGTGCGCAGGGCGTCGATTTGCTCGGTGACGCGCATGGTGCCGAGTTCGGCGGCGATGGCGGCGCCGACCCGGCCGGCGACCATCAGACCCGTCAGCACCGGGCCAAGTTCATCGCACATGGAGACGCTGACAAATGCCAGTGCGGCGGTGTCCATTTTGATCTTGTGAAACTGCAGGTAGGCCTGGACGCACAGCACCATGCCGGTGAACGCACCGGTGATGAGCACGACCGACTGGGATTTGACCCCCATGAAATGGAGCTGCTGGAGCAGATCGCGCCGGCCCGCCTTGAGCGTGCACAGGGCGGAAGCGCTTTCCTTGGCCAGCAACGTGATGCGGCCGAGCCCGACCAGCCAGTCGGACACTTGGTTGCCAGCTTGTGATTTCATGACCGCGGCGAACCTAGCAAACGAATCCGCCCTTGGCTAGCGGGCAGAATTTCAGGCACCGCGTCACCCCGCTTGACGCTGCTTCCCGCGGCTGATTTACTGGCCGAACCTTTTTACTATGCTTACTAAAACCATCATCAAGCCCGCCAAGTCGCCCGTTGCCGTCGGACCCTACAACCACGCTGTCCGCGTTGGTGACATGCTCTTCTGCGCCGGGCAGATTCCAATCAGCCCCGCGGACGGCAACCTCATCGCCGGCGACATCAAGGCCCAGACCGAGCGCGTGCTGGAAAATGTGAAGGCGATCCTCGACGACCAGAAGCTGACGTTTGCCAACGTGGTCAAGAGCACGGTCTTCCTGACCAACCTCGCGGACTTCGCCGGCATGAACGAGGTCTATGCCCGTTACTTCACGGAAAATTTCCCCGCGCGTTCCACCATTCAGGTTGCCGCCCTGCCCAAGGGCGCAAACGTGGAGATCGAGGTCATCGCACATTTTTGACGTCAAAGGGAGACTGAGGTGAAATCCGAGGGCACCAAGCGCAGGGCGGTCCGCACCAAAAAATCATGGCGCGAGAAGCTGGCGGACAACAAGGGGCTGCCCAAGGTCGCCGCCGTATCCGGCAAAATGACGCGTCGCTGGGGCACGGGCAAGATGGTCGTCCCCGCGCCGCTGGAGGTGGATGCCCTAATGAAGCAGATCCCGAAAGGCCGCGTCGTCACCATCAATGAGCTGCGCGCCTTCCTGGCCGCCCGGCATCGCGCGAACTTTGCCTGCCCGATCACCACGGGAATTTTTTCCTGGATTGCCGCCCACGCCGCCGCCGAAGCGGAAGCCGAAGGCGCCAAGCGGGTCACGCCGTATTGGCGCACGCTGAAGACCGGCGGCGAGATCAATCCAAAATATCCCGGCGGGGTGGAGGAGATTTCGCGCCGGCTGCGCGCCGAGGGCCACCATGTCATCCAGAAGGGCAAGCGCTACCTTGTCCCCGATTATCAACGGGTGCTGGTGGACGACCTCTATTGACGTATGGAGCCGGTTCTTTACGTGCTGATCGGCGCCGTGCTGGGAGGCATCATTGGCTGGCTGCTGGGGTCGCGCCGCTCCGCCGTCCCCGCTGACAACCGCCTCGAAGAAGAACTTCGCCAGCAGCTTTCCCAACGCGACACCGAACTCGCCGAAGTCCGCGCCCAAGTCACTGAAACTCGGACCTCCCTCGCCACGGCCCAGGCCAACCATGCGGCTGCGGAAAAAATTCTCGCCGAACAACGCACCTTGCACGACCATGCGATGGCGGAGGCCCGGATTGCGCAGGAGAAGGCCTTGACGGATTTGCGCGAGGCTTTCAAGGCTTTAAGCGCCGATGCCTTGAAGCAGACGGCGCCGGAGTTTTTGCGCCTGGCCGAACAGAGCCTCGGCAAGTTTCAGGAAACGGCCAAGGGCGACCTTGCGCAGCGTCAGGAGGCGATCAAAGGTTTGGTTGAACCGCTCAAGCAGCAGCTGGAGTCGTATCAAAAGCGGTTGCAGCAGAGCGAATCCGCGCAGTCCACGACGCTGGGCGAAGTGCGCGAGCAGATGAAGCTGCTGTCGCAGCAGAGCCAGAGCCTCGCCAACGAAACGGCGCAGTTCCGGATGGTGCTCAGGTCCAATCAGGCCCGCGGTCGGTGGGGCGAACAGACGCTCCGCCGTGTCGTGGAGGCCGCCGGCATGAGCGCGCACTGCGATTTCACCGAGCAGCGTTCCACCGACGAGGCGGACAAACGGCCGGACCTGGTGGTGCGTCTGCCCGGCGACCGCGTGATCATCGTCGATGCCAAGGTGCCCGACCTGGATTTTCTCAGCGCCATGGAATCCGCCGACGCCACGACCCGGGCGGCCTCGCTGGCGGCGCACGCCGGCAAGCTCAAGGCGACGATCAAGGCGCTGGGCGAGCGGGATTATCCCAGCCAGTTTCCGCGCGCGCTGGACTACGTGGTGCTGTTCGTTCCAGCCGAATCGCTGTTCAGCGCGGCGCTCGAAGGTGACCAGGACCTGATCCTGTGGGCGGCGGAGAAGCACATCCTGCTGGCGACGCCGGCGTCCCTGATCGCGCTGCTTCGTTCCGTGGCCGTGAGCTGGCAGCAGCATGCGCAGACTGAGAACGCGCAGAAGATCGCGCAGGCGGCACAGGAATTTTACGCCCGCGTGGTGAAGTTCACCGAACACCTGGAGCGTCTTCGCGGCGGTTTGGAGCGCGCCAACAGCGCGTTCAATGAGGCCTCGGCGAGCTTCCAATCCCGCGTCCGCCCCGCCGGCGAGCGCCTCGGTGAGCTCGGCGGCCTCAACGCGGCCAAGGAGATGGTTGATCTCCAGCCGCTTGATTCCTCCCTGCGCCTGCCGTCGTCCTGACCGCACGGTTGGAACTAACAGCCCATTGCAACCTCCGCTCGCTGCCTCAAATTGTCCGCGTTATGGAGAAGCCATACAATCATGTCGTCGTGCTCGGGGCCGGTTTTGGCGGGCTGTTTTTCTGCCTGAATTTTCGTTCGCCCGGCACGCGTATCACGCTGGTCGATCGCACCAATCATCATTTGTTCCAGCCGTTGCTTTACCAGGTGGCGGCCTGCGGGCTTTCCGCGCCGGACATCGCGCAGCCCATCCGCGCGATTTTATCCGATCGCGAGGACATCACCGTCCTGTTCAACCGCGTGACGGACATCGACCTGGCGCAGAAGCGGGTCATGCTGGAAAGCGGCGTCCTGGATTACACCCATCTCGTGATTGCGATGGGCGGGCAGACCAGTTACTTCGGGCATCCGGAATGGGAACAATTTGCGCCCGGGCTTAAAACCCTTGACGACGCCTTGCGCATCCGCAGCCGGATTCTTCTGGCCTTCGAGCGCGCTGAGAACGAAAGCGATCCGGCCGAGCGCGATCGTTTGCTGACCATTGTCGTGGTGGGCGGCGGTCCGACCGGCGTGGAACTGGCCGGCGCCTTTGCGGAGCTGACGCGCACGGTGCTGAACCGCGACTTTCGCCGCATCAATCCGGCCCGGGCGCGGATCATCCTCGTCGAAGGTTCGCCCAAGGTGCTTTCGCATCTGCCGCCCGAACTCGCCGCCAGCGCGCAACGACAGCTCGAAGGACTGGGTGTGCAGGTCCGCAACCGCATCCACGTGAAGGCCATTCGGGCGGGCGAGGTGGAGCTTGACGACGGCGAGGTCATCCGGGCGGGAAACATTCTCTGGGCGGCGGGTGTTTCGGCAAACCCCCTCACCAAAAGGCTGGGCGTCGAAACCGACCGGGCCGGCCGTGTGAAGGTCAACCCCGACCTCAGCCTGCCCGGGCATCCCGAGGTGTTTGCCATCGGCGACCTCGTCTCGCTGCTGCAGCCGAATGGTCAGCCGGTGCCGGGCGTGTCGCCGGCGGCGATGCAGATGGGCCGGCACGTGGCGAAAATTCTAACGCGGGAGATTCGCGGAGAAACGTCGCCGCGTCAGCCGTTCAAATACTTCGACAAGGGCACGATGGCGACCATCGGACGTTCAGCGGCGGTGGCCTGGATTGGCAAACTCAAATTCTCCGGGCTCCTGGCGTGGCTGGCGTGGCTGTTCGTGCATTTGATTTTCCTCATCGGCTTCCGCAACCGCCTGGTCGTGCTGCTTAACTGGGCCTACTCGTATTTCTCCTTCAAGCGCAGCGCCCGGCTCATCACCTATCTGCCGCCGGATGCCGGCGGTCCGCCCGCCAGGTGACAGGCCCGCAGCCGGCGCGGGGCGGACCAGGGCATCAGGCCGGGCGGTTTGGTGTGTTGAGCACTTCCAAGGCGCGCAACGTGGCGGCGCTGCGGGTTTCCACGCCGAGCGTCTGGAAGATTTCCAGCAGATGCTTTTTCACCGTGGACTCGCTGATCCCCAGAATGGTGGCGATGTCGCTGTTCGTTTTTCCCTGCGCCACCCAGAGCAGCACCTCGGCGACGCGCGGCGTGAGCTTGAGCTTGAGCAGCGGCTCGAACGAGGAAAAGTCCGGCTTGAACTCGCGCTGCGTCTGCTGGTCGGAGCGGCGCAGCCGCGCGTTGATGGCGTCGAGCAGATCCACCCGGGCCACGGGCTTGGTGAGATAGTCATCCGCGCCAAGATTCATTCCGCTCCGCAAATCCTCCTTCTCGCCTTTGGCGGTCAGGAAAATGAAGGGGATCGACGCGGTGTTTTCGTCGTGCCGCAGCGCATCGAGCACGCCCAGGCCGTCGAGCTCCGGCATCATGACATCGCAGAGGATGAGGTCGGGCTTGTTGCTTTTGACGGCGGCCAGCCCGGCCCGGCCGTTCTCGGCGCCGAACGGCTGAAACTTTTCGAGCTTGAGGATGGTCAGCAGGTTCCGCCGCATCTCGGGTTCGTCTTCAATTACCAGGATTTTCTTCATGGGTGTGTCTCCGGACATCATTGGTTTTCAAACAGGGGCAGGCGGATGGTCACCGTGGTGCCGCGGCCCAGGGCGCTTTCAACTTTTATTTTTCCACGGTGGACTTCGACGCAGCGCTTCACGATGGTCAGGCCCAGGCCGGTGCCCGGGACGTGGCTCGTGTTGCGGCCGCGATGAAACGCGCTGAACAGCCGGTCCAGGTCCGGCTCGGGAATGCCCGCGCCGTTGTCCCGCACGCGGCCGACCGCCTCGTCCCCGGCGCGCTCGACTTCAAAATACACCGCGCTGCCGGCATCCGAATACTTAACGGCGTTCGACAGCAGGTTGCCGAACACGTGCTGGAGCAGGCGTTCGTCCGCGCAGGCGCCGGCGAGATCCCCGGCGCTGGAAAAGTGGATCGGACATTTGCCATTGGTGGCCGACTGGAGCTCGGCGACGAGCCGGCGGCAAAAGCCCACGAGGTCCAGTTCACCCGGCTTGAAGTCGAGCTTGCCGGCCTCTGTCATGCCCAGCACCAGCACCTCCTCCATGAGGTCGGCCATGCGGCGCGTGTTCTTGCGGATGGACTGCAGCTGCTCGGTCCGCTCCTGCGGGTTGAGCTGCTCCAGATACGTCTCGAGGATTTCCGCCGAGGACATGATGACGCCCAGCGGGGTGCGGAATTCGTGCGACACCATCGAGACGAAATTGCTCTTGAGCTGGCCGAGCTCCTTTTCGCGGGCGAGGGCCTTGAGCAGCTCGGCCTCGGCGTTCTTGCGCTCCGAGATGTCGTTGATGGCGGCCTGGATGATTTGTTTGCCGCCCCAGGGCACGCGCGTGAGAATGACTTCAACCGGAATGTCCTCGCCGTTTTTGCGCCGCGCCACCCACTCGAAGCGCACATGGCCCTTTTCGAGGCAGTCCTTGATGTGCCGTTGCGCCTGGGCCGCCGTGGGTTCGCCGTTGGGTTGGAAGGGCGGGGACGTGATGCCCGGATGCAGGCCGATCAGTTCGCGGGCCGAATCGTAGCCCAGCATCTGCACGCAGGCAGGGTTGACCTCCAGATACTGGTGTTCATCCTGAAGGATCACGCCCTGGCTTGACGCCTCGAACAGCGCGCGGAACTTCTCCTCGGACTCGCGCAGCAGCCGTTCCGAACGCGCCCGGTGGGATTCCTCCAGGGCCAGCGACACCATCGCGGCCAGTGACGATGCGAAGTCCACCTCTTCGGGCGACCACTCGCGCGCCGGGCCGATGTGTTCATGGCAGACCACGCCGACTACCTCGCCGCGCACCCAGACGGGCACGTCCAGCATGGAAGAGATTCCCAGCGCCTTCAGATAATTTTCCGCCAGCCCGGTCGTGGCCGGGTGCTGCGTCACATCACCGGCCACCACGGGACGCTTCAGGGCGAGCGCCTTGAAGTACGCCGGCGCGTTGGCCTCGCTCAGCCGCGTGCCCTTGAAGCGCTCCTCGATGACTCCGCCGGCATGCAAGAGCTCGCAGACCAGCGCCGTGTCGTCATCCGTCAGCGACCAGTAGCTGACGCGGGCGATGTCCAGCGTCGCCGCCGCCGCCGAGGTGATGTTGCGCAGCGCGGTTTCAAAGTCGGACTTGTCAGAACGCGCCAGCCGCAGGAGGACGTCGCGATGCCGCTGGATCTGCTCGCTGCGCCGGCGCAGCGAGCCCTCAATGCGTTTGTGCTCGGTGTTGTCGATGATGCTGGCGCGGATCAGGGTCTGGCCTTCGCCGGGCAGTCGCACCAGCCGCACCTCGGTGGGGATCAAACGGCCGGACCGGTGCTGGTGCATCCATTCGAAGAGCGGCGTCTTGCCGGCGATGGCCTGCTCCGTCCAATGCCGCGCCGCCGCGACGGAAAGCTGCCCGTCGGGCTGAAACTCCGGGCTGACATCCGCCGGAGTCAGGCGGGTCAGCGTCTCGGCGTCCCAGCCATAAAGCGTCTGGGCGTGGCCGTTGGAACTGAGAAATCTCCCGGACTCGCCGTCAAAGACAACAATTGCCTCGGGGGCGTGCTCGACAATCGTGCGCAGCCGCGCCTCGCTGGCGGACAGCGCCGCGGTGCGTTCGGCGATGCGCTGCTCCAGGGAGGCGTTGAGCTTTTTGATTTCATCCGCCGCCTGCTTGCGCTCCGTGATGTCCGCCACTGAGCCGACGTAGTAAAGCACCTTGCCGGTGGATTCATCGCGCACGGCGAGGCTGTTGGTCAGCCCCCACCAATGCGAGCCGTCACGGCGGAGGTATTCGATTTCCTCATTGCGGAACATGCCGTCGCGCGCCAGCGATTCCAGCAGCCGCTGGCGGTCCTTGGGCGTGGCATAGAGTTTTTCGCGGGGCACGTGGCGCATCTCCTCGGTGGAGGCGTAGCCGGACATGCGCAGGTAGGCGCGGTTGGCGAAGATGAGCTCGTGGTTGGGGCCGTTGCGGTAGATGGCCTCGGAGATGTTGTCCGCCACGGAGACGAGCAGCTGCTGGTTTTCGCGCAGTTCATTTTCGGTGCGCTTGCGTTCGGTGACGTCGCGGGAGATGGAAAGCAGCAGCGGCTGTTCGCCGCCCTGGATGAGCGTCAGCACCATTTCGACCGGCAGCTGCGTGCCGTCAAAGCGGTTGATGACCCATTCAAAACGGTGGCTGCCGTTCGCCATCGCGAGGCGGATGACTTCACGCACCTTGTCGGTGGAGAGCGAGCCGTCGGGCTGGCGTTCAGGCGAGATGAGGCCGGGATTGCCGCCGATGAGCGCGGCCTTGTCCGGTGCGCCGGTCAGGCGCAGGGCCGCCGCGTTCACGTCGAGAAACGTGCCCGTCACCGGATCCTGCAGCGTGATGGCATCCGCGCTGCGCTCGAACAGCAACCGAAACATCGGGTCATTCTCGGTCACGCTCGCGGCCCCGGCACTGGGCCTTTTGGTCCATTGTTGGAATGGGGAGGTCGGGTTATTCATCTCAGCATGACAAAGGTTCACCTGATCCGAAACGCTTCGGCTCATGCCCGGAAAACGTCCGTCCCGGCGTCCGGGGCTTCAGGTGCCGCCCGCATTCTCACCGTCTCCTTCGACGCGTCAAGCGCCGAGCGGCAGTTCGCGATGAAACTGGTCATGAAAGCCAATCCGTTGTTCCAGCCGGCGCATCCGCCCGTCCGCCTGGGCGGTTCCGTCACCGTCCGCCGTTCCACCGTCGCCCCGTCCCTGCGCCTGCGCGCTAGCGCCGCCAGCCGTTCGCTGCTGCGCTGGTCGCGCGCGGCGGAGCGTTCCCCGTTCAATGAAGCCCTCCGCGCCGACGGATGGGCCGCCAAGTAAACTCCAACCCACCCCCGCATGATTATGCATACTCTCACGCACGCTCCCCTCACGCCGGAACTCGCCGACCTCAAGGCCCGGCAGAAAGAAATCTGGGAGTCCGGCGACTTCGGCCAGGTGGCCCGCCGCAATGAGGCGGCCGCCGTGGAATTCATGGGCCGGCTGCAGTTGCATCCCGGCCTCAAGGTGCTCGACGTCGCCTGCGGGACCGGCAATCTGGCGCTCGTCGCGGCGCGCGCCGGCTGTTCCACCAGCGGCATCGACATCGCCACGAATCTCATCGCGCAGGCCAAGGCCCGCGCGGAAGACGAGGAGTTGTTCACTCACTTCGAGGAGGCCGACGCCGAGGCGCTGCCCTTTGACGACGGCGAATTCGATCTGGTCGTGAGCATGTTTGGCTCGATGTTCGCGCCGCGGCCCGACGTGGCCATCGCCGAAATGCACCGGGTCGCCAAGCCCGGCGGCCGCGTGGCCATGGCGAACTGGACGCCGGAGGGATTCATCGGCCAGATGTTCCAGATTTTTCGGAAGCATCTGCCCCACGCGCCGATCACGGGACCGTCCCCGATGCTCTGGGGCGATGAAGCCACCGTGCGTTCGCGGATGAAGAACGGCTTCACCGACCTGCAGATGACGCGCCGCAAGACGCGCCTGCGCTATCCCTACTCGCCGGCGGGCACGGTGGAGTTTTTCCGCCGCTACTACGGACCGACCAAGGCGGCGTTTGAATCCTTGAACCCCGCGGCGCAATGCGCCCTGCGGTACGATCTTGAGGAGTTTCAGACGGCGCACAATGTCTCCTGGGAATTTGACGTCACCGAAATGGCCGCCGAATACCTGGAGATTGTGGCGACGAAGGAATAGTCGTCTGCGAGCCTGGCTTCAGGGAAGCCACTTCACCCGGTAGAACTGTGCGTCGTTCGTCAGGGTGGTGACTTTGGAAGCCGTCAATCCGCCGGCAGTGACATCCCCGCCCACATCTGTCCAATCCGGAGTTGTCACCGAAGTCTTGTATTGAAGGCGGTAGTTCCAGCCCGGAACGGACTGCCACGTCAGCGTGAGGTTGCCGGCATTGTTTGTGATCCCCAGGATTGCCGGCGGACCCACTGACGCCACCAGCTTGCGGATCGAGCCGTCGCTTTTGGAGATGACGTAAATCTCACCATCACCCCCGAGGCACAGGCGCAGATCCACGCGGCCGGAGCCGTAAGTGACGCCATCCACATCCGTCTTGCCCGGTCCGGTGCTCGCCGCGCTGCCGGGCAGGCGCTGGCTGCCCGCGTTCCCGCCGCGATTCGTGTAGGTCATCGCCACGATGTCGAACATCCGCCAGCGCGCATAGCCGGCGTCCGGCGTGTCGAGCGGGTTGTTGTAAACGATCTGCAACTCGTGCGTTGTGGCCACGGTGTTCAGATTTCCATCATCGGCGGCGAGCATTTCATTGAAGTCCGCGTAGAACATCCGGCCATTGGCGATGTCGCCGAAGATGTATTTTCCATACATCGCCGGCATCAACGACCCGCGATAGACGAAGCCGCTGCTGATGCCGTCGCCGTCCCAATGGCTGTAAAGGGCCACGGGATAAATCGGCGTCACGGCGGAAACCAACCCCGTCACCGTCAAGGTGTCCGGTGAAGGAAAGACCGCCCCGACCTTGCTGCCGGTCTGGCCGTTGTTCACCCCGCCCACGAACAGTTGCTCCGCACCTTCGCGCTCGGAGTAACCGTAGTTGCCGCCTTTGTGAATGAGGTTCACTTCCTCCCATGAATGCAGGCCGATGTCGTCCTCAACGATCACGTTTGCCACCGGATCCCAGCTGAAGCGATGGCAGTTCCGGAAGCCATACGCGAAAATTTCCTTCTTCAAATTCGTCAGGCTCACGTTGACGAATGGATTGGTGTCCGTGCCCGTCGTGGGAATCCGGTAACGCCCGTTGGCGCTCAGCTCATCGGCGGGGCGAAGCGTCAGGTCGGGCGTGATGCGGAGAATCTTTCCCTGCAAAGCGTCCAGCCGCTGCGGCGTGGTGCGCGTCGCCGAGTTCTCGCCGGCCGAGCCGTCGCCCTGGGCGATGTAAAGATTCCGGTAGTCGGCATCGCCGGGCTGGGCGAGGGGATTGAACATCAGGTCGCCCATCGGATGAATCCGGTCATTGAGACCAACACGCAAAATTTCCCGCGCGGAACCTTCAAAAGTCGCGTTGTTGATGTTCGTGTCGTGCCATTCCACCAGCACGCTTTCGTAGCGGATGGTTCCCGACGGCGGATTCACCCGCGCCGTCGTGGTGTAGCCGGTGAGGTCGAGGTTCGGGTGATTTGAATTGGTGGGCGTCGCGCTGGCCGTGGAGTTGGTCTCCAGATGCGCGGTGTAGAAAAGCCCGTTGCTGGCGTAGGCCGGATCAAAGGCGATGGGATTGACGCCGCCGGCGAAACCGCCGCTGTTGTAGTAACGGCGGAAGATGGACTGGAAATTCAGGTAGGGCGTGAACGCGCGGGTGGTCTGGTCGAGGATGTAAAGATTGCGGTTCAAGTCCGTCACGAAGAAACGTGTGCCGGAAAGAGGTGCGTTGGTGGGTTCAGAACGGATGAAGGTGGGGCGGGCCAGTTGATCGGCCAGATTGACGTTGGCGCCGAAGCTGGTGAAGGAGCCGCCGCGGCCGGACAACGGCAGCTGGGCGTAGTCCTCCAGCACGACCGCCGCGCCGCCCTTGGTGATTTGGAACGTGGCGGGATAAGGAATCTGGGCGGGGGATTTTAAAAAGAGAACGCAGAGCAAGCCTGACAGGCAGGCGCGACGCAAGGCAACGGCGAGAGACGTCATAAACGATTGGATGCGCACATAGTCGCAGAAGTTGCCGCGAGGGAAAGGCGGAACATAGGCAGTAGTATTGCGGATTTGGGAACCGGAGCGGTCAGGCGGGAAGACGGACGACAAGGTGTCATGCGCCACGACCACAACCCATTTCAGCCGCCGGAAGGTGCTCCCGACTCTTCAGCGAACGGTCGAGCGGAGGATGTTGGATTCCGGCACCGGCTGCGCCGCCTGATTGGCCGGGTAGGTGCCGCCCACCCGGTAAAACCGGTGTTTATGAAAGCGGGCCGGGGAATCGCTAAACTCCGCTTCAAACGGCGCGTTCGCGATCACGCCAATGGTGTCCCACGTCCGCTGATCATCGCTCGCACGCACCACCCAGCGGCTCCCGGGTTCGCCGCTGATCACAAAGCGAAATCCATCCCGATTCGGCAAACTCAGCATTTCCTGAGGCGTCGGGATCTCAAGTGAACTGCCGACCAGCGTGCCGTTGCCATTCATTCCGGGGGATTCCAAGTCGAGGGGCAGGGCGGCGTCGATGTTGCCGTAGATCCCGCCTCCGAGCGGCACCAGGCGGAACGCCTCGCGGAAACTTTGCACCAGCACCTGGCCGCGGATGTATTGGGTGCCATCCGCCAGCCGCACGTTCAATTTGCCCAGCCGATCGAAGCTGAAGGAGACCATGCCGGCGGGGGAGCTGTTGTTGGCGCCGCCGTTGTTGATTTGAAGGTCGCCCAGGGTGCCAATCGGTGGATCGCTGACGTCGAACGAGGCAAAGCCCTGCAAACGCCAGCCGCGGTCGTTGAGCACAAAGCCGTCCGGGTCCGTATGAAAATGCCCGTTTCGAGAAACCCAGAATCGTCCCGTCCGCGGGTCGCGCAGGCGGAAGAACCCGGTGCCGTTCAGTGCCAGGTCGGTGGCGACGCCGGTGTTGGTCAGCGGGCCCTGCACCAGAAAATTATAATGCCGGCGCAGGTGGAGCAGCTCGGCCGGCACATTGATCAGCTCCAGACCCGGTTCAATCCGGCTGCCGTCGCTGTTCCAGCCGCCGACATTCTCCAAGACCGAGGGCTCCGCCGGCAGCACATTCTTAAACCGGCCATAGACCGTCGGGCGCAATTTTTCCGGCCTGGTGAAATCCAGAAGGACAATTTGTCCGACGTTGTAAGCCGAGCCGTCGGCGTAGCGGGCATTGACATCGCCGTTTCTGGAAAATCCAAAAACGGTCCGGCGCGCGTTGGCGCCGGGGGCATAGCCTGAGTTGGTGAAGTCAATTTTCAGATCGCCCACCTGGTTTGTCCAGCCCGGCTTCGGGAATGCCGCGTTGGTGATGCCTTGAAGCCGCTGGTTGTCGGGGGTGATCACGAAGCCGTTGCGGTCCACGAGAAAAAATCCGGTGCGGGTGACGGAAAGCTCCCCCGTGCGTGGGTTGCGCAGCAGAAAACATCCCGGGCCGCGGATGCCCAGGTCGCTTGGATTCTGCGTGGCGGTGATCACGCCGCGGGCCAGCGAACCGGCGCGACGGGCGTCCGGCAGCGCCGTAAGCAGCGGAGGCGTGGGGCTCAAATCCAGCGCGCCGGGCTTGATCCGCCCGAGGCCGGCCGTGCCGGGAGGCGTCGATTCCGGCAGGGGCAGGGCGTTGGGACCGGCGGAATACAGGTGCAGCCCCTGGCGGATGAGATGGTCGGGGGCGTCAAAGCGCTGGAGCAACACCTGGCCCCGCACGAACTGCGTGCCGTCCGCGAGCCGCAGACTCAGCGAACCGTCCGTTTCAAAATTAAAGCTGCTCACCGAGGCATCAGACCCGGCGGAGTCCAGCTTCAGATCACCCCGGCTGGTCAGGGCGGGATCGTTGTAGCCCCGCACCCGCAGGCCGTTGGCATCAATGTAGAACCCGCTGCCGTCGATGAAGAAATTGCCAAACCGCGTGTAGAGCAGCGAGCCGCTGAACGGATCGCGGAGTTCAAACCAGCCCGGTCCTTCAATCGCCAGATCGGTAGCGACGGACGCGGCTGGCGGGAAGGACGTGCCGAGGGGCGCGCTGGACGCCTGGCTGCCGATGGCGAAAAGGATGACCAGCGACCGGAGGGCCTGTTTCGTGAGGTTTCTCATCAGCCAAAACTATCCGCGCCCCGTTCAAGGGCAAGCCTGCTCTGGCTGCCTGGCTTTTCAATTTAGTGCGGCAGGCAACGCTTCGACTCGGACCAAGAAGTCGGCTTCACGGTGAAGCGCGTGCATATTTCCAGCCGGTCCAAGGCGGTTTCACAGGCGGCGTGGTTTTTCCAGTTGGAGAAACCGGAGAGGGGATGTTCGCGGATTTCCAAGTCCCATTAGGAGAGACGTGGCTTACGTAAATTGAGCTTCCAACGCTTCCAGCTTTTCACGGCGAACATCCAAGGCTGGTGCTGCGGCCTGGATTCGCTCGGGAAATTCACTGTAGGTGCGGCCATCGAGCGACCGACCAGTCGTCGATTTTCTGACGCCACCCCACTGTTTGAAGAAAAAGGCGACGCCTGCCGCACGGCATTGAGCACGGATGCTGCGAACCCACTCCGGTTGCATCGGGCGGGCGCCCGGACCGCTCTCGCCGCCGACGATGACCCAGCTAATCCCTTTAAGGTTCATCGGACCGAGATGTTCCAAGAGTGGTTCAACGGAAAGAAAGCGAATCTTGGCCGGAGCTTGCCGCAGCAAATCCACGCGCGGCAAACCGTGCTGGCGATTCTCCACGCTCACGCCCCACCAAATGTGACTTTGCGCCGCTGCAAAACGCAGCTTGGTTTTCAGCAGGTTCTGCATGCGGTCAGCGCGCTTGGTCAGGACTTGGTAGGTATGCCAGTTCGCGGCGGTCATCACGCGGGCGACCGAGACGATGTAATCATCCGGCACATCCTTGTGGAAAAGGTCGCTCATCGAGTTGACGAAAATCATCCTAGACGTTCCCCAGCGCAGCGGGTCGCCGAGCTTTTCGGGAACAAGGCGCAGGTCGAAGCCAAACTCAAACGGATGGCCGGGCACGCCGCGAAAGCGTTCCGCGAACGTCTCGGCGTAGCAATGAACGCAGCCGGGACTGATCTTGGTGCACCTGCGGACGGGATTCCAAGTTGCGTCTGTTCACTCGATTTTCGATATATTGCCCATCTGCTTTGTGAGCAAATTAACGGCGCAGCCGGGACTCCAAATCTTTTGGGGCAACAAAAACAAAAGCCCGCCCGATTTTTCGATGTTCAAGAAACTTTCGCTTTGCCAGGTCCAGCAAGTCAGCGCGAGCCGTCGCATAAGTGATTGCATGACGGGTTTCGTGACCCGCGATGTTGTAGGCAAACCCCGGATGTCTGACCGCATGAGCAATGAGGGCCAGTTGGCGGTGATTTAATTCTGGGTGTTTTTGTAGAGCCGTAAGACAAGCTCTGGTTTCAGACGACTTGCGGGCGACGTAGTCATGCAAATCTTTCAGCGCCCGTCGGATGATTTCTGCCTGATGGATGATAAAATAAGTAAGGTCGTTTTCATCGGTCTCAGTGTGGAGAAATGCCGTGCCGTATTGCACCGGTGCTTTCCGCAAAAATTGCGAAATGGAAATGTATTCGAATAGCCAGTAACCAGAGTGGAGCATTTGCCAATAAAACAGTGCGCGCGCAGTTCGGCCGTTGCCATCGACAAATGGATGGTCGTAAGCCAGCCAAAAATGCAGGAGGATTCCGCGAATCACCGGATGGACGAAGAAATCAGGCGTCTTCCCGTTGGCAAAATCACACATCGCCTCCAAACGCGCTGGCAGTTCATCAGCAACCGGAGGCGTGTGAAACACTGTGCCTTCAATCTCATCGAACACCTTTATGTTTTCGTCCACCCTTCGAAAACGGCCGGCGCCATCCGCAATATCCAGCGCACCTTCGGAAATTTCCCGGTGAATTTGGAAGACCATGTCCGGTGTCAGCGGCTTATCTTTCAATTCCGCAATTTTCCGCATGGTGATGTAATTATTGACAATCATCCGCTCGCTGCGGTCACGCGGCCGGCGATTCTCCGCCAGCATCTTCTTTGCAACTTCGCGCGTGGTAGCTGCGCCCTCTAGCTGGCTTGAAGTGATGGCCTCTTCCATCAAGGAACGCACGACATAGCGGTCACGCTGTTCGGCGTTATGAATCTGCTCAGGAATTTCAACAAATGTCCCACCACCACGATCAATTTGGTGCAAGAGATCTGTCACCAAATCCGGCACGGAAAAATGAAAATGATCTCCCTTCGTGTCCTTGAGCGAAATGGTTCGTTGCGCAGCCCGGCGACGCATTTTCAAACCGAGCCACCAATCTTGGTGGGTCAAACCTTCCGGCGGTTTCCGAAAGCGCAATTCATCCCAATGCAAATAGCGCCCATCATGCGTCGAGTTCTCAACCGCTTGGAACACCTTTACCATCTGCTCTGGCTTCTCCAGTCCGGCCACCAATTTTCTGAAGGAAGGCGGTATTTGCGGAATCTTCACGCCCAACTATTAACGAACTATTAATTTGTTATCAATTAATAATTCGCTGATAGTTTGTTTTCGAGGCGCTGCCGGCTGTGGGGGGTGAGACAAGATGCCCAAGATATAGTGGAAATTTGTTTAATTTCGCCTGAGTGCGTTTAGGGTTGTTCACTTCGGCATCTGCAATTTGAGCTTCTCCGCCACTTGCGCCACGTCTTTGTCGCCGCGGCCGGAGAGGTTCACGATGATGAGCGAACCCTTGCTCATCGTCGGCGCGCGTTGGATGACTTCGGCGACGGCGTGCGAGCTTTCCAGCGCGGGGATGATGCCTTCGAGCCGCGCGAGTTTCATGAACGCTTCGAGCGCTTTGTCGTCGGTGGCGTAGGTGTATTCCACGCGCTTGGCGTCGTGCAGGAACGCGTGTTCCGGTCCGACGGCGGCGTAGTCCAATCCGGCGCTGACGCTGTGCGTGCCTTGGATCTGGCCGTTTTCATCCTGCAAAATATAGCTGCGCGTGCCTTGCAACACGCCGAGCGATCCGCCGTGGAATCGCGCTGCGTGTTTCTCCGGCAGGATGCCAAAGCCGCCCGCTTCCACGCCGACCATGCGCACGCTCTTGTCATCGAGGAACGGATAGAACAGGCCGATGGCATTCGATCCGCCACCGACGCACGCGACGAGCATGTCGGGCAAACGCTTTTCCTTTTCCAAAATCTGCGCGCGCGCTTCGTCGCCGATGACGCGCTGGAAATTGCGGACCATCACGGGATACGGATGCGCGCCGTAAGCCGTGCCGAGGATGTAATGCGTGCTGCGGATGTTCGTGACCCAGTCGCGCATGGCTTCGTTGACGGCTTCCTTGAGCGTCTTCTGACCGGCATGCACGGGCACGACTTCCGCGCCGAGCATCTTCATGCGATACACG
>JAXMHO010000023.1:0-36904 GCA_046346715.1 Verrucomicrobiota bacterium
CACACCGCAGGGGGCGGGCTGGGATTTTTCCTTCAACGTCAGTCTCACGCAAAACGGCGACGGCACGGTGACGTTGCATCCCGGCAATGGTCGCGCGGATACATTCTATCCTGCGGGAACCAATGGCTGGTTCCGCGATGAGTATTTTTGCCAGATCATTGATTTAAACGGCGACAGTTTTCCCGACGTGCGGTTTGCCGATACTGGCAAATGGATTTTCAATCCCCTTGGCTCGGCCGCCGGCGGCAAGTTGGCGCAGATCATTGATCGCAACGGCAACACGATTTCACTCGCCTACGATTCCAAAGGCCAGCTCGCCTCCATCGTGGACGACCTTGGCCGCACCAACACCGTCACAATTAACAGCCTGAATCAGATTGTGGCCGTTACTGACTTCAGCGGACGCAGCGCCAGCTACGAGTATGACACGGACGGTAATCTGATCTCTGTGATTTCGCCGCCCGTTACCGGCACGCCGACGGGCAATGATTTTCCCGGTGGCATCACGAATCGTTACACCTACACCAGCGGATTCCTCCAGGAAGAGTTGAACCACAACCTGTCGGCCTGCGTGGATGGGCTGGGGCAGACTTGGTTGCAAATCACCTATCAGCCGGCCACGGATCCCGCTTCCCTCGACTTCGACCGCGTTGACAGTGTCTGCACGTATTCGGCCAACGGCGTGGTTTGCAGCTGCTCCCATTTGCGCGCGTTCCCGCAAACCCCGGCGCCCTCCAACAACTTCGCCGTTTTGAAAATCATCAGCCATGATGGCCAGGGTAATGTCAGCGAAAGTTTCTGCGACTCGCGCGGCCGCATGGTGCGTCACTTAGATTACACCGGTCACTGTGATCCCGGCGCGCCCGTGACCGAGAACAGCAACCGCCCGACCGGGAAGCTTCGGGCGGACGATCCGGATTATTTCCAGACCCAGTGGACGTGGAATGCGGATTCCCTGTGCACGACCGAGACGCTCCCAGATGGCGAAGTCACCGAATGTGTTTACCAACGGGCATACAATCAGAACAACGCGCGGTCGAATCATGCCAAGGCTGGTTTGATTGATGACAGCCTGCACGGCGGAGATCTGCGCGTGCTGCGCCTGCATGCGGCACCCGGCAGCGGCGCGGATTTGGATGGCGACGGCCTGAACGACCTTTCCGAACTGGCTTGGCGGTTTGATTACGATCCGCGCTTCGGTTCGCCCGCCGCCCGCGGCAAGAAACTATACGTTGGCAACCTGCCCTGCGCTTCACCCCAAAATCCCTTCAATCGTGGCAAAACCAAATACCGGGGCTGGGATGGCACGGTGCGCGGCAGTTTTAGAACTGGCGGCGCGACGGTTCTCGACAATGACGACAGGGGTGATTCCGTTCGTCTCGCGGAGCGCATGGGACAACGGAACACCCTCGGACGGTATCCTCTGAAGCAATGTTTTGGTGGCGAGAGCAGCCCCGGTTCGGAACCGGGCGCGGACTGCGATACACAAACCAAATTGGTTCCCGGCTCGCATAGGATGGGCCGGCCGGCCATCAACACCGCCCTTTGCTCCTCCTTCATCACCTCCAGCACCGACCCGCGCGGCAATATGACGACCTTCGGATACGACACGAATGGAAACTGCGTGAAATCCGTCAAGGCCGGCCATTACGCTGTCTCGAATTTTCACATTGAAATCGACTGCAACTACAACCTTCACGGTCAACTAACCAGCATTACCAACGCGCCGGACGCCAACGGCTATCGCCGCGTGGACAGGATCAGCTACCACAGCAGCGGTTCGCAAACCGGGTGGCCGCAATCCATCACGATTGACGAGGGCGGTGTGCATGTCACCAGCAGCTTTGAATACGACGCCGTAGGCAACGTGACCCGCTGCGTCGATCCGCGCACCAACGACTGGCTCTTTGCCTACAACGCGCTGGGTCAAATGGTGCGCGCGCAGACGCCGACCAACATCCTGACCCGCTTCAAAACAGATTTCATCTATGACGCGGCCGGCAATGTGCAGGACGCGGTTGAAGAGTTGTGGGACGCCAGCGATACGTCCAAACGCAACGTGTGTTGCCACGGTGATTTCAACGCACTCAACCAACTCACGGCGCTGGTCCGGCAGGTCTCGGCTGGGGTTTTCATCACGAACAAGTTTTCCTACGACGCCAATGGCCAGTTGATTCTGGTCCAGACGCCGATGGCTGTGAGCGGGGCTGATCCCCATGCAACGATGAGCTATGAATACGACGAGCGCGGGCTGTTGTTCCGCGAAGTGGGGGCGGCAGGATCACCGGTCGCCGGCACCAATCAGTTTGATTACGATGCCAACGCGCGCATCAAGCGCATGCAGACGGAGCTGTACCTTGAACCGGCATTCGAAGCAGCGGCCTTGAAGCTCAATCCGAAAAGACAGAAACCCTGGCTGCCTGCAAGCTTCCGGGTCATTTACAACGGTTTCGGCCAGCCGGTGACGGGAGTTGACGGCATGAGCAACGTCGTGACCTGTGTTTTTGACCGCAACGGCAACCTCACGTTGACCCGTTTCCATGGTGAAGTGAACGATGGTCCCGGCGGCGCCGGCAACGTGCTGCTCGCCCAGACCAGCTATCAATACGACGCCCTTGATCGTCTGACTGCCAGTCATGACTGGCATGCGGCCATCGGCGGCGCACCCATCGGCGATGGTTATCGCACCACGCGCTTTGACTACGCGCCGAATGGCGACTGCGTGCGGGTGACGGATGACAACAACCATGCGACGAGCTTTGCCTATGACACGGCGGGACGCCTGTCGGTCATCTCCGATCCCAAGACGAACCTCGTCTCATTTGCCTACGATGCGGCGGGCAATGTCGTGGGCATCACCAGCACGGAAAAATCTGATCTGACGCCCGGAACTCCGCAGGTGTTCTCCATCACCCGCTCGTTCGACAAACTGCATCGCCTGATGCGTGGCAAAAAGAGCCTGGCCAACAACGACGGCCTCACCAACAGCTTTGCCTATGATTCTCTCAGCCGCTGCGTTGCCACCATTGACCCGAACGGCAATCTGACCACGACGGGTTTTGATGACCTATCGCGGGAGACGACCTTCACCGTGTTTTCGAATTCCACGCTCGTGGTCAGCAGTGGATCCTTGCTGTTCAATGACAATTCCCGCTGCGTTTCCAGCACGGATGCGAACCTGAACACGACCACCTTCGCCCACGATTCGCTGGGACGTCTCACGCAGCGCACCGGCGCCGACGGCACGCATTGCAGTCTGGTGTGGAGCCCGCGCAGCAATCTGCTCCGTGTGGAAGATCCAAACGGTACGACGGTCACGAACTATTACGATGCCTGCGACCGCATCATTCACCGTGACCTCGCGACCCGCAACCTGCTCGTGGCCACGACCACGACCTTTGAGACCTTCGCCTACGACGGCCTGTCGCGAATGGTCGCAGCAACCAACGACGTCTCGCACGATGAATTCACCTACGACACGCTCGGTTACTGCACCACTAGCCGCCGCGATGGCTGGCAGTTCGGGCATGTTCACGACGCCGTGGGTAATCAGCTTTCGATGACCTACCCCGACGGGTTGGTGGTCAGCTACACCTACAATGCGAATGACGAGGTGGCGAGTGTCAGCACCCAGTCCGGAGCGCAGCCGGCGGTTGTGCAGGCGACCTATGATTACGAAGGCCCCGGACGGGTGGGCCGTATTTCGCGCGCGAACAACATCAACACGCGCATTGGCTGGGATGGTCTGGTTGGCACACCCAACGCCGCGGGCGACTTCGGCTGGCGCCAGGTCAGCGCGATCAATCATCAGGCCTCCGGTGGCGGCACGACGATTGACCGCCGTGGTTCGAAGTTCGATCGGAACCAGAACCGCGTCCTGCGTGCGCAGATCTTGCCCTTCGTGCAAAACGGTTTCCTCACCACGAATGTTTGGTCGCACGATGCGCTCAACCGGGTGAAATCCGGCACGCTCTTCCGCCAGAACAGCATTGCCTCCAAGAGCTTTGTGCTCGATGGCAACGGCAACCGGCAGCTGGTGGTAAGCAACGGTGTCCCGCAGGTTTATTCCATGGACAACACGCCGTTGCCCGGGGCCGCGGACTTCCAGATGAACCAATACACCGTCACGCCGTTTGGCGACCAGACCTTTGACGACAATGGAAATCTGCTGTCGCGCAGCCCCAGTGCCGCCCAGCTGTTCTACCAGTATGACTACGCCGACCGGCTTGTGTCGGTGGCAGCGGTGGATTCCGGAACCGGCACGGTTTCGCCGGTTGCCAGCTATGAATACGGCCCGCTGGGCGAGCGGATTTCGAAGACGACCTTTTCGGCGTCGTCGGCGAACCCGCCCACCGTCACGCGCTTTGTTTACGGCAAGGAAGGCAAGCGGGTGCTGCAACTGCGCGGACAGAACGGGGCGATGGGAATCACCTACGTCGGGACTTGCGACGCGGATTCCGCCGACGGCTATGTCGGCCCCTGCGACGCGATCATGCTGCTGACCGCCGCCGGCACTCCGCTGTTCATCCATGGCGATGATCTCGGCAACACCCTCGCGTTGACCGCTTCGAACGGTTCCGTTGTCGAGCGCTGTGATTACGACGACTTCGGTCAGCCGACGTTTTACACCAGCGACGGCGTGGCGATGTCCACGAACAGCTCGCCGGTGGGAAACATTTTCCTGTTCGGCGGCATGACCTGGGATGCGGAAACGGGATTCTATCAGGGAGACGACACCGGCGGTTACGATCCGCTGACGGCGCGCGGGATCAATGGAATAAACAATAGCCAGATGCCCAACCGCCTCTCGATGAACCGCCTGTCAATGAATGTGACCGTGCCCAAACAATCCCAGTCTGCCTGGGTCAATCCATGGTCGTTGAAGAAGGAGGAAGGCGGCCGGCACACGCCATTTCACAATCGCCACTCCTTGAAAAGCTTCTTCGAAAAAGGCGACAAGCCGGTGCAAGCGCAACGTGCCGGGCACCCGCCATCGCGAATTATTTATTTGAACCGGTGCAGATGCGGTGTCCCGCCTTGATCAGCGGACAAAAACCTTCGGCGTGACGCGGCGGAAAAATATGATATTTTTCCGCCGTGTTTGACGACATCAACGACCTATACCAGCAGGTGATCCTGGATCACTGCAAGCAGCCGCGGAATTTTCATGAAACGCCGGGCGCGACCCGCACCGCCCAGGGTCACAACCCGCTCTGTGGCGACAACCTGAAGCTGTTCCTGACCATGGACGGCGAGGTGATCAAGGACGCCAGCTTTGTCGGCTCCGGCTGCTGCATCTCCAAGGCTTCCGCGTCCTTGCTGACCGATGCCGTCAAAGGCAAGACCCGCGCTGAGGCGCAGGCCATGTTTGACCGGGTTCATGACATGATCATGACCGGCAAGGTGAACGAGGAAATGGGCAAGCTGGCGGTCTTCGCCGGAGTTTACCGCTATCCGGCCCGGGTGAAATGTGCCATCCTCTCCTGGCACGCGCTGATTTCCGCGCTCAAAGGCGAAGGCCAGCCCGTGACCACCGAATCCGAGAAGAATTAATTGGAACCAAATTTATGCACAGCAACGAACCTGTCAGTCTGACCCGTGACGTGGAAGCCTCGGTCGTGCCCGTGGGCACCAAGGTCACCCTGCAAAAGGGCGAGTCGGCCCACATCACCCAGTCGCTCGGCGGCAGCTACACCGTCATCGTCAACGGCAACATGTTCCGCATCGAAGGCAAGGACGCCGACGCGCTGGGCAAGGAAGTCGTGCAGAAGCAAGCCGCCGGCACCTCCGGACCGGTCACCCAGGAGGCGGTGGAAAAGGAAATCTGGGGCCAGTTGAAGACCTGCTTCGATCCGGAAATCCCGGTGAACATCGTGGACCTCGGTTTGATTTATGACTGCCACGTCGAGCCGATTGGCGCGAACAGCTTTCGCGCCTCGGTGAAGATGACGCTGACCGCTCCCGGCTGCGGCATGGGACCGGTGCTCCAGCAGGATGTGCAGAACAAGCTGCTGTCGCTGGAAGCCGTGGATGACGTCGCCGTCGAACTGGTCTGGGATCCGCCGTGGAACCAGAGCATGCTGACTGAGGCGGCGAAGCTGCAGCTGGGGCTGATGTGATTTTCAACCGCAAAGAGCGCAAACAACACAGAAGGACATGATCTTTGTGCGCTTTGTGTTCTCTGCAGTTAAATAATTTTCCCGATGAGTGCGAATATTGACTGGGCCAAACTGCGCGCCGACTTTCCGATTCTCGACCAGCAGGTCCACGGCAAGCCGTTGATCTATTTTGACAACGCCGCGACCTCGCAGAAACCCCGCCAGGTCATTCAGGCGCTGACGCATTATTACGAGCGCGACAACGCCAACGTCCACCGCGGCATTCACGAGCTGAGCAACCGTTCCACCGCCGCGTTCGAGGCGGCGCGGGTGCGTTCGGCAAAGTTCATCAACGCGAAGAACCCCGATGAAATCATCTTCACCCGCGGCACGACGGAAGGCATCAACCTCGTCGCGTCCACCTGGGGCGCGCAGCACATCAAGGCCGGCGACGTCATCCTGCTCACCGAAGTCGAGCACCACAGCAACATCGTGCCGTGGCAGTTGCTCGCGCAGCGCGTCGGCGCCAAGCTCGCCTATCTTCCCGTGACCGGCGATGACGGCGTTCTGGATTTGTCGAACATTGATTCACTCCTGACGAAACAGGTGAAGCTGCTCTCAATGGTTCACATCTCCAACGCCATGGGCACCGTGAATCCCGTCGCCGAACTCTGCGCCCGGGCGCGCAAGCTGGGCATCACCACGTTGGTTGACGGCGCGCAGAGCGCCGGGCACATGCCCATTGATGTGCAGGCCATCGGCTGCGATTTCTTTGCGTTGTCCGGCCACAAGATTTGCGGTCCGACCGGCATCGGCGTGCTTTGGGGACGCCAGGAACTGCTCGACACCCTGCCGCCGTATCAGGGCGGTGGTGAAATGATTTTGTCCGTCGGCTATCACAAGAGCGAGTTCAAGAAGGCGCCGCACCGGTTTGAAGCCGGCACGCCGGACATCTCCGGACCCATCGGCCTGCATGCGGCGATGGACTATCTCGACGCCATCGGCCGCGCGAACATCTGGCAGCACGACCAGGAGCTCGCGCAGCATGCCTATGAAAAGCTCGCGTCGTTGAAAGGCATCCGGCTGTTCGGGCCGAAGCAGGGCCGGGCCGGGCTGGTGAGTTTTCTCCTCAACGACATCCATGCCCATGACGTCGTGACCCTGGCGGACCAGGGCGGCGTGGCGTTGCGCGGCGGGCATCACTGCACGCAGCCGTTGATGCACAAGCTCGGCGTGGAATCCACGGCGCGCGCCAGCTTCTACTTCTACAACACCCGCGACGAGGTGGACCGCTTTGTGGAAGTCATGCGCGAGATTCAGAAATTCTTCGGGCAATAACCTTCATGGCGCTCACGCGACATTGCTGGAAGTGCGGCCGGGAATACAAGTTGTCCGGGACGCCGGGCCGTTCGGAGACCTGCGAATGCGGCGCGGATTTGAAGGTCTGCGTGAATTGCGCCAGCTACGATCCGCGGCTCGCCTACCAGTGCAAGGATCGTCGTGCCGAGCCCGTGGATGACAAGCGCACGGCGAATTACTGCGAGTGGTTCGAGTTTATCCGCCGCGAGTACGTTCCGCCGAAGCAGACGAACTTCGAGAAATCCAGCGAGGACAAGGCGCGCGACGCGCTGAAGAAACTGCTGGGAGATTAAGCATCCCCTCGGTAGGGCAAAGCTGCCGCTTTGCCCTGATTGGTCGGCGCTGCAACGCGCCCTGCCATTGATGGGTCAGCTCACCCGAACCATCCGCGCCACGAACGCGCCGTCCACCTGATCCACGAACGGCACGAGTTCCCGTTGGTTCTCCAGCTTGAACGCGGTTTGACCGCTGAGGAATTCTTCCACCACACGCTGGTTCTCGTCCGGTTCCAGGCTGCACGTGCTGTAAACCAGCGTGCCGCCGGGTTTCAGCAGCGGCGCGGCCTGACGCAGCAACGACAACTGCGTCGCGCGCAACCGGTCGATTTCCTCGGGACGAATGCGCCAGCGCAAATCCACGCGCCGCCGCAGCACGCCGGTGTTGGAACAGGGCGCGTCAATCAGGATGCGGTCAAAGGTCTGGTTCTTGGTTCCGGGTTCAAGGTTGGCGGTGGTTTTGACACACGTCACGGCGAGCCGCCGGCAGTTTTCCTCGATGAGCTTCAGTCGGTCTGGCACGGGATCGTGGGCGAGAATGCCGCCTTGATTCCGCATCCGCTGGGCGATGTAGGTGGTCTTGCCGCCCGGCGCGGCGCAGAGGTCGAGGACGGTTTCGCCCGGCTGCGGGTTCAACTCACGGACCGCCAGCAGCGTGCTCGGGTCCTGCACGTAGAAGCCGCCGCGTTGAAACGAGGGCAGCGTGGCGAGCGGCGGATGCGCCCGCAGTTCAAACACGAGGTTCTCGCCGAACCAATCGCGGCGTACAAAATCATAATCGACGTCTTCATTCCGCCATTGTTCGAGCAGCTGTCCGGTGAACTCTTCATCGGAAGGAGGAGCTTCGGATGTTCCCGATGGCGCCCCAGCCGGTTGAGCGGCGGACCTGGGCAAATCGTCCTTCTGCCCGGCCGCCAAGGTGTTCACGCGCGCGAAAGTCTGCGGCGGGGTGTTGTTCCATTCCAGCAGCGCGGCGGTTTTTTCCGCGCCCCAGCGTTTTTGCCAGCGTTCGATGAGCCATTCGGGCTGCGAATGGCCGATGGCCGGGCGGGTTTGCCTCAAGGTTTCGAGCAGCGCCTTCGTGGCGTCGAACTCGCGGAGATAACCGCGCAGGATGGCGTTGATGAAACCCGCCTGCGGACCGAAGCCGGAATGCTTGGCCTGCTCGACGGTTTCGTTCACGGCGGCGTGGTTGGGAATGCGGTCGAGCCAGAAAATCTGGTAGAGCCCGAGGCGGAGGAATGTTTGCAGCGCGGGCTTCTGGGTGCGGCCGGGAGTTTTGGCTTCGATCAAAAAATCCAGCGCCGCCTGCCAGCGGACGACGCCATAGACGAGTTCCTGGCAGAGCCCCCGGTCGGCGGAGGAAAGCCGCGACCCGGCCAGGGCGCGATCGAGCAGGTTCTCGATGAAATCACCGCCATTGGCGCGGTGTTGAAGCAGTCGCGCCGCAATTTCTCTTGGATTTTTCCCATTCACCGCGTTTAATGATGATGGTTCCATTCGTGGACGCGAGCGCTAAAATACAATTATGCGAGAAGAATTCGAAAAATTGGCCGTGGCGGGGAAGATCGAAGGCCGTCAGGTGGAGACGCTGCTGCAATTGACGACGAACGGGTTCTGCATGCATCGCAGCTGGGGTTTTGGCCGGATCAAGACCGTGGACACGGTCTTTGCGCGCTTCACCATTGATTTTCCCGGCAAGGCCGGACACACGATGGATCTGGCGTTTGCGGCGGAATCGCTCAAGCCCATTTCCAAGGACCACGTCCTCGCCCGCAAGGCCACGGACCTCGACGGCCTCCGCCAGCTCGCCGCCACCAATCATCTCGAACTGGTCAAGGTGGTCCTCAACAGCTTCGGCGGCCGGGCGACGGTGGATCAGATTCAGCAGGCCATCGTGCCGGACGTCATCCGCGAAGACTGGAAAAAATGGTGGGAGGCCGCCAAGCGCGAGTTGAAGAAGGACGGACATTTTCAGGTTCCGCTCAAGAAGACGGAACCGGTGGTTTATCAGGCCAAGGAAATTTCATTGCAGGACCGACTGCTCGGTGAATTCCGCGCCGCCAAGGGCTTGAAGGCCCGCATCGTGGTGGCCGGTGAAATTTTCAAGAACGCCGCCGACCTCACCGACAAGCCCGCCGCCGCCAAGGAAGTCATTGCCGCGTTGAACACGGAGATCGTCAGCTACCAGCGCAACCAGCCCGCCGTGGCGCTGGAGGCGGTTTTCATGCGGGACGAAATCCGCGACATGGCCGGACTGTCCGCGACCGATGGTGAAGTCACCGCCAAAGCCATCTGGGCGCAGGACAACAAGCTGGCGACCCTGCTCGAAGCCCTGCCCGCCGTGCGCCATCGCCGCGCCTTGGAATCTTTCAAGGAATCCTACCCGGATGCCTGGGTGGAAACCGTCCGCGCGACCCTGAATTATGTTTCCGCCAAGCTGGCCCGCGAACTGGCGAACCTTTTGATCGAGGATGGCAAGATCGGCGAACTGAAGGAGACGCTGTCCCGGCTCATCAGCCAGCATTCCGCCAGCACGGAGCTGCTCCTCTGGCTGGCGAAGGAACGCACCGACGCGTTTGCCGACATTCTCGGACCCGAAGTCTTCCGCGCCATGCTCACCGCCATGGAGCGCGACCAGTTCAACGAGAAGCGCTCCAACCGGCTGCGCGACTTCATCATGGCCGACCAGGAACTCCTGCCCGAGCTCACGGCGTCGGCGGAACTGGAGTTCACCAAGGATCTGACCCGCGCCCTGCAGTTGTCGCCGGTGTTCGACGACATGGACAAGCGTTCCCTGCTGGCGCGCATCGTGAAGCGGCATCCCGCCGTGCAGTCGCTGATCAGCGGCGAGCAGACCAGCAAGCAGGACACGTCGCTCGTCGTTTCCTGGGAGAGCCTGGAGCGCCGCCGTTCCGAATACAACGACCTCGTCCACAAAAAAATCCCGGCGAACTCCAAGGAAATCGCGCTGGCCCGCAGCTACGGCGACTTGCGCGAGAACCATGAATACAAGGCCGCGAAGGAAATGCAGAAGGTGCTCATGCGCCGCAAGGAGGAGCTGGAAGCCCAGCTCGTGCGCGCGCGGGGAACCGATTTCGCGAACGTGAAGACGGACGTCGTCAGCATCGGCACGGTCGTCAACGCAATCAACCTCGCGACAAGCAAGCCCGAGAGCTACACCATTCTCGGCGCGTGGGATTCCGACCCGGACAAGGGCGTGGTGAGCTATCTGACGCCCGTGGCGCAGTCGCTCCTCAACCACAAGGCCGGCGACGAGGTGTCCTTCGAGCTGCATGGCGCGCAACATCGCCTCCGCATCGAAAGCATCGAGGTTTCCAAGGTGACCAGCGCGGTGGAAAGCCCGGAGGCCGTCGCTACCTGAACCGGTTTTAATCAAAAGGCGCGAAGCAGTTTGCTTCGCGCCTTTTTTGTTTCGCCATTCAACGGCCGCTCAGGCCTTGCCGCCGTAGCTGATGTAGTCGTCCACGTCCAGGATGTCGAACCAGGTGGAGATGTCTTCGCGGTTCGGCGCCCCTTTTTTGTGCAGTTCGTTCAGATACTCCCGGCCGTCGGTGTTGTCGGGGGCGCGCTGGTTTTCATACGCGGACCACGCGGCGATTTCGGACGGACAGCGTTTGATCCGCGCATGCTGGCGGATCCAGTCGAGGATGTCGCCGTCGCCCTTGCCGCCGGCGAGTTCCGTTTTCAGGGCGGCGGGATCAACGCCGGCGAATTCAAGGAAACGCTGGTCGAGCGGGCAGGCGTAATGGTATTCGCCGTTCTTGCCGGCAATTTCCGCGCGGCCCTTGTCGAGCATGCGGGGAAGGATGGCGTAGCCGCCGAGCTGGACGCGCGGGCTGCGGGGAGGTTGCTTGGTGAGGTCGGGAGCGTTTATGGGCATAAGGTTGATTTCGATGTTTGGTTCACCGGCACGTTCGACGCGCCGGGGCCTCAAAGTTGACCGGGTGCGGGAATATTTCAAGCGTGGCGCCGTCGCGCCCGGTTCCAGATGAACAGCAGCGCGGCCAGTCCCAGGCTCAGCAGCACCGTGACTGCGACCGTGCCGGCGTTGGGATGCTCCGGAAAAAACTGCAGCGACGCGGCGCCGACGGTCGTTCCCGCAAAAATCCCCAGGCCAATCGCCGCCTCGTGCAGCCCGCCATGTTCCGCCGAGGCTTCGCCGACGTCCATGGAATAGAACAGCGACGAGTAGTAGATCAGTCCGGTGGCGAAACCGAAGAACACCTGCGCAAAGACCACGATCCAGAGCGCATGCGCGAGGAGGATGGCTAGAAAGCTAACGATCAGGAGGACAAATCCGCTGGCCAGCCAGCGAAACCGGTAATGCCAGCCGGTCCATCGCCAGAGCAGGACAAACGCCGCGAGCCGGCCGAAGAGCCAGACCGAGCAAAAGAGTCCGACGCGTGTCGGGGAAAGTCCGAGCTTCTGCGCCAGCCCGGGCATGACGGCGAACAGCGTGTTTACGGCCACGTAGGCAAAGGGATTGGCCACCCACGCGAGCTTTAAGAAGGTTTTGGGGCCAACGGCCTGATGCGGGATTCCGGCCTCGGGCTGGGGGGCGGTTGCCGCCGGTTTGGTTGACGGCGGTTTGACGAGGGCGGCTTTTTGCGCGAGCCAGAAGGTCAGCAGCAGTTGGACAAAGAAAATTCCGCCCGGCACCCAGAACACCGCGCCGGCGCCGAGTGAATCGTAGAGTTTTCCGCCCGTGAAATAAGCGATGGCCGCAAAGGCCGACCAGGTGCAGTTGTAAATGCCGACCATGCGCGAAACCCCGGCGAAGGTTTCGTTCGCCGTGACCAGCGCTTCAAGGGCCGGCCACGTGAACAACAGCACCAGCGTGAAGCCCACCAGCGCCGCGACGGTGCCGGGAATGGAGACGAAAAGTCCGCCGGCCACCATCGCCAGCGTCAGGCCGGCAAAGCCCAGCTTGAGGCTGTTGAGGAAGCCGTGGCGCTGGGCGAACCGTCCGCATTGCCACGCGGCAAGGGCGTAGAGCAGGCCATGCAGCGCCGAGATCCAGAGGTTTTCGCGGTCGCCAAAACCAAACCGGTCGCGCAGATAAAAGAACAGGTAGTTGATGTAATAGGACGAGGCCAGCGTGTTCAGCGCGGTCAGTCCGTAATAGCCGGTTTTGAGCTGGCGGAGAGTCATGGCCGGTCAGCGGGATTTCAACGTCGTGGCACCCGAAATTTCCTCCAGCGCCTTGCGGCAATACCACTTCACCGCCTCGCTCATTGGCGGACGGAGGGTTTCCAGCTCCGCGGCCGAGCACCAGCGGATGTCGTAATGCTCCTCGGCGGCGAGCGTGGTGGTGCCGGCCTTCGGCCGCGCCCAGTAAATCAGCCCGATGTGCTCGTGGGTTTCGCTGATGCGATGGATGTCGAGAAAGCGCGGCGCAATCAACGCCCGGGTGCCGGGGCCCGTGGTGGGCGGACGTTCCCCGAGCAGTTCCACATCGAGGCCGCTCTCCTCCTTCGCCTCGCGCAACGCCGCCTGTTCCGGGTCCTCGTCGAGCTCGATGTGCCCGCCCAGCGGGAGCCATTTGTCGAGCTTGCGATGATGGATCAGCAGGATCGTTTCGTCCCGCACGATGAAGATCGCCACGGTGAAATCGATTTTCTCATGGATGTGCGCCATGCGGGAAGTCTAGGGATTCAAACCGCCAATAGCCGCCAAAAACCGGCGAAAAATTTCAAAGTTATTCCCGTTCGATAACCATAAATTCGTGACACTATCAGGGCCTTGCGCTAGTTTCCGGGCAAAATGTGGTGGCCGGCTTTTCTGCAAATCAAATCGAGTGACCCGGAAGCGCGGCTCCAGGCAATCCAGCGCCTGGCCGACTCCGACGGCGCCCGTTCCTTTGATGCCCTGGCCGAAGCCGTCAAGGACGAGGACATGCGGGTGGCCCGCGCCGCCGTCACGGCCATCGGCAAAATCACCGGCGAACGGGCGACCGCCGTCCTCGTCAACATCCTCGCCGATCATCATCCTGAACTGCGCCAGGCGGCCGTGGACGCGCTGCGCAACAAGCCTTCCGAAGGCGTCATTGCCGCGCTGGTGGGAGTGCTGAACGATTTCGACGCCGGGGTCCGCGGACGCGCGGCGCGCGTGCTGGAGGCGATGCATTGGCGGCCCGCGAATGCGAAGGAGGAAATCTGGTTCTCGGTCGCCCAAGGGCATTTAGGCCATGTCGCCGCCTTCGGTTCGCAGGCCATTGAAGCCCTAGAGATGGTTTTGCTGGGCGGGCCCTACAGCCTGCAGGTCGGGGCGCTGCATGCCTTGGGGCAGATTGCCGATGAACGCGTGCTCAACACGCTGATTCCCGCGCTCAAATCCAGCGACCATGCCGTCAGCGTCGCGGCGGTCGAGGCGCTCAGTCATTTTGGCGGCAGCAAGGCGGCGGACGCGCTCGTGCCCATGCTGCGTCACCCTGATCATCGCGTGCGCGTGGCGGCCATTGATGCCGTGGCCGGCATGGAGGGCCAGCAGACGACGGAGGCGCTGACCGAACTGCTCAAGGATTCCATCTGGGATGTGCGCCGCGCCGCGGCCGGGGCGCTCGGCAAATGCAAGGATCCCAAGGCCGTGGACGGCCTGATCATCGCGCTCAAGGACTCGGACAATGACGTCCGCGAGTCCGCCGTGGCTTCGCTTGGGCGCATCGGAGGCAAACGTGCGATCGGTCCGCTGGTGCTGGCGCTGGTTGATGCGGATTCCAGCGTGCGGCGTGCGGCGGGCGTGACGATTCAAAAGCTGAACCCCAACTGGCCGTCGAGCGAGGAAGCCCAGCACGTCATCCCTGAACTGCGGGCGGCGATTGATTTTGGCGATTCGGCGGTGCGCTATGCCGCCACCAGCGTGCTGGGCCGGATGGGAAAATTGTCCGACAACCAGCCGGGCGTCACCGACGGCACCACCGTGCTGACGGCGGCGGGACAAAAGCGGCGAAAGGTCTTCTCGGTCTTTGTCGAGCTGCTCAAGGACCCCGACCGCGACGTGCGGCTTGCTTCCGTGCAATCCCTTGGCCGCCTTGGCGACCCGCGCGCGGCTTCTTCGCTGATGACGGCCATGTCTGATCCGGACGAGGGCGTGCGTCATGCCGCGGCGGAGGCGGTGGAATTCCTCAACTTCCTTGGCGCCGTATGAACGACACCGCGCAACTTCGGGCCAACCGCGCCAAGCACATCCTCCTCGTGGATGATGACGAGGCCTTTTCGGGCCTGTTCAAGGATTTCCTCATCAACCACCAGCCCGGCGCGTGGATTGTTCACACGGCGGACCATTACGGTCCCGCGCTGACGTGCCTGAAGGAGCACCGCATCGATTTGATCGTGCTCGACCTGAACATGCCGGTGATGGACGGCCTGCAGCTGCTGTCGCTGATCAAGCGCACCCATCCGGCCATTCCCGTGGTGATGTTCACCGGCGTGGCGACGGCGGAGAACCGCGCGAGCGCCCTGAAGAACGGCGCGGCGCTGTTTCTCGACAAGACCGAGGTGGCCGGCGACCTGAAGAAGATTTACGCCGCGCTCGACAGCATCGCGGCGGCGCCCACGGAAGGATTTCGCGGCATGCTGCGGCAGGTCGGATTGCCGGACGTGCTCCAGATGGAATGTCTCAACCGCAAGTCCTCGGTGCTGGAAGTCAGCGCCAGCAGCGAGACTGGCCGCATTTTCATCGAGGACGGTTCGGTCATTCACGCGGAAAGCCACACGCAGCAGGGCGAGCCGGCGTTGTTTCAACTGCTCGCCTTGAGCGGCGGTGAATTCCAGCTCAAGCCCTTCACCAAGCCGCCGCGCCAGACCATCGATGGCCATTGGGAATCTTTGCTGATGGAGGGCGCGCGGCTCCGTGACGAGGCGACAGCGAAGCAGCCCGCTCCCGCGGCTCCGGCGGCAGAACCCGAACCGGCGCCGCCGCCGGAAGCCACGGTGATGCGCGTGCCGGCGGAAATTGTGCTCTGCTCGGCCACCGGCGAGCTGCTTTACGAGTGGCAGCCCAAGGTGGTGGACCGGCGGATCCAGCTGCTCGACCTCATCGCCAACATTGCGCTGTCCTTTTCCAAAACGCCCCTGCTGGTCCGCGGCGAGCGGCTGGAAGTGGAGTCGGCGGATTCCCGCAGCGTGCTGCTGATTCAACCCGACCGCCGGCTGTTCGTGCAATCCGTTCCCAAGAAATGAGCGCGGCGATTCAAGCATGGCTGGAGCAGGCGGCGAACAGCCGCGGCCTGGTCGCGTGCTGTTTCCGTCAGGCCAACCGTTCCCTGCTGACGCGCAGCAACAGCACGGATTTTCCGGAGCCCCAGATGGAGCAGACCGTGCGGAAGCTCTTCGAGGCGGTCTACGCGCTGCAACAGAACCAGATTCCGACTGACCGCGTGTGCTGGTCGTTTGAGACCGTGCAGCTGCAGTGCATCGCCCGGCCCGGTGGCGTCATGGCTGTGTTGCTGGTGGACCCGGAAAAGTCCAGTCCCGCCGAGATCGAGCGCTTGCTGACAGCAGCACCCGTCAATCCGGCGTGACGCCGGCAGAGTTCAAGCCCCGCCCCATTTTGCTTCCGCTCGTTGCGGCAAACTGTTAGATACGCGTCATGGCAGCGAAATTAACCATCGGTTTTCTGGGCGCTGGCAAAATGGCCACGGCGCTCGCCAAGGGCTTTGTCCAAGCGGGTCTGGTCACGGGCGAACAAATCATCGCCAGTGATGTCTTCGATGCGGCGCTGACGGCGTTTGCCAAAGACGTGGGCGCGAAGACCGCGAAGTCGAACGGCGAGGTGGCGGGCTTTGCGAACGTGCTGATTCTGGCCGTGAAGCCCGACCAGGTCGCGGGCGTCCTCTCCGAAATTCGCGGCGCCATCACCCCGAAGCATCTCGTGATCTCCATCGCGGCGGGCATTTCCCTTGCCAAGATGGAGGCGGCTTTGAACTCCGACGCCCACATCATTCGCGTCATGCCCAACACGCCGGCGCTCGTCGGCGCGTCGGCCAGCGCTTTTGCCTTGGGCAAATCTGCGACCGCCGAAGACGCGGCGCTGGCGCAAAAGCTTTTATCCGCCGTCGGGGTCGCCTACCAGGTAAAGGAAGGATTGCTCGATGCCGTCACCGGCCTGAGCGGCAGCGGTCCGGCGTATGTTTATCAGTTCATCGAGGCGCTCAGTGATGGCGGGGTGGCGTCGGGATTGCCGCGCGAAGTGGCGACGAAACTGGCGGCGCAGACGGTTCTGGGCGCGGCCCGGATGGTTTTGGAGACCGGCCAGCATCCCGGCGCGTTGAAGGACCAGGTCACCAGTCCAGGCGGAACGACGATTGAAGGTCTGCACGAACTGGAAAAGGGCCGGTTGCGCGGCACGGTCATGAGTGCGGTGCGCGCGGCCACGGAAAAATCCAAGAAGCTTGGCCAGTCATGAGCGGGGAGCGTTCCATCTTCATGGCCACCATGCTGAACTTAAAGCAAGGCTGTCGAGACGGCCTGACATCTCTTAACCTGCTGCTTTGATGGGAATGCCGCCGCCAACTGAAAAGCAGGCACGCCTCCTCTGGCTGGCGCTCACGGGGTTGGCGCTGGCCACGCTCGTCGCGCTGTTGGTCGGACTGGTCTGGGGACTGGGTCAGGTGTTGAAGATTCTCTCCCCGGTGTTGTGGCCGTTGGCCATCGCCGGTGTGCTGGCTTACCTGCTGGATCCGGTGGTGGACTTTCTGGAAAAGAAAGGCCAGCCGCGCGCCCGTTCCATCATCAGCGTTTTTGCGCTGGCGCTGTTGATCGTCGGGGTGGTTTGCAGCGTGGTGATTCCGCAGATTGTCTCCGAAGCCCGTCAGTTGCTGGACCGGTTTCCCACCTACCGGGTCACTGCCCAGGAGAAGCTGGAGAACTGGGTTTCGCATCCGCCTGACCTGCTGAAGGGTTTTCTGCCGGGTCGCCAGATTGCCTCCACCGGCTCGGTCGCCGTGCCGCCTCCCTCGGAAACAACGAACGCGGTGCTGATCACTGTCGTGCCGACCAATGCCGCGGCGTCATCGACTGCCTGGCCGTTGTTGGATGATTCGACCTTGAAATCGGCGACGGCGTGGGTTTCCCGGGTGTTGCCGGCCGCCGGGGGCTGGGTGTCGCGCGTGGGAACGGTCATTGGCTCCATTTTCGGAATCATCGCCGGGCTGGCCTTGGTGCCGGTGTATGCCTTTTATCTGCTGCTTGAAAAGCGCGGCATCGAATCGCGCTGGCAGGATTATCTCCCGGTGGCGGATTCCCAATTCAAGGACGAGCTGGTGTTCGTGCTGGGCTCCATCAACAACTATCTCATCGCGTTCTTTCGGGGGCAGGTGCTGGTGGCCATCTGCGACGCCGTGCTTTACACCACGGGCTTTCTGATCATCGGCCTGCCGTATGCAATCCTCATCGGGGCGGCGGCCGTGCTGCTCACCATGATTCCGTTTCTTGGCGCCATCACCATTTGTTCGACGGCCTTGGTTATTTCCATCGTGCAATACGGCGACTGGCTGCATCCGCTCCTGGTGCTGGCCGTGTTCGCCGTGGTGCAAACGCTCGAGGGCCTGGTGATTTCACCCCGCATCATGGGCGACCGTGTCGGGCTGCATCCACTCGCCATCATCATCGCGGTGATGGCCGGAACGACCCTGCTCGGCGGCCTGCTCGGGGGCGTGCTGGCAATTCCGCTGGCGGCGGTGTTGCGCGTGCTGCTGGCCAGATATGTCTGGAAGAAACGGGAGGCTTGAAGTCCCGGCGGGCGGCGTTCAACGCTTGGTCAGCAGTTTCCGCACATCCACCGCTTCCATGCCCGCAGAACGAATCGCCTGCATGCCCAGATCGGTGTCCTCGTAACCGCGGCAGAATTTCGGATCCACCCCGATGCGCCGGGCGGCTTCGAGAAAAATGTCCGGCGCGGGCTTTTGGTTCACCACACATTCGCTGGTGACGACGGCGTTGAAGAAATGCCGGATCTTCAAGTGCTCCAGCACCTGTTCAATGATCTGCCGGGTGCCGCCCGAGGCCACCGCCAGGGGAATCTTCCCGAAATGTTCCCGCGCCACCTCCACCACGCAATGGATGGGCTCCACTTGGGACATCAGCGGCAGATAGGCGGTTTCTTTTTCGTGCGCGGCCTTGATGTGGTCCAGCGTCACGCCCTGCTCCTCGGCGAGCATCTTGAGAATGTCCCGCGACGGCACGCCGCCGAGCGAATAGAACCGGTCCTCGGGGAAATGAAGGTTGTAACGCGCGGTCACCGTCTGCCAGGCCCGCCAATGCAGCGGCATGGTGTCGGCGAGGGTGCCGTCGCAATCGAAAACAATTCCTTTGATCATAAGTAAGAAGTTGGAAGTCAGGAGTCGGAAGCCAGAATCTTTGCGCAATACGCCTCAAGCAGTTTGCTGATTTCCACAACTTGGGACTGAAGTTGGGACGAATCCCCGTAGTTCAAATCTTTCGCGAGAATCATATAATAGCGTGCCTCCTCCAACGAGCCTTGGGCAATGTTGTAAAACCGAACCTTATCGGCACGTCCCCGCTTTTTGAAACCTTCGGCGATGTTTGCGGGAATGGAAACAGCAGCACGCCGTAGCTGGGATGTTAGTCCGTAAATCTCGGTTCGTGGAAAGATTTCGGAGAAGCGATAGACGTCCAACGTGAATTGATGGGCCTTCTGCCAGATGGTGAGCTGCTCAAAGCTTTTTGCGGCCGGACGTGGTCCCTCGCTCCCGACGTTGTCCGTCTTCTGCATTCCGACTTCTGACTCCTGACTTCTTCCTGTCGAATTCATAGCTTCAACGCCGCCAGCTTTTCGGTCAGGTCGTGATGCATCAACGGGTCGAGCAGCGGGTCCAGGTCGCCGTCGATGAAGTTGGAAAGATTGTAGAGCGTGAGTTCAATGCGGTGATCGGTCACGCGGTTTTGCGGGAAATTGTAGGTGCGGATCTTTTCGCTGCGTTCGCCGGTGCCGACCTGGTCCTTGCGAAACGCGGCGTATTTCGCGTTCTCCTCGGCGACCTTGCGCTCCAGCAGACGCGAACGCAGCACGGTCATCGCCTTGGCGCGGTTTTTAATCTGGGAGCGCTCGTCGGCGATGCGCACGGTCAGGCCGCTGGGCTTGTGCTGGATTTGCACGGCGGAATCCGTGGTGTTGACGCCCTGCCCGCCTTTGCCGGAGGCGCGGCAGACGCTGACCTCGATGTCCTCCGGCTTGATTTCCACGTCCACCTCCTCGGCCTCGGGCAGCACGGCGACGGTCGCGGTGCTGGTGTGGATGCGTCCCTGCGCTTCCGTGGCGGGAACGCGCTGCACGCGGTGGACGCCGCTCTCGTATTTCAAGCGCTTGAAGACGTCCTGGCCGCGGATTTCAAAGACAATTTCCTTGTAGCCGCCGAGGTCGGAAGGGTTCGAATCCATGCTCTCCAGCTTCCAGCCGTGGGCTTCCGCGTAACGGCAATACATGCGGTAAAGATCGGCGGCGAAGAGCGCGGATTCGGAACCGCCGGCGCCGGCGCGGATTTCGACGATGGTGTTCCGGGAATCGGAAGGTTCGGGCGGCACAATGCCAAATTGCACCTGCTGCTTGAGGCGGCCCACCTCGGTTTCCAAGCGGGCAATTTCCTCCTTGGCCATCAGGGCCAGTTCGGAGTCGGCGTTTTCTGTTTTGAGCAGGGCCCGGTTTTCCTCCAAGTCAGCCAAGGCTTTTTGATAGGCGCGCCCGGTGGCGACCAGGTCCTTGAGCCGGGCATATTCCTTGGACAATTCCTGCGCGCGCTGGGGATGGTCGAAGGCGGAGGGATCGCTCAGGGCGGATTCCACCTCGGCAAAGCGGCGGGAGAATTTCTCAATATGCGGCGCGAGATCCATGATCCGGTTTAGACGCGGGGACGGACGGCGGGAATCGGGCGGTCGTGGTAAAAAAAGACACCGCCCGCGACTCCGAAAGCTCGGCGTGGCGGGCGGTGTGGCTGAAAAACGCTATTTCTTCTTTTTCTTCGCGGCAAAAGCCTCGGCGGCGGCGGCCGTCTTGGCGGCGCGCTGCTGGAACTTGTCCACGCGGCCGGCGGTGTCCACGAACTTCTGCTGCCCGGTGTAGAAAGGATGGCAATTGTTGCAGATGCCGACGATCACGGTCGGCTTGGTGGAGCGGGTCTTGATGATGTTGCCGCAGGCGCAACGGATTTCCGCGTCCGCATACTTCGGATGAATGTCAGCTTTCATATAATAAAAGGCCGCAAACAATAGCAGCGGGACGCCGGATGACAAGCGCGAATTTTGGGGCCGGGGTTTCCCCGGGGCCGATTCCCGAGTTTTTCCAGCGGGATTAGTCTGGAATAACCAAACTGCTCCGGTAGTCTGTGCCGAAATTTTTTAAGTAACAGGAACAACATGCCCGAACCAATCCCATACTTCGACCTCCCCGCCCAAATCCGTTCCGTCCGCAAGGAACTCGACGCCGTCATCGCCAAGACCTTGGACAACTGCTCCTTCTGTCTTGGCCCGGACACGGCCCAGTTTGAGAAGGATTTCGCCAAGTATTGCGGCGCGAACCACTGCTCGGGCTTCAACAGCGGCACCTCGGCGCTGCATATCGCGATGATGCTGTTGAACGTCGGTCAGGGCGACGAAGTCATCACCACGCCCACCACGTTTGTTGCCACGAGCTGGGCGATTTCCTACGTCGGCGCCAAGCCGGTGTATGTGGACGTGGACGACGCGACCTTCAACATCGACCCGTCGAAGATCGAGCAGGCCATCACCCCCCGCACCAAGGCCATCATGCCGGTGCATCTTTACGGTCATCCCTTCGATATTGACCCCATCCTGGCCATCTGCAAGAAGCACAACCTGCCGTTGGTCGAGGATTCCGCCCAGGCCCATGGTGCGAAATACAAAGGCAGGACCATCGGCACCTTTGGCGACATCTCCTGCTTCAGCTTTTATCCCGGCAAGAATCTCGGAGCCTGCGGCGAAGGCGGCGCGCTCGTGACCAACAACCCCGCCCATGACAAGCGCGCGCGCTCATTGCGCGAACATGGCTCCTCGGTGCGCTATTACCATGACGAGGTTGGCTTCAATTACCGCATGGAAGGCATCCAGGGCGCGGTGCTCGGCGTGAAGCTGAAGTATCTCAGCCAATGGACCGCCCGCCGCCGTGAGATTGCCCATCAATATCACAAGCTTCTGGCTGACACGCCGCTGCAACTGCCGCGCGAAGCCTCCTATGCCGAGAGCGTTTACCACCTCTACGTCGTCCGCCATCCGCGCCGTGACGACCTGAAGAAGCATCTGGAAGCCAACGGCGTTGGTTGCGCCCTGCATTATCCCCTGCCGTTGCACCTGCAGAAATGCTACGCCAGCCTGGGTTACAAGGAAGGCGCGTTCCCCGTGGCCGAGAAAGCCGCGCGCGAATGTCTCAGCCTGCCGGTCTATGCCGAGCTGACCGATGCCCAGGTGCAGCGCGTCACCAGCGTCATCAAGGACTTTTTCAAAAAGTGAAACCTGGCATGCCTTCCCAGCCGGTGACCCTGAGTCCCGAGCAGATCGAGTTGTTGAACCGTGAGCTCTCCACGATGCGCCACGACATCAACAACAACCTTTCGGTCATCATTGCGGCGTTGGAGCTGATCCGGCACAAGCCCGAAGTCGCCGAACGGATGTTTGCCAGCATCTCCCATCAGCCCGCCAAGATCGGGGATTCCCTCAAGAAATTCTCCGGTGAATTTGAAAAGAGCCTCGGCATCACACGCTCCTGACCGCCCGGCGTAACGTTCCCGCGGCCGGCATCGTCTGGCATGATCGGATATTATGAGAACGCTTGGATTGTTTCCGGTCCTGACCTGGCTGGCCCTTGGCCTGGGCATCAGCGAATCGGTTTCCGCACAGAACACCAATTCACCCCGGCCGGCCATCCCGGCTCCGGGCCAGGGTCTGTTCATCGCCGGTCTGGGGCCGGTGGGAAATGTGCTGACGGACGAGCAACGTAATTCCTTTCGCATGGCAATGGACTTGCAGCGTGACCGTGTCCGTGAACTGGAGGCCAAGCTTCGCAACGCCCGAGGCCGGTTGATCGAGGAAAGTCTCGGGGAGTCCTTCGACGAAACCAAGGCCCGCCAGCAGGCCGTCATCGTTTCGGGACTGGAGGCGGAGCTGACCGTGCTTCGCGCCCGGGCGTTGCGGCAGGTGCAGCCCGGATTGTCAGCCGACCAGCTGAAAAAAATTCGGGAGGGCATCGGCGGAGTTCAACGGCCCGCACCTTTGACCGGACCGGCCGGCGAGCGGCAGCATCATCTGACCTCGACCAACCGCGACGAAAACGATCTCCCTCGCAAGAAGTAGTCGCCGACTAGGGCCAATCGACATTCAAGATTGTACGAAAATGGGGGATATGGTAAGCGGGTGGGATGGCCAAACGATATGAATTGACCGAAGCGCAGTTTGCGAGCATCCGCGACATTCTCCCCGGCAAAGCGGGTGATCCCGGACGCACCGCCCAAGACAATCACCGTTTTCTCAACGGGGTGATGTGGGTTCTGCGTAGCGGAGCGCACTGGCACGACCTGCCGGAGCGTTACGGCAACTGGAAAAGCACCCACAAACGGTTTAGCCGCTGGGCCAAAAACGGCGTGTGGGAAGCGGTCTTCACTCGTTACTCAAAGACCCCGGAATGATTACGTGATGATTGATTCGACGCTCGTCAAAGCCCATCAACAGGCGGCCACGGGAAAAAGGGGGCGGGTGAGCAGGCTCTGGGGCGATCCCGTGGCGGACTGACGACCAAGATTCACATGCTCTGCGATGCGCTGGGAAGACCGCTGCGCCTGCTGCTCACCGGAGGCGAAAAGGCCGACTGCCAGAGCGCGCCGGCGTTGCTGGCCGGACAGACTGCCAAGGCGTTGATCGCCGACAAAGGCTACGATACCGATGCGATTCGCCTCCTCGCCCGCGCCAAACGAATGAAGGCCGTCATTCCCGCCAAGTGCAACCGCAAGCACCAATACCGCCACGACAAAACCCTCTATGCGGAGCGCAATCGCATCGAACGCTGCTTCGGTCGACTCAAGCTGCATCGCCGCATTGCCACACGCTTTGACCGCAACGACTCCCACTTCAGGGGCTTCCTCTACCTCGCCTGTTCCCTGTTCTGGCTCAATTGAATGTCGATTAGCCCTAGGACACAACGGAGCCGGACGGCTTTTCCCTTTGGAAATGGAAATGGCTCTGGCAAAGTGCCGCCGATGGAACGCACCGAAGCGGAATTGATCGCCGCGGCGTTGAAGGGCGATGCCGCCAGCTTCGAGCCGCTGGTTGAGAAATATTCCCCCCGCGTTTTTGCCACGGCCCGCCGCTATGCCCGCCGCGACAGCGAGGTCGAGGACATCGTCCAGGAGGTCTGGATGAAAGCGTTTCAGAAGCTCTCCAGCTTCCGCGGCGAGGCGCCGTTTGAGCACTGGCTCATGCGCCTGGCGGTCCATACCTGCTACGATTTTCTCCGGGGCCATCAGCGCAATCGCGAGTCCGCCTTCTCCGAGCTTTCCGACCCGGAACAGGACTGGCTCGACCGGTTTGTCACCCAGCCCGAATCGGCCAGCGAAAACGCGGACGCGGCCCGCCAGTTGGTGGAGCGAATCCTCGAACAGCTTTCTCCGCCGGCGCGGCTCATCATCACGCTGCTGGAGATCGAGGATCGGTCCGTGAAGGAAATTGCCAGCCTCACCGGCTGGTCGGTGCCACTGGTGAAGGTGCGGGCGTTTCGGGCCCGGGCGGAAATGCGGAAGTTGCTCGCCAAAATTACGAAGGACAAGTATCTGTAACCCCGTGCAAATTTTGCACGTCTGACGAAGTGTTGTTATGAAACTGCCGGAACTGGAACAAAAGCTTATCGCCGCCGCCCGCGCTCATCCGCCGGGCGACCAGGTGCCTTACGCTTTCGCCAAGCGCGTGTCGGCGCTGCTCGCGTCGCGGCCGGTTCTGGACCGGTGGGCGTTGTGGTCGCAGGCGTTGTGGCGTGGAGCCGCCGGCTGTTTGCTGGTGGTGGTTTTGCTCGGCCTGGCGTCCGTGTTCGTCTCCTCGAATTCCGGTTCCGCCAACGACCTCTCGCAGGATTTCGAGAACACCATGCTTGCGTCTGCGCCGCAGGATGCTGATTTGCTCTGGTGAACACCTGGAAGGTCATTCTGGCAACGCTGGTCATCTTCGGCGCGGGAGTCATCACCGGCGGACTGATGGTGAACTACTCCCATTCCGTGGAAATGCCGGCGCAAAAGCGCCTCGGAGAATCCGGCCGGCGGTATGGCACCAACTACGCCCTGCTGGCGCGCTCCAACCGCCCCCTGCTCGCCGCCAGTTTTCTGCAGCGGAAGGATTTCCTCGAACGCCTCGCCCGCGATTTGAAGCTCAACGCGGTTCAGCGTGAGCGCATTGAAAAAATCATCAGCGAGGGCCAGGACAACATCAAGGAGCTCTGCCAGCAGATCGAGCCGGACGTGAAGGAGGAGCTGGCCTACACCCGCGAACGCATTCTCGACGAGCTTTCCGCCACCCAGCAGGATCTTTTCACGGAGCTGCTCAAGAAAAAATCCGCGCCGCGGCCGGCAGCCAATTCCCCCGCCGTGCTCACCAACTCTTCCCCCGCCAAGTGACGTTGGCGGTCAGACCACCTCCAGCGGGCATTTCGGCACCGCGTCAATGAAGGCCTGGCCGTATTGCTTCGACAATACCCGGTTGTCCAGCACCACCACGATGCCTTTGTCGGACTTGGTGCGGATGAGCCGCCCGACGCCCTGGCGGAATTTCAAGATGGCCTCCGGCAGGGAAAACTCGGCAAAGGAATTTCCGCCCCGCGCTTCAATCGCCTCGATGCGCGCCTCAATCAGCGGATGGTCCGGCACGGCAAACGGCAGCCGGGTGATGATGACGTTGCTCAGCGCCTCGCCGGGAACATCCACGCCCTGCCAGAAGCTGTCGGTGCCGAACAAAACCGAGTCCACGTCCTCCTTGAACTTTTCCAGCATGGTGGACCGCGGCGTCCCGGTGCCCTGCACGAAACAGGCGATGCCCAGTTCATCAAAGAACGGCTGCATGAGTTCGGCCACCTCCTGCATGAGCTTGTAATTCGTGAACAGCACGAAAGCCTTGCCGTGGGTCTGCCGGATGAAATGCTCGACGCAGTGGATGAGCGCGTCGCGATAACCGTGGTCGCGCGGGTCCGGCATTTTCTTGGCGACGAACAGCCGCATCTGCTGCTCGTAATCGAACGGCGTGCCCACCTGAAGCATGGTGGCGCATTCGCCGCCGACGCGGCGTGAGAAATAACCCAGGCCCGCCTTGGAGGAGGAATTCGTCGAGAGCGTCGCGCTGGTCATGATGACGCTGGTGTCGCTTTCAAACAGCCGCCGGCGCAGGAAGTCCGCGACATCCACCGGCGCGGCGTTCAGGGTCAGGCTTTTGTGCGCCTTGCCGCTGCGTTCGACCCAATACACGTATTCGTCGGAACCCTGTTCGAGAAACGCCTTCACCTCCTCGCGCAATTCCATCAGCCGCCGGTTGCATTCGACGAGCTCCTGGCCGATGTCCTTGTCCTCGCTGGTCTTGATCAGGTCACTGACGGCCTCGCGCAGGCGCTGGATGGGCAGCGTGACGTTGTCCTTCACCAGTTCGGCGCGGCGAATCCGCAGCTCGGTCCAGGCGCGGCGTTTCGCGGCGTTGTCTCCGCCGAACCTTGGCTTGGCCGCGGCGGAAATCTCCTCGCAGGCCAGCTCGACGTTGTTGAAAAAGTCGTCCGACTCCTTCAGCAAATCCGCGACGAGCTTCACGGCATTGCCTTGCCGCAGCGTGGCGAGCAGACCTTTTTCGGTGCGCGGATTCCACAGGCGGTTCAACGCGTAGCGAACCTGTCCGCTGGAAACGCTCAGGCCGATGTGCCGTGCCGCAACCTGTTCCATGGTGTGGGCTTCATCAAAGATCACGAAGTCGTTCTTGAAGAGAATGCCGCCCTCCATGTCCTCGTCCACGCCGCCCAGCAGCGTGAAAAACAATGTATGGTTCAACACCAGCACGTCGGACGAAAGAATCCGGTTCCGGGCGCGCTGGAAGAAGCACAGCCCGTTGTCCTTGGCGAAGTCCGATTGATGGCCGCAGATTTTCGGCGAACACAGCCCGCGCTCGGAACAAACCTGCGCCCAGACCTTGCCGTCCGGTTCGATGTCGAAGTCGGAAAGGCTGCCGTCCTTGGTCTGCTTCGACCACTCGTAGATGCGCTGGAGTTCCTCCGCTTCAGACGAGGTGAAGAGATTGCCGGACTGCTGCATGGCCTTTTGCAGGCGGCGGGTGCAGAGGTAATTGGCCCGGCCTTTGAGCATGGCGAACTGAAACGCCACCGGTTCCGCCAGCGCGCCCAGCACGCCGGCGAGCATCGGCAGATCCTTCTCGGTGAGCTGTTCCTGAAGATTGATCGTGTGGGTGGAGATGACCGCCTTCTTTTTTTGCGTGACGGCAAAGAGGATGGCGGGAATGAGGTAGGCCAGCGATTTGCCGACGCCGGTGCCGGCCTCCACCGCGAGATGGCCGTGTTCCTGCAATGCCCGCGCGACCGCCACCGCCATCTCCTGCTGCTGGGGGCGGAACTCGAAGTTCTTCGCCCGCGACAGAATGCCCGTCGGCGAAAAAATCTCCTCCACCCGCGCCACCAGGTCGGCGCCGGTCGGTTGATGTTCAGCAATCGAAATCACGGTTGAATCAGCCCGCCGCCACGGCAGCGGGCGGCAGGAAGATAGCAGCGGTTTTCCGCGGGGAGAGATTATTTTTCAGCCGCCGACACCCTGATGTTCACGTTGGTTTCATGAATGCCCGCGACGTTGACGAAGCTTTGCGCGACGCGGGCCTGCTGGACGTGGATGCCTTCCAGAAACACGTCCCGCACCGGCAGCTCGGCATCGCCGGCGATCTTGAAGGCCGTGTCGCAGCTTTCCAGGCGGATGTTCCGGACGTGAATGCCGCGGATGGGCGTCAGCTTTTCCTCGAAGGTCGGCACGAGATTGCGCCATTGATAAAGCACGTCGGTGTCGATGCCGAGCACGCCGAACTGCGTGCTGCGGGCCTGGATGTTTTCCACGAAGATGTTTTCCACGAAGCCGCCCCGGCGCCGGTTCGTTTTGATGAACAGGATGTTTTGGGGCTTGTTGGACTCGGTGTTGAGGAAGCGGCAGTCGTGGACGAAGACGTTGCGGATGCCGCCGGACAATTCGCTGCCGATGGCAACGAGCTGATGTCCCCGGACCATGGTGCAATTCCGAATCACGATGTTCTCCGAGGGCGTGTGAAGCCGGCGGCCGTCGAAATCCATTCCCGACTTGATGGCCACCGCGTCATCGCCCTGGTCAAACCGGCAATCTTCCACCAGCAGATTCCGCGTCATCTCCGGGTCAATGCCGTCATTGTTGTGACTGTGCGCCACGACATCGAGGCGGCGAACCAGGACGTTCTCGCAGAGCAGCAGGTGCGTCGTCCAAAACGGGCTGTTGCGGATGTTCACATCCTCGATCAGCACGTTCTGGCAGCGGTTGAACTGGATGAAGTGCGGCCGCAGATGATTTTTGCCGACGGCCAGCTGGCGTTGTTCAACCGGCGCGTTGGAGACGGCCAGCAGGTAAAGCCCCTTCAACGCCGCGAGGTGCGCCGGCGGACGGGAGAACCAGTCCTTCCAGCCCGCCAGTTTGGCTTCGAGCGTGCCCTTGCCGGTGATGGCGACGTTGGTGCAGCCGAAGGCGTAAACCAGCGGCGAATAGTTAAAGCATTCCAGACCTTCCCAGCTCGATTGCACGGCGGGCAGATAATCCTCGGCCCGATCACTGAACAGCAGCGTTGCGCCGGCTTTGAGGTGCAGGTTGACGCTGCTCCGAAGATGAACCTTGCCCGTGAACCAGCGGCCCGGCGGAATGATCACCCGGCCGCCGCCGGCGTCATGACACGCCGCGATGCACTGGCGGATGGCCTCCGTGTTGTTCGTCTGGCCGCCGGCCACTGCGCCGAAGTCGGTGATGCGGAAATCGCGGTTCGGAAACACCGGCACCCGGATGGCGGGCATTGGAAACGGCGCGGAGACGGGGATCACTTCGGGCTGCAGGACGTTCGTGCCGTTGTGGTAAGCCGAGCCCGGCGACGGCAGGCCGCACAGCAGCAATGGAAGCAAAAATCGTTTCATGTTCACGTGACCGGCGGGAAATCGCCGGTGGGAAATCATCGGCTGCAAGCTTTGCAAAGGAACGCCCGGCAAACAAATGTTTCCTCGGAAAATCAGAATGTGAGTAACCCCCGCTTGCACCGGCTCTGCCTCGCAGCGTAAATTGCCGGCGAATGTCGCACGCTGACTTTGTCCATCTCCATCTGCACACCGAGTATTCCCTGCTCGATGGCGCCTGCCGTCTGGACCGGCTGATGGACAAGGCGCACGACCTGAAGTTTCCTGCGCTGGCCATCACCGACCACGGCGCGATGCACGGCGTCATCGAGTTCTATCAGGCGGCGCGGGCCAAAGGCATCAAGCCGATCATCGGCTGCGAAGTTTACGTCGCGCCCGGCAGCCGGCACGACCGCAAGACCAACAACACCGGCGGCATGCGGGACGTGTACAACCACCTTGTGCTGCTGGCCAAGGACGAGGTCGGCTACAAAAACCTCATCAAGCTCACCACCGCGGCGCACCTCGAGGGCTATTACTACAAGCCGCGCATCGACAAGGAAATCCTGACGGCGAACAAGGAAGGTCTGATTGCCTTGTCCGGCTGTCTGGCCAGCGAAATCCCCGAGGCGATCTCCAAGGACCAACTGTCGCGCGCCCGGGATTCGATGGACTGGTTCAAGCAGGTGATGGGGCCGGAGAATTTTTACCTCGAACTCCAAAACCACGGTCTGCCCGAGCAGGCCAAGGTCAACAAGCATCTCATTCAGTGGGCGAAAGAGTTCGGCTTGAAATGTGTGGCGACGAACGACGTGCACTACGTCGAGAAGGGCCACTCGCACGCGCACGACTGCCTGGTCTGCATCGGCACGCAGTCGCAGTTGAGCGATCCCAAGCGCATGAGCGCCGGCTACGTCAAGGAGCAGTTTTACCTGCGGTCGCCGGAAGACATGAAGGCGCGCTTTGCCGAGGTGCCCGAGGCGGTGACGAACACGCTGGAGGTGGCGGAGAAGTGCAACGTGGAGATCGAATTCGGCAAGCTGCACTATCCGGTTTTCCATCCGCCCGAGCATTTCACCCGCGAAGGCTTTCTCCGGCAATGGCTGGCGGAGGGATTGTTCCGCCGCTACACGCTGCATGCGCGGGCCGAGGGAAAGCAGTTCATCATCGAGGGCGTTGACGACCCCGGCCGCCTGCCAACGTTCAAGCCCGGGGAAAAAGTTCCCGAAGCGCCCGCGGACCGGCTGAAGGATCCGGCGGTTGCGGCCGCGATCAAGGCCGTGCTGGACCGCCTCGACGTCGAGATGGCCGTCATCGAAAAGACCGGGTTCATCTCGTACTTCCTCATTGTCGGCGACTTTGTCCGTTACGGCCGCAGCATCGGGGTTTCATGCGTCGCGCGCGGTAGCGCCGCCGGTTCGCTCGTCACCTATCTGCTCGAAATCGCCAACGTCGATCCCATCCGCTACGGCCTGCTGTTCGAGCGCTTTCTGAATCCCGAGCGCGTCAATCCGCCTGATATCGACATTGATTTCGCCGATGACCGCCGGGCGGACGTCATCGAATACGTCCGCAAAAAGTATGGGAACGATTCCGTCGCGCAGATTGTCACGTTCGGCACGATGGGTGCGAAGTCCGTGGTGCGCGACGTCGGCCGCGTGATGGGGCTGAGCTTTGGGGAATGCGACCGTTTGGCGAAGATGATTCCGGCGGACCTTAAGATGACCTTGGAAAAGGCCCTGAAGCAGTCGCCGGAGTTGAAGGAAGCCTACGAGACTGAGGAGACGACGCGGGAGCTCATTGACACCGCCTTTGTCCTCGAGGACCTCACGCGCAACGCGGGTATGCACGCGGCGGGCGTCGTGATCGGCGACCAGCCGCTGGTGAACCTGCTGCCATTGAAGTCCGACGAGGATGGTGCGGTGGTGACGCAGTATGCGATGAATCCCGTGGGCGATCTGGGTTTGCTCAAGATGGATTTCCTCGGGTTGAAAACCCTGACAGTCATCCGCAACACCTGTGAGATGGTGAAGCAGACCCAGGGCATTGATGTTCCCATCGACAATCTGCCGCTGGACGACAAAAAGACCTACGACCTGTTGAACCGCGCGGAAACCTTGGGCGTGTTCCAGTTGGAATCTGGCGGCATGCGCGATCTCTGCCGCAAGTTCCAGATCAGCTCCGTTGAACACATCACCGCGCTCGTGGCCTTGTATCGGCCGGGTCCGATGGACCTCATCCCGGAATTCATCAAACGCCGGCATGGTGAGGTGAAGATCGAGTATGAGCATCCGCTGCTGGAATCCATCGCCAAGGAGACCTACGGCATTTTGATCTACCAGGAACAGGTCATGCAGGCCGCGCAGATCCTGGGCGGCTACACGCTCGGCGGCGCGGATCTGCTGCGCCGCGCAATGGGCAAGAAGAAGGTCGAAGAGATGCAGAAGCATCGCGAGGTCTTCGTCAAGGGCTGTCACGAGAAGAACAACATCCCGAAGGCCAAGGCGAACCAGATCTTTGACCTGCTGGAAAAGTTCGCCGGCTACGGCTTCAACAAGTCGCACGCCGCCGCCTACGCGATCGTCTCCTACCAGACCGCCTACCTGAAGGCGAATTATCCCGTGGAGTTCCTCTGCGCGATGATGACCAACGACATGGGCGACCTCGACAAGCTCAGCGAATACATCGCCGAGGCGCGGACGTTTGGCATCGAGGTGCTCGGGCCGGACGTGAACGAAAGCCGCGTGTTCTTTGCGCCCGCTCCGCAAAGTGCGGCCAAGGCGTCGGCGACAAATGCAGCGCCGGCCGCCAATGGCTCCCCTGCGGCCCAGAAGGCGATCCGCTTTGGTCTCGCGGCCATCAAGGGCGTTGGTGAAGTGGCCGTGGAAACCATTTTGAAGGCGCGGAACGAGGGCGGAAACTTCAACACGCTGGCGGATCTCTGTGAACGCGTGGACGGTCGCACGGTGAATCGCCGAGTGCTGGAAGCGTTGATCCGGTCCGGAGCCTGCGACAGTTTCGGCCAGACGCGGGCGACGTTGTTCGCGCAAATCGAACGCACGCTCGCGCGGGCGGCGAGCATTTTGTCCGACAAACAGAAGGGGCAAAGCTCCTTGTTTGGCGCGTTGGAAGACACCGCGCCGCCGATGCCCGAGGCGATCAGCAATCTCCCCGAATGGCCGCAGCACGAATTGCTGGCGCATGAAAAGGAGTTGCTCGGCTTCTATGTCACGGGCCATCCGCTGACGCCGCTCGCGCCTATCCTGGAGAAGTTCACCCTGGCGAACACCACCACCCTGGCGAGCCTGCCCAATCGCAGCCTCACGCGGATTGGTGGGATGATTTCCGCGGTGCAGCACGGCGTTTCCAAGAAAAGCGGCAAGCCGTATTCGATGGTGACGCTCGAAGACCTGGCGGGGTCCGTGCAAATCCTCGTCATCAACGAAAACTACGACAAGTTCCGGCCGTTGCTCGAACCCAACAAGGCCATCCTGGTGGTGGGCGAGGTGAATGCCGGCGACGAGAAGCCGAAGATTTTTCCGCAGGAGATCATGCCGCTCGAAGATGCGCCGCGAAAATACACCAAGCAGGTGCATTTGCATTTGAACTCCGCGCATCTACAGCCCGAGAACATGGTGGCGTTGCATCAGTTGGTGGCGGCGAACGCGGGCCGGTGTCCGTTGCTGCTGTGTTTTAAACAGCCCGCCGGCGGCCGCGTTTACATCGAGCCGCACGAGCGGTTTTTTGTGACGCCATCGCGGGAGTTGCAGCAAGCGACGGATGCGATGTTCGGCGAGCAGACGTATTACGCGAAGGTGGACACGAGTCTGCCCGAGCGTCAGCAGCGTCGCTGGGAGCGCAAGCCGGATTCCGCCAACGGCGAGGAGTGAGGCTTAGGGCAGATTCAAGTGAATCTCGGCCGGAAAGCTTCTCACGCGAAGGTCGCAAAAGTCGCGAAGAAGAATAGCCATACACCTTTGCGCTCTTGGCGTTAGGCCACGATCTGATTGAAAACGCCCTAATGCTTCGGAGCCGAAGACCCGGACAGCTCCACCGGTTTGTAGCCGCCCTTGCCTTTGAAATAAAGAATCAGGGCCGCGTAACAAACGAGCATGAAAGCGGGAAAGGCGGCCATTTTGCCCAGCGCACTGAACTGGCCCGCGGTGTTGGCGGATTCCAAGGCGGCCTTGCTGGCGTCATCCGTGGCGAGAGCGGTTTTGGCCGGATCAATCGCCTTGTAATCGCCCAGCAGATAATTTTTCCCAACGGTGACGCTCTGATAAAGCGCCGGGTTGGCAGTTTCCAAGGTTTTGGTGGCGGTGGATTCCTTGAGGTAACCGATGAAGGGAAATCCAAGGATGCCCACGGCCAGCATGCCAATGCCGCCCATGGCATTGAGGGTGAGCGCGCCACCTTTCGGGCATTGTTCCGAAGTCAGCCCCAGCATCGTAGGCCAGAAAAAGGTTTTACCGACGCCATACAGGGTGGCCGCGGCAAAGATGGCGACGAGACCGCTGCCGTGGGTTTTTGAAAGTGCGGTCAATCCGAGGATGGCCAGCAGGGCACAGGAGGCCAGCAGGCCAAGCGGGGAAATTTTGTGGACGATGGCTCCGGCGAAGAACCGCAGCACCATCATGATGGCGGAGGTATAAACCAACACCCACGCCGCGTTGTGGCCCGCAGCTTTCATCGGGTCTGACATCAGATCCGTGATCCAGCCGTCGGTGCCGATTTCCGTGGTCGCCAGCGGCATCATGATGATGATCAGGAAGGCGAGCAAAGGACGGCCAAAGGATTTTGTGACGGCGGCAAACACGGCGACGACGATTCCGGTGGGAATCCAAAATGCCCAGGTCGGCCAGTGCCATTCGGTCGGGACAAGTTGAAAGAGCTGGGCGAACACCAAACCAAACCCGACCAAGGCGCCGAAAGCTCCGAGTTCCTTGAGCATTTCGACGTATCCCACACCCGCTTGTTCGCGTTCGCTTTTGGGGAAGGTGAGTCCAATCAGCATCACAAAAAAGATCAACGCGGGAATGAGGATCAATCCCAAGGTAATGCGCCAATCAGAGTTTGTTGCGAGACCGATGGTGCAAAGGCCTCCGAGAACGAGTCCGGCCGGCCAGCCCGCATGGAGAATATTCAGCCACTTGACTTTGTCCTTGTTGAAGATGGTGGCCACGACCGGGTTGATATAAGCCTCCACCGTTCCGTTGCCCAAACCCAGAATGATGCTTCCCCAGTAGAGCAGTCTGTAGCCTTTTAGTTGAGCTGCCGCCAAGGCGTCGCCGGTGACGCCATGAATAGTGCCAAAGGCCGCCACCGCCAAGGCCATGTAAACCAAATAACTCAGGAAAGAGAAAACCATGGCTACCTTGTAGCCGATGCGGTCGATAAAAAGGCTAAACACGATGATGCTGACACCGAAGGGCCAGACACCCGCTCCTTTTAATTCACCAACTTGAACCGCATTTAGTCCGAAATCTGTGGCAAAACTGACATCGCACAGAATCATCCGACTGATGAAGGCATAGGACGTGGTGATTAGGGCGATAAAGCAGCCCCAGAACAGAATTTTGTCGTGACGATTGTTCATGATGTTTGGCGTGTTCCGCGCAATACAACCGTCTTGGAAACAAGAGTCAACGGAAAATTGGGTTCCAAGCGAGGGCCATGATCTGAAAAGGGCAAAAAAACCGGGCCAAACAACCAGAGGATGGCTGAGAGGCCCGGGGAATTTTCGAATTTGGTGCAACAGTAGGTTTTATGTAGAACATCGGAACCGCCCAGCACCACAAGCCTGTCCCGAAAATACTAAAATCAAAGATCAATGTGTCTGAGACACTGGTTTATCTGAACGCTCAAACTATGTCATGGACTCTTATCGGTGTCAATTATTTAGCAAAGGTATTAATTAATATACTATACAATTTTTAAACATAAGAATATCAAATTTTAAGCAAGGCTTTTATGAGGATTACCTTGGATCGTTGGCTCATATTGCAAAGGATGTGAAATATCTCCCGGAATATTGGGTTTGCTGGAAAAACGAGCTTGTTAGTATCCTTGGCAAACAGATGAAGAAAATCGAAGCCATCATTAAGCCGTTCAAACTGGAAAATGTGAAGGAGGCCCTAGCCGCCTTGGGGGTGGAAGGCATGACGGTGACAGAGGTGAAAGGCTTCGGCCGACAAAAGGGCCACACGGAAATTTACCGTGGCAGCGAATACACCGTCGATTTTCTTCCAAAAATAAAAATTGAAGTGGTGCTTGCGGATGCGCAGGCGAACGCCGCCGTTGAAGCGATCGTAAAGGCTGCAAAGACAGGCAAAATTGGCGATGGCAAGGTGTTTGTCTCCGCCATCGAAAATGCCATCCGCATCCGGACCGAAGAGACTGGTGATCGTGCGATCTGATGAATTGTGAAAATTGCACGGACCTTCGCATCTCAAAAAATTTCAAGCTCGGGTTATTAATTTTTTTCTGCTCGGTGCCACGGTTGGCCTTCCAAAGCATTTGGTAAATTCATCCCGCCATATCCGTAAAAGGGCCGATTTCATTGGCTGAGCCAGCGTGTGAATAACTTGTGCATAAAAGTTAATATGTTGTCCTCGCAAGTGCAGACCGGTTTTCATAAAAACATCGCCGTTAGCTCCAGTTTGTTGGAAGGTGGGCGGGTGTGGCATGCCAGGATGGAGTGTTAGACAGGTTTTAGAATTCTTAAGCTGTTGATTAAAAACACTTTGAAATTGAGGCCCTGATCGGAAAGGCAGCTTCAAATAAAACAATTTTGATTTTGCTGACGGGTTTGGATTTACCTGCTACAACCGTTCCTCGGAATTTGTGTGACGATTTTGAAAAGAAGCGAAGGTGAATAAAACGCCCGATAACAGGGCCTCTGGGAACGACATAATGCAAGCTTCAGCAGAAAAAATTTGGGATGCGGCGCAGGAACAACTTCGTTCCATGCTCAATCCCGACACGTTCAATCTGTGGTTCGCGCCGCTCAAGGTGCAGGCTACGGATGCGAGCAGCCTTACTCTGGAAGTCGCGAATGATTTCTGCGGCGTCTGGCTCAAGGACAATTACATGGACTTGATCCAAGACGTGGTCATGGCGGCGTCGGGCAAGCAGGTGCAGATCAAGTTTCGCGCGGCTTCCGCTCCGGCGGGGGGTGCCGAACCGACGGCTGCTGTCGCAGCCAAGACGAAAACTGCCACACTGCTGGTTGATAAGGCCCCGGCGGTTCCGGTTGCGGAAATCGGGTTCAACCCGAAGAACACATTCGAAACGTTCGTGGTGGGCAACAACAACAACTTCGCCTACGCCGCGGCGCAGGCCGTCGCCCAGGCCCCGGGCAAATCCTACAATCCTTTGTTTCTTTACGGTGGCGTCGGATTGGGCAAGACCCATCTGCTGCATGCCATCGGCCAGTCTGTGGCGGGACACAAGAAGGGCGCCCGCGTTGCCTATCTGTCTTCTGAAAAATTTACCAACGAGTACATCGACGCCATTCAGAACAACAAGCTCGTGGCTTTCCGCAAAAAATACCGCCAGACCGATGTGCTGCTGATTGACGACATTCAGTTTCTGGCCGGCAAGGAGCGCATCCAGGAGGAATTCTTCCATACGTTCAACGCCCTGCATGAGGCGCACAAGCAGATCGTCCTGACGTGCGACCGGCCCGCCAGTGAAATTCAAAATCTCGAGCATCGCCTTGTCTCGCGTTTTGAATGGGGTCTGGTCACTGATCTCCAGCCGCCCGACGTGGAAATGCGTCTGGCCATTCTCAAGAAGAAAGCGGCGTCCATGGGTTTGATGCTGCCAGACGAGATCTTCAATTTTCTCGCGCACCGCATCCGCACCAACATCCGCCGCCTCGAAGGCGCGCTGATCCGCGTCGGTTCCTACGCCTCGCTGACAGGCAACAAGCTGACCTTGGAAGGCGTGGAAAATCTCCTGCGCGAAGTGCTGCACGAGGAAGGCCGT
>JAXMHO010000024.1:0-36654 GCA_046346715.1 Verrucomicrobiota bacterium
CTCTGGGGCATTCCGCAAGCCGGGCAGATCGAATACTCGCAAGTCGTCGAACTCGACCTCGCCAGCGTGAAGCCGAGCGTCGCCGGCCCGAAGCGTCCGCAGGACCGCATCGAACTCGGGAACTTGCGCCGTGAGTTCTTCAACGCCGTGCAACGTCCTGTCACCGAAAATGGTTTCGGCAAGACGCGCCAGGTCTTCGGCAAGTCCGTCAAAGTCGAGACGGCTGCGAAGAAGAAAGCCGCCATCGGCACAGGCTCGGTCGTCATCGCCGCCATCACGAGCTGCACAAACACCAGCAATCCGAGCGTCATGCTCGCCGCTGGTTTGCTCGCGAAGAAGGCCGTTGAAAAGGGGCTCAAGGTGAATCCCGCCGTGAAGGCGTCACTCGCGCCCGGATCGCGCGTCGTGACCGATTACCTCAAGAAGACCGGCCTCACCCCGTATCTCAACAAGCTCAAGTTCAACACCGTTGGCTACGGCTGCACCACGTGCATCGGTAACTCTGGCCCGCTCGACCCGGCCATCGAGGACGCCATCGTGAAGAACGATTACGTCACCGCCAGCGTGCTTTCCGGCAACCGCAACTTCGAGGCGCGCGTGCATCAGAACGTGAAGTCGAACTTCCTCATGTCGCCGCCGCTCGTCGTTGCGTTCGCGCTCGCCGGCCGCGTGGACATCGACCTGAGCTGCGAGCCCATCGGCAACGACAAGGAAGGCAACGCGGTTTACCTCGCCGACATCTGGCCCACGCTCCAGGAAGTCCGCGACGCGATGCAATCCGCGCTCAAGCCCGAAGTCTTCCGCAAGCTCTACAAGGATTTCGCAGCGCAGAATCCGAAGTGGAACGAGATCCCGTCCAGCACCGGCAACGTGTATGAGTGGGATCGCCAGTCCACCTACATCCAGGAGCCGCCGTTCTTCGAGAACTTCTCGCTCACGCCCGGCAGCATCAAGCCCATCACCGGCGCGCGCGCGCTCGGCATCTTCGGCGACAGCGTCACCACCGACCACATCTCGCCCGCCGGCGCGATCAAGAAGAGTTCGCCCGCTGGAAAATTCCTCACCGATAACGGCGTCGAGTTCGCCGACTTCAACAGCTACGGCTCGCGCCGCGGCAACGACCGCATCATGACCCGCGGCACGTTCGCCAACGTCCGCATCAAGAACCTGATGCTCGGCGGCGAAGAAGGCGGCAACACCATCGGCGCGGACGGCCAGAAGACTTCCATCTACGACGCGTCCGTCGCGTATCAGGCCAAGGGCACGCCGCTCATCGTGATCGCCGGCCAAGAATACGGCACCGGCTCAAGCCGCGACTGGGCCGCGAAAGGCACGAACCTGCTCGGCGTGAAAGTCGTCGTCGCGCAGAGCTTCGAGCGCATCCACCGCAGCAACCTCGTCGGCATGGGCGTGTTGCCGCTGCAATTCAAGGACGGCACGACCGCGCAGACCCTGAAACTCGACGGCACGGAGACCTACGACATCGTCGGCCTCGACGCAAACATCAAGCCGCAGCAGGACCTCACGCTCAAAATCACGCGCAAGGATGGCAGCGTGGAGAACGTCCCCGTCCGCTGCCGCATTGATACGCCCATCGAGATCGACTACTACCAGCACGGCGGCATCCTGCCGTATGTGTTGCGGCAGTTGGTGGCAAAGGCGTAACCGACGGAGCGCCGGTCTCCGAACAGACACGAAGCGAGTCCGAAAAAGAACGAATGTTTAAATGAGCGCCATGACACAAGCCGACGCAGATGCCCTCCTGGCGCTCCCAAAGTCGTTCAAAGACGATTCGCCATTGGAGTTCACGATGACGACGCCAATGGATTTTGAGCGCGTGCTGCTGTCGAGTGACCGGCGGGAAGAGTTTCTCCTGACGATTGAACGCGGGAACCGAAAGCGAATCCGCCTCAAATACCAGAGCCGCGCCCGAAAAGTTGTGATCCTCGCTCGTTTGGATTTGGACGGCCCAGCCCACAGAAATCCGCCGGATTCCCCGTATCGGGCGAACGAACGGCTTCCTTGTCCACACTTGCATCTTTACCGCGAAGGTTTTGAAGATCGGGTGGCCTACACGCTTGCTGACGTTCCTCAATTCATCGTCACGAACCCCGCGAATGGTCTGGTTTGGCTGGAGGATTTCCTAAAGTTCTGCCACGTTGACGGTGTCCCACCGATTCAAACAACGGTCTGACGATGACAACCGCTGAATGCAAGCAACTCGTGAATGGCTACGTTTCGTGGCTTAAGGAGGAATTGCGCATTGAGCAGTTGGACTCCAGTTGCGTTATCGCGACGCCGTTTCTCGACCGCCACAACGACGAGATTGAAATATATGTTGAGAAGCGGGGCGATGCCATCTGGTTGACGGATGACGGCTATACGCTTGGCGACTTGCGTCATTCCTCAGTTGCCCTCGACACTGATAAGCGACAGCACCACTTGAAGGCCATCTTGCAAGGATTTGGCGTGCGCAGTGAAGGAGACGAGTTGTGCGTCTCCACTACGCCGAAAGATTTTCCGCAGAGAAAGCACAATCTCATTCAGGCGATTCTTGCCGTGAACGACATGTTCGTCATGGGCGAGGAATCCGTGCTGCAACTCTTCAAGGAAGACGTTGAGAAGTTCCTTCGCTTGAAGGGAGTGGCTCCGTTCCGAGATTTCAAACTGTCTGGCTATAGCGGATTCGACCACAAGTTCGACTTTGCTATCCAACCGCGCGGAGAAAGGCCCGAGGGAGTGATTCAGGCGATTAACCGGCTTACGAAAGACCGGGCGGCAAGTCTCGCTTTCATGGTTTCAGATGTTGAGCGCGAACGGGGCAAAGGAAACCTGGCCGCTTTCGCGTTCATCAACGATGCTGAAGAAGCCATCAACTCGGAACATCTTTCTGCTCTGACTGCCTACGGCATCAAAGCAATTCCGTGGAGCAAGCGTGAAGCCACCGTTTCAGTTCTCACTGAATAGACTCTCAAGGCGTGGAGCGCTCGTTAACCATGTGCCGTTTTGGATGTTGGTGCGCTTCCTGATAGTGTGACAACTGACTAACAACACTTTCACATTGTGAGCTAGCCAAAATGCCGATTGTTCCCCTCACTCCGCCTTGATTTGGAGACTGGAAACCACCTTGGCGACCCCGTCCACTTCCTGCGCGGCGGCAATCGCTTTGCGGATGTCTTCCGGCGAGCGAACCGAACCAGCGAGGGTGACGACGCCTTCCGTGGTGTTCACCGAAATGCTGAAGGATGCCAGTCCGCTGTCGGCGGCGAGTTTGGCCTTGATGGCGGTGGTGATGCGGGCATCAGCGGTGGCATCAGCAATCACGCGTCCCGCCGTCTGGGCTTTCTGCCGGATCACCTGGCCGGTGCGAGCGAGTTCGTTGGTGATGTCTTCGGTGCGGATTTTCCCCCATTGATTCGTGATGGCGGCGCGGGCCGATTCGGCGCCGGCGGTGATGGAATCCGCCAGGCGCTGGGAACGGGAATTTAAACGCTGATCGCGCAGCAACAGCACGACCAGCGCACCAATCACAATGCCGACAACCAGCGTGAAAAAAATTTTCATGCGGCCAACTTAGCCGCGACTGGCCGACCGTCAATAGCGTGAAGCTGCTGAATTACTTCAGGCCGCGCACGAACTGGTCGAGCCGGTCCAGACCCTTCTCGATATTCGCCATGCTCGTCGCGTAACTGATGCGCAGGTAGTCGTCGGCCCCGAAGGCGATGCCGGGAACGGCGGCGACCTTCTGTTGCTCCAGCAGCTTGGCGCAGAAGTCGGCGGACTTCAGGCCGGTCTGGGAGATGTTCGGGAAGAGATAGAATGCGCCCTTGGCGTTCACGCAGGTGATGCCGGGAATGGAGTTCAGCTTCTTCCAGGCGTATTCGCGGCGCTTGGAAAACTCGGCGAGCCACTTCGCCAGATGATTCTGCGGGCCGGTGAGCGCCGCTACGCCGCCTTTCTGCGCGAACGAGGTCGGGTTGCTGGTGCTGTGGCTTTGCACGGCGTCAATGGCTTTGGCAATCGGCTCCGGCGCGGCGAGGAATCCCAGCCGCCAGCCCGTCATGCTCCAGGCTTTGGCGAATCCGTGGACAATGATGGTGTGGTCGTAATGAGCCTGCGAGAAGCTCGCGACGCTCTTCACCTTCGCGCCATCGTACAGGAGATGCTCATAAATTTCGTCGCTCATAATGAGGACGTTCTTTTCCACGCAGATGTCGCCGAGGGCTTTGATTTCCTCGGGCGAGTAAACCGAGCCGGTGGGATTGCTGGGAGAATTCAGCACGAACAGCCGGGTGCGCGGCGTGATGGCGGCGCGCAACTGCTGGGGCGTGACCTTGAACTCCGTTTTGTCCGAGGTTTGCAGGATGACCGGCGTGGCTCCGGCGAGCTTGACCATTTCCGGGTAGCTCAGCCAATAAGGCGCGGGAATGATCACCTCGTCGCCTTCCTCGCAGGTGGCGAGGATGACGTTGTAGCAGGAATGTTTGCCGCCGCAGGAGACGATGACCTGGGAAGGCTTGTAGGTCAGGCCGTTCTCGCGCTTGAACTTCTCGGCGATGGCCTCGCGCAGTTCCGGAATGCCGCTGGCCGGGGTGTATTTGGTGAAACCGGCGGCGAGTGCCTTGGCGCAGGCGTCCTTGATGTGCTGCGGCGTGTCGAAATCCGGTTCGCCCGCGCCGAAGCCGACGACGTCCTCGCCGGCGGCCTTCATGGCCTTGGCCTTGGAATCGATGGTGAGAGTGAGCGACGGGGACAACGAGGCGGCGCGTTTCGAGATTTTGTAATTCATAAAAATGCGGCGGGAAGGTTACGAACGGAGCAGGGGAGTGCCAAGGAGGAATTGGTGTGGGAAAGGAAGCAGCAGCCGGACTTGATTATTGTTTTCGCAAATCTGTTTGGCTAAGGTGGCGGCGTGAACTTTATCAAGGGCAGGGGATTGTTGATCACCTTCATCTGGCTGTTTTGCTTCAAAGTTATTCCCGTTTTTGGCGTCACGTTTGTGGTGACCTCGACCGCGGATTCCACCAATGAAACCTTCCTGTCGGCCGCCCTGGTTAAAAAATTAAAGCTGCGCGGTGGGGTTGTGTCCGAGCCAAGCCTGCGAGGCGCGGTGAGGGCAGCGAACCGGCTGGGTGGTCGGAACACAATTCTGCTAAAGCCGCTGACCTACCAATTGACGCTTTCCGGCGCCTACGAAGATAACGCGCGCTCGGGGGATTTGGATGTCACGCAGGGCAACTTGGCCATCGCCGTGGCTGGAAGCGGCAAGGCAACGATTGACGCCATGTACTTTGGTGATCGCATTTTTGAAATTGCTTCAAGCGCATCGCTGAATTTGACGCAGGTTAAAATGACACATGGGAATCCCCCAAAAAACGGTGGTGCAATTTTGAACGCTGGCAATCTCGTTTTGAAGAGGTGCGTTTTCATCCAAAACACAATCTTTGTTCCATACAATGGGTCCTCCGGGGGCGGAGTGATAAACGGGACACCATTTTCAAAAAGATCGAGTTCGGACAAGCCGATTGAACTGAGCGGAGGAGCACTCTTCAACCTGGGGGTGGCACGTATCGACGCTTGTGCTTTCTTGGAAAACAACGCAGCAGATGGGAGTTATCAAATCAAGCCTGGGCATGGGGGAGCAATTTGCAATCGGGGTGCGGCCACAGTTTTCAACAGTGTGATCGCCCGAAATAGAGCTGGTTTTATCTTCGCTGCTTCGCAGTTTTTGGATGCGGGAGGAGATGGAGGTGCCATATGGAACGATGGAGAGCTTGTTGCTCAAAACACGATGATTGAGCGTAATCTTTCCGGCCAAACTCCCCGGGAGGAATTTGGGATTTTCTCCCCGGGTCATGCTGGCGGAAGCGGCGCGGGCATCTATAACGTTGGCAACGCGATCGTTGATCGATGCAGCATCAGCCGAAATTTTTGTGGTGACGGATCATCATCCGTGGCCGAAAACGCCGGTAACGGTGGTGATGGCGGTGGTATTTACAATTTAGGCAGGCTCCTCGCACGAAATTCGACTGTTTTAGGGAATGTCACCGGCAATGGGGGTGCAAACGACAGGCAGGGAAACGCAGGTCACGGAGGCTCTGGTGCGGGGATTTTCAACTCCGGTTTGATGACGTTGATCAATACAACCATTAGCCAGAATACCAATGGCAATGGACGATCTTCCCGTATGCGTTTGACCAAAGGAGGCAATGGCGGACACGGTGGGTCGGGTGCAGGAATTTACAATCTGGGCGACTTGCGCATCTTATCCGGAACCATTTCCTCCAACGTCTGCGGGTTTGGGGGTAATGGGGCTTTTGGTCAACCTGAACACCCGCATCAAGAGTTCGTCTTTAGTGGCAGCGGCGGCGATGGCGGAAATGGTGGCGGTGTTTTCAATGCCCAATCTGCCATTTGCAAGATCGCCAATTCAATCGTAACAGGAAATCTGTCAGGCACGAATGGTTTGGCTGGAGATATTTATTACCTTCCAAACCCGCCATATAATGAGATTGGTGAACTTGGCACTAACGGAGTCGGGAATTTGGGTGCGGATGTTTTTGGGGATTATCAGTCTGAGGGATTCAATCTCATCAGCATTTCTCAAGACAGCACCGGCTTCACCAACGGCATCCACGCCGACCTGGTCGGCACCAGCACTTCGCCGATCGATCCGCTTCTCGGCCCGTTGCAGATGAACGGCGGACCGACACCGACGCACGCGCTTTTGCCCGGCAGCCCCGCAATTGACGCCGGGAAAAGCTTTGGCCTGCGTATGGATCAGCGAGGTCGTCCGCGTCCGCACAATCTGGCCGCGATTCCAAATGCGGCTGGCGGAGACGGCTCGGATATTGGAGCCTTCGAGAAATGAAATTGAAGCAGGCCCAGATCTGGAAAAGCGGCGGCGAGTATTTGCGCATCGTGAAGCTCGAACGGCTCGCGGTGGAATACAAAGCCATGCCCGGACCGAACACAAACAAGGGCACGCACCGGCGCGTGACCAAGAAAGAGTTCTGCCGCCTGTTGAAGGGCGCCACGCTCCTCACCGACCAGGAAATCTTCCTCGCCCCGCCGGTCTGACTTCCCCGGCTGTCGCGCATCGTCGACATTGCCCCGCCAGTGGTTTGGTCTTAAGTAAGCCACCCATTCTGCCGCAATAAAGGTTGTTAGAATGAAGCCAGCCGACCATTCCTTCAGACCCGGGATTTTCTCCCGGACCGTCGGTCTGTACCGGGATCGGGTTCACGCGCTCGCGAACTGGATGGACGGCCGGATTCCGCCGGAACTTTGCAGCCCGCCGGAAACGTTTCGCCGGGCGCGGCTGGTCACCCGGTTTGGATTCCTCGGCGCGTTCTTTGGAATCATCTACGCGACTTTTTATTTTTTGATCGACCATCCTTGGGGCGCTGCGGTCATCTTGTTTTGCAGTTCCGGCTTTGCGGCCACGCCCTTCATCATGCGCCGCAAAACGGCGATAGAGCCAGCGGCGCATTTTCTGTCGCTGATTCTGATCCTGGGCTTCACGGCGCTGTGCTTCATTGAAGGGGGGCTGCGCGGCCATGCGATTGCCTGGCTGGTGAGCGTGCCGTTGTGTTCGCTGCTGCTGGTGGGGCAGAAGCCAGCCGCGCGCTGGGCGGTGGCCACGTTTGCGTCGGCCAGCTTGGTGATCGCTTTTGACCTGGCGGGGAAAAGACTTCCGGTCCTGTATGACTCCAAGTGGGAAACAATTGTTTCGGCTGCCGGCTATTTGGGGCTCATCCTGTTCATGTTCATCCTCGGACTGATTTTTGAATCGGGCCGGGCGCGCGCTTTTGAAAAAGTGCAGTCCGTGCTGACGGAGCTGGCGGTGTCGAACGAACGGCTGGTTTATTTGAACAGCGAGAAGGATGAGTTTCTCGGCATCGCCGCGCATGACTTGAAAAATCCCCTGACGGTTATCGCCGGCAGCGCCGAGCTGGTGATGATGTCGCGCGACCAGGCCATGATCGACAAGCTGTCCCGGAACATCATCGGCGCCGCCACGCGGATGCGGGACCTGATTGGCAATTTGCTGGATGTGAACGCCATCGAGCAGGGGAAGTTCACCTCGAACATTGAGCCGTGCGATCTCTCCGCACTGGCCCGGCAGAGCGTTGAAAACAACCAGGCCTCGGCGACGCGCAAGCAAATCCAGCTGCACCTGGGCTTTTCACCGGGCGTCCAGGCGCTGGCCGACCGCAACGCCGCGCTGCAGATTTTGGACAACCTGATTTCCAACGCGCTGAAATACTCCCCGAGCCAGACCACGGTCCAGGTGATCGTTGAAAACCGGTCGGGCAAGGCCGTCGTTTCCGTGAAGGATGAAGGCCCGGGCATCAGCGAGGCGGACCAGAAAAAGCTCTTTGGGAAATTCACCCGGCTCACCGCCCGGCCGACGGGCGGCGAATCCTCCACCGGCCTCGGCCTGGCCATCGTCAAGCGGCTTGCGGAGGCGATGTCCGGCAGCGTTCATTGCAACAGCGTGCTGGGGCAGGGGGCGACGTTTGTCCTGATGCTTCCTGAAGGTCCGGGTGCCGGGCAGGGCACCCGCCGCGAAACTTCGTCAACCGCTCCAAGGGCGACTTCAGCTTGCGCGGAAAGCTGAGGTCGGCTGCTCCCCCTAATTCAAGGTCTGCTTCATGCCGGCGCGAACCCTCAGGTAGTCCGGCCGTTCTTCAGCCGGGACGGTCCGCATGGCATCGCGTGGAATTTTGCGGCAGGCCCATCTCCAATGTTCCGCATGACCGTCGGCAAAGGAAAGCACCGCGCCTTGATTGTGCCGGTCGGCCGGCATGTCCCACCAGGTGTCGTGGCCGCCAAACGTGTCGGTCGGCATGCCGAACTGCGAGTCGAGCAGCGTCAGCTCGTTTTCATCGATGAACACCAGGCAGTCGGCCAGGCCCGGGTTGCGGATCTGCTGAAGCTTTTGAAACGACGGAATCAAGTGGCTGATGATGAAATTCCCGGGATCGGGAAAACCGTTCACGGACTGGCTGAGATTGTAGCTGCGCGCGCGCGTCACGGGCTGGCCGGTGGCGGGATCAGGCGACGTGGAAAAGTCGGCGGGGCAATGATAAATCTCCAAGGAACGGTTGTATTGAAAGAGCAGGCCGCTGGAGATATGCGCAACAGTCGGTGCGGCGAGGCACCAGGATTCCGCCTCAATGATGGTGGAGCCGCTGATGTTGGTGGAGATGTTGTTGACGGTGTTGTTCGGCACCAGAAAGTCGGCATGGTCGAGGGTGTAACAATGCCAGCAGAGCTGCAGTTGCTTCTGGTTGTTTAGGCAGGCGATGGTGCGGGAACGGTCGCGGCCCTTGCCCAGGGCGGGCAGCAGGAGCGCGGAGAGAATCCCGATGAGGGCAATCACCACGAGCAGTTCCATGAGGGTGAATCCGGGGCCGGCTGCTCGTCGCTGGGGCATGACGAACCATACCAGCGCCGGCGGGCGGTGCCACAAGCATTTTCAGGAGCGAAGAATCTTTTCGGCGGCCTGGCGGATGGCGCCGGCTAGTTCACGCGGCTGCAGCACGCGGGCGTCGCCGCCCCAGCCCAGAATCCAGCGCTCGATTTCCTTGAGGCTGGAGAGTTTCAGCCGCAGTTCGACGGCGCCATTCTTGAGTTCGCGAAGCTCCTGGGAGCCGTGCCAGCGTTTTTCCCGGATGTAATCCGCCACACGCGGGTCGAAGTGGATGACCACGTCATATTGTCCCTCGCCGGACTGCACGCCAAAGCTGTCGCGCAGGCGTTTTTCGAGCGAGAATTTTTCCGGCCGCGGAAACTCCCTGCCGGTCGTGCGCGCCTTTTGGATGCGGGCCGGCGCAAAGGTGCGGATGTCGTTGCGAAGATGGTCGTAGGCGAAGAGGTACCATTCGCCGTTGATGTTCGCCAGATGATAGGGGTCGATGGTTCGCTGCTCGCTGTCGGCGCGGCCGGGTTTGCGGTAGGCGATCTCGAGCTGCTGCCGGTTCGCGGCGGCCTTGGCGAGCAGGTCGAAGGTCTCCAGATTGAGAATCTGCTCGGCGCGGGTGCGGAAGGAAATGGTCTGTTCGAGGTCGGGCAAGTTGATGGAGATGGTGTCGGGCAGGGACTGCTCCATCTTTTTGATGGCGCTGAGCAGCGGCTTTTCAAAGGTGGTGCCGCGATATTGCTGCAGCGCCTTTTCCGCGACGATCAGGGCGAACAGCTCGCCCTCCGTGATTTGCATCGTCGGAAAGGCGGTGACTTCCTGGCCGTAGAAGTAGCCGAATCGTGAGCCGTCGTATTCAATCGGCAGCTCCAGCCGGTCGCGCATGAACTCGATGTCACGCTGGATTGTTTTGGTGGTGACTTCGAGCTCGCCGGCGAGCCTGGTGGCGTTGGGAAGCTTACCGGATTGGATCGCCTGATGAATGCGGATCATCCGCTCGAGCGGCGGACGCGAGGAGAGCCTTCTCGGCGTTGTCGCTTTGCGTTTGGCGCTGGGTGACGCCGGCCGGGCCTTTTGAGATGATGGAGTCGTCAATGACCAATGCTCCGTTCAATTGTTTGCCGGCGGACTTTAGGAGGACCACGCGCTGAAATCCGCAGCCGCCGAGAATGGTCTTCCAGTCCGCCACCAGCTCCCGCAATTTGTCGGGCGCGTAGTTCCATCCCACCACCACGACGGCCAGCTGACGGTCCCGGACGCCCATCTGATTGAGGACCTGGCCGATCTGCTCGCGCGGCACCTGCAGCAGGAAGCCGTTGTCATCGTAGCGCGGACGGACGAGGAAAGTATAATCCCAGCTGGAGAACTGCAACACCACATTGGCGGCCTTCGATTCGTGGAAATGACGGACGCCGCTGGAGGTCTGCGTGGTGGCGCAGCCGGTGAAGAGCAGGGCGGCTAGAACGGCGGGAACCAGAGCTTTGATTGTTTTCATTGGCATTTAAAAATATCCGGCTTGGTCATCGGCTGCCTGGCGGCGGACTGAAGCAAAAGTTCCCGGGAAATTTTCCGTTGCAGAGTGCCGCAGGTGGGTTATCCATTCCGGGGCAAATCATGACCACCGCCAACAAAGTCACCATCTTCCGGATTCTGCTGATTCCGTTCTTCGTGGTGGAGGTGCTCTATCACATGAAGAACGGCGACGAACTGCACCGGCTGGGCGCCATCCTCGCCTTCGGCGTGGCGGCGGTCTGCGACGGTCTGGACGGCTATATCGCCCGGCGCTACAACCAGCGAAGCGAACTGGGCGCGATTTTGGATCCCTTGGCGGACAAGCTGTTGCTGGTCTCGGGCATTGTCTTGTTCAGCCTCGACAATCCGCACTTCGGAAGCTTCCCGCTGTGGCTCACCGGCACCATCATCAGCCGCGACCTGGTCATCCTGATCGGCATGATCGTGATCCAGATGACGGTGGGCAAAGTGATGGTGCGGCCCTGCTGGATCGGCAAGGTTGCCACCGTGCTGCAGATTGTTTGCGTCGCCTGGATTTTGCTCAAATGGGATCGGCAGCCTGGCGAGCCTTGGTTTTTCATCTGGACGCTCGGCGCGGCCTTGGGCACCGGACTGTCCGGATTCATGTATGTCTGGGACGGCGTGCGGCAGTTGAGTTCACATCCGGCCAGCTCCGCCATTCCCAAACAATGATCTGACCGAGAATCAAAAACCAACTATGGCAAAAGCACCTGAACTGAAATTGAAAGAAGGCGACGTCGCGCCGGCGTTTTCGGCGGCGACCAGCGGCGGCGGGGAGATTTCCCTGGCGGCGTTGAAAGGCAAGAATGTCATCCTCTATTTTTATCCCAAGGACGACACACCCGGATGCACCAAGGAGGCCTGCGCGTTTCGGGACGAGTTCGCGCAGTTCAAAAAGAAAGGCGCGGTGGTGCTGGGCGTCAGTCCCGACTCGGTCAAATCCCATGACAAGTTCGTCGAAAAATTCAAACTGCCGTTTCAACTGCTGGCCGACGACGCGAAAAAGATCGTCCAGGACTACGGCGTCTGGGGCGAGAAAAGCTTCATGGGCCGGAAATATCTGGGCGTCCATCGAGTGACGTTTCTCATCGGTCCCGATGGCCGGATCAAAAAAATCTGGCCGGCGGTCAAGCCCGAGGAGCATGCGGCGGAAGTGCTCGCGGCGCTGTAATCGGTTATTCCGGCGCCGGGATTGAAAGCTTTGCTATCTGGACCGGTGTGGTAAGCTGGGGCCGGTTCCCATTATGAAAAGAACAGCGCTCATCCTGTTGTCGTTTTGGCCCATACTCCTGCTGGCTCAAAACCCCGTCTGGACCCAGTTTGCCAATTCCCCGGGCGGCACGGCGCGAAACGACGACATCTTTTTTGCCAACCAGACCAACGGCTGGAGCGCGCGCGGGACAGACGGTGTTTACCGCACCACGAACGGCGGTCAAAACTGGTTCAAGGTCATTCCGAACATCAATCCCGTCGCTCATTTTCGCTGCATTGGTTTTGCCTCCGCCACCCGTGGCTGGGCAGGAAATCTGGGGCCCGGGTCGTATGATTCCAGCGTCAACGACACGAACATGCTTTATGAAACCTTCGACGGCGGCATGACCTGGGCGCCGGTTCCCGGCATCAACGCAAGCGGCATGGAAGGCTTTTGTGCGTTGCATGTCATGGACGCCCAGCACATTTACGGCGCAGGCCGGGTGCGGGGCAGGGCATACTTTGCCAAAACCGAAAATGCCGGGACGAACTGGACGGTCGTCAAATTGACGGACGCCGGCGTGATGGGTGGACTGATGGATGTTTATTTCAAGGACGCCACCAACGGATTCGTCGTGGGCATGGATACCAACGCCTACAACACGACCTGTGCGGCGCCGTTCTACCATGGAGCCATCGCCCGGACAACCAACGGCGGGATCTCCTGGTCCGTGGTGGCAAGCACGCCGGTCAACTGCAGCTATTTCTGGAAGATGTCCTGGCCGTCGCCGTCCATCGGTTACGCCTCCTTGCAGCAAAACAGCTCCTACAACACGGTGGTTTTCTACAAGACAGTCGATGGCGGCGCAACGTGGACATCCAACGGCATCCCTTTGTCGGCCATTGGATCGCCGGCATCGTTCGGCCTGCAAGGCATTGGTTTTGTCAGCACCAACGAAGGCTGGATGGGCGGCACCACCGTCCTCAATCCGCCATACAGTTTCATTCACACCACGAACGGCGGTCTGACGTGGACTTCGGAAGGCTACACCAACACGCGCTCCATCAACCGCATTCGGTTTGCCCAGCCGGCACTGGGTTACATGTCCGGCCAGGCACTGCATGTTTATCATGTGCCTTTGGCCATCAGCGTTGCTCCCACCAATCAAGCCGTGAATCCCGGCGCAAACGTCACGTTCACCGCCTCGGCGTATGGGACTCCTCCGCTTCAGTTTCAATGGCGGTTCAACGGCACCAACATTGCGGGCGCCACCAACAATGTGTTGAACGTGACCAACGTCCAGTCTGGCAAACTCGGGAGCTACGATGTGCTGGTGGGAGATTTCAGCGGCGTGGTCACCAGCAGCGTGGCTTTGACCTTCACCGGCGGCTTGCTGCCGCCAGCCGTGGCCATCCAGCCCAAGTCCCGCGTGGTTAATTTGAACTCGAATGCGGCGTTTTCTGTCACGGCCTCCGGTTCGCCGCCGCTGTTTTTCCAGTGGTATTTCAACGGCATGCCGATCCTTGATGCCACCGGGAGCTCTTTTGTCCGGACCAACGCCCAGTTGTCGGATGCGGGCAACTATTCCGTGGTGGTCACCAACTTCCTGGGACGGGTCGCCAGTGATGAGGCCGCGTTGACGTTCGGATTCGTGGAGGATTTTGAGCAATACGCCTCCGCCGTGGTGGTCACCAACGCGGGTTCCACAAACCGCTTCAAGCTTCTGTTCGGGGCTGTTGCCGGCGGGCAGGATTTCAAGGCGGTCTTTGGATTTGATTACTCCACGTTTTCTTTTCCGCTGCCGATTCCTCCCGCTCCGCATTCCACCACCGGTTCAACCCGGGGATTGTTTCTTGCCGTGAACAAGGATGCCAGCGGCGCGGCCGCCGCGGTGAATCTGTATCCGTTGAATTTCACCAACACGGGAAATTTTTCCCTGAAGTTCGACCTGTGGCTCAACTGGACCAATCCCGGATCGGCGACCGAACACGCGCTGTTTGGCATCAACCATTCCGCGAGCGTGACCAACCGGATTGGACAAACAAACAGTGATGGACTTTTTTTTGCCGTGGATGGCGATGGGAACGTGTCCGGAACGAGCGTCTTGGTCAGGGATTTCGCCGTCTTTCGCGGCGGCGGAGAAGGGGCCCCTCCGGTGCTGCTGCTTACCAACACCACGACTTTCGGGCCGACTCCGCCGTGGGGAGGGCGTTTTGACAATTCGGACAGCGGGTTTGTGACCCTGTTTCCCGCCAAGGCCGTGCCGGGTTATCCGTCCACGCCGGCGGGCACACCCGGCCTGGGCTGGGTTGATGTGGAGGTGCGGCAGCAAAATTATCTGGTAACCTGCCTGTTGAACGGGATCGCCATCGCTCAATACACCAACACCTATGGCTACAATTCCGGCGTCTGCATGATCGGCTACAACGACGCCTTTGATTCGGCGGGAAGCACCAATAACTTTGCGGTCTTTGACAACATCCGGATCGAGGAGATACCCTCGGTCCGTTTTTTTTCTTCTTCGATGGTTGGAAATGGTTTCAACCTGAATTTTACAACGGTTCCGTACTCCAGCTACACTCTTCAATGGACCACCAACTTGGCGGCGCCAGATTGGAGGTTGCACACCAATTTTATCGCTTCAGGAACGGTTTCAAGCGTAACGGTTCCGATGACGAGTCAGTTGAACCAGGTTTATTTTCGGATCAGCCAGCCGTGATCGAACGGAGGGCAGGGGACTGGCGCCGCTCTTAAGCGCCCTGCCCGTTTCCGCTTTGAAATTTGACACCCTTAAAGCGCAAGTTAGTATTTCGCCCGGTTAATTCACAACGAACTAGAACAATCAACAAATACAAACTATGGCCATACCTGTTGGATCCAAAGCTCCTGATTTCACCCTCAAATCCAAATCGCCCGCCGATGCGGACATCAAGCTAAGCAGCAATTTCGGCAAAAAAAACACCGTCTTGTTGTTTTTTCCGCTGGCGTTCACCGGCGTTTGCACGACTGAATTGTGCGACGTGACGGCCGGTCTTTCCGCCTATTCCGGACTCAACGCCGACGTGATCGGCATCAGTGTGGACAGCCCGTTTGCCCAGGCCGCTTGGGCCCAAAAGGAAAAGATCGGCATCACCTTGGTCAGCGATTTGAACAAGACCGTGACCAAAGCCTACGACGTGGTGTTCCCGATGCTTGCCGGGGTCGGTGATACTTCCGCCCGTGCCGCGTTCGTCATCGACAAGAACGGCGTTATTCAATACAGCGAAAAAACACCAACACCCAAGGATTTGCCAAACTTCAACGCCATCAAGGAGACCTTGGCAAAATTGAAATAATCAATTAGCGGCTGCAATTAAATAACCACAGACAATGTTTGTTATGTCAACATTGTCTGTGGTTATAAATTTTCTGCCCCCGCACCACATCGTTTCAATAACACTGCTTTAGCGCTTAGAATGTTGCGCTCTCAGATACCCTCGCTAACTTGTCGCCATGCGCTTCATTGGGAACATCATCGAGAAACTCCAACGACATCCCAAACGGATTGTGTTCCCGGAAGGAACTGAGCCCCGGGTCTTGCAGGCCGCCCGTCAGTTTTATTCATTGAGGCTGGGTGCTCCAATCCTGTTAGGCAACCGCACGGAAATTAAGAAGCTCGCTGAGGACCTTAATCTTTCACTGGAAGGCATCCGCATCATCAATCCGGCGGAGAGCGAGGAGACGGATAATTTTGCCCGGCGGTTTGCGGCGCTCCGCAAAGCCAAGGGGCTGCAGATTCAGGAGGCGCGCGAGGCCATGCTCCAGCCGAATTACTTTGGTGCCATGATGCTGGCGATGCATCAGGCCGACGGTCTGGTTTCCGGCACCAGTCATACGACCGGCAGTGTGCTGCGGCCGTTGTTTCAGATTGTCAAAATGGCCCCGCAGATGACAACGGCGTCGAGCTGCCAGATCATGGAGGTGGAGGATTCCCGGTTCGGCGAAAACGGCGTTTTGTTCATGGCGGACTGCGGCGTGATTCCGGAACCCACCGTCGAGGAGCTGGCCGACATTGCAATTTCAACCGCCCAGCTTGCCCGGCAATTGCTTGGAATCCGCCCCCGCGCCGCCCTGCTCTCTTTCTCCACCAAAGGCAGCGCGCGGCACCCCAGTATCGGGCGCGTGCAGGCGGCCACCGCGCAGGCGAAGAAAAATGCGCAGATGAAAAATCTGGAAGCCGATTTCGACGGCGAACTTCAGGTGGACGCGGCGCTGATTCCAGAAATCGCCTCGCGAAAATTTTCCGACAGCAAAGTTGCCGGGCATGCCAATGTGCTGATCTTTCCGGATCTGAATTCCGGCAACATCGCCAGCAAGCTCGTCCGGCACGTGTCGCGCGCCAACGCCTACGGCCAGATTCTGCTGGGCTTGGATCGTCCGGCGGCCGACGTGTCGCGTGGCTCCAGCGCACATGACATCCTTGGCGTGGCCGCCATCGTCGGCGTACAATCAATCGAATACTCCAAACTTTATCCCGGCGCCGGCGAGAAGCTTCCCGGTGAATGAAGCCCGCTGGGAATTGCCATCAAGCCACCGACTGATTTCGCATGAACACCACCACGCCCCGCGTATTTATTGCGGCCACGCGCCAGAACGACGGCAAGACCACCACTTCGCTGGGGCTTATTGCCGCGCTGCAGCAGCACTTTCCCCGGGTCGGTTACATCAAGCCAGTCGGCCAGCGTTTCATTGAAGTCGAGGAGCAGAAGATCGACGAGGACACCGTCCTGATGGACAGCGTCTATCGCCTGAATTGTCCGCTGGTGGACATGAGCCCGATCGCGGTGGAGCCAGACTTCACCCGCAAATACCTCCAGCAATCCAACAACGAAGCACTCGTGAAAAAAATTCACAAGGCCTTCGACCGCGTTGCCTGGGAGAAAGATTTCGTTCTCTGCGAAGGCTCCGGTCATGCCGGCGTGGGCTCGGTGTTTGATTTGTCGAACGCCCAGGTCGCCAAGATTCTTGGCGCGAAAGTGATCCTCATTACCCGCGGCGGCATAGGCAAGCCCATCGACGAAGTCTGCCTGAACCAGGCGCTGTTTGAAAAGGAAGGCGTTGAAATCATCGGCGTCATCATCAACAAGGTGCTCGGGGACAAGATTGATCTGGTGACGGATTTTGCCCACCGGGGTTTGAAGCGCAAGGGGCTGGAGCTCCTCGGTGTGATTCCGCATCAAAGCATTCTTTCGAGTCCGACGGTGGAGTTGGTGCGCGAGGAGTTGAATGCCGTCGCCTTGAACGACACTGGCGACCGTCGCGGCCTGATTGCCAGCGTCATTGTCGGAGCCATGGGCGCGCAGCATGCCATCAATTATTTCAAACGCGGCGCCCTGCTCATCACGCCCGGTGATCGCGAGGACATTATTTTGGCGGCGTGCACCAGCCTGGACAAGCAGCAGGCCGACCGTATCGCCGGAGTGGTGCTGACAGGAAATCTGCGTCCCGGTCCGGCCCTGATGAAAATCATCCAGGCAATGCCGGTCCCGGTTTTGCTCTCCGAACAGGACAGTTACGAAGTCGCGTCCATTGTTCATGATTTGACGGTCAAAACCCGGCCGACGGATGCCGAGAAGATTTCGCTCATCCGCAACCTCATCGCCAAAAACGTCAACCTGCCCAAAATCCTGGAGTCGCTCTGATGTCCCTGCCCTACCCTGTTAATCCCGTCTTGAAGGACCTGCCGGTGTATCAACCCGGCCGCCCCATTGAAGAGGTCGCCCGTGAACTGGGCATTGCGCCTGCGAGCATCATCAAGCTCGCCTCCAACGAAAACCCGCTCGGTCCTTCGCCCGCAGCTTTGGCCGCCATGCAAAAGGTACTGGCAAACCTGAACCTGTATCCTGACGGCAATGCGTTTCAGTTAAAGCAAAAACTCGCCGCCAAGCTCGGAGTTACGCCGGCCCATTTGATTCTCGGCAACGGCTCCAACGAAATCATTGAATTCGTGGGCCATGCCCTGATGTCGCCCGGATGCGAGGTGCTGGTGTCGCAGTATTGCTTCGCCATCTATCCCCTGGTGGCCAAAATTTTCAATGCCAGCCTGGTGACGGTTCCTGCTAAACATTACGGCCATGATTTGAACGCCCTGCTCGCCGCGATCACGCCGCGGACGCGGGTCATCTTCGTCGCCAATCCGAACAACCCCACCGGCACCAGCGTGGCCAAGGCCGACCTTGTTGCCTTTGCCTGCCGCGTCCCGGAAAGCGTGCTGCTCGTCATCGACGAGGCTTACATCGAGTTTCTCGACGATGCGGCGGACTTTGTCGCGGACATTCGCGCGGGCAGACGGCCCAATATTTTGCTGATGCGGACCTTTTCAAAAATCTTCGGCCTCGCCGGCCTCCGAATTGGCTACGGCATCGCCCAACCGGAGTTGGTCACCGCGCTGGAAAAAATCAGGCAGCCGTTCAACATCAACTCCATCGCCCAGGCGGGCGCGCTGGCGGCTTTGGACGACGACGCCCACACCCGGCGGACGCGCGAAAACAACGCGCAGGGCCTGAAGTTTTATGAGCAGGCCTTCCGGGAACTGGGGCTGGAGTTTTTGCCATCCGCCGCCAACTTCATCCTGGTAAAAGTTGGCGAAGGTCAGCGGGTCTTTGACCGGATGCAGCAGCAGGGTGTGATAGTCAGGCCCATGGGCGGATATCAGCTGGGGGAATGGATACGGATTTCCGTCGGCACCCCGGCTGAGAACGAACGCTGTCGAGCCGCCCTTGCCGCCGCGCTTCGTTGAAAAATCCCACACCGGACCGGGAAAATTTTTCAGTTAATCCTCAGTTTCAGCAAACCTGCTTGGGGGAATTACTGTTGCCTGCCTGTTTCTTATTGCATAGTTTTTCACCGCGCGTCTTAAAATCGGAATCGTTTTTGAACTATGGAAAACACTGCGGAACTTAAACTGAACGGAAAAACCTACAACTTGCCCACCATTGAAGGTTCCGAAAAGGAATGCGCCGTGGACGTCTCGCAGCTGCGGGCCCAGAGCGGTTTCATCACCTTGGACGACGGCTACGGCAACACCGGCTCCTGCAAGAGCAAGATTACGTTCATCGACGGCGACCAAGGCATTTTAAGGTACCGCGGCATCCCGATTGAAGTTCTGGCCGAGAAATCCACGTTCATCGAAGTGGCGCATCTTCTGATCAACGGCAAGCTCCCCACCAGCGCCGACCTTGCCCGTTTTTCCAATCTGCTCACCGCCAACGAGCTGCTGCACGAGGACATGAAATTCCATTTCGAGGGATTTCCCGCCAGCGCGCATCCGATGGCGATCCTATCCTCGATGATCAACGCGGTCAGTTGTTTTTATCCGGAGCTGCTTTCCGGCGATCCCAAGAAGCACTTTGAGGTCGAGGCCGCACGTCTGCTGTCCCAGGTCCGCACCATCGCCGCTTTTGCCTACCGCAAGTCGCGCGGTCTGCCGATCAACTATCCGAAGCCGGCGCTCAAGTACACCGCCAACTTCCTGCACATGATGTTCTCGCAGCCATATGAGGATTATCCGCTGGATCCGGATGTGGTGCGCGCCTTGGATTTGATTTTCCTGCTGCACGCCGACCACGAGCAAAACTGCTCCACTGCCACCGTCCGCATGGTGGCGTCCAGCAAGGCGAACATGTTCGCCAGCTGCGCCGCAGGCGTCTGCGCCCTCTGGGGTCCGCTGCACGGCGGCGCCAACCAGGCGGTGCTGGAGATGCTGGATGAGATTCACGCGTCCGGCGACGACGGCTCGAAGTTCATCAACGCCGCGAAGGTAAAAAACAGCGGCAAACGTCTCATGGGCTTCGGCCACCGGGTTTACAAGAACTACGACCCCCGCGCCAAGATCATCAAGAAGGCCTGCGACGACGTGCTGTCCAAGCTCAAGATCAACGATCCCCTGCTCGACATCGCCAAGAAGCTGGAAGACGCCGCGTTGCACGACTCCTATTTTGTGGAACGCAAGCTTTATCCCAACGTGGACTTTTACAGCGGCATCATCATGCGCGCGCTTGGCATCCCGGTGGAAATGTTCACCGTGATTTTCGCCATCGGCCGCATGCCGGGCTGGATTGCCAACTACCGCGAAGTGATGGAGGACGCCTCCGGCCGCATTTATCGCCCGCGGCAGGTTTACGTCGGTCCGATCAATCAAACCTACGTTCCCATCAAGGAGCGCAAGTAACCTTGTCCGTTTTTGACGGTCGAGCCTGCCACCGTCGTGGCGGGGTTTTCACATCAGTTAAAATCAGTTTTATTTTTTGAATGAACATTCACGAGTACCAAGCGAAACAGCTGCTGGCCCAATATGGCGTCACCGTGCCGCCGGGCGATGTCTGTGACAAGCCCGAGCAGGCCCGCGCGCTGGCCGAAAAACTTTTCACCGCCGGCAACAAGCTGGTGGTGGTGAAATCACAGATCCATGCTGGCGGACGCGGCAAGGGGACCTTCAAGAGCGGCTTTCAGGGCGGCGTCAAACTCTGCAAGAGCGCTGACGAGGTTTTTGAAAAGGCCAAGGCCATGCTCGGCCAGGTGCTCGTGACCAAGCAGACCGGTCCCGACGGCCGCCTTGTCCAAAAGCTCCTGGTCGCCGCCGCCGAGGAAATCAAAAAGGAATTTTATCTCGCCGTCCTGCTTGACCGCGCCAACTCCCGGCCGCTGATCATGGCCAGCACGGAAGGCGGCATGGACATCGAGGAGGTTGCCGCCAAGCACCCCGAGAAAATCATCCGGGAGCACATCGACCCCGCCACCGGCATCATGCCGTATCAGGCGCGCAAGGTGGCCGCCGCCCTGGGCTTGAAAGGCGACGCCTTCAACAGCGCGGTGAAGCTGCTCATGGGCGTTTACAAAACCTGGTGGGAATGCGACGCCTCAATGGTGGAAATCAATCCGCTCTGCATTGTCGTGGGCGCTGACGGCAAGGAATCGCTCTGCGCCGTCGATGCCAAAATCGGCCTCGATGACAACGCGCTCTACCGCCACAAAAACATCCAGGACATGCGCGACCTCGGCGAGGAGGCTCCCCTGGAAATCGAGGCCAGCAAGTTCAACCTGAATTACATCAAGCTCGACGGCAGCATCGCCTGCCTGGTCAACGGCGCGGGCCTTGCCATGGCCACAATGGACATCATCCAGCATTTCGGCGGCATGCCGGCGAACTTCCTCGACGTCGGCGGTGGCGCGAGCAAGGAGCAGGTTTCCGCCGCGTTCAAGATCATTCTCCAGGACCCGAACGTTAAGGGAATCCTGGTCAACATCTTTGGCGGCATCATGGACTGCAACGTCATCGCCACCGGCATCGTCGCGGCGGTGAAGGAAACCGGACTGAAGCTGCCGTTGGTTGTGCGCCTCGAAGGCAACAACGTGGCCGCCGGCAAAAAGACTCTGGCGGAATCCGGCCTGACGCTGATCACTGGCGATTCCATGGCGGACGCCGCGCAGAAGGTGGTCAAGGCGGTCGGCAAATAATCAGCCCATGCTCAAGGTCACCGAAATCGCCTTCAGTTGTTACGCCGTCACCGACATGGCTCGGGCTCGGCGGTTTTACGAGGGCGTGCTCGGTTTGAACCCCACGACAGTCGTAAATTCGGAGCATGGTCAATGGGTGGAATATGAGTTCGGTCCCCATGCCCTGTCGCTGGGATCATCGCCGGCGTTCAAGCCCAGCCCGGATGGCTGTTCCGTGGCGCTCGAAGTGGATAGTTTCGAGGAGGCCGTCGCTCATCTGCGGTCGAACAACGTGAAGTTTCGGATTGATCCCATGCCCACCCCAGTCTGTCACATGGCGATGATTTACGACCCGGACGGAAACAGCATTTGCATTCACAAGCGGAAATCGAAGTAATTTAATCTCATGGCTATTCTCGTTAACTCCCAAACTAAACTTCTCGTCCAAGGCATCACCGGCAGCTTCGGCGCCCGCCACGCGCAGCTTTCCATGGATTATGGCACGCAGGTGGTCGCCGGTGTGACCCCTGGAAAGGGCGGACAATTCTTTGAGCACGGCGGCAAGAAGGTTCCGATCTTCGACACCGTCGCGGATGCCGTGAAACAGACTGGTGCCACTGCCAGCGCCATCTTCGTTCCCCCGCCTTTCGCGGCCGACGCCATTTTGGAAAGTGTCGATGCGGGCGTCGCTCTGGCTGTCGCCATCACCGAAGGCATTCCGGTCAACGACATGATCAAGGTCAAGCGCGCCATGCAAGGCAGCAAGACCCGGCTTATCGGACCCAACTGTCCCGGTATTGTCACGCCCGGCGAGGGCAAGGATTCCCACGGCGGCTGCCGCATCGGCATCGCGCCCGGTTACATCCACAAAAAAGGCAACATCGGCGTCGTCTCCCGCAGCGGCACGTTGACCTATGAAGCCGTCTGGCAGCTCACCTCCCGCGGGGTCGGCCAGTCCACCTGTGTTGGCATTGGCGGCGATCCCGTTAACGGCACGTCACACCTCGACGTCATCAAGATGTTCAATGACGATCCGGAAACCACCGGCATCATCATGATTGGCGAAATCGGCGGCAGCGCCGAGGAAGAAGCGGCCGAGTGGATTGCCAAGCATTGCAAGAAGCCAGTCGCCGGATTCATCGCGGGCACCACGGCTCCTCCCGGACGCCGCATGGGGCACGCGGGCGCGATTGTCAGCGGCGGCAAAGGAACGGCGGAGGCGAAAATCGCCGCGTTCAAGGCCGCCGGCATCGGCGTGGCCGTCACTCCGAGCGAGATGGCTGACACGCTGTTGAAAATGATGTGACGCCGGGGTGAGCGTTAGAATCGCAGGACCGTCATCCCTATGGGCCTGATTGATTTCATCCTGAACGTAGCAGGCCTGCTGGTCTGGCTCAATTGGCGGTCAGGAAACGCGGATCCATTCGCTACGGGTAAGCCTTCCACCCTGTCCGGCACCGTTCGCCCCGCCGAACCGGTCCGGCTCAGGCGCTGGCATCATCTGGCCGCTTTGGTTGCACTCCTGGTGATCAGGGCGATTTTCTACTGGCAGATTGGACCAGCAGTAAGCTGGACGCCCAAGATCGATCTCTTTTTCGTGGCGCTGGGTTTCCGAGGCACATTGTTCATGCCCTCCCTGCTCTTTTCATTTCTCAGCTTCCTGCGGGCTTTTCTAATCCTCCACTTCTGGTTTTTGACCCTAAGCGTGATCAACCATCGCCATGCCGGCTCCGATCCATTGCAGAAAATGATTTCATTGCAGCTGGGAAGAACGGCACGCTGGCCAAACTGGGCGCAGCTTCTGGCTCCCCTCATTGCCGGCGCGGTTTTTTGGATTGCGATTCATCCCCTGCTGACGCACCTGAGCATTGCCGGCACAGCGCGGACCTGGTGGCATCTCGCGGGACAAAGTCTGCTGGTGGGACTGTCGCTGGTCTTCAGCCTGAAGGTGGTCTTCGTCGCCGTGCTCTTGCTGCACCTCGTCGCCAGCTACGTGTACTTTGGGAAAAGCCCCGTGCTGGATTTTGTCGAACTGACCGCGAGAAATCTGCTGGCCCCGTTGAATGGCTTTTCGCTGGCCGCCGGCAGGGTCAACTTCGCTCCCATGCTTGCGATCGGACTTGTGGTGCTGGTGCTGGATTTTTTACCAGCCTACGTCATGATCTATCTCAGCCGGTGCAACTTGACGGTCTGGCCCCAATAAAATCGCCCGCCCTCAGGCGGCTTCTTGCCTTCGGCAGTTTGACAGAAATCGTGGTTCCCATCTCCAGCTGGCTTTGAACGGTAAGTTTCCCCCCGTGAAGTTCCGTCAGCCGCCGGCAAATCGTGAGGCCCAGTCCGAGTCCCTGCTGTTCATGAATCTTGCGGCCAAATTGAACGTAAGGGCCGATCTGCGCGATTTCCTCGCTGGACATGCCGCGGCCCTGATCGACCACGGTCAGCAATGTGCCGTCGTCCGCGTCCGACAATTGCACCCGCACGGCGCTTCCTTTCTTGGAAAACTTGAGCGCATTCAAAACCAGTTCGCCGGCGATCTTGCCCAGATACTCTGCGGACATCGAGACGCCGGAGGGTTTAAGTTCAAACGTCAAATCGGCGGCGCGATCAAGACCGTCAGCTTGAGCCTGGGCCTTTTCCTGAATTACCTGGGCGGCATTTTGGGTGACGGCACCCCGCAGCGATTCAACCTTTTTGGAGTCGAACCCAATCAGTTGCAGCTGCGCATAGTTCAGCGCGCTCTCGACCAGGTGCTCCAGGCGGCGGCCGGATTCGAAAATATCGCGGCCCATGCTGGCGATTTCCTCCGGGCCGAGCGTCTCGGCTTCCGAGGCGAGGATTTCCCCGAAGGCGAGAATGCCGTTCAACGGTGTGCGCAGCTCGTGCGGCAGCATCATGCTGATGTTCTCGCGCAGTTCATCCAGTTTGCTTTCGGCGCGCTGGGTGACGAGCTGGGCTTTTTTCAGCCGCGCCTCAACCGAGGCGTAGAGTCCGTCGATGGTGAAAGGTTTCGGCAGGTAATCGTCCGCGCCGAGCTCCATGCCATGACGCATTCCGGCCTGGTCGGCAAGACCGGTCATGAGAATGAAAGGAATGGCGGCCGTGGAGGTTTCACTGCGCAACGACGACAGAGTGAGATAGCCGTCCACCTTCTGCATGTTCACATCGCACAGGATGAGATCCGGCAGTTCCTGGCGGGCCTTGATGATGCCTTCCTCGCCGTTGACCGCCTCGATGACTTCGTAACCCTTCTGGTTCAGGGCGAGCATGATCATTTCCCGCAGCCAGACTTCGTCATCAATGACCAGAATTTTTTTCATCCGTGATTCAAATGACTTATCGGCAATTCCCGACCGGACTTCAAGCAACTTCATTAAATAAAAAAGCCCCCGTCGAAACGGGGGCTTTTGAAAGAATGCAGTTCAGCCGCCTGCACGCCAGCTACTTGAGGCGGCTCATGATCTGGTCGGTGATGGCTTTGACGGCCGCTTCGGCCTCGGGATCCGCCCGAACCTCGGGATTTTGCTCGGGCACCTGGCAGGACGCGCCGGGACGCCATTCACCGCTGTCGCACAGCTCACACTCCTTCATGCTGAACCGCGGGTCCACAAAGCCGAGGCTCTGCTTGATGTTCAGCAGTTCCTTCATCTGCGGGCCGGTGAAGGTGTTGATCGGCTTGCCCAGCTGGCCGGCGACGACGATCGTGCGGCAATAGGCCTCAATGATTTCCATCCGCCAATAGGCTTCCTCGATGTTGTTGTGCGACCACGTCACCACGCCGTGATTCGCCATGAGGATGGTGTTGTATTGGTCGGTCAGCTCCGCCACCAGCTTGCCCATGTCCGGCGAACCGGGCGTGCGGTAGGGCGCGACGCCGACGGAACAGAAGACTTCATATTCCGGCAGCATGCACGTCGGCGGCGCGATGTTTGCAACGGCAAAGGCGGTCGCATAGGGCGGATGACAATGACAGGTCGCCACTGCCTTGGGCTGGCGCTTCATCATCTGAAGATGCATCAGAATTTCGCTGGTGCGCTTCTTGGTGCCGAGGAGCTGGTTGCCGTCGAAATCCACCAGGCACATGTCCTCAGGTTTGAGCGAACCTTTGCTGACCAGCGTCGGCGTGCAAATCGCGATGTCTTCTCCGACTCGGATGGCCATGTTGCCGCCGTTGCCGTCCACGTAGGCGCGCTTCCAAAGGCGATGACCCATCTCGCAAATCTGCTCCTTGAGGCTGTGGGCGTAGGGCGAATTGAAAAACGCCTCCAGCTCGGCCTTGGGCGACTTGGAATTCAACGTCTTCGACGGCGGTTGCGGTTTGGCATCGGCCACGGGTGCCGACTTGGCCGCAGCAGCTGCCGGCGCATTGCCGCCGCGGTATTCATTTAGAAAATCCCGCGCGGACGGCGTCAGGATGGCCGTCTCCGGAAGCGAACGGACGTCCTGGCCGTTGCGCACCATTTCCTCGAGGTCTCGAACACTGATGACAGTTTTCATTTGGTAAAGGGTGAATAAAAAATTTCGTCCACCAACGCGGCGTTGATGGCGTCGATGGGCGTCGGCTCGTCAAACGGGGCCGTCGCTTCCGCGCCTTCGATAAAACCGATTGTGTGGCCCAAGCCGCCGCCGAGATTGTCGTACACCACCAGGCTTGGATCCTTGCTCATGCCCGGCGGCGTCTCGGAACCGCGTTGAAAATGTTCGCGGGTAAAGGGGCTGACCACCAGCCAGCGCGCGCCGGTCAAAGCCGGCACCGTCTTGCTCAAAGTCACGCGGCCGATCACGGTTCCAAGTCTCATACCGGCACCCCCGGCTCCTTCTCGTCCACAATGCCGGTGATCATCCAGCGCGCCGGACTTTTCTTGTCGCCGACGGTTTTGCGCGCCGCGAGACCGTCTGAAGAAATAATGACGCGCTGATGCATGCCCGCACCGTGCGGATCAATCGCCACCTGCGGCACGCCCTCGGGATCGCCCGCCGCGTTGATCGGCTGGCAAATCACGAAGCGCCACCCCTCGAAGCTCGGGTGCTTCCGGGTCGCAACCATGTTGCCTTCCACGCGGGCGAGATACATGACTTAGTAAATCCGCAGGTTGTCCACCATCACGCAGCGGCGAACACGGGTGAAGGTCCGGGGATTGGTGATGCCTTCGCCGGTCGGTGTGGCGATGGAAAAGCTCAGATAGCCTTCGCCACCAAGACCCAGGCCGGCCGGTGACGGTCCGTTCTTCACGAACAAAGTTGTGTCGAGCGCCCGCGCCATCGCCGTGATGTTTTCAACGTCGTGCGAGTGAATGATCGCGGTGTGGCGATACTCGTGTTCCGATTGCTTCGACAACGCAATGCCTTCCTCGACGCTCTTCACGCGGACGATGGGCAGCATCGGCATCATCTGCTCCTCCTGCACGAAGGGATGGTTCGCATCCGTCTCGCCGAAGAGCAGCTGGGTGTCGGCTGGAATGTTCACACCGGCTGCCTGGGCCAGCAGGCCGGTGCCTTTGCCGATGAAATCGCGGTTCACATGGGCCTGGCCGCAGCCGGCGCCCTGCCCTTCCTTGAACACAAACGCCGCCTTGGTCAGCTTGTCGAGCTGGGCCGGATTCAACTTCACGGCGCCGTTTTCGCTCATGCGCTGCATGAGCTTGTCAGCAACCTGGTCGAGCACGAACACCTGCTTTTCACCGATGCACAGCAGGTTGTTGTCGAACGCCGCGCCGGAGATGATGGCTTTCGCCGCGCGCGTCGGGCAGCACGTGTCATCGACGAACACCGGCGGATTGCCCGGACCCGCACAGATGGCGCGCTTGCCGGTCTGCATCGCCGCCTTCACCACGGCGGGACCGCCGGTGACGAGCAGCAGCCGGGTGAATTCGTTTTTGCAAAGCGCGTTAAAGGAATCCAGCGTCGGCTTTTCAATGATGCACGCGATGTTCTCAATGCCGGTCTCCCGGTAAATCGCCTCGTTGTAGGCGCGCACGGCCACCGCCGCGCAACGAGCGGCGCTTGGGTGCGCGTTGAAGACCACGGAGTTTCCGGCCGCGACGATGTTGACAATATTCCCGGAGAGCGTCGGGATCGAGTGCGTGCTCGGGGTGATGGCGCCGACGACCCCGAAGGGGGTGTATTCCTCCAGCGTAATGCCGTGATCGCCACTGCGGGCGTCGGGCCGGAGCCAGTCCACGCCGGGCACGAGCTTGATCAGCCCCAGCTTGGCAATCTTGTGGTCAAGCCGGCCGATCTTGGTTTCCTCAAATTCAATCTTGCCCCAAGGTTCGGCGTTCTTTTCCGCCATCGCCTTGACGATCTCTTCGATTTTACGACGCGCGGCGACGCCTTTTTGCTGCAATTGAACAAACGCCTCCTGAGCGGCAGCACAGGCTTCGTCCGCCGTGGCGAACACGCCAAACTTTCCGTGCAACGCCGGAGCTGCGGAGGATTTCTTCACATTGCATCCGCAAGATTCCCCCTTCGCGGCCGGAGCCGGTGTCGCGGGAGCGGCCGCGGTGGAAGCTCCGCCGAGGCGGCCAAGAACTTCCGCCACCACGTCACGAATCAAAGTCTCGTTCACTGCGCTCATAGTTCAGTCACACTTTCGCGTTGAAAATCTGTTTTCCCAAAACGTCCACGGTGTCCACGATGCCGATGATGACGGCGTCCACCGGGGCTTCCTTCATGCCGGGCGCAAGGCGGGCGCTGCTGCCCTGGCAGAACAAAACCATTTCCCCGGCGCCCGCGCCGACGCTGTCCACGGCCACGATGGTGTTGGCGCCCGGACGAAACTTCGTCGGGTCCTTGTCGTCCACGAGCTGCGGGCGGAGCAGCAACAGCTTCCGGCCGCTCATGGCGGGGTCTTTCTTGGTCGCGACCACCGCACCTTCGACTTTGGCGAGAAACATAGATTAATTGGCAGGGACGAACGGCTGCTCGTCCAGTTTGATGGCAGCGCGGCAGCGCTGCCCTACCGACTATTTCTTCTTCGGCAGCACCGCGTCCACATCGCCGTGGGGACGGGCGATGACGTGCACGCTGACCACTTCGCCCTTGATGGACTTGATGGCCTGGGCGCCGGCGTCCACCGCCGCCTTTACCGCCGCGACGTCGCCGACGACGACCGCCGTGCAGAGTGCGTTGCCGACCTGGGTCATGGGGCCGGCGAGTTCCACGTTCGCGGCCTTGAGCATCGCATCCGTGCCTTCGACGAGCGCGACGAGGCCGCGGGTTTCGATCATTCCTATTGCTTGATGTGCCATAATTTTTCTTGGTTGATGGTTGGTAAATCAGTGGTTTTGCAGAAAACGTTTTACTTCGCGGGCCACAACGAGCTCTTCGTTCGTCGGAATCACCATGACCTTCACCCGCGAAGCGGGCGCGCTGATGACGGCTTCGGCGGCGCGCACGGTTTTGTTCTTTTCCAAATCGAGCACGACGCCGAGCTGGTCGAGGTTCGCGCAGATGGCTTCGCGGATCTCCGCGCGGTTTTCGCCGATGCCGGCGGTGAACACGATGACGTCCGCGCCATTGAGCTCAAAAAAGTAGCTGCCCACCCAGTGGCGGGCGCTGGCGACATAGACATCCAACGCCATTTTGGCGGCGCCGTTCCCCGCATTTGCGGCATCGGCAATCTCGCGGATGTCATTGGAAACGCCGCTCAAGCCTTTCAGTCCGGCTTCCTTCGAGAGCTGCCGTTGTGCTTCTTCCATCGTGATGCCGAAGGTCTTCACCGCATACGGCAGCGCCTCGGCGTCGAGATCGCCCACGCGGTTGTTCTGCGGCAAACCGGACTGCGGGCTCATGCCCATGCTCGTGCCGATGGCGGCACCGTTCAAAATTCCCGTGACGCTCGAACTGCCGCCGAGATGGCAAGAGATGACGCGCAGCGGCGCACCCGAAACCGGGGTCTGGCCGCCGTCCACGTAAAGGCGTTGCGCCCGCGCCGCGACATCGCTGCGGCCAAGCAGTTCCGCGGAACGTTCAGCGATGAATTTGTGGCTCGCGCCATGAAAACCGAAGCGGCGGATTCCCGCGTCATGCCAGGCGGCGGGAACGGCGTAGCGCATCATCGGCGGAGGCGCGAACTGGTAGAACGCCGTTTCAAACAGTCCAAGCAGCGGCACCTTAGGAATCCGTTGCGCGAAGAGCTTGATGCCGGTGATGTAGGGCGGATTGTGCGCCGGCGCGAGGCCGTTGTAGTCCGCCATGGCTTTCAACACGCGCTCGTCCAGACGCACACAGCCAGTGACATCCTTGGCCAGCACGGTTTTGAAACCGACGGCGCTGAGTTCCCTTTCGTCCTGAATTGCACCGGCCATCTTCAATTCGCCGAGGCAGTCTTCAATGGCCTTCGGATAATCCGTGACGCGCTCGAAGCCGCCTTTGTGCAGCAGGCGCTCCGGGCTGCTCGACGAGTCGAACAACCGCCACTTGAGCGATGTGCTGCCAATGTTGGCGACGAGAATCTTCATGAAGTGCGTGGAGTGAAGGATGCGGCGAGAGTGCTCCTCCCGCTTCCGTTTGCTTCACTGAAGCCACTTGCCGAGTCCGGACAAACCTTCGTGCGGACGCGGAATCACCTGCACGCTGATGACCTGCCCGACTTGGGCAGCCGCGGCGGCACCGGCGTCGGTGGCAGCCTTGACGGCGGCAACGTCGCCCCGGAAAAATCCGGTGACATATCCGCTGCCAACCTTTTCCCAGCCGGTGAACGAGACGTTCGCCGACTTCAGCGCGGCGTCGCACGCTTCGAGCAAGGCGCAGAGGCCTTTGCATTCAATCATTCCAATTGCTTGTTGAGCCATAAATAGTTCCTGGTTGAAAGTTGAGAGTTGCTGGTTACTTCTTCGCCGCGCCGTTGTCACCGACGAATGCGGTGATCAAGTCGTCATGGGGACGGGCAAGAATATGCGAGCTGACGAGTTCGCCCACCTTGGCCGCGGCCTTGGAGCCGGCGTCCACGGCGGCTTTCACGCTGCCGACGTCGCCCTGGCAAAGGACCGTGATCAGTCCGCCGCCGATGGGAATGGTTTTGACGAGGCGCACGTTGGCGGCTTTCACCATCGCATCGCTGGCTTCGATGCTGCCGACGTAGCCTTTCGTTTCGATCATGCCTAAGGATTCACTCATAGTTTTGTTTTATTGGTGGTTGAGAGTTTTGGAAATCATTTGACCAGCTCGCAGGAGGTTCCGGGCTGGAGGTTGCAGGCGTTGCCCTCGTCGGTGTCAATATGAACCTCGAGCTTGAAGCTCTTGTCCACGCGGCAAAGCATCCGGTCCAGGGTGATGGCGCAGTCGCCGCCGATCTTGAGCTTCATGTAATCACCGTGCTTAACGCCGTAGTAATCCGCATCCGCCGGGCTCAGGTGCGCATGACGCAGCGCGCGAATGACACCGTCGGGCATTTCAAAAAATCCAGCGGGCCCCATCAACATTGCGCCAGGCGTGCCCTTGATGTCGCCGGAGGCACGCAGTGGAATGTCGAAGCCGAGCGCGATGGCATCGGTGTAGGCCAGTTCGACCTGGTTGAGATTGCGGCAAGGGCCGAGAATTCGGAGGTTGGAAATGACGCGGCTGCGAGGTCCGATGAGGGTCACGGTTTCCTTCGCCGCGAACTGGCCGTCCTGATAAAGCCATTTATGAACCGTGAGCTTGTGCCCTTTTCCGAACAGCGCCTCCACGGCTTCCTGGGTGAGATGACAATGGCGCGCGCTGATGTTCACCAATAGCGGATTGGGCGCGGCGGCAGATGTCGGCAAGGGCTTGCCCAGGCGCGAATAAACCGCTTGGCGAACCAGATGTTCGACGACGGCGCGATGCATGGACGGTGTTGGAGCAGCCATAGACATGGACAGGACTTTGCCAGACTTTTAAAAATCGTCAACAATTATCTTGCAAAATCTTCCAAAACATTCCAATCTCTTGAAAGATGTCGGCCGAAGAACGCCAGCAACGCATCGCGCTCTACCTTCAAAAGGTGGAGTTCGCGTCGTTGGAGGAGCTGGCCAGGCACGTGGACGCTTCCGTATCCACCGTTCGCCGGGATCTGACCACGTTGGAAGCGACGACCGGCACAGTGAAGCGAACTCATGGTGGTGCGCGCCTGTTGTCGCCGCCGACGGATGAATTCGCCTTTTCTTCCCGCGACACCCACCAACTCGATGAGAAGGAAGCCATCGGCCGCGCCTGTGCCGAACTCATCGGGCCGAATCAAAGTGTCATCATTGATGCGGGCACAACCTGCTTTCACGTCGCGAAACATCTCGAAGAGAAATCGCCGCAGATCGTGACCAACTCCCTGCCCGTCGCGAATCTTTACTCCTCCGCCGGGAAGGTTGAACTCGTATTGAGCGGCGGCGTGATTTATCCACGACTCGGAGTGCTCGTTGGTCCGCACGCCGTCGAGGCGTTTTCCAAACTGCACGCCGACGTGGCGGTGATGAGTTCCGGCGGCATCACGCTGGACGGCATCACCAATTCACACGGGCTCCTCATCGACATCCAGCTCGCGATGATGCGCGCGGCGGCGAAAGTCATCTTCTGCCTGGATCACACCAAGTTCGGCCGTCGCTCGGTCTCGCAGCTCTGTGACCTTTCCAAGGTTCACACCATCGTCACGGACCCGCAGGCGCCGAAGGATTTGGTGAAACAACTTCGCGGCAAAGGAATCGAAGTCATCCTTTCCTCCTGAGTGCAGCGTACTGCCGGGGACTAGGTGGAAAAGAAATCAGCCCGCCAACAGTTTCGCCAACTCGGTCTGGACGCGTTCCGGACTGAGCGAGGAAAGTCCGGAAGTCCCCCTCAAAATCGTGATGCGCTCGCCTTGCGGCCGCCAGATAGTCTCGTTCGTATGCGACCAGAGGACCAAGGCGGGCAACCCCACTGCCGCCGCCAGATGGGTGATGCCGGAGTCGTGACCAATGAAAGCCGCGCAGGTTTGCAAACGCGCCGCCAGCTCGGGCAGCGGCAGACTTTTTGCGACCTGGCAACGGGCGGCGGGAACTCCGCCGCAGAGTTTTTCCAACCGCGTTCCTTCCGCTTCACCGCCGACGAGCAGAAAATGGAGCGGCGTCGTTTCCACCAGCCGCCGCAGCAGTTCCGCCCAATGGGCTTCGGGCCAGTTTTTCGTTTCACTGCCGCTGCCGGGGTGGAGGGCGAGGTGGTTCAGGGTTGGAGGTTGAGCGTTGAAAGTAAGCCGAGGGCGATTATCTGCGTCGAAAATGGCCAGGCGTTCCAAGGGTTTGAGATATACCTTGGTGGCATGGAGACTTTCCTCTTCATCCGGCCGATGCGGGCCGGCGATGAACTGTGCCGGAGAACGGCGCCGCACATTGGTTTCAAAGATCAGATCCGGGTCGAAGAGATACGAGACGATGATGTCGAACTCGGAAAAATAATCGGCGAGGTTTTCCTCGAGTTCGCCGTTGCGCGCGAAGAAACCAGCCAGGGCGCGGGCCTCGATGGGTTGCACGCGGGCGGCCAAGCCGCCGGCCTGGGCCAACTGCGCGATGTGAGGGTAGCCAAGAACTTCAAGATGAGCCTCCGGAAATTGCTTTCGCAGTGCGGCGATCGCCGGAAGGGTCAGGATGAAATCGCCGATGGCACCGCCGCGGATGACAAGGATTTTGCCGCGAGGTGAGGACACGGAAGCGAATCAGAACTTGGTGAAGCCGAGGAACGCCACGAACAGCCCGAAGACGAGTCGGATCGCGGAACCGACGCGGATGCGCTGCTCGGTGGCGGTCGCCCATTCCACCAGGTCACGCAAACGCCACGGGGAGATCGTCAGCCACATGCCGGCGACGGCCAGGATGTAGCCCCAGGTTTGAATCACCAACACCCAGTGGGTGTGGGAGAGCGCCGGGCGACCGGTGTCCGTCATGAGTTTGGCCAGCATTAACATCAGCACCGCCAAGCCGCGGACCGCCAGAAAGTCCTGAACAAAAATACAGGCACCCACGCCAATGAGAGCGAAGCCGGCCATCATGTAGGGCTTCATCGGGGCGAAATCCGAGATGGACTCCTGGCTGAGATTCCAGACGAACCAACCCGTCCCCAGCAGCATCAGGGCAATGCCGAGCGGAAGATGCCGCGGGAACTTGCGCGCCGCCGCCGCGAACTTCTGCGGGTTAAGCAAACCCACGAGCTGCGGGATGGCCAGGCCGAGTCCGAGCACGATGGCCAAGGTTGAAAGTTTCAAGGTCATTACAGGGGTTGGAAGATGAAATATTTCCAATGATGACGCAAGCCGGCAATCTGAAAGGGTGGCATGGTGCCCAATCCGCGGCAAACGCGGCTGTAACTTTTGCACCAAGCCGGCGTCTGGCCTCCAAAATCAATATGGCGAAATCCTTTCGGCAGCTTTTGCTGGCGCTTTGCTTGTTAGCCTTGCTGGGCAGGGAGCTTTCGGCGCAGCGGTTCATGGAAAATCTCGGACGAGGCGTGGTGGCCATCAATGAGGGGCCTTTGTTTTCAGAGCGGGATCTGTTGGATGTTCACGGGTTGGTTCGCCGTTTACAACAACGTGCGGATGCGCCGTCCCGTTTTTTGGTCGGCCGGCTGTCCGATTTTTCCATGCAGGCCCTCACCAATCGGGCCGTCTCCACTCCGGCGCTGGCGGAAATGCTGGTGAACGATTTGAACACAACCGTGCAGCAGGGGGAATCCATCTATTCCGCAAGGCTTTTCACGAACGTCACCCTCACGGTCGGCATTGAGCGGCTGCGAACGAACACCTTGAATGACGCGGGGCAGGTCATCCGACTGAACCGCCAGCTCCTGAGCGCCCTTTTCCCACGGGAGCTCAAGGGACCGGGCGGGGACAAGGTGTTTATCAGCTGGCGATTGTTGGGTGATGATCCGGAAGGCATCGCGTTCAATGTCTATCGCGCGACCGGCAACAAGGCCTTCAAGCTGAACGCTTCTCCGCTTGTCTCTGCGACATGGTTCATTGATGAGAATCCGCAGTTGAATCAGGAAACGCATTATTTTGTGCGACCGGTAATCAACGGGCGCGAGCTTCCTCCAAGCCGGGCTTTCACCCTCAAGGCAGGCACCGGTCCGAAATGTTATTTGTCCGTTCCCTTGCAAGTGCCGCCGGGCTGCACACCCAACGATGGATCCGTTGCGGACCTTGACGGAGACGGTGAATTCGAAATCGTCCTGAAACTGGAACAACGGCCCCGGGACAATTCCGGCCGCGGTCTGACGGGCGAAACCCGGCTGCAGGCCTACAAGCTCGACGGCACCTTGTTGTGGACCATCAATCTTGGCCGAAACATCCGTGAAGGCGCCCATTACACACCATTCATTGCGTTCGATCTGGATGGCGACGGGCGGGCGGAAGTTGCCTGCAAAACAGGCGACGGAACGGTGGATGGCAAGGGCCGGGTGATCGGGGATGCGACGGCGGACCACCGCAATGCCGACGGTCATGTGCTCAAGGGCCCCGAGTATTTCACAGTATTCGATGGCCTCACCGGCGCCGCATTGGCGACCACCAACTACCTGCCTCCTCGTCATGCCGGCAAACTGGATCCCACGCATGAAGAACTCCAGCAACTCTGGGGCGATGGCAACGGGAATCGATCCGAACGCTACCTCGCCGGGGTCGCCTGTCTGGATGGACGGCTGCCCAGCGTCATCATGTGCCGGGGCTACTACACCCGGACCACCCTGGCAGCCTGGGATTGGCGCGACGGCCGGCTAAGTTTGAGGTGGCTGTTTGACTCCGACGATGGCACGCCCGGCAACCGCGAATATCGGGGACAGGGAAATCACAATCTCACGGTGGCCGACGTTGACGGCGACGGACGGGATGAAATCATTTACGGCGCCTGCACGATTGATGACGACGGAAAGGGGCTTTATTCCACGCGCATCGGCCATGCGGACGCCCTGCACGTGTCTGACTTGAATCCGGAACATCCGGGTCTGGAGGTGTTTGACATCCAGGAACGTTTCAGCGACGCCGGGGCCAATTTCCGTGACGCCCGCACCGGCGAGGTGCTTTGGAAAAAGCCATCCGTGCAAGCCGGTGAAGATGGTGAAGGCCCGGCACGCGGCTGCGCGCTGAACATCGACCCGCGTTATCCGGGCTCCGAGTGCTGGGTGTTTGGTGCCGGCATCGAAGGACTGTTTAATGCGGACGGGGAGAAGATCGGCGATGTCACCCCGCCCTCCTGCAACTTCGGAGTTTGGTGGGATGGCGACCTTCTGCGCGAATTGCTGGATCGCAACTATGTGGCCAAGTGGAACTGGATGGATGGAACCGAAACCCCTTTGCTTACGGCGGTGGGTTGCGTTCAGAACAATGGCACCAAGGCCACACCGGTTTTGAGCGCGGACCTCTTCGGCGACTGGCGCGAAGAGGTTGTTTGGCGGACGAGGGATAATCGCGAACTGCGCATTTACACCACCAGCATCCCGACGCGCCATCGCCTGCGTACATTGATGCACGACCCACAATATCGTCTGAGCATCGCCTGGCAGAATGCCGGCTACAACCAGCCGCCCCACACCAGCTTTTACGTCGGAGAGGGCATGCCGCCGCCACCCCGTCCAGCAATCCAAGTCACACCACGCCACTAAACCCACGCCGCGCTCCGGCTGCAGACAGGCGCATTAGGGCGATGCACACGGGCAATGGTTCTTTGCCTGATTCCCCCAGAAATTATTCTCGCCGCTGCCGGGGGGTTTTGTATCGTGAGAAGCACACCTCGGGCACAAGCTCGAAAACCGAAAACGAAAATGGAACCTAAAGCAGACATTGCCCTGATTGGACTGGCCGTGATGGGCCAGAACTTGATTTTGAACATGAATGACCACGGCTTCACGGTCGTGGCCTACAACCGGACCACCGAAAAGGTGGACCAATTCCTCGCCAACGAAGCCAAGGGCACCAAGGTGCTCGGCGCGCATTCCATCCAGGAAATGGTGGCGAAGCTGAAGCGTCCGCGTCGCGTCATGATGCTCGTCAAGGCCGGCAAGCCCGTCGATGAATTCATCGAACAGCTCATTCCCCATCTCGAACCCGGCGACA
>JAXMHO010000025.1:0-35592 GCA_046346715.1 Verrucomicrobiota bacterium
AGTCGGGGCTGGCAGGGAAAGTTCAGGATTCAGGAGCGCCGGATTGGCGCCGGACAAACTTTGCCGAAAAAAGGGGGGGGCAATGTCGGGCAGTCGCTGCTCACCGGCCGAATCCGCCTGTAGCTGCAAGGCTGCATTGAAGATGTCCTCGCGAAAAATTTTGGGAATGATGTTCCCGTGCAGGGCCGCCGTGGTGCCGGGACCGCCGATGTTCTGGACCAGGTCCAGCACCCACCGGGCGCGGGCGCGGGTCGGCGCGCCACATTTTAGCGCGCCGTAGACCACAAAGTCCTCCACCGCCCGGGCGCCGTGGCCGGAATCAAACGGTCCGACGAGGGCGTTGCTGAGAAGCTCGCGGCTGACGTCGAAGTAACGGGGTTGCGCGAGCATGCGGACGAGCTCCTTGCGGTTCGCCGGCTCATCGCAGAAGCGGCTCGCCTCAATCAGCGAAGCCACGAGCCGGAGATGCTCCTCCTCGCGCTTCTCGGCAAAGTCCTGAAGGACCAGCAGCACCTTTTCGGGATGCATCGGCTCGATCTCGCTGGTGGTGGCCGCCACCCAGCCGCTGCCGTCCTTGAGCGCCGCGGTGTTCCACGGCTCGGCCACGCAATAGCCATCGAGATGCCCGGCGCGGAGACTGTCGAAGACGAGCGCGGAGGGAATCACCGCCACGCGCACATCCTTGTCCGGATCCACGCCGCCGGCGCGAAGCCATTTGCGGAGATTGTAGTTCTGCGAGGAAAGTTCCAACACGACGCCGAAGGTGAAGACGCGCCGTCCTTGAAATTCGCGGATGACCTTTCCCAGCGAGGCGGCGTCGCGCACGCCCAGATTCCAAAGCTCCTTGGACAAGGTGATGGCGCTGCCATTGACGCCAAGCATCATGCCCGTCAGGCAGGAACGGCGCACCACGCCGATGCCGCAGTAGATCGAGAACAGCATGCTGGCGTGGGCCGCGGCGGCATCCAGCTCTTCATGCAGCAATTTCTCCCGGATCGTGGCCCAGCCCACTTCGCGCTGGAGCCGCACCGACAAACCGTATTTGTCGAAGAGTCCCAACTCCTGCGCGGCGATCAGCACGGCGCAGTCAATGGTCGCGGCATAGCCCACATTGACCTGATGCTGTCCGGGCCGGCGGCGGGATTTGATTTTGGTTCGGGCAAACCGCATGACCGCACTTAAGCAGCGGATATGCCATGACCCCCGGCGCATTTGGCGCCCACCATGGTCCAGCGGTAAAGAAACCAGCTTCCAGAAATTTTCAACATTGAACTTTGCGGGAGGGGTTTGCCGTCGTAATCTCACCGCGCACCGCCCAGCGGTGCGGCATGCACTTGAAGAACACCATCGACAGCCAGCACCTGCGGATTTTCACCACGCTCGCGCGCACGCGCAACATGAGCCGCGCGGCCGAGGAACTGCACCTGACGGTTTCCGGCGTGAGCCATTGCCTGAAAGCGCTGGAGAAGGACCTGGGCTGCCGGCTGTTTGAGCGCAGCTCGCGTAAGTTCGAACTGTCCCCGGTCGGCCGGGAAATGCTCGCCGAGGCCGAGCAGATTCTCGAGCAAATGAAGGCCGTGCGGAGCAAAATCAGGGCTTTCAACGACTGGCGGCAGGGCCAGCTGCTCATCGGCGCCAACGGCACGGCCTGCCAGTTTCTGCTGCCGCCCACGCTGCGGGAATTTCGCGAAAGCTTTCCCTCGTTCACCATCAAGATCGAGCAATGCACTTCAAAGCAGGCCATCACCCTCCTGCAGGAAAACAAACTCGACCTCGCCCTGCTCACCGAACCGGCGGAACCTACGCCCAACATCGCCTTCAACCACATCGGCGAGGACGACCTCCAGTTCATCGTGAATCCGCTGCATCCGTGGGCCGTCAAACGCAAGGCGGTGCGGGAGGACATCCCCAACCGGAAGCTCATCCTGCCCGAGCGCGGCGGCAACACCTACGGGCTCATCGAGGCCTATTTTCGCGACGAAAACATCAGCATCCAGCCGTTCATCGAGATCGCAAACGAGCAGGCCATCAAGGAATTTGTCCGTCTCGACATGGGCGTGGGGCTGCTGCCGCGCTGGCTGGCGGCCGACGACATTGCGCAGGGAACGCTCGTCGCCCTGCCCCTGGGCCGGCGGCGGTTGAAACGCCGCTGGGGCGTGCTGCACTCGAAGAACCGGGCTTCCAGCCTGGCGGAGGACCTGTTCATCAACATCTCCCGAAGCGTGCTGCGGGCGCTGATCGAATCCGCCGAACCCTGAATTCTTTGCTGGAGCCGCCGCCGAAGAAAGCCCTCGCGAGGCATGGGAACGGAATTCTTCATTCTCAGGCATCGCTTCCCAACTTCGCCCTGCGGGACGATGTCGATTTTTGTTCATGGCCTTGCGCGATTTTATCCAACGCCACCGCCGCCCGTTGCAAAGCGGTCAGTGTATGAGTGAAAATATTTTGATGACGCCTCCGCCGCCAATAAGCCCTGGAAAGTCAAGGCAACGGAATTGCCGCTTTTCCTCTTAATGGCGGTTTAGTATAAACCGATGGAATAACTATGTGCGGAATCATTGGATACGTGGGAAAAAAAGCAGCTTCGCCCATCCTGCTCGAAGGATTGCGGCGGCTCGAATATCGCGGCTATGACAGCGCGGGGGTGGCGATTCTCGAGGAGGCGGACCTGCTGGTGCGCAAGCGCAAGGGCAAGATCAATGACGGCCTCGCGAAGCTGCTGGGCGAAAAGCCCGTGACCGGTTTTCTCGGCATCGGCCACACCCGTTGGGCCACCCACGGGGTTCCCTGCGACGAAAACTCCCACCCGCACCTCGATCAGTCCGGCAAGATTGCCGTGGTTCACAACGGCGTGATCGAAAACTACGACCGCATCAAGCAACGCCTCATTAAGGCCGGCCACACCTTTCATTCCAGCACCGACACCGAAGTCCTCGCCCATCTCATCGGCGAACATTACGAGAAGCATCGCGGCAAAGACGGCGACAGCCATCCGCTGGCCAGCGCCGTTTGCGACGCGCTCCGGGAAGTCATCGGCACCTACGGCCTCGCCGTGGTCAGCACGGAACATCCCAACACCATCGTCGGCGCCCGCCGCGGCTCGCCGCTCATCATCGGCATCGGCGACGGGGAAAATTTCGTGGCCAGCGACGCCAACGCCATCGTCGCCCACACGCGGCAGGTGGTTTATCTCAACGACTACGACGTGGCGACCATCACCGATGCGCGGTTCGACGTGCAAAACCTCGGCACGGACACCGCCAACGTCCAGATCAGCAAGCTGGAGTTCAATTCGCAGGATGCCGAGCGCGGCGAGTTCGAGCATTTCATGCTCAAGGAAATCTTCGAGCAACCCCGCACCGTCGAGAACGCCCTGCGCGGCCGCATTGATCATGAAGGCGCCACCACGAAGTTTGGCGGCCTCAACATGACCTCGGCGGAATTGCGCTCCATCGAACGCATCGTCATCGCCGCCAGCGGCACCAGCTGGCACGCGGCCTTGGTGGGCGAATATCTGATTGAGGAACTGGCCCACATACCGGTCGAAGTCGAGTTCGCCCACGAGTTTTGCTACCGCAACGCGCCGTTGCAGCGCGACACCGTGCTGCTGGTGCTCTCGCAGTCGGGCGAAACCGCCGACACCCTGGCAGCCCTGCGCGAGGCCAAGCGGCGCGGACATCGCGCGCTGGCCATCGTCAACGTCGTCGGCAGCACCATCGCCCGGGAATCCGACGGCGGCATCTATATGCACGCCGGCCCGGAGATCGGCGTGGCCTCCACGAAGGCGTTCGTCTCCACCATCACCATCCTTTCCCTGCTGGCGATTCATCTCGGACGCATGCGGATGCTTTCCTCCGGCCGCGCCTCGGAAATTCTCAAGGGGCTGGAAGCGGCGCCAAAACAGATCGAAGCGTTGCTAGCCCAGAAAGACGTCATCAAGAAGCTCGCCGAAAAATATGCACAGGCGGAAGACTTTTTCTTCCTGGCCCGCGGCTACACCTTCCCCATCGCGCTGGAAGGCGCGTTGAAGCTGAAGGAAATCTCCTACATCCATGCCGAGGGCTACTCCGCCGCGGAAATGAAGCACGGGCCCATCGCGCTGATCGACAACAAGACTCCGACGGTATTCCTCGTGCCGCAGGATTCGATGTATGACAAGACCATGGCCAACCTCGCCATGATCCGCGCGCGGAAGGGTCCGATCATCGCCATCGCCACCGAAGGTGACACGCAGATCAAGAGCGTGGCGGATGATGTGATTTATCTGCCGAAGACACTGGAACCGCTGTATCCGATTCTCGCCAGCGTGCCCTTGCAGTTGCTCGCCTATTACATCGCCGTCGCGCGCGGCTGCGATGTGGACAAGCCGCGCAATCTGGCGAAGAGCGTGACGGTGGAATAATCCGGCGCCCTTACAGGCCTTTCACGGTCCAGCCTTTGCGGTAGGGGCGGTGAACAAATTGGTTCGCGGCGGCGAGATCGAACCGCTGTTTCTTCGCGTTCCACTTCAAATCGGTGTGGGGGAATCTCGACGCTATGCCGCCGAGAAGAATCGCCTCGGTCAACGGTCCGGCATAGTCGAAGTCCGCCGTGGTCTTTCCTTCGCCGCGGCACGCCTGCACGAACTGGCTCCAATGGGTGATCTCCTCAACTTCAGGCCGTTTGAAATCCTGAAACCTGGCGTCCGGATACAGCATCGGCCGGCCAATGTGCGGCAACAGCATCACCCCCTCGGTGCCCACGAAAATGGAGCCGCTGTTGGACGGCTCATCGCCTTCCAGCCGCGCAACGATTTCAGCCGGAGGCCTGGCGGCGCCGTCATACCAGGTGACCGGCAGGATGTTTGCCGCCGTTCTTGAGGTGCCTGCAAATTGGTAATGCACCTCGCCATCCACCGGCCAGTTCCATTCGTTGGGTGCCGGGCCTTGGGAGCGAACCGAGATCGGCGCCGCAAGTTCCAAGGCGGTGAAGATGGGATCAAAGATGTGGCAGCCCATGTCCCCCAAAGTGCCGGTGCCGAAGTCGAGCCGCTTACGCCACGCGCCGGGATGATAATATCCGCCACCAATGAACGGCCGGTCCGCGCAGACGCCCAGCCACAGGTCCCAGTTGAAATTCGCCGGCACGGCATCCACCTGGTCTGGCCGCGGTGAAGGGTCGCCCCAGGACTTGGGGCACCACGAATGGACCTCCTTGATTTTTCCAATGACGCCCTGGCGGAGGAGTTGAACGGCCACGCGGTAATGACTGACGGAGTGAATTTGGATGCCCATCTGGGTGACGACCTTTTTCCGGCGGGCGGTTTCGGTCATGCGCCGGACTTCGTGGAGATCGTGCGCGAGCGGTTTCTGACCGTAAACGTGCTTGCCGAGCTGCATGGCGCTGACGGCGATGGGCGCGTGCATGTGGTCGGGCGTGGAGACGTTGACCGAGTCAATGTTCCGGGCCTCCTTGTCGAGCAACTGCCGCCAGTCCTGATACACCCTGGCCTTGGGAAAACGCTTCCGGGCCTCCTCGGTGCGGTCAAGGTCCACGTCACAAATGGCGACGATGTCCACGTTCTGGCATTTGCCGATGGCGGTGAGATCGGCCAGGGCCATGTTCGCCGCGCCGAAACTGGCATGGCGCAGAATGCCGGCGGGGGACCGGGCCATCAGCCCCGTCGTGGCAAACGGCGCGGCCGCGATGCCGGCGCCAAGGGTTTTCAAAAAGGAACGGCGGGAATGGAGGGAATGTGAGTTCATTTGGCTTCCAAGGAGATATCGGCGAAGGCGGACATTGGGCGCTTCATGCATTTGAGAATTCCAAGGAGAACCGTCGCGCGCGAGGCAAAAATGCCGGGTCACCGCGCCAAGGTTCCTCTCGAATGGGGCAAAGCCGGGACACCGAGCTTTCCCGGTGACATTTTTTTAAAGCAGGTGGGCGATTCGCCGATATGAATCAAGACTCGTGTGCAGCTGAGCCGGGCGCCTCTCGGGCGCTTCGCCAATAAGGCATGGCACGCGGTCTGCATAAGCAAGCGTCGGGGCCCACTGGGAAAGCGCATTAAAATGCCGAAAATTAAGATCGAACAATTGAAAGAGGGCATGGTCGTCGCCAGCGATGTCAAAAACATTGACAGCATGCTGCTGGTGCCGGCCGGATGCAGCTTGTCCGAGCGGCAGATCAACATTCTTTCCTCCTGGGGCGTGCTGGAAGTGGACGTGGTGTCCGCCGAGGGATGTGAAGACGCCGACCCGCTTTCCAAGGTTTCCACCGAAGAACTGGAACGCATTCGCGCCGAACTGCTGGCGCGCTTCTGGAAGGCCGACGAAAAGAATCCGGTGTTCATGGAAATTTTCAAACTGGCCCTGCAACGTCGCGTAAAATCGAACAAAGGAGAACTGGCCACCGCATGACTCCTCCGGGCGTTGTCAAACTGATCAGCGGCATTCCCTCCAGCCTGGGCTCCTACGCCCCCGTCCTGGAAGAAATCGAAAAGCTGCTCGAGTCCCCCGAATGCAGCCTTGTCACCATCGGTGAGGCGATTGAGCGGGAGCCGGACCTGACCGCGCGGCTGCTGCGCCTGGCGAACAGCTCCTTCTACGGATTTTCCTCGCGGCTTTCCACCGTCACCGAGGCCGTCAGCCTGATCGGCATCCAGCAGGTGCAGGACCTGATCATGGCGTCGAGCATCATTTCGCAGTTCAACGGAGTGGAGGACGAGTTTGTCAGCATGGAGTCCTTCTGGCAGCACAGCCTCGCCTGCGGCACCTGCTCCCGGCTGCTCGCGATGGAGAAGCGGCTGCCCAAGGCCGACAAGTTTTTTGTGGCCGGCCTGCTCCACGACATGGGGCGGCTGGTGCTGTTCCTGCGCGCACCGCAGGAGGCCAAGGAAGTGTTCGCCCTGTACCAGAAGGAACGGCTGCTGTTGCACGAGGCGGAGAAGAAAGTGCTCGGCTTCGACCACCAGCAGATCGCCGGCGCCGTCATGCAGCAGTGGAAGTTTCCGGCCAACCTCATCGAGGCCGTCGCGCATCATCACCAGCCCGAGTCCGCCGAGAGCGCGCGGCACGAGGCGTCCGTGGTGCATCTGGCCGACCATCTCGTCAACGCCTTGCAGGTCGGCAGCTCGGGCGAGCGCAACATCCCGCCGCTGAGCATGCGCGCCTGGGAAACCCTCGGCCTGCCCACCACCGTGCTGCCCACCATCGTGGCCAGCATGGAAGATCAGCTGAACGCGGTGCAGGAAGTCTTTCTCAACTGAACGGCCGATATGAGCGAAACCTTCGATTCCGTCTATCCCGATCTCCTTCAGAGCGGTTTGAGCAAGCTCGGCCTGCTGGACGGACGCCGCGAACTGCTCGCGCTGTTTGCGTCGCTGGAACATTTCCGCCGGGATCTCCATGAGCAGCAGACCGCCCCGGCGATTTTGGAGGTGACGGACCGCTACGTGCGCGGCCTGAACCTTTTTCACACCACCAGCTTTTGGATCGTCAACCCGGCGGACCTCAGCTTCGAAATGCACCTGGCCTCCCCCGCCGCCGAGCAGGCCACGCTCAAGCGGCTGGTCAACGAGGAAATCAAGAGCGGCCGGTTCGCCACCGCGCTGCGGCAAAACTCGGAGACGTTTTTTCACTACGGCACCGAAGGCAAGGACCGCGGCGTCCTGCACGCACTGACCTTGTCCAGCCAGGTCGTCGGCATGTTCGTCGGCCTCATGGAGCAGGACCTTTCGGCCAACCACGAAATTCATTTCAGCCTGCTGTCCCTGCTGCTGGGCTCCAGCGCCGACGCGCTGGCGACGCTGCACAAGACCGCGCAGCTGAGCAGCCAGATCGAAACCCTCTCCGGCATGCTGCCGCTGTGTGCCTGGTGCAAAAAGGTCCGCAACGACAAGGGCTACTGGGAGCAGATCGAGAAATACATTTCCGTCCGTTCTTCCGCCTCCTTCACCCACGGCGTCTGCCCCGAGTGCCAGAAGAAGCTGCTCTGGGACATCAAGAAGACGGCCACGGCCTGAACCGCCGCAAACACTTCCCCGGCTCCTCCACGCGCAAAGGTTTTGCCCATTCCCCGGCTTTACAAGCCGCGGCCCGTCCCGCATTTTATCGCCCCATGATTCGAATCGGAAAGAACGTCCTGCTCATGTGTTTCCTGGCAACCCTCACCTCGGGCGCGGCCGACAGGGCGACCAATTCGACGCCGGATTTCAAGGAAGTTTATGAGGCCGTCCGCGCCCATTTGTCCGGGGCCGGCGACGTCGAACTGAACCGCGCCGCCGTCACCGGATTCCTCAAGGAGCTCGGGCCAAAGGCTTCCCTCATCGACGGAACCCCGGAAGCGGATGCTCCGGTCACCCCCGGCAAACTTGTGTCGAAGCCGACGTTGTTCGAGGACAGCCTTGGCTATCTCCGCATCAACGGCATTCAGGAAACTTTGGCCGGCGAATTGCGCTCGGCGCAGGAAAACCTTTCCGTCTCCAACCAGCTGAAAGGCCTGGTCGTGGACTTGCGCTATGCGAAAGGAACAAATTATTCCGCCGCCCTCGCCACCCTGGCGCTGTTCGCCTCAAAATCCTCCGCCACCTTGGACTGGGGCCGGGGTAGCCAGGAGGCCAAGGCGGCCTCGGGAACCATCTCCGCGCCCGTGATTTTGCTCGTCAACGGTGAAACCAGCGGCGCCGCCGAAGCATTTGCCGCGCTGGTTCACGAAACCGGCGCGGGCCTGCTCATCGGCAGCCGCACCGCCGGCCATGCCCTGCTCTCGCAGGATTTTCCCTTGAGCAACGGCGCCACGCTTCGCGTCGCCACGGCCCAGGTCAAATTGAACAACCAGGACCTCGGCCCGGTTCAGCCGGACATCATGGTCAATGTTTCCGCCAAGGATGAGCTCGCCTTCTTCGCGGACGCCTTTGCCCTGCTGACAAGGACCAATTCCCCCGCCGGCACCAACCGCGTGGCCGCCGCCGGCCGCCGCATGCGGCTCACGGAGGCGGAACTCGTCCGCGCCCACAAGCAGGGACTCAACCCCGCCGAGGACGAGGACGGTTATGTGAACACCCCGCGGGAGGTCAAGCCGGACGCACCGGTGGTGAGCGACCCCGTGCTGGCCCGGGCGCTGGATTTGCTGAAGGGCCTGGCCATCGTCCGGCAGACCCGGCCATAAATTTCTCCGTTGACGATTTCCCGCACTGACTTCAATGTCTTGGCCTAATTTTTAATGAAGACCGTCCTTTTTATCTGCACCGGCAACGTTTGTCGCAGCCCCATGGCCGAAGGCATTTTCCGCCACGTTGTCAAAGGCAATGGCAACTACCGCGTCCTCTCCGCCGGCCTCGGCGCCATGCACGGCCAGCCGCCCAGCGATCACGCGGTGCGGGCCACCAAGGAACTGGGCATCGACATCTCCGGCCAGCGCAGCCGCATGCTGACCACCGAGATGGTCCAGCAGGCCGACTACATCTTCGGCATGACCCACAGCCATGTGGACACCGTCATGGTGCTTTACCCTCAGGCGGCGGAGAAAACGTTCCTGCTCCGGGAGTTTGACGACACCCTCGACACGTTTGAGAAGGACATCAGCGATCCCATCGGCGGCTCCTACGAGGTTTACCTGAACTGCCGCGATCAAATCGAACAGGGCATCGTCTCCGTGCTTCGCTTCATCGAACAGAACGACGGCACCCACGGCGCGGCCGGCGGCAAGTCCGCCGCGGTCGCCATTGGCGCGGATCACGGCGGCTTCGAAATGAAGGAGGCGCTCAAGAAACATCTCGCCGACGCCGGCATCAGCGTTGCGGACTACGGCGCGCTGACCAAGCAGCCGGCGGACGATTATCCCGACTTCGCCCAGCTGGTGGCGCAAAGCGTCGCGCAGCATCAGGGGCAGGCCGGCATTTTGATCTGCACCAGCGGCATCGGCATGAGCATCACGGCCAACAAGGTTCCCGGCGTGCGCGCCGCCCTGGTCGGCGATCCGGAAACCGCCGCCCTGACCCGGCAGCACAATGATGCCAACGTGCTTTGCCTGGGCGCCAAAAACACCTCCGTCGATCTCGCCAAGCAAATCGTCGATGCCTTTTTAAATTCCCGCTTTGAAGGCGGACGCCACGAGCGCCGCGTCCTCAAGATGGAAGGCCTGACCGTGAGCCGGGAGCACAAGCTCAAAACGGTCGATCCGGAAATCGCCAGCACCATCGAGCACGAGCGCGTGCGCCAGCAGGAAAACATCGAGCTGATCGCCAGCGAAAACTTCGTCAGCCCGGCCATCATGGAGGCCCAGGGCTCCGTCCTGACCAACAAATACGCCGAAGGGTATCCCAAGAAGCGCTGGTATGGCGGCTGTGAAAACGTGGACGTGGTGGAGCAGCTCGCCATCGACCGCGCCAAGAAGCTTTTTGGCGCCGAGCACGCGAACGTGCAGCCGCACTCCGGCAGCGGCGCGAACATGGCCGTCTATTTCGCATTCCTGAAGCCAGGCGACAAGATGCTAACCATGGATTTGTCGCACGGCGGGCATCTGACCCACGGCAACAAGGCCAATTTCTCCGGCAAGTTCTTCGAGATCGTCCACTACGGCGTGCGCAAGGAGGATGAGCGGATTGACTACGATCAGCTCGCCAAGATGGCGCGGGAGCACAAGCCGAAGATGATCACCGTCGGCGCCAGCGCCTATCCGCGCATCATCAACTTCAAGCGTATGGGCGAAATTGCCCGTGAGGTCGGCGCCATGCTGCTGGCCGACATCGCGCACATCGCCGGCATGGTCGCGGCGGGAATCCATCCCAGCCCCATTGAGCACGCCGACTTCGTCACCACCACCACGCACAAGACGCTGCGCGGGCCGCGCGGCGGCCTGATCCTGTGCAAGGAGAAGTATGCGAAGGAAATTGATTCGCAGGCCTTCCCCGGCATTCAAGGCGGACCTTTGATGCACGTCATTGCCGCCAAGGCCGTCTGTTTCCATGAAGCGCTCCAGCCCGGTTTCAAAGCCTATCAGCAGCAGATCGTCAAGAATGCCGCGGCGCTCGCGGACGGCATGAAGAAAAACGGCTTCCGCCTGGTCAGCGGCGGCACCGACAACCACCTGATGCTGGTGGACGTCGGCGCGAAGAACCTCACCGGCAAGGACTGCCAGATCGCCCTGGATGAGGCCGGCATCACCACGAACAAGAACACGATTCCCTTCGAAACCCGCTCGCCGTTCCAGGCCAGCGGCATCCGCCTCGGCACTCCCGCCAGCACCACGCGCGGCATGAAGGAGGCGGAAATGGCGGCGATTGCCGACATGATCAGCGAGGCGCTGATGGACATCAAGAATGTTGACACCCTTGCCAAAGTGCGCCAACGTGTCCGCGAACTCACTGCGAGATTCCCGTTGCCTTACTAAAGTTACAAAATCCCGAACCTTGCAGCGCGCTCCCCGGTTCATCTTTTCGTTTTGAACCGATTTGTCATCCAGACGTCCAACGTGACGTTCGGATGATGCCTGCGACAATTTTACACCAGCAGACGTTTTGAATTTAACCTTTTGACATTATGGCCCGAGTCAGCACCAAAAAACCGACCAAGACCAAGAAGCCGCGCAACACGGACGGAGCCGCGGCACCGGTTTACGCCCCGATTGAAACCCCTGCCGCCACCGAACCGGTCGAGTCCCCCAGCACGGAGCTGCAGCCGCCCACCACGCCGATTGAGACCAGCGCTCCGGACAAGTCCGAACTGCACGCCGGCGGCGACAAGGACCGCATCGCCACCTCCCTGAACATCGCCAAGCTCCAGGCCATGGCCATGAGCGAATTGAACGGCATGGCCAAGGAACTGGGCGTCGAAAACTTCGGCACCATGCGCAAGCATGAGGTCATCTTCCACATCCTCCAAAAAAACGCCGAGCGCGCGGGCGTGCTGTTTTCCGAGGGCGTCCTCGAAGTGCTGCCGGAAGGCTTCGGCTTTCTCCGCTCCCAGAGCTTCAACTACCTGCCCTGCCCCGAAGACATCTACGTGTCGCCGTCGCAGATTCGTCGGTTCGACCTGCAAACCGGCAACCTGATCGCCGGACAAATCCGTCCGCCGAAGGAAAAGGAACGTTTCTTCGCATTGCTGAAGGTTGAAGCCGTGGACGGCGAGGAACCGGACAAGGCGAAGGACAAAACCCATTTCGACAACCTCACGCCGCTGTTTCCCAACAAGCGCTTCCTGCTCGAAACCACGCCGGAAGAAGTCAACACCCGCGTGCTCGACCTCGTCTGCCCAATCGGCAAAGGCACCCGCGGCATCATCGTCGCGCCGCCGCGCACCGGCAAAACCGTGCTGATGCAGAAGCTCGCCAACGCGGTCTTGAAGAACAATCCCGAGGCTTACGTTTTCATTCTCCTCATCGATGAACGTCCCGAAGAAGTCACCGACATGGAGCGCAGCTGCAAGCCGGCCGAAGTGATCTCTTCCACGTTCGACGAACCGCCGGAGCGGCACGTTCAGGTGGCCGAAATGGTCATCGAAAAAGCCAAACGCATGGTCGAGCACAAGCGGGATGTCGTCATCCTGCTCGACTCCATCACGCGCCTGGCCCGCGCCTACAACACCGTGCAGCCGCACTCCGGCAAGATCCTTTCCGGCGGTGTGGATGCCAACGCCCTGCACAAGCCGAAGCGCTTCTTCGGCGCGGCGCGCAACATCGAGGAAGGCGGCTCGCTCACGATCATGGCGACGGCGCTGGTGGACACCGGCAGCCGCATGGACGAAGTCATCTTTGAAGAATTCAAGGGCACCGGCAACATGGAAGTCCATCTGGACCGCGCGCTGGTGGACCGCCGCATTTTCCCCTCCATCAACGTGGAGCGCTCCGGCACGCGCAAAGAAGAGCTGCTCTACCACCCGGACGAATACAACCGCGTGGTGCTGCTCCGCCGCGCACTCACCGGTGTGCCGCCGGTCGAGTCCATGGAACTGCTCCTGGGCAAATTGAAAAAGACCAAGAGCAACATCGAGTTCCTCCTGAACATGGGCGTGAGCTGAGCCGAAGCTACAAAACTGCGAAAGGCGTCGGGCTGAACAGCCCGACGCCTTTTTCCTTTTTCAGCCGCACCGGCTGTTGCAGGATGATTCCCGCCATATGAGAAACATTCTCCATCGGTTTTGCCTCGCGGCCATGCTTGCTTTTGTCGGCAATTGCCCCGGCCAGGGAACAGCGTTCACCTATCAAGGTCGGCTGGCGACGGAAACCGGCGCGGCGAACGGCTCCTACGATTTCAAGTTTTCCCTGTGGGATGATTCCCTTGCCGGAACGATGTCGGACAGCCCCATCACCAACCTTGCCACCCCGGCAAGCAACGGACTGTTTCTGGCGTCATTGGATTTCGGCGCCGCCTTTGACGGCGGCGACCGCTGGCTGGAGATCGCCGTCCGCACCAATGGTGCCGCCGCGTTCACGACCTTGTCACCACGTCAGGCCTTGATGCCGACGCCCACCGCCCTGTTTGCCGCCGGCGTCAAAGCCTCCGGCATTCAAGGAACCATCCCGTCCCAAAATTTTGCCAGCGGCTCGATCACCTCCAACCTGCTCGCGCCCGGAGCCGCGGCCGCCAATCTCGCCGCCAGCGGCAACGGCGCGCTCGTCGATCCTTTGGGAACCGCCCAGGCCTTCATCGGCGCGACCTACACGACCAACATTTTTGAAAACACCAACCTGCTCACGCTCACCGGCGCGGGCAATGCCGACTTTAACCGCACCTATGTCTGGAACCCCGTCATTCGCGCGTGGACGAATGGCAGTGTCGTGGTTGCCCTCACCTATCTGACACCGTGGAACAGTCTCCACGGTGTCGCGCTCTATGCACCGTATGCGTCCGATCCACCGACGTATTACTACAACACCTTCTCCGACATTTTGAACGGACGCCTCGACACGGCGAGCGGTGCCGACTGGCAGTCGGACTTCAACGACCCGCCTTTCCCGGTGGTCAAGTATGGCGTCGATGTCGTGATCACCACGAACTTTGGCGCCATCCTGCCCAACACCGTCGCCGGCGGACGTTTCAGCGGCGATGCCGCCGGGCTGACCAATTTCAATCCCGCGGCGTTTAAAAATTACGCCACGGTCACCAACCCGGTTTTCTACGATCACCTCGCCGGCACGGCCTACGTCATCATCACCAACCGGCAGTTTCTCGCCGGCGCCGGCGTGCAGTCAAACAACCTCGGGCTTTACATGAAAGTCAGCGGCGACACGTTCAACTCCATCGGCTTTTACAATCCGGCCGCCCATGAATACGCCGGCATGAACTGGTTTCCGCACCACAACGACGACGAAATGGAGATGACCATCGACAGCGCGGGCGCAATGGCGCTCGGCTGGGCGGAGGCCACCGTGCCGGGGGTTTCCGCGGCGTTCATCCAGCCGAAGCGGGGATTGCAGCTTGGCATCGGCGAACATCTCCAATCGGTTTACCTCCAGGGCTGGCCCGCCTCCGGCGGCAACGGCTGGAACGGCGGCAACACCAACCTGGGCTACGGCGTGCCGCTCCGCTTCACCGCCGGCTGGACTTCCAACGGCCTCCAGCGCTTCAACACCATGACGTGGTTTCCCCGCGCCGCGAACACGAACGGCGAAACCCGCCTGACGTTGTATGACAACTGGGACAACGAAAAGGTCACGCCCGACTTCCGCAACTATGACTTTTCCAACGCCGTGCCGCGCGTGGAGTTCATCACCGGGGCTTCGGGCCGGGGCGGCATGGAGGTGTATGGAAACCTGACGGCGAAGGGCGGAGTTTTGATGGCGACCAATTATGTGCCGGCAAACTTTGTGCCCGTGCCCGGCATGGTGAAGTTTCAACCCTCGAACAACTGGATGTATGCCATCACGGCGAACAGCACGAACGCCGTCTTCCAGTTTCAGCCCTGAGCGGCCAGCCGACGTTCACACCTGCTTGACCGTGCCCCAATAGACGTCGAGCCGTTTGGCGAGATAAAGCTTCACGGCCTTCAGCAGAACTTTCGTCTCCAGCTTTTGTCCGGCCGCCATAATCTGCTTCAAGTCCATGTCGGGGTGGATGGGAAAGCTCGCCTGCGCAATGATCGGCCCCTCGTCCAGATGCATGCTCACGAAGTGCGAGGTGACGCCGGCGATTTTCACGCCGTGCTCATAGGCCTGGCGATACGCCTGCGCGCCGGGAAAACTCGGCAGCAGGGACGGGTGGATGTTGATGATCTTGTTTTTGAACCGCCACGCCACGTTCGGCGAAAGGATCTTCATGAACCGCGCCAGCACCATGAAATCAATCTCCAGCTCCTCGACCAGCTCCAGCAGCTTCTCCTCGGCCTCGACGCGCTCGTTCCAGGGAATCATCACGAACGGCAGCTTGAACTTTTTCGCGAGCGGCCCCAGATCCGGGCGGTTGCTGATCACGACAACCGGCTCGGCCTGCTTGAGTTCGCCGTTTTTGAAGGCGCGCATCAGCCCCTCCAGGCAGTGCGGCTCGCGCGTGACGAGAATCGCCATGCGCTGACGGCGCGAGGGACTGGTCAGCCGCAGCTTGATCTCCATCTGCAAGGACTTCCCCAGCCGCTCCAACCCTTGCTTCAAGGCCACCGGATGCAAAGCGCCCTTCTTCCAGGATGCCTGAAGGGTCATGCTGAACTGGCCGCGCGTGACCTGCTCCTCCAGCGCCTCGATGTTCGCATGCTGCTCGAAGAGAAAATTCGTGACCCGGGCGATCACGCCGGTCTTGTCGCGGCCGATCACGGTGATGGTGGCAAACTGTTTCATGCCCGGCAGTGAAGCGAATCGCGCCGCGGGGGGAAAGCCAATTTGCGAATGAAAAATGCCAATCCCCTTGCGCTTTCCACCCCTTCAAAAGGTCAGAAGCTCCAGGAGGTTTTCACCGCGGGTGGCGAGTTGCCAGCGCCCGCCGCGCTGCGTGACGAGCTTGCGGCAGGGGTTGCGTTTGTATTCGGCCTCGTTGACTGAAAGCAGCTGAAACTTCGACCTGCCCTTGATCTCGGAGGCGGCGCGCGGAATCAGCTCAAAGGGCAGGCCGTTGTAGTTCAGCGCAATTTCATAACCGGCCACGCCTTCCTTCTGCGCCACGGGATTGCCGCGCACCAGCGGCGCGTAACGTCGCAGCCAGGGGAAATCGGTCTTGCGCACCAGCACCCGGCAGAGCGCGGGCTGGTCGCGGATGAAATTCACCAGGCTGAACTTCGCGCCGTCCGCACGTTCGGCGAGCAGGAGCATCTGCGGATCCATGCCGATGAGGTTCTGGCCATTGTAATCGCCATGGTCGTTACGCTCGCCGGGATTGTTCTTCTTGAACCAGCCGGAGAACCGTTCGCTGACCATCAGGTTGAACTCAAAATGCACATGCGCCCGGTCGAGCGTGATGCGCTCCCGGGTGTTGGAGGTGTGGCCCATGGTGGCGATCACCTGGCCGGACTTCACCGGCAGTCCGACTTTCAAACCGGCCACGACCGAACTCAGATGCGCATAGAGCGAATACACTTCGAGGCCCTCGACCAAATGCCGGAGAATCACGTAGTTGCCGTAGTTGGAGAGCGACGGCTTGCTGTTGATGTAAGCGACGGTGCCATCGGCGCTGGCCAGCACCGGGTCGGTGGGTTCGCCGCGCTTGTCGCGTTGCAGGCAGCGGATGTCGAGGCCTTCGTGCATCTGCCAGCCGTCGCTGCGGACACAGCCGAAACAGCCGCTGTTCCAGGGCTTGCCGGTGGTGCCGACGAAAAACTTCTCCTCGCTGCCCGGCTCGTAGAGCGAACGGTTGGCCGTGGGCAGCTGGAACGGTTGTGCGCCGCAAACCATCGCGGAACCGAGAAGCATCGCCAGGACGAAACCACGGCGAGGCGGAAATCCACCTACCATTGGCTGCGCTCCTTGTTCTTTTTCACGACGTTGTTCAAGCCCAGCACGATTCGTTCAACTTCCGCGCGCGAGGCGTCCGGCGTGAAGGTGATGCCGCCGCCGCGGATGCGCTTGTTGATGGTGGGCGCCGCCAGCCAGCGGCTTTCCTTGGCGGTCTTGCCGAACTGGCTGAAGATGGCAAAGCGCTGCCCCGGATTCGCCGTCGTGTATTGTTCCAGCAGCAGGGCGCCGTGGTGATTAAACTGAATGGCCAGATCAAAGCCGCCCGCCACCTCCACCAGCCGCGCCTCCTCAACGTCCGCCTCGGACAGGAACGGCTCCTTGTCCACCGACACGGTGATCACCGGCTCGCGGTTGACGGGCACGCGGATGCTGAACTCGGACATCGAGGCGGGCAGCACCATGTGAATCCGCAGCGTGCTCATGGCCTCGTCCTTTTCCTTCTTGTCCTTTTTCTCAGGCGAAGTCGCGCATCCGGCGGCCATGATGGCGACCGCCAGCAACAGGCAGAGAGGTTTAAGCAATGTTTGCATCACGGTCATAGGGTTCCTCATCCGAATGAAACGTGCAAGGTCAGTGAAGGATTTGCGGATGAAAGACCCTTCACATTAAATATCCCGGCACGAGGCGATGTCCACACGAGCAGCCGGAGGTCACAGCATCTCCGGAAACATCACGCCTTCGCTCACCTTCGTCACCGGACCGGTCATGAGGATGTCGAAGTCCTTGCCGATCTCGATGGAGAGCTTGCCGCCGGGCATGTGGACGGTGATCGAACGGTCAACCAACCCCAGCTTGTGCGCCACGCTCGCGGCCGCGCTGCTGCTGCTGCCGCTGGCCAGCGTGTAGCCCGCGCCGCGCTCCCAGATTTCGATCTGGATGTTCGACCGGTCAAGCACCTTGAGGAATTGCACGTTGATGCGCTTGGGAAAGTTCGCGTGGTTTTCCAGCAGCGGCCCGTATTTGTGCGCCAGCTCGGAGCTGATCTCTTTTAATGGCAGCACGCAATGAGGATTGCCCACGGTGGCCGCGCAATAGGTGAACTCGCGGTCGGCGACGCTGATCTTTTCGTTGATGACTTCGCGGCTCGGGCCCGCGACCGGAATCTTGTCGCTGGTGAAGCCGACCCGCCCCATCTCCACGCGGACCATCCGACCATTGTCAAACACCGTGGACTTCACCAAGCCGCCGGCGGTCTCGATGGCAAACTCGTCCGTGCAGACCAGCTGGCGGTCCCAGAGATAGCGCGAGTAAATGCGCAGCCCGTTGCCGCTCTTCTCCGCCTCGCTGCCGTCGGGATTGTAAATCTTCAGCCCGAACTTCGCCTTCGTGGATGGCAGCGGCCCGAGGAGGATGCCGTCCGACCCGACGCCAAAATTGCGATGGCAGATGGTCTTGATTTGTTCAACCGTGAGCGGGGCGGAAAGGTCCTTCGGGTCCATGACCAGGTAATCGTTTCCGAGCGCGTGATATTTCCAAAATTTCATCGGGCGCCACGCTAACGGGCAAAGTTGCGCACGCAAGCTGAAAATGACTTGATCTGTGGCACACAGACTACGAAGGCGTTAGCTTGACTGAAATCTGTCTGTTGCTAGGTTTTATTCATTGAAAACCCATTTCAACAACGACCTATGAAGGAGATCGCGCTTTTTTTTGGTTTTGCCCTCACAACCCTCACCTTAACGGCAGAAATACGCACCCTAACCGTGGATGCTTCGCTTACGAACACAAGCGAAACCATCACTATTTCTCCGCTTCAAACCATCGAATACAAAACCGGGCGCGCCAGCGAACATTGCCAAGTAAATGGATTCCAGCCTTCGCCTGCTTATGCACCATGGATTGAGTGGAACATTGGCGGAGTCAAGTTCACCAACACAGTTGGTTTGCCAAGCACCGGCAATGAGCCATACATTTTTGCAACGGGTCCAGCCAGCGTGCGACTTCATGTACCCAATTCGACTTACTGCAACCCGCCAACCTCGAAGGCTTATGCAACTTTTGATATTCAGCCTAGCGCCTATCCGCCGGACAAGGCTCTCACCATCGGTTCCAACAGCGGTGAAGTAAAGGTCACGATGGAGGAATCCACCGATCTTGTTAATTGGACGCCCACGAACAATGGCACAACCTACACCAACACGCCCGCCGCTCGCTTTTTTAGGATCAAAATGGAGAAGGTAATGCCGCCATCTTGAATGTTTGGCCTGCGTAAACCATCGACTTTACACCCCTCGCTCCCAGCCTGACCCATGGCTTACGAGGATAAAACTCTTTACACCTCGAAACCAGCTTCGCAGAGTATTCTCCGTGTCGGTGACTTCTTTGGACAACAAAACTATGACGGATGATTCGCGGCAGCAGGATTTCGGTTTCCGCTTCAATGCCGACCTGGATGCCGCGCTGCTGCGAGCCCAAAACCATCTGCTCCGCATCCAAAAGCCGGAGGGCTACTGGGTCGGCGAACTGATGGTGGATTCCACCCTGGTGTCGGACATGGTCGCCTTCCATCACTGGGAAGGCAAAGTGGACCGCAAGTGGGAGCGCAAGGCCGTCAACCATATCTTCTCGATGCAGCTGCCTGACGGCGGCTGGAACATCTACCACGGCGGCCCCTCGGAGGTGAACGCCACCATCAAGGCCTACCTCGCCCTGAAGCTGGCGGGCGTGCCGGTGACCGATCCCCGCATGCTGCGCGCGCGCGAACTGGCGCTGAACTTCGGCGGCATTCCGCGCATGAACACCTTCTCCAAGCTGTATCTCGCGCTGCTCGGCCTGTTCCCGTGGGATTACGTGCCCACGATCCCCTGCGAAGTCCTGCTCATCGGCAAATGGTTCCACGTGAACTTCTGGGACATGAGCAACTGGTCGCGCGCCATGCTCGTGCCGCTGGCCATCATCAACCATTTCAAGCCCACGCGTCCGCCGAAGAACGGCGTGAACATCGACGAGCTCTATCCGCAGGGCTTTCACGAACGCGACCTCGCGCTGCCGCCCGACCCCGAGCGGATTTCGCTGCGCAACTTCTTCCTCTGGCTCGACCGCCTGCACAAGCTGGCCGAGTGGTTTGCCGAACACAGCATTCATCCCTTCCGCAAAAGCGCGTTGAAGAAATGCGAGCAGTTCATGCTGGAACGCTTTGAAGGCTCGGACGGCCTGGCCGCGATTTTTCCGGCCATGCTGAACTCGGTCATCGCGCTCAAGGCGCTGGGCTATGCGGACGATCATCCGATTTACCAGCGCGAATACCAGCAGCTCCTCCGGCTCCAGCACGAGACGGAAAACAGCGTGCGCATCGAGCCGTGCTTCTCGCCGGTGTGGGACACCGCCATCGTGAACATCTGCCTGCGCGAGTCCGGCATCCCCGCCGACCATCCGCAGATCAAGAAGTCCGCCGAGTGGCTGATGACCAAGGAAATCCGGTTCCGCGGCGACTGGATTCACAAGAACCCGGCAAAGGTCGAGCCCAGCGGCTGGGTGTTCGAGTACGAGAACAAGTGGAACCCCGACGTGGACGACACCGCGATGGTGCTGCTCGCGTTGCGCCAGATTCCCACGGACAATCCGCAGCGGCGCGACGAATGTTTCCAGCGCGGCCTGAAATGGATGATGACCTTCCAATGCAAGGACGGTGGCTGGGCGGCCTTCGACAAGGACTGCACGAAGAACATCCTGGAGAAGGTCCCCTTCGCCGACCACAACGCCATGCTCGATCCCGAATGCGCCGACATCACCGCGCGCATTCTCGAACTCCTCGGCAATGAGGGGTGGAAGACGGATCATCCGCAGGTGCGCGACGCCATTGATTACGTCCGCCGCCAGCAGGAGGAGGACGGCTCCTGGTATGGGCGCTGGGGCGTGAACTACATCTACGGCACCTGGCAGGTGCTGCGCGGTCTCCGGGCGATGAATCTCGACATGAACCAGCCGTGGCTGCTCAAGGCGCGCGACTGGCTGGAAAGCGTGCAGCACGAGGACGGCGGCTGGGGCGAACGCTGCAACACCTATGACGATCCAGTCTTCAAGGGCCAAGGTCCAAGCACCGCGTCGCAAACGGCCTGGGCCGTCATGGGCCTGTGCGCGTTCGGCGATCCCGAACGGCCGAGCGTGAAGCGCGGCATCGAGTATCTGGTCCGCACCCAGAACACGGACGGCTCGTGGACCGAACACGAAACCACCGGCACCGGTTTTCCCAAGGTGTTCTATTTGAAATACGACATCTACCGGAACTCCTGGCCGCTGCTCGCGTTCGCCACCTACAAACAGATTGCCGCCGCCGCGCCCAAGAAGTCCGAAGTAAACGGCCACGAATATCCCGTCGCGCAGCGCGCCGCCACCACCACCGCCACGCTGGGAACCAAATGAGCTGGTGCTACCGTCGCCTTCTCCGCCCGGCACTGTTTACCCAGCAGGCCGAGCAAATCCATGAACGAACCATGCACGCGCTGGGCTTCGTCAGCCGGCATTCGTTTCTCTGTGACGCGATGGAATCCTTCCTCGGCGCGGATCCGCTGCCGACGGAAGTCTTCGGGCTGAAGTTTCCCAACCCCGTCGGCCTCGCCGCCGGCATGGACAAGCACGCCGCGGCCGTTCCCGCCTGGGCGGCGATGGGTTTTGGCTTCACCGAACTTGGCGCGGCGACCTGGCACGCGCAGCCCGGCAATCCGCAGCCGCGCGTTTTCCGGGCCATCCCCGAGGAAGCCATCATCAACCGGATGGGCTTCAACAATTCCGGCGCGGAAGCCATCGCGGAAAAGCTCGCGCAGTGGCGCGCGGCCAAACGCTGGCCCAGACATCCGGTCGGCATCAACCTCGGCAAATCGAAAATCACGCCGCTGGAAAAGGCCGCCGAGGATTACGCCAGTTCCTTCCGCGTGCTGAAGCCGTATCTGGATTTCTTCGTGGTCAACGTCAGTTCCCCGAACACGCCGAACCTCCGCCAACTCCAGGACAAGTCCGCGCTGGATGAAATCTTTGCGGCGATTCAGTCGCAGAATTCCGAAGGCAGACCGGTGCTGGTGAAAGTTGCGCCCGACCTGACCTTCGACGCCATGGACGAAATTCTGGAGCTCGTCGGCCCGCGCAAAATCGCCGGCATCGTGGCGACAAACACGACCATTTCGCGTCCGGCCTCGGACAATCCCGCGGTGCAGAAAGTTTACGCCGAGACCGGCGGCCTCAGCGGCAAGCCGGTGCGCGCGCGCAGCACGGAGGTGGTGCGGCATTTGTATCGCCAGACCAAGGGCGCACTGCCGATCATTGGTGTGGGCGGCATCTTCAGCGCCGCGGATGCGTGGGAGAAAATCGCCGCCGGGGCGTCGCTCGTGCAGGTTTACACCGGCCTGGTGTATGAAGGACCGGGCATCAACCGGACAATTGTCTCCGGACTCCTGGCCCGCCTCGAAGCTGCGGGTTTCAGCAGCCTGCGCGAGGCCGTCGGCTGCGAGACCAGACGCTAGCGGGCGGGTTTCGTCGATTCAATCGCGGCGAAAATGCTTTCCAGGCTGTTGTTCAACGGCGCGTCCTTCTTCGGCGCCAGCACTTCCTTCAGATAGTAAACCGCCTCGTTGATGTTCCGCACCGCCTTGGGCAATGACGCCCCGCTGGCATTGGCATGTCCCCCGCCCTGGAGCTTTTCCGCGACTTTCAACGCCTCGCCATTGCGACTGCGAAAGCTGGCGATGACGACGTTGTTGGGACGCTTGAAAAGCGTGACCAGCACGGGAAAACGCGTCGCCTTTTGTTCGAGCAACTGATGCACGATCAGGTTGTTGTTGCCGACGACCGTCTCGACGTAGCCGACCTGCGGGCTGATTTCCGTCACGTTGGATTTGCTCCACTCGAAGCCGAGCGGGTTTTCAATCCGGCGCTTGACCTCCATCACCTGCAACAGCGGATGATCCAGCAGCTTTTCCAACTGCCCGTTCACAAGCGAGTGCAGGTTCCAGAACTGATACGTCTTGACCAGGTTGGCGTAGTCGTTGGCCAGCTCAAAATCCGGATCGTCCTCCAGAAACAAATCCGCGACGTCGTTCAGATGCACGAGCCGGTCCAGCGCCGCCGACTGCAGGCCTTCCTGGCAGCACAACTCATAGCACAGGCGGCCGGCGGACTTTTTCAAATCATGAATCAACAAGGCCGTGGTCGGTTCCGCGTCCGTGGCGTGATGATCAATGACCACCCAGTTCGGACGGTCGAGGCGCGATTCAAACGCCAGATCGGTCACCCAGGCTGATTTTTCCCGCAGTTCGCGCTGCTTCCAGTAGTTGTAGTTGCACGCTTCGACCCGCACTTCGACGTTGAAAAGCTTGCGCGCCAGACGCTGCAACAGGATGCCGGCGACGAATCCGTCCAGGTCGCTTTCATGCGTCAGGATCACGTCCGGCTTGGGAAACGATTTAGTCATCGCGTTTAACTTAACCAAGCCGTCGCACGCTGGCGAGAAGGGACTTCGGCTGGTGCGGTTCAGAAAGCTTCGCCGGGATGCTTTGCCAGCCAGCCGCGGAGCCCGGGCAGCGGAAAGGAAAGCAGCCGCTGGACTTTGCCGCAGTTCAATGACGTGTCCGGCGAACGTGGCGCGCCCTGGTAGGTTCTCAAGGAAGTCGCCACCAGCTTCGGCTTCAACTGCGGCCAGCGCGCGGCGATCAGTCCGCCCATGTCCCAGCGGGAAAGCTTCTCCGCGCCGGCGAGGTGAAACAAACCGGTGGACTTTTTGGCCGCCAGTTCCCAAATGGCCCGCGCAGTCACGGCGGCGGGTATGGGATTGCGAAATTCGTCCGTGAACAGGTTCAGCGTCTGCCCTTCGGCAAAGGCACGCCGAAGTTGTTCGTTGAAGCCGCGGTCGCCGGTGGGTGAGGTTCCGCCGTTGAGTGAAGTGCGGACCACGGTGTGGCGGGGATTCGCCAGCACGAATTTTTCCGCCGCCACCTTGGTCTCGGCGTAAACACTGAGCGGATTCACCGGCGCAGTCTCGTCGTAATTGCCGCGCTGGCCGTCGAACACGAGATCCGTGGAAAGGAAGATGAAGGGAATGGCCGCTGCGATCTGCGCCAGTTCCCTGGTGACGTCCACGTTCAAGCGGCGGGCGAGGTCAGGGTTCTTTTGACAGGCCGGCGACTGGCTCAGCGCGGCGCAGTGGATCACCAACTGCGGGGCATCCGAGTGGAAGCGGCGGCGCACCGCTGCAAAGTCGAGGAGATCCAATTCGGCACGGGTCAATCCGATTACTCGCCATGACGGGGCGAACTGCGGAGCGGTTTGAACAAAGTAATTGCCGATGAGCCCGGCGGCACCGGTGATCCAGACGATTGGTTGGTTGTCCACGAAGGAAGGTTTAGCAATCCGGGAAGGATTTTCCAAGCGCCGGAGAATCCACCCTTCCGCGAGCAGTTGAACTTCGGCCTCGGCGGCTTCGATCTCCTTGCGCAGGTCGAGTTCCAATCCGCGGCAGTTGAACCACTGGTTGAGATATTTCCACTCCGGCAGTTCGGCAAAGGGATGCAGCAGGAGTTTTTCACCGCCGATGTTGATGTCGCCAAGATTCGTCAGCACGTCCGCCACGCTGATGCAGGCCGCGAGAAAACCGCCGTCGCCGTCGGGATTGCCCGTGTGCGCCGGATGCAGCGCGTCATGGTGAAACCGGACGGCCTGCAAAATGTGCGGGTGCGTCTTGAGACATTCGCACATGGCCGCGCCGATCTGGGTGTGGTCGAGGCCGAGCAGATCCATCTCGGCCTCGGCATGGCCGCACTTGCGCTCCATGGACCGCAGCAGAACCGTTTCAAATTCCCGGGGAAAATAATGTTCGAGGATCAGCTTGCCGACATCGTGCAACAAACCCGCAAGGTATTCCATGCCGGTGACGTCGCGGAAGGCGCCGGCGATTTTTTCGGTCAGCCGCGCCACCATCACGCTGTGCAGCCAAAAGCGCTTCCAGTCAATCTTGATGCAGAGATGCGAAAGGGTGTCCATCACTCCGACCGTCATGGCGATGCGCCGCACCTCCGTCATCCCGATGAGCAGAAGGGCTTCGTTGATGGTGCTGATGTTCCGGCCGCGATACGCGACACTCCCCGCCACGCGCACGCAACGGGACGCCAGTCCCGGATCCAGCGCAATGACTTGCCCCAGTTCCTCGATCGTCAAATGCTCGTCCCGCACCATGGTGTTGAGCTTGATGGCGACGTTGGAGAAGGAGGGAACCACCGACTCGGAATTCAGCAATTCAACAATCCGGTCGCGAACCCACTTTTTGGCGGGGTGCGAGCAGATCAAATATCGGTCGTAAGCTATTCGTTCAGCGGTCACATAAGGTGGCTTCCCGCGCGCGCCGGCGCGATTGCCACCCATAGTTGTATCGGCTTCTCCTTCCAGCGCTTAAGCCTCAGAATGCGCCTTGGAAGCCACGTCCCGAAGGTTTTGCAGGGCCGCTTTCATCCCAGGAAATTCAAACCGGAAGCCCGACGCCAGCAGCTTGCCGGGAATCACCCGCCGACTTTTGAGAATCAGCTCGGTTTCCGTCCGCATGAAAAACGCGCCGACCTCCAGCATCCATTCCGCCGCCGGCAGGCCGAACGGCGCCCCACACGCCTCGCGAAACAGGCGCATCATCTCCGCGTTCGGCAAGGGCTCGGGCGCGCTCAGGTTCACCGGTCCCGCAATTTCCTCGTGCACCACAATCCACTCCACCGCCCGGCAAAAATCCCGCTCGTGCATCCACGACACATACTGGCGGCCGCTGCCCATGCGTCCGCCCAAGCCCAGCCGCGCCAACCGGCTCAGCACTGGAAACACACTGTTGCGGGCGTTCCCGAGAATCATCGTTGTGCGCAGCGCCACCCGGCGCGTCCGCGGCGTCTGGGCCGAGTTCAGCGCCGCCTCCCATTGCCGGATGACCTCCAGCGAAAATTCATCGTGCACCTCCGGCGCCGCGCCTTCCGCGCCGTTCTCATCCATCGGGGTTTCAAAGGTGTGCCGGTAAAGGCTCGCCGAACTGGCGTTGAGCCAAACCTTGGCCGGTGACTGACTCCGGGAAATGGCCTCGCCAATCACGCGGGTGGATTCGACGCGGGAGTTGATGATGTCCCGGCGGTTCCTTTCGGTGTAACGGCAGTCCACCGAACGACCGGTCAGGTTGATCACCACGTCCGCGCCTTCGAGTTCGCGGCACCAGTCGCCGGGCGTCCGGGCGTCCCACGCCGCTTCGCGAATGCCATCCGTCCGCGCCTTCGGGGAACGAGTCAACACCACCACCTCCCAGCCGAGCGCGCGAAAATGTTTCGCCAACGCTCCGCCCAAAAACCCCGAGCCGCCCGCGAGAATCAGTTTGCTCATGTCATCGTCCTTTCTAAGGCAGTTCCAAAAATGCCGTGTGCCGGTGTCCCGGCGGATTTTTTGCCTCGTCCCGGTTCCGCCGTTGCCAGACGCCGCGGCGAAGCGGACGCCACCCCCGCCAAGGACGGCAAGCCGTCATCGGCGCCACCAGAGCCGGGTGGGCATTCTCTTTCGTGTTCATAACGCACCTCCTGGAAATCAGCCGCCAAGGCCCAGCAGCTTGAGAACCTTGTCACCCAGTTTCACAAACCGAACCACCGCCGCCGTCGGCCATGCGCGGACCTGGCCATACCAGCTGGTGGTGACCACGAAAAACTCCTGCAGTTCCCGAAGCTTCTGCTCCGTGTATTCGTCCGTGGACTTGTCCTTGTGGGCCTGCTCGATGCACTCGCCGAGCATCCGCAGCGTCGGATCGATCTCGCGCTTCTTCCGTTCGTCCAGCACCACGCGGAACATCTCCCAGACATCCTTCAGGCTCTCGAAATGATCCCGCTTGTCGCCGAGCACATGCGTCAGCCGCACGATGCCCCAGCCCTGGAGCTCCTTCAGGCTGTTGCTGACATTCGACCGCGCCACGCCCAGCGTCGCCACCAGGTCGTCCGCGTTCAACGGCTCGGCGGAGATGAACAGCAGCGCGTGAATCTGCGCCACCGTGCGGTTGATGCCCCAGCGCGTTCCCATCTCGCCCCAATGCAGGACAAACTTCTGCTGAACCGGCGACAGTTTCTTCATAATTTCCTCAATTTCTGTTGATACAGAAATTACCGTCTCCTTCGCCAGAGTCAACACTTTTGGCTACCCGCCCTGCCCTTGTCTTCCCGGCGGCGCCGTGGAATCATCCCGCCATGCAAACCAAAACCTTCGCCGCCGTCGCCGTGCTTTTCCTGGCCGCCACCCTGAACGGCTGCGCCGCGACCAATCGTTGGAACTTCTCCTTCGGCTCCGGCAAAGCCGCCGCCGGGCATCAGACTGTTAGCCCCACCAATCTTTACAACACCGCGACCGGCTTTGGCTTCGAACCCGGCGCCACCAACCTGCTAGCGCACCCCAGCCACATCGATAGCCCCCAGCCCTTTTACTTCTCCGTCGCGCTGCCGGAAGGCAATTACCGCGTGACCGCCACCTTTGCGGGCGGCTCGAACGGCTCGACCAACACGGTCAAAAGCGAACTTCGCCGCCTGATGCTGGAGCATGTCGCGGTTGCGCCGGGCAAGACCGCGATGCGGCGTTTCACCGTCAATGTGCGTCGGCCCGAAATTCCCGGTGGTGGTCCGGTACGCCTCAAAGACCGCGAACGCACCTCCGAGATTTGGAACTGGGACGAAAAGCTCACCCTCGAATTCAACGGCTCCCACCCCGCCCTCGCCTCGTTGGAGATTCAATCCGCCGACGAGCTGCCCACCGTTTATCTGCTCGGCGATTCCACCGTCTGCGATCAGCCGCGCGAACCCTGGAACAGTTGGGGCCAGATGCTGCCCCGCTTTCTTTCGGACCGCGTCGTCGTGGCCAATCACGCGGAGTCCGGGGAAACCTTGCGCAGTTCGTTCAACGCCCGCCGCCTCGACAAGGTGCTGAGCACGATGAAGCCCGGCGACTACCTATTGATTCAATTCGGTCACAACGACATGAAGGAACGCGACACCAACTCGCTCGCCAACTACGAGGCCAGCCTCAAGAAATATATCGCCGGCGCGAAAGCCAAGGGCGGCATTCCCGTGCTCGTCACGTCCATGGAACGCAAGGGCGGCGTTGATCACGACACGCTCGGCCAATATCCCGCCACCGTCCGCGCGGTCGCCCGGCAGGAGAATGTCGCGCTGATTGATCTGCACGCGCTCAGCCGCACGCTTTACAACGCGCTGGGCCGCGACCTCGACAAAGCGTTTCAGGACGGCACGCATCACAACAACTTCGGCAGCTACGAACTCGCGAAGTGCATCGCCGCCGCGCTCAAGAAAAGTTCGCTGCCCCTCGCCAAGGCCGTGGCTGACGACTTCAAGGACTTCGATCCCGCGCGTCCCGATGCCGTCGCAACCTTCGACATGCCCGCCAGTCCCGGCAACGCCGGCCCGCGGCCGCTGGGGGATTGAGAAAGGTTCGCCAGGCACCGGAGTGTGGCCGACTCGGCCACAGCAACATTCCTCAGAGACCCGTCCGCCAACTCCTGTCGCGCTCGAACGGATGACCTCGCTGGGCCCGAGGACGGGCGCACTCCGACCAAAGTAGGAGTCGAGGTGACGAGACTCATCAGGAGTTTTCAGTCAGAGCCTCCTTACGTCGGCTCCTACAGAGATAGATGGCGGGACGACGCACTCCGCCGACTTTGCCGGCCGAGTGTGCCTGCAGTTTTCCGGGCCAAGATTGTTTTCGACAATGGATTCCAGCGAGAATAGAGTCGCGCCATGAAACTAGATCGGCTGCAAAGGACGCCGTCTAATCACTGTTAGGCTGCATGAATCTCGTTCCCATTCTTGCACATGGCGGAGCGATTCCACCGCTAGTGTTCTCCGGCTATTTCGTTGTGGGTTGTCTCGTCGTGGGCGTTCTGTTGATACGAAGCAAGAAGACCTACATCCGATGGCTAGCAGCGGGACTATTACTCTGCGGCGCCGCAGCCGTCGTTCTTTTACTCGTGTTTTTTGATGCCTTTGTTAGATTTTTTGCACATGCAAGTTTGCACATCACAGCCTAACACGGAGATAGGCTTCAAACCTCGGCAGGGATCTTCTTCCCTAAACCCTGTTTGAATCCCAAGCGCCCAAGTTTTCTTCCGCCTTTGATTTTGCGCGTTGTTTTCCCATACTGCGGGCATGGGTAACACTTTTGGCCAGCTTTTCCGCATCACGACCTGGGGCGAATCCCACGGCGGCGGCGTGGGCGTGGTGGTGGATGGTTGTCCGCCGCGCCTGAAACTTTCCGAGGCCGACATCCAGCCGGACCTTGACCGTCGCCGGCCCGGCCAGTCGAAGATCGTCACGCCGCGCAAGGAGTCGGACACGGTGAAGATTCTCTCCGGCACGTTCGAGGGCCGGACGCTCGGCACGCCCATTTCCATGTGGGTGAAGAACGAGGACCAGCGTTCCGAAGCCTACAACGAGATGGCGTCGAAGTTCCGGCCGTCGCACGCGGACTACACATATCAGGCGAAGTATGGCATCCGCGCCTGGCCCGGCGGCGGCCGCACGAGCGCGCGGGAAACCATCGGACGCGTCGCGGCGGGCGCGATTGCGAAGAAGATTTTGCGGGAGCGGTTCGGCGTGGAGGTTCTCGCCTACGTGAACCAGGTGCAGAAGATTGCCGCGGAGATAAATCCAGAGACGGTGAAATTTTCGCAGGTGGAATCGAACATCGTGCGCTGTCCCGACGCGAAGGTGGCGGCGCGGATGATCCGTCTCATCGAGAAGATGCGCGGCGAGGGAAACACCGTGGGCGGCATTGTGACCGGCGTGGCGCGGGGTGTGCCCGCGGGCTGGGGCGAACCGGTGTTCGACCGGCTGGAGGCGGACCTCGCGAAGGCGATGCTAAGCCTGCCGGCCTCGAAAGGCTTCGACATCGGCTCGGGCTTTGACGGCATTCGACTCACCGGCCTGGAGCATAACGACGCGTTTCGCGCGAAGGCCGGCAAGGTGTTCACGGTGACGAACCGCTCCGGCGGCATTCAAGGCGGCATCTCGAACGGCGAGACGATTTATTTCCGGGTGCCGTTCAAGCCGGTGGCCACGGTGATGCACGAGCAGGACACGGTGGACACGGATTTCAAGAACACGACCTTGAAAGGCCGCGGGCGTCATGATCCGTGCGTGCTGCCCCGCGCCGTGCCGATGGTCGAGGCGATGACCGCACTGGTGCTGGTGGATCACGCGCTGCGGCACAAGGCGCAGTGCGAATAGGTCCGGGGGAACCCCGGGACGGGAATCGGTGTTAGTACCAATTGTGCCGGGGGCGGATTTGGCTATCTTGACCGGCGTGCAGGTTCTCCTTTCTCCTGCACGAAGGTGTGCGTTTGGCGCGGCTCGTTACCGGGAGTTTCGAGCCGCGCTTTTTTTATTCGAGGACGGAAGCATCCCCAAAAGCAAAAAAGCCGCCGGCAATATTTGCCTGCGGCCGGTATCAACTGGAGAAATTATTTGAAGCCGCGTTCGTTGGGATTGTAATTGATTTCAACTACTTCCATGTCGCCGGTGAAGGCATGGCGCGGGGAGAAGACAATGCGGCCCTGGCCTTTGTAGATGGCTTCCATGCGGTGGGTGTCGCCGCCGTAGTAGTAAGGGATGAAGGATTTGCCGGTGATGTGGCTGCTGGTGTCGGTCGGCTGGCCGATGAGCGCATAAACCTCGTTCATGCCCATGCCGGGTTTGATTTTGGCGAAGGGGCTGTCCGCGGGAACGGGAACGGAGGGCTTGGCTTCCTCCTTCTTGGCCTTGGCCGGTTCGGCGGCGGCGGTTGAAGATCCGGAGGAGGAGGATTCCGTGGTGCGGCAGCCCACAACGAGGGCGAGGGCGCCAAACAAAGAGAGGCAGAGCAGATTTTTTTTCATAATGTGGTTTGGGATCGCTAATTTCTCAGGCAAGCGAATGTTTTCCGCGGCTTTGAGGAGGGTCAAGCGCAAAACACGCTGGCTCAGGAGGAAAACATTACTTGACCTGCCTTTCGCATGCCGATTTACTGTGCGCCGTTAGGCAAAATTCATGTTTGCGCAAGTAAAAAGCCTGTTTTCCAATGATATTGGGATAGACCTCGGGACCGCCAATTCCCTCGTGTACGTCCGTGACCGGGGCATTGTGCTGCGCGAGCCGTCCGTGGTGGCCATTCAAGCCGGCACCACCAACGTCCTCGCCGTCGGCGACGAAGCCAAGCGGATGCTTGGCCGCACGCCGGGAAACATCGTGGCCATCCGCCCGATGAAAGACGGTGTCATCGCTGATTTTGAAATCACCGAAGCGATGCTCCGCCACTTCATTCAGAAGGTTCATCACCGCAAACTCATCGCACCGCGCGTCGTCGTCGCGGTGCCTTCGGGCATCACCGAAGTGGAAAAACGGGCCGTGAAAGACTCCGCCACCCATGCCGGTGCGCGCGAAGTCTATCTCATCGAGCAGCCCATGGCCTCGGCCATCGGCGTCGGTCTGCCGGTCCATGAACCGGCGGGCAACATGATCGTGGACATCGGCGGCGGGACCTGCGAAATCGCAATCATCTCCCTGGCCGGTATCGTCTTCAGCCGCAGCCTGCGGGTGGGCGGGGACGAATTTGACGAGACGATCGTTGCGCACATGAAGCGCGCCTACAACCTGATGATCGGTGAACGCACCGCGGAAGAAATCAAGATTCGACTCGGCTCTGCCTTTCCGCTGGAGCAGGAATTGACCATGGAAGTAAAAGGCCGCGATCTGAGCGCAGGGCTCCCGAAGACCCTGACCATTCGCTCTGAAGAAATTCGCGAGGCCTTGCAAGAGCCTCTCTCCCAGATTCTGGAATCCATTCGCATTACTCTCGAACGGTGTCCGCCTGAACTGTCCTCCGACCTGGTGGACCGCGGCATCGTCATGGCCGGCGGTGGCGCCCTGTTGCGCAACATTGACCGGCTCGTCGCCGAGGAAACCGGCCTGCCGGTCCACATCGCCGACGACCCCCTGAGCGCCGTGGCCGAAGGCACCGGCCGGGTTTTGCAAGAACTCCAATTTCTCAAGCGAGTCACTTCCAACGCGAAATAATCCTCCGCGCCTTCACCCTCATCTGTCGCCCCGGGCCTGAACCCGCGGCGGAAACAGATGTTTAAACGTCCGCAATACATTGCCGTGGGTCTGGTCGTCATGCTGATGCTGACGATCGCGCTGCTGCCCGCCCGGACCACCGCCCGCCTGAAACTCGCCATCAGCGGATTGTTCCTGCCCCTCTTCGGCCTGGCCGGCACCGCGCAGCACGCCACGGAGAAGGCCGGCACCCTGCTCACCAGCCGCGGCGAACTGGCCCGGCAAAACCAGGTGCTTCGCGAGGAGAACGACAAGCTGCGCACCCAAAGCCTCCAGAACGCGGAGCTGCTGCGCGAAAACGCCCGGCTCCACGAACAGCTCAACTGGCGCCAGCTGCAGCGCGGCTGGACCTTCAAGCCCGCCAATGTCATCGCCCGCGACCCCGCCAGCTGGTGGCGCACCATCCAGATCGACCTCGGCTCGCGGGACGGCATGAAGACCAATCTGACGGTGCTCACCACGACGGGTTTGGTCGGACGCATTTCCACGGTGGGCTATGACCGCTCCCAGGTTTTGCTGGTCGGCGACACCGATTGCCGGGTCGCCGCGGTAGTGGATGAAACGCGGGACATGGGCGTGGTTGGGCAGGCCGGACCGTTCGACGGTTCACTGGTCACGATGAATTATCTGCCGAAAGAGGCGAACCTCAAGGCCGGCCAGACCGTGGTCACCAGCGGACTCGGCGGCGTCTTTCCCAAGGGCATTCCGATCGGCCGCATCGTGGATTCCCGGCCGGTGGAATACGGCCTCTACACCGAGGCGCGCATCAAGCTCGCGGCGAACCTGAGCGCTCTGGAGGATGTCTGGGTGTTGATGCCATGAACCCCCTCGATTCCATCCTGATTCTGGCGGCGACTTTCCTGGCGGTGTTTGCACAGTCGGCGTTCCATGGGCTGCATCATCTGCTCGGCGCACAAATCAATTTGCTTCCCGCACTGATCGTCTGCGCCAGCCTGCGCCAGGGGATGACGACCATGATCGGCGTGGCCGCTCTTGGCGGACTGTGCTTTGATTCGCTTTCGCAAAATCCCCTGGGCATCAGCGTCCTGCCGTTGTTCATCGCGGGCTTCATCATCTGCTGGCAGAGCGAGCTCATCCTGCGCGACCAGGCTTATGCGCAGCTCGTGCTGGGCTTTCTGGCCAGCGCGGCCGTGCCGTTGATGACGTTGCTGCTGCTGCTGACCTCGGGCCATACGCCGCTGCTGGGCTGGGGCTCGCTCTGGCAATGGCTGGTGATTTCTGTCGCCGGCATGGTTGCCACGCCGGTCCTGTTCCGGCTGCTGGACTGGTTCGAATACAGCCTCAGCTACCGCCGGGCCACTGAATCCAGCTTCCGTCATGACCGCGAGATTCGTCGCGGCAGAAAATAGCATGATCGTTTTCGACCAGCTCAAACGCGAAGACCCGCAGCTGCGGCTGGTCACCGGCGTCGTGCTGGCCGGAATCCTCGTGCTGCTCGCCGGCCTGTGGTGGGTGCAGATCGTTTCGTCGCGCGATTATCAGGCCAACCTGGAAACCCAGTCCTTCCGCACCGTGCGCATCCCGGCCATGCGCGGAAAAATTCTCGACCGCCACGGCAGCATCCTCGCCGAAAACCGTCCGGTGTACAACGTCAGCCTCTATCTCGAGGACCTGCGGACCGAAGTCCAGCAGGCCTATGCCGAGGCGCGTCCGCGTAAAATTGTCACCAACAGTGTCGTGTTCTGGAAGCGCTGGTTGGGCGCCAGCAACGTCCAGACCCAGGCGGTGCGGCTGACGCGCGATCAGATCAGCGCCCTGACCTGGCAGGCCCGCGAACGCGTCGCCCGCCGCCGCGTGGACCAGGTCAGCCGCCAGCTGCAGCAGCCGCGCACCTTCAACGCCACTGAGTTTCGCCGGCATTACGAGAAGAGCCTCGCCCTGCCCTTCCCGATTGCGAAGGATCTGGATGACGCGGAAGTCGCCCGGTTCGCCGAGCAGTCCGCGAATCTCCAAGGCGTTGATTTGGAAGTTCAGTCGCTGCGCTTTTACCCGAACGCCACCGCCGCCGCACATCTGCTGGGACATCTGCGCAAGGATGAAAGCTCGATGGAAGGGGAGGAAGCCTTCTTCGATTATCGCCTGCCGGACTATCGCGGCGTCATCGGCATCGAAGGCGGTTACGACTCGCAGCTGCATGGCCGGGCGGGCCAGAAATCCGTGCTCGTGAACAATCTCGGCTTTCGTCAGAGCGAAAACATCGAATCGCCCATGGAACCCGGCAGCAACGTGGTGCTGACCATCGACGTCGCCATCCAGCAGGCCGCCGAGGCCGCGCTGCTGCTGCCCGGCCGCGAAACGCGCGGAGCCGCCGTCGTCATGGATGTCAATTCCGGCGACGTGCTCGCCCTGGCCTCCGCGCCGGCGTTCGATCCGAATGTGTTCATCCCGAAACTTTCGGCTGAGGATAACGCGCGACTGACCGATCCGCATCTGCGTCCGCAGATCAACCGCGCCACGCAGATGCAGTATCAGGCCGGCTCCACTTTCAAGACCATCGTTGCGCTGGCGGCGCTGGAGAAGGGATTGAACCCCGAGGAGATTTATCGCGTGAACCCCAATCCGGCAAATCCGGCCAAGGGCATTATCTACGTCGGCAAACAGCCCTTTGGTGACACAGCCGTTCCCGGCGACTACAACCTCCGGCGCGCGCTGGTGCGCTCCAGCAACGCCTATTTCATCGAGCACGGTCTGCGGCGCGGCGTGTTGGAACGCGTGGCGGAGTTGGGCGACCGGCTGCATCTGGGTGAGAAGATCGGACTGCGGCTGGCCCAGGAGGCCGCGGGACATTTCCCCACCGTCGAGAAAGTCCGCAAGTGGACCGCCGGCAATTCCGCCAATATCTGCATCGGTCAGGGCGAAATGGACGTGACTCCGCTCCAACTCGCCGTCATGACCAGCGCGCTCGCCAACGGCGGCGAGGTGCTTTACCCGCGGCTGGTGGACCGCATCGCCTCCCAGGACGCGGGCGCTGATGACAGCCCGACCATTTTTCCCAAGCATCAAGTCCGCGACACCCTCGGAGTAAATCCGAAATACATGCGCATTCTCCACGATGACATGCTGGCGGAAACCGAGGACGCCGTGGAAGGCACCGGGCGTCCGGCACGGGTGCCCGGCCTGAAGATTTGCGGCAAGACGGGAACCGCTGAGCGCAAGGAAAACGGACAGACGCGCAACACAACGTGGTTCATCTCCTTCGCTCCCTATGAAAAACCGAAATACGCCGTCGTCGTGGCGGTGGAGGACGGCGCGTCCGGCGGCGGCACCTGCGCGCCGATCGCGAAGAAAATTTACGAGGCGATTCTGGAGAGCGAACGCGTGAACGCCTTGAGAGCCGGGCCGCTGGCCCGCAACAACTGACATGTTCGACACCACGCTCACCGATCGTCAGGGCCGGGTGGACCGGCTGCAGATCGCCGGCATCATCGGCCTGATGCTGCTCGGCGCGGCGTTCGTGTTCAGTGCGACGCGCGACAGCGACTCCGCCCTGCTTTACAATCAGGTCTGGTTTCGTCAGGTGGTCTGGTATGGCGTCGGACTGGGCTCCGCGGCGCTGCTGTGCCTGGTGGATTACCACACGCTCGCCCGGTGGTCATTCGTGTTTTACTGGGTGATCATCGTGCTGCTGATC
>JAXMHO010000026.1:0-35106 GCA_046346715.1 Verrucomicrobiota bacterium
GCGACAGCATGATGGCCAAGCCCCGGAAACTTCAGCGTAAGAGTCCCAAGGACTCCGACCGTCGCCGCGCGTTCGACTACCAGAAATACTATTCTGACATGATGATGCAGGTTTCCACCCGCGCCTACAGCGGCATGCCGCTTCGCCAGGCGGAGGAGGTTGTCGAGGAGCCGGTGGACACGTCCTCGGTCATTCCCGCGGCCATCAATGCGATTGCCGACGCCCAAAAAAGCGCCGCTTCAGAGCTGATCGCCCGGCAAAAGGACTTCATCGAAGAACAGCGCCGGCTCATGCTGCAGCAGACCAAGCTCATCGAGGAACGCAGCCGGTTGATCGAGGAGAAGAATCAGCTGCTCGCCAAACAGTCCGAGATGCTCGAGAACCACCTGCTCTGAGGTCCGTTCGTTTACTTCCCCGAACTGGGCTTGGGCGGTTCCACAAAGCTAACTTTCGATCTGCCCAGATCCTTCGAGGTGGCCAGCGCAATGGACCGGTGCTGCGCCTTGCCGCCCACCGCGCAATAAAAATGGTAAACCACCCCGTCGTGCTTCAACACCCAAGGCTTGTGTGCGAACGGCGTGTCGTAGGCTTCCGAAGCCTTGATCAAATCTTCGCCCGACCACTTCGTCCAATGCACCAGATCGCGTGACGCTGCAAACGTGTCGAACGCCCCGGACTTCCAGAACGCGCCGAAGTAAAACATCACCCACAGGTTGTTCATCCGGACAATCTGGGGATCGCCGCTGATGGTTCCAAACTTAGCCTCCGGCTTGCGCGGGTTCGCAATCACCGGCTCGCTGCCCAGCCGTTTCCAGGTTTTCAAATCCTTCGACACCGCCAGGCCGATGTTCTCGTCGCCTTTCGGTGGACGCGCGTTGTAGAACATCACAAACGGCGCGCCGAGGGTTTTATGGGTGTCCCGAAAAATAAAGCTCTTGTAGAGCACGTCGCTCTCAAACGCGCGCGCATCCGGATCATTGTGACGCAAGATGGGTTCGGGCAATTTGGTCCACGCCACGGGTTTGGCGGGATTGCGCGTTGAAGCCATGCCGATGGACAAAGGCAGCTTTTCATAGCCAGGATTCGGCCCGCCGATGTATGACATCCAATAGCGGCCCCGGTAGCTATCCAGTCCGTTGCTGCCGTTCCATTTCGTGTCGAACAGGGCGATGCCTCCGCCGGCATTCGCCTGATCCCAGGTGTTTGACGCGCCGCGCGGCAGGATTGTGCCCAACGGTTTCCAATGCAGCAGGTCAGCGCTTTCGGCCAGTTGCGTGGTGTAGCCTTGGGGATCCTTTTCAAACAGCACGTAAACCATAAACCATCTCTTTCCGTGCCGGAACACATTCGGGCAATCGACCTTGGTTCCGGCCGGCGGATCAATCACGATGCCATACTTGAACGGCGTTTTGACCTCGTCATAAATCGCCTGCATTTCTTCAGGGGAAACGGGCGCGTTGGTTTGTGCCGGGCCGTTGATTACGACCAGCACCGCAGTCAGGCATCCCAGCCATACCGAGGATTTCATCCGGGCATTCTGGTCGGCACCGGTCAACAATCAAGCCGCGATCACAACGACAACTTGAGTTCACGCAGGCCACGCCCTAGATTTTGCCCCGCATGAATTCACCGTTGAAAGACCAGGTCGCACAATCAGCGGCCTGGATTAAGAAACTGCGCGAGGAAATCTCCCACGTCATCGTCGGCCAGGAACAGCTCGTTGACCGCCTCCTCGTCGGCCTGCTCGCCAACGGCCACGTGTTGCTCGAAGGCGTTCCCGGTCTCGCCAAAACACTTTCCGTGCGCACGCTCGCGACGGCGGTGCAGGCGAAGTTCAATCGCATCCAGTTCACGCCCGATCTGCTGCCCGCCGATATCGTCGGCACGCTGATCTACAATCCGCAGGATTCCAAATACCACGCCACGCGCGGGCCGGTGTTTGCGAACTTTGTTCTGGCCGACGAAATCAACCGCGCACCGGCGAAGGTGCAGGCCGCGTTGCTCGAAGCCATGCAGGAACGGCAAGTCACACTCGGCGGCGAAACGATGAAGCTGCCGTCGCCGTTCCTCGTGCTCGCCACGGAAAATCCGATTGATCAGGAAGGCACGTATCCGCTGCCCGAGGCGCAGGTGGATCGCTTCATGTTCAAGGTGATCTTGGATTATCCGAACGAAGCGGAAGAACGGAAGATTCTCGACCGCATGGCATTCACCAGTCCGGAACAGCCGGTGAAACCCGTCGTGTCGCTCGACGAAATTCTGGCGACGCGCAAGCTCGTGGATCAGATCCACGTCGACGATAAAGTGCGCGATTACATCGTGAAAATCGTGTTCGCCACGCGCAAGCCGCAGGACTTCAAGCTGGACGTGAAACATTTCATCCAGTTCGGCGCTTCGCCGCGCGCGACGATTTTCTTGACGCTCGCCGCCAAGGCGTGGGCACTGCTGCAAGGCCGCGACTACGTGATTCCCGAGGACGTGAAAAGCATCGGCCCCGACGTGTTGCGCCACCGTATCATCCTGACCTACGAAGCCGAGGCGCAGGCTGTGACGACGGACGCGATCATCAAGAAGGTGTTCAACGCGGTGCCAGTGCCATAAACCATTTCCGATTTGCAATTGCCAATTTTTAATTTAATTCCCGTGCGCATGACCGTTGTAAATTGGCAATCGGCAATTGGCATTTGAAAATTTCCATGACCCTCACCGAACTGCTCGAATCCGTCCGCCGCGTGGAGGTGCGCACCAACCGCCTCGTCAACGACACGATGGTCGGCGCATATCTGAGCCAGTTCAAGGGGCGCGGCATGGACTTCGAGGAGTTGCGCGAATACATCCCCGGCGACGACGTGCGCGACATCGACTGGAACGTCACGCATCGCATGGGCCGGCCGTTCGTGAAACGCTTCCGCGAGGAACGCGAACTCACCGCCGTCCTCGCTGTGGACGTGTCCGCGTCATCTAGTTTCGGCTCGGCCAATCGCACCAAGCGCGAGTTCGCCGCTGAGATCGCCGCCACGCTCGCGTTCTCCGCCGCGAAGAATGGCGACAAAGTTGCGTTGCTGCTGTTCTCGGAGGACGTGGAATTGTTCATCCCGCCGCGCAAGGGACGTCGGCACATTTTGCGCATCGTCCGCGAAATGCTCACGCATCAGCCGAAGAAACGCGGCACGGACCTTTCCGGGGCGCTTGGTTTTCTGAACCACGTGTTGCATCGTCGCGCGATTGTTTTCCTGCTGACGGATTTTTTGCATAGCACGGACAATGGAGCGCGGCTGTGGTCGCAGACCCAGCCGCAGCGGGTGGGGGATGCGATGGCGGTGGAAAATTCCGAGCGTGCTGCGGCTGATGCTTTGCACCCAGCCGCGCTCCAATCCCGCGATGTCATCGCCGAGTTGGGCATAACCAATACCCGCCACGATGTCGTCTGTCTGCATCTGCATGATCCGCGCGAGAGCGAACTGCCGGACGCCGGGTTGGTGACGGTTGAAGATGCCGAGACCGGCGAAATGCTGGAACTGGATTCCGGTCGTCGTGGGGTGCGCGAAAAGTTTGCGGCGGTGAACGAGCAACGGCTCGAAGATTTGGACCAGGCCTTGAATCGCACGGCGGTGGACACGTTGCGGCTCAGCACCAACGAGCCGTTTGCCCACACGCTACAGCGGTTCTTCGAGATTCGCCGCGGACGGAGGCGTGGATGATGCCGGTGAAGTGGTCAGGCGCTTGGATGCTGTGGTTGCTTGTGTTGGGGCAAGTCCGGATGCTCGCGCAATCGAACAATCTTCCTGAGTTGGCGCCGCCGTATGAGGAATTGCCACCGACGTTCTGGGAGCAGCATGCCGCGGTTTGAGGCGGAGGCATCGGGGTGTTGCTGATGGGGGATTTCCTGATCGGCTGGCGGCTGAGGAGGAAAAGCTGCGGTCGTCATCCCACCCGAAGTGCAGGCTCGTGAGGCTTTGATGGCCTTGCGCCAAAAGCCCGAGGACGGTTCCACACTCAGCCAGATTTCACAAGTGCTCCGGCGGTATTTCATCGCCGCCTTCCAACTGCCGGCGGGCGAATCCACCACGGCCGAGTTCTGCCGGTTGTTGTCCGCCGACGAACGCTTTGCGGGCGGACTCGCATCGGCGGTGACCGAGTTTCTCCAACGCTGCGACGAGCAGAAGTTTTCCCCGGCGAAATCCCCGGCCCGCCTCGATGCGGCCGAACGGGCGCTGGCCATGATTGACCAGGCTGAGGCCCGGCGGGTGTCCTCGAATCCGCGCCCATGAACGAGACGTTTGAATTTCAATATCCATGGGTGCTCGCGCTGCTGGCGCTGCTGCCGGTGTATGCTTTGCTGCTGGGCAAGCCCGGCAGGTTTTCCGCGCTGACCTTTCCCAGCGCCGACCTCGCGCGGGCGGCGGGAGCACGGGCGCGGGCGGCGGCGGGACGGTTTCTCGTCTTTCTGCGACTGTTGGCGGTGGCAATGATCATTGCCGCGCTGGCTGGCCCCCGCCTGGCAAACAATCACGTGGAGACCGAGACGCCCGGCATTGACATCATGCTCGTGTTGGATTTGTCGTGGTCCATGATGGCGGTGGACATGGCGCCGCCCGGCGAGCGGACGACGCGTTACGACATCGCGTCGGAAGTGCTGGGCGATTTCATCGGCAAACGCCCGCATGACCGCATGGGCCTCGTCGCGTTCTCGGGCGTGCCGTATCTGGCCAGCCCGCTGACGCTCAACCACGAATGGCTGACCGAGAATCTTCGGCGATTGCACATCGGCAGCATCGGCGACCTCGGCACCGCGATTGGCGATGCATTGGCGGTGGCGGCAAAGCGGCTGAAGGCCGCACCCAACAGCAAAAGCCGCGTCATCATCCTGCTCACCGACGGCGACAACAACAAAGGCGAGATTGATCCGGTGCCTGCGGCGCAGTTGGCGGCGTCGCTCGGCGCGAAGATTTACACCATCGGCATCGGCATCGAGAAGCCTTGCTACCTGCCGGCGTTCGATCCTTCCACCGGCAAGCTCAAGCCCGACGCGAACGGGAATCTCACTTCCACGCTGCTCCTGCAGCCCGCCAACTACGCCGTGCTCGGCAAAATCGCCGAGATGTCCCGGGCGAAATTTTACCGCGCCACCAACCGCCAGGATCTGCAAAACATTTACGACGACATTGACCGTCTCGAAAAATCCGAGGTGAAGCTGCGGCGGTTTGCCACCTACCGGCCGCTCTTCCAGTGGCCGCTGCTGGCGGCATTTGGCGTTCTTGGGCTGGAGATGCTTTTGTCGAACACCCGTTATCGTCGCGCGCCATGATGGACTTCTCGCATCCACATTTTGAAGCGCCGCACTGGCTGGCGTTGGCCGTGATTGCGCCGGTCTGTCTGCTGCTGTTGTTTCGTTACGCCACGAAACGGCGGCAGGAGCAACTCGGTCAGCTGGCGTCGCCGCGGTTTGTGGCGGAGCTTTCCCGCTCGCACAGTCCAGCGCGACGGGCCTTCAAGAATCTTCTGCTGATGCTGGCGTGCGTCTGTGTCGGACTTGCCCTGGCGCGTCCGCAATGGGGCGAGTTGAAATCCACCGGCGAATGGCTGGGCGAAGACATGGTGTTCGTGCTCGACTGCTCGAACAGCATGCTGTCCACCGACACGCGGCCGAACCGGCTGCAGCGCGCGAAGTTTGCCATCCTCGATTTCGTGCGCCGTCATGGCCGCGGCCGCGTCGGGTTGGTGGCCTTTGCCGGCGGTTCGTTTCTGCAATGCCCGTTGACGCTCGACTACGACGTGTTTGAAACGTCGTTGCAGGCGATGGATGAGAAGACGATTCCGGTGCCCGGCACGGACATCGGGCGGGCCTTGAAGGAGGCGGCGCAGGCGATGCCGAAGGAAAGCCGCCGCAAGCTGGTGGTGCTGGTGACCGACGGAGAGGATTTGGAAAACAACGGCGTGAAGGCTGCCGAAGCCCTGGCAACGAATGGCGTGGTGATCTACACCGTCGGCGTGGGCTCGCCGACGGGAAGCGAGATTCGCATTCTCAATCCGGCCGGACAGGAGGAGGTCGTCCGCGACGCCAAGGGCGAGGCGGTGTTGAGCCGGTTGGATGAAAAGACCCTGGAGGACATCGCCCGCGCCGCCGGCGGCCAGTATCATCCGCTGGGGCCGCTGGGCGAAGGTCTGGCCCGGGTGAGATTGGCGGTGGAGAATCAGGACGCCTCGGCGAATCCGTCGCGCACCCAGACGCGCGGCGTGGACCGATATTACTGGCCGGTGGCTGGCCTGCTGTTATTGATCGTGGCAGAATCCCTGATCGGTACCCGGCGGCGAATTCTCCCGACCGAACCATGATGTCACAGAAACAATTCAGTCCCGCGCTGCGACGCCTCACCGCGAAGGCGGCTGGCGTCCTGTGGCTGGCGTTGGCGCAGGCAGACGCGGCGACTTCGACGAATTCGCTTCCCGCTCCACCGGTTCCGGAAACCTCCCGGGATTTTTACAATGCGGCCACACGGCAATTCCGGGCGGGCAAGCTGGGTGAGGCTGAGACGTTGTTTCAATCGGCGCTGGCCCGGCAGGATGAACGGGTGCAGCCGCTGGCGCTTTACAATCTCGGCCATGTCCGGTTCATGCAGGGTGTCGAGGAACTGAAAAAATCCCAGTCGCCCAAGGCCGCGGCGGAGCAGGGGCGCCGTGCCGGTGCATTTACGGCCAGCGCGATTCACGAAGCCGAGACCGCCCTGGCCAGCAATGAGGTGACGCAGATGGTGGAGGCCTATCTCGACGGACGCGGGGCGAAGAAGGAGCTGCGCTCCGCCATTCAGGCCGTTAAGAAGGCGATGGAAGCGCACGGCAAGACCCTGACGAAATGGCGGCGGGCCTTGGGCGATTTCAGAAGTGCGGCCGAGTTGAACCCCGCCGACACGAACGCCATTCACAACGTCGAAGTCACCGAGCAGGCCATTGCCAAGCTGGTGGACAGTCTCAAGGAGATGCAGCAGATGGCGATGGCCATGGCCGGCAGACAATCGAAGCTGAACGACCTGATGCAGCAGTTGAAGGGGCGCATCCCCGCGCCGAACATGCCGCCGGGCGCGGCCGGTGAAGACGGAGAGGAGCCCATGCCCGAGTCATTGAGCGGTCAGAAGGAAGGCGAGTCCGAAGGCGGCAAGGAGATGGAGATGTCCATTTCGCCGGAGGACGCGGCGCGGTTGTTGGAGGGAATTCAATCCGACGGACGATTGTTGCCGATGGGGCAGGGCGAACCTGGGAAGCCCAGGGATCGAAAGGGCCGGACATGGTGATGCCAGGCCAACGCGCCATCGCCGCGCTGTTACTGGCCGTCGCCGCCGGGACGGTCCGGTCCGGCTTCGCCCAAACGCAGCCGCGGGCGAATCCCAACGAGCTCATGCAGCTCATGTTGTCCCAGCCGGCCACGGATGTTTCGCTGCCCGTCAATGCCTCGGCGGTCTTTGACCCGCCGCTGGCGACGCCCGGTGAAATCGTGGTTTACCGGGTGAGCTTCAACGCCACCGAAGCCTCGATTCATCTGCCGGAGGAGATTCCTTCGCCGGCGGGATTGCAGTTGCGCCGCACGGTGAGCGGCCAGGTGATGCAGCCGGCTGGCGGCGTGTTGCGGCCGTTGACGACTTTTCTGTATCAGGTTCATGTCAATGAAACCGGGCAGTTCACCGTGCCGGAATATGTGGCGGAGGTTTACGGGAAGACAATCGTGGTGCCGTCGGCCACGTTGGCAGTCCGGAGGGAAGCCGGCGCGCATGAACCGCTGCGGCGGCTGATGCTGGAGCCGGCCGCGACCAATCTTTATGTCGGTGAACCCGTATCCGTGCGCGTGCTGCTGCCCGCCACGTCCGCCCGGTCAGTGGAAGGCGTCAGCCAGGTGCAGCTGAACGGCGACGGATTTGTGACCGACAAAAATGCCGTCCGGCAATCCATTCAGAACACCGAATGGCGCGGCAGCCGGATCAGCGCGTTCATTTTTGAAACGACCTTGACGCCCATGGCCGCGGGTGAGCTGACGGTTTCGGCGCAGGGATTCACGGCGGGGATGCAGTTCGGCGGGCCGATCATCATCACCGGCCAGGTGACGATTCCCGGCGGACCGCCGAAGTTTCTGCTGCTGGATTCGGCGCCGGTGCGGTTGCACGTGCTGCCGTTGCCGCCGGGCGAACCGCCGGGATTCAACGGCGCGGTGGGAGAATATTCGATGGATTTGCCGCAGGTTTCGACCAATGTCGTCAAGGTCGGCGAACCGCTGGAAATAAAGGTCACGGTGCGCGGCCAGCAAAACCTGCCAGGCCTGGCTCCACCCGCGCCGTCCGAGGCCGGGGGCTGGCAGATTTTTCCGCCGGTGCGCCGGGGGCTGGTCGGCGAACCGGGCACTCCCAGCCACGGCGTGAGTTTTTCCTACACCTTGATTCCCATGTCCGATGAGCTGCGGACCACGCCGAAGATTCTGTTCAGCGCTTTCAATCCCCGGGCTGGCCGCTACGTGGACCTGTCTGTCCAGCCGGTCGCGGTCACGGTGCAGCCCAACGGAGCGATTTCCAGAGCGGAGGCGTCGGTGTTGTGGAGCATGCGGGGTGTTGAACCGAGCCGGCGGAAATCACTCACGGATTTTCAAAAGACCCCGGGACGTCCGGTCGGGAGCTTGCAGCCGATCCAGACGCGCAGCTGGTTTCCGGTGGTGCCGATTGCGCCCGTGCTGGGATTGCTGGGACTCTGGCAGTGGGGACGACACCGCCGGCACCTGGAGCTTCATCCGGAAATTGCGCGTCGCCGAAAGGCCCGGCGCGAACTGCGAAAAGCCCGCCGCCGCCTTAACCAAACGGCCGCCGCCGGGGATGTGGCCGGCTTCCGGGATGGGGCGATCAACGCGCTGCGAATTGCCGTCGCCCCGCATTATCCCGCCGAGCCCCGGGCGCTGGTCGCCGCAGATGTGCTGGAGCAACTGCCGGCGGAAGTTCGTCAAGGTGCGTCCGGCGAATGGGTCCGCCAGTGCTTCGCGCAGTCGGATGCCGCCGCGTTTGGCGGCAGGACCGTTGCCGGGGAGGATTTGATTTCCCGACGAACGGAATTGGACCAGGTGCTGACGCGATTGGAGGCGCGGTTGCAGTGAAATCGCTTCAGGCCATCAAAGCCGTCCTTGGGTTGATGCTTATGGGCTCGACGTCACATGTCGCCGCGGCGGATCCTTTTGCGAACGGCCTGGCGGCGGCCCAGGCTGGAAAGCTGCCCGTGGCTTCGGCTGAATTTCGTCAGGCCCTCGCGACACGGCCGGCCGCCGGCACGCTGGTCAACCTGGGGCTTGTCGAATGGCGGCGCGGCCAGCCAGGGCAGGCGGTTTGTTTCTGGGAGCAGGCGGCGCAGCTGGATCCGTTCGATTCCGCGCCGCGGAAGAATCTGGAATTTGCCCGCGAGTTTGCGCAGTTGGAAACGCCAGAACTGCCCTGGTATGAAACGGGATCAAGGCTGCTGCCCGCTGGTTGGTGGGCGGCGATGGCCTGTGTCAGTCTCTGGCTCGCTGTCGCGCTGGTGATCGTTCCCGGTGTCTTGCGCTGGCGCAAAGCGGGCTGGCAGCAGACTGGTGCGGCGATCAGTCTGGCGGTGTTCATCCTGTGTCTGCCGCCGAATTTCGGCGTCCTCACACGTGCAAATCTGGGAGTCGTTTTGGAGAAGAAATCCGTGCTGCGTTTGACGCCGACGCAGGAAGGCGAGCTGGTTGGTTCCCTGGTGGCCGGTGAAATGGTCCGCCAGCTCCGGGTGCGCGGGCAATATGCCTACGTACGTACGGCCCACGGAAACGGCTGGATGCCGCGTCAGCAGCTGGGTTTGCTCGGCGACGTTCCGCCCGCCGTCAGCCCGTAGAATTATTTTTCCACCGGGGCCGCTGCCGTTTCCTTGGCCGCCTCCACCAGCAGTTCGCTCCGCCTTTTCAGCGTGGAATCCAAGGTGTAGGAAGGCAGACGATAGATCCAACCCTCCAAGGCTTTTTCCCGCGCCAGCTTGTCGGTGAGCGTTTTCTGACGGTCCTTGAATTCCTTGTCGAGCCGCGTCTTGTCCTCGGGTTTTTCCTCGGCGGAAGCCTTCCGTTCGGCGGGCAGCTGCGCCGTGACCGCGAGCTTCACCGGATAATTGTCGCCGGCTTTTTCTCCTATGCCGATGGCGTAGCTGAACCCGTCAAAGGTTTCGAGCGCCAGTGTCGTGGTGTTGGTCATTCCGGAAATCTGGGTCGAAGCATTTCCCGGCAGCACGTCGGTGAAGCTGGCGGACACCAAGGGACTCGTGACCCCGGCCGTCTTTGACTCGTCGAGTTTTTCACTGGCGCCGGCTTCAGCGAGCTGCCAGTCGTTGGTCTCCGAGGCGCGCGTCAGCTTCCAGGAATTGGTTCCCTCGTGATAAAGCACGGCGATGGACCGCAGCCTGTCCACGTTGAGAAAATCCTTCGCCAGCCAGTCCTCGGGCTTCGGCTGGACGTTGTCGAGCGGATCGGAAATCAACACCGCCGCCTTGCCGTCGCGGGTCAGGACGTAACGGCCATCCGGCCAACCGCCCGCGCCCATGCCTTCCATGCCGCCGCCGGACGCTTTGCTTAGGTGTTTTTTCCCCAGCAGCAGCGAACCAAGAACCTTTCCGGCCTCGCTTTTGAATTCAACGAGCGTGCCGGAGTTGGCCTGCGGACCGGCGGGCAACAGCTCGAAGCGTCCGAGCTGCGAGGGGCCGACTTCCTGGCTCTGGACCGCTTTCAGGTCGGCGAACTTCAGCAGCAGGCCGCTGATCTCGGAGAAGCTGGCCGGGTAATCCTGCCGTTCCTTCACGCGCCAGAGGTTGTCCCGGCGAACGAGGTGCAGCCCGTTCGTGCCGGCCGTCACGGAGATTTCCGCGACGTCATTGACCGCCAGGTCCGGCAGCAGTTTTTGGCCGATGGCTTGCCCGCCGCTGCGCCAGGAGTCCGCGGCGCGCTGGCGCACGACCAGTCCGGCCGCGCCGATCAACACCACCAACACCACCAGAATCGAGAGTTGTTTGCCGTTCATTTTGCCGAGGTTTTTCTGCGTTTGATCACTGCGATGCCCACGCCCGCCGCCGTCACGCCCAGCGGCATGGCGAGGATGTTCAACCACTTGAGGCGGGTTTCCAGCGAGACGACCTCCTTGCGCAAATCCTTCTGCGCCTGCTTGAGCTCCTTGCTGACCTCGCCTTGTTTCTTGCGGAAGTTTTCCACCTCCGCCTTTTGTTCGGGGGAAAGAATGAAACGTTGGTCCTTGTCCTTGCGCTGCTGCTGCAGCTCCTCGAGACGGCGCTGGGTGTCATTGAGGCTCTGTTGGAGTTCCGCAATCTTCGCCTGGCCGCGCGCCTCCGCTTCAGCCTCCATCTTCTTGACCAGGGTGAACGGCCGGCCGCGCGCCGCGCGGCTGCGCACGCAGATCAGACTGCTGTCGCCGGCCATTTGCTCAACCACGTTCTGGGCGAGGTTCAGATTTTCGTTCATGAGGCTGACCATGTCCCCGAAGATGCTCTGCGTTCTGCGGATGGAGAAATCATCGGCGATGAAGTCCGAATCGCCGAACAGCACCACGGAAGTTTCGTGGGCGGACTCCTTCAGGAAACTGGCCGCCGTCTTGTTCGTTTCCGCCGCCTCCACGCCTTTGTCGGCGGGTTCGCCGTCAGGAAACGCGGTCTTGAACTTTCCGGTGAGCCGGATGGCCAGGTTGTAGTTCACGCCGCTGGGTTTGAATCCGTTCAGAATGCTTTCGCCCCCCATGCTGGCGAGAAAGCCCTCAACCAGCTGCGATTCCTTGGTGCTGTTGAGCAGGACCGTCTCCTTCAGGCCGGCGGCGGGCGTCCCGGAGAACGCGCCGCACATCGGCAGCCAGATGTTTTCAATCTGGCTCGTCGCGATGTCGTCGCGGTTGATGCCCTCGGGCGTGACGGCCAAAAACGCCGGCGCATCAGTCGGCTGATTGTTCCGTCCGCGCAGCTGCATCTTGAAGTTCAGGTCGGCCACCACTTTGGCCGAATCAAACTGCACCCCCCAGGCCTTGAGCAGCCGGTCCAGCGATGAACTGCCGCCGCCCATGTTGCCCATCATCGGATTCTGCTGACGGCTCTCCAGCGCCGACTGGGCGTCGAGGAACGCGATCAGCTTGCCGCCGCGCAGGATGAACTGGTCAATGGCGAACTGCGCCTTGTCCGAGATGTCCTTGGGGTGGATGACCAATGAGGACCTTGATGTCGCTCATCAATTTCGCGCCGCTGGACATTTCCACGCGGCGGACGTTGAAATCCTCTTCAACTGGCTGATGAGCATCCAGGCCGGCGCGGGCTGCTGGCCCATCTGCATCATCATGGGGTTGGCGCTGCCGCCAAAGACGGGCAGGGAACTTATGACGCCCACGACGGGTTTATCCGGCGTCATCACGCGGGAAATGGCCCGGGTCAGGTCGTATTCGAGCAATCGTTCGCGCGACGGATCGAAGAACGGAATGGCCACGTGGTCATCCGCCAAAGCGACGGCCAGTCCGAGATAGAAGCGTTCGTTGCCCGGCAGGGGCTGAGGTTCCAAGCCGTCGAGCCGCGCTGAATCCTCGGCGTCGGAATCCGGCTGCGGGTCATACTTCTCCACGACGAGGTTCTTGCCGGCCACCTGTTTGAATTCTTGGAGGAGGTCTTCCACCTTGCGCGCGTAATCCTTGAGAAAGACCGTTTCCGGCGACGCCACCGCTTTGGGTGAAGTAGAACCGCACCTTGATGGGCGTGTCGAGCTTGAGGACGGCCTTCGTGCTGTCGGAAGGGTGTAGGCCTTTTCCTCGGTCAGATCGACGCGCGCGGGCTTGGCGCTGACGCCGAGACGTTGATGGCGATGATGAGGACGAGCATCACGATGACGCCGGCTGAAGAGTAGAGAATCGTTTCGAGAGATTTTTTTTGCATCGTTGCCTCCGGAAATCAGTTGGTGCGGTGCGTCCGCAGAATCACACTGGTGGTGAACAGCGAGAACGTGATGACGGACAGGAAGAAGACCACGTCGCGGAATCCAGCACGCCTTTCTGAATCCCCTCAAAGTGCGTGATGACGCTGAACGAGGTCACGGTGTCCACCAGCCATTGCCAGTTGTGGGTGAGGTTTTGCAGGAGATTGATGACCGGCGCGAAGCCCGCGAGAATCAGGAACAGGCAGGCGACCACCGCGATGATGAAGCTCACCACCTGGCTGCGGGTGATGGCGGAGGTGATGCAGCTCACGGCGAGATAGGCCCCGGCCATCAGCCAGCTGCCGAGGTAGGCGGCCAGGATGACCCCGTTGTCGGGACTGCCGAGATGGTTCACGGTCAGGACGACGGGAAACGTCAGCACCAAGGCCAGTCCGAGGAAGAGCCAGGAGGCGATGAACTTTCCGACGATGGCTTCCCACGGCGCGATGGGCATGGTGAGCAGGAGTTCCAATGTTCCGACGCGGCGTTCATCCGCCCACAGCCGCATGCCGACGGCGGGGACGAGGAAGAGGTAGAACCACGGATGCCACATGAAGAACGAGCTGGTCAGCGAAGCTTCGCCGCGTTCAAAGAATCCGCCCACCATGAAGGTGAAGAATCCATTCAGCAGCAGAAAGATCACGATGAAGACGTAGGCGACCGGCGATGAGAAATAAGCCGAGAGTTCGCGCTTCGCGATGGTTTTGATGTTTCCGAGGGAGTTCATGGGAAAGGAAAATAGCGTTTGGTGTCGGGCAGGGTGATGCTGCGGAAGACCTCGTCGAGTGGCCTTCTCGGTGCGCGCGTGCAACTCCTCGATCTGCCAGCCGTTCGTGGCCTCGATGACCTCGCGCGTCAGGGCGCTGTCGCCGGCGACGCGCGGGAACACCGTCACGGTGAGCGCGCCGTTGGCTTCGGCGGTGACGTTCTCGCGGACCGAGCTGGCGCAATTTTTCCGGCGGTCCTGGTCTCCACGCCGTTGAGCCGCAGCCGCGACGGCGCCCGCCCACGGATTTCCGCCGCAGTTCGTCCGGCGCCGTTGGCAACAATCTGGCCGCGGTCAATGATGACGGCCCGGGTGCAGACCGCATCAACCTCCTCCAGAAGGTGTTGAGAAAATGATGGCCTTGGTGCTCGCCCATGCGGCGGATGAGTTGACGAATCTCGTGCTTCTGGTTTGGGTCCAGCCCGTCCGTCGGTTCGTCGAGAATCAAAATGTCGGGGTCGTGAATGATGGATCAGCGAAGCAGGTGCGATGACGGTAGCCTTTGAAAGCGTCCACGTTTTGGTGCAGGACTGATTGCAAAAGCAGAGTTCCACGGCGCGTTGAACTGCGTTGTCGCGCGCCGCGCCGCGCAGGCCGCGAATCTCGGCGGCAAAGCTCAGGAAGCCCTGCACCGTCATGTCCGTGTAGGCCGGGGCGTTTTCGGGAAGGTAGCCGATGTTTTTGCGGATGGGCTGCGGCCATGTTGTGGCCGCCGACGCTGACCGTGCCGTCGGTGGGCGGCAGGAAGCCGGTGATCTCGTAATACCGGATTTGCTCCGCGCCGCCTGGGCCGAGGAAGCCCAGCACCTCGCCGCGGTTCACGGTGAAGGAGATGCCGTCCACGGCGCGCTTGGCGCCGAAGACCTTGGTCAGATGCTCAACAGTTATCATGGTTGTCCGCTTCGGTTTTGAAGGTGTGAGACTAGCCAGGAAAATCACGGGTGTGCAACCTTGCCGTTCACACTTTTCGGAGACTTCGACAACCGCCGCGAAAAATGTTCAAAAAAATTTGACGGCTTCGAAGGCGGCCGCCGCCACCCGACGAGAGGCTGGGGCCGAAACGCCGGACCGGTCAGCGGCCGGCGGCGGGCAGGGCGGGAAATGCGGCCGGCGACCAGCGGTCCTGCCAGAGGACCACCGGCCGACCGTTGGCGGAGATGGTCAGCGGCAGCCAGACATACCGGGAGTCAGGCAGGTTCCATTGCTTCCAGCGGTCGGCCATGAAGATGAACCGGCCGGCGCCCAGCGGCAGCACGTAGGTGCTTTGCGAGCGGAACGTCTTGTCGGCCTCGGGGCCAGAGCAGGGATTGCCGAGTTCCTGCCAGGGGCCGAAAATATTGTCCGCGACGGCCGAGCGCGCCGCATTCGGTTCCCAGGCGGTGCACCCCGACCCGATGAAGTAATACTTGCCGCCATGCTTGAAGACTGTCGGCGCTTCCATGCTGCGGTGGATGAATGCGCGGACGAACTTGTCCGTGGGCTTGAGGTAATCGTCGGTCAGCAGCGAAATGTGCAGGGTGGGATTTCCCTCGGACGAATAAAAGAGATAGGCCCTGGCATCATCGTCCACAAAAACGGTGAAATCGCGCGCCATCTGTCCGCCGGCAAAGTCCCTGGCCAGGTTGTTGGTCTTGTCCGGGATTTTATCGGCGTCGGTCGCATTCAACGGCCAGACTCCGGCGTTGGGGCGGAAGCTGCCGCGGTATTGAAACGGTCCCGTGGGGGAATCGCTGACCGCCACGCCGCTCCGGGCGGCGGCGTAGTCGGTGCTGTCAACGTGCATCCACAGCACGAACTTCCTGGTCGCGGCGTTGTAAACCACCTTCGGACGCTCCAGTACCTTGCTGACATGCAGGTCGCTGTTGGTGTCGTTCTTCACCGCCGACAGCACGATGCCTTCGTTCTTCCAGTCGGTGAGATTGGTGGATGAGTAGCACGAGACGCCCACGGTGTCGACGCGCGTGCCGCCCCAGGATTTGTTGCAGTCGGGAAGGTAGGTCTTGCCGGTCTTGAACTCGCCATACCAAAAATATTTCCCGCCGTGATGCAGCATGCCGCCGCCGTGGGCGTTGATGGGCTTTCCGTCCGTGTCGCGCCAGACTTTTCCGGGCTGGATGAATTGCGCCCGGGCAGTCAGGCCGGCCAGCAACAGGGCGAGGGAGCAGGCGAGTCGAAAGGTCTTGTTGAAAGAAAGGTTCATAAAGCTTGGTTCCAAATTTGAGGCGACTGATTAAAAGGCGTGCAAGCGGGTGGATGTTTTGTTCAATGTCCGTCCAGCGACACCGGTTGGTAGGCGTCGAACTTCCATGATTTTCCGGCGATCTGGGCTGACACCGCGCGGTCGGTTTCCACGGCCTTCACGCGGCCGTGGTCCAGTTGCAGGACGAACGCGCAGGATTCGCTGAATGTCACATCCGGACGTCCGTCGCCGTTCAAATCAACCGCGTTGCCTTCGCCGCCGGCGGCGGTTCGTCCGACGTAGGTCTTGCCCTGCACGCGGCCGAGCACCGAGGAGAAATCTTCCCCGGACCTTTTGAAGCTGTCCTGCACGCTTTCCGCCGACGGATCGCCGGCGTTGCGCGGATACACGAACGTCTCCACCGTGCCGCCTTGGGCGTCGGTCACGCGCACCGGCAGAAAATCGCCGTAGCCGCCCCGCACCAGGTTGTTCGTGGCCGAGAGATGGTGGGTGCTTTTCAGGGCGAGGAAGTTTTGCTGGTCCGGTTCCGGTGCCGCGGCCACGGCGGGATGAACCCGGAGTTCATCCACGATGAAATTCTCCGCGGACTCCATTTCCATCCGGATGGAATTGTTTGTGCCGCGCCGAAGCGTGACCGGGACGTAAAGCTGATGCCAGAAATTGGTTTGCCCGGTGGCGAGGAAAACCAGGTCGGGCTGCGCCACGCCGTTCACCACGAGTCTGGCGCGGTGAGTTGCCGGCGGCCTTTGGCCGAGGGTGTAGCGGAAGCCGATGCGGGTCGGTCCGCCATCGCCGCCGTCGAGTTGAGTCCATTCGCGGCGTCCTCCGACAGGCAGGATCCGTTCTGTTCCCGACATCCGCGGGTAGGCCGTGGCGGCGATGCGGTTGCCGACGTTCTGGTTCATCACAGTGCGTCCGTCAAAGGCAAGCAACGGCCACAGGATGCCGAAGTCATTGGTGCCGGCTGTCCGGGCGGTGTCCACCAGCGCTCCGTCCGGGGTGAGCGTCAGACGCAGGGCGAAGGACGGCCCGGAGTTGGTGCCGGTGGGCGCAATCGTGAAGGTGCCGCGGACGAGCAGGGGATGCGCAAACTCGGGAGTGAACCGGCCTTCAAACTTTTTTGGCTGCAGGCAGACGCGCTTCCATTCGCCGTTCTCGAAATACGTGGGCGAAAAACTCACGCCGTCGGTGAAGTTTGTCTTCACGTGGCCGGCGCCGGGGCCGAGGCGGCCGTCCCAACCCGTGCGGCTGAAGCGGGTGATGCCGAGGACGTGCCATTGGACGTTGCCGTAGTTGTCGGTTTCGCCGCGCGTGCAAATTTGCGCCTGCATGCCGCCGGCATTGGCGAACGCGCTGGCAAATTCCGGGTCGAGCTGCATCACATAGCCGCCGATCTCGTTCGGAACGGGTTGCTCGGTGATTTCAGACTTGGTGGCCAGCAACGTCTCCGCGCAGCACGCCAGGGTGAAGCCGAGGTAGTTGGCGACGCCGCTCCAGCTCGCGTAACGATTCTTCATCGCCGGTGGAAAGGCGTTCTTGGTGATCGAAAACCAGCCGCTCTCCTGCTGGAAACGCGCGTGGCTTTGCAGCAGCAGCTGAACAGCGTGGCGGTAACGACCGGCTTGCAGCAGATCGCCTTCGCGCTTCTTGGCCTCGGCCATGAGGGCGAAGGCGTTTGCGTAGATGGAGTCGTCCCAGATGTGTTCACCGGTGCGCCCGCCGCCCGCGGCTTCGCCGGAGCCGCCCAGGATCAGCAGCGACGATTGCAGGGCGTGGTAGATGATTTCCCGCATCTCGGTTCCGGCGGCGCCGTCGTAGCCGGATTCCAAGGCGTCGAGCAGGTTGGCGGTGGTGGCCCCGTTGTAGGCGAAGGTTTCCGGATCGGCGGTGTCGTCGTGGTAGAAAAAGAAATGCGGGCTCAGCTGATATTGGTCGAGGTCGCGGCGAAAGCGCTCCCGCTGGTGACCTTCCGGATAATTCGTCCAGTTGAGTTCAATCCACGCCGTGGCGTCGTGGATGTAGCCGTCCTGCTGGCGCAGCCACTCGCCCTTGGCGGCAAAGGTGCGCCAGTTTTGCCGGACATTCAGCGCCATGAATTTTTGGCGCGGCACGGTCATGCGCTGCTTCCAGGCGGCGATGCGTTCCGGGGTGAAGCTGGCGGGAAAATTGGTCTGCAAGGCGTCAAACACCCGCAGCGCCTTGACCATCGGCGCGCAGAAGAACTCGCCGTGATAGTCGTTGGCCATGCCGTCATTGATGTCGAGGGTGGCGTGGTCAAGCGCCCGGGCGGCGGCCTCGGCGAGATCGGCGCCACGCCCTTCGCGAAGCAGCGTGGCGACGTTGAAGGCGAACAGCGGCGTGCCGTATTGGACAGGCTTGTGATCGAACGGATCAATGATTGCGCCATTCAGCTTGTCGGCGGAATTGGTGGGGTTCCAATGCTGCATCGGCGCCATCGCATGGATGGCCTTGTCCATCTGGTCAACGAGCGCGGAACGCGGGGCATTGACCGGCTGCCAGGGCCGGGCGGTGAGATGCCAGTGCAACTGCGGCAGGTCGGCGGGAATGCTGGTGGGCGCGTTTTGGGCGTGAGCCAAGTTCGCCCCGTAGACGGCGGCAAACAGCGGCGGCAAAATCAATCTCAGATTCATGATGAAAGCAAACGGTGCCAGGGCCTTCGATCGGCTGCCAAACTTCCCGTTCTCAGCGCAGGCCTGGCAGCATCGCCGCCAGCGCGGGGTCGAAGTCGGACGTTTCCTGATAAAAATAAATGTCCGGATTATAGGCGCCGGAATATGACGTGAGCCGCCACATCTTATCAAACTTAATCCAGGAGGCGGAGCCGTCGGCGAAGACTTCATTGCCGCCGTCGGCAGCAGTGCCTTTCTTGTGGGGCGGCAGGTTTTCGTAGAGCGGCGGCCGGCCGGCAATGGTCACCTGGAGCCAGGCGTTGTTTTTCCAGAGCAGGGCGTCGGCGGCCAGGCACCAGTGCGGTCGGCTGGTAGAAAGCTTGACCGGGCTGTAGGAGAGCGGGCTGCGGGGCGCGGATGAGCCGCCGGGCCACCAGTTGGTGATGCCACCGAAGTAACAGTAGCCAATGTCCCACTGGCCGCCCGTGCCGGCGGTTTCGTAGGCGGGCAGTCCCGGCCGGTTCGGACAGCCCCAGATGGAGCCGCTGGTTCCCACGGCCAGGCCTACGGTTTTGGAGAGGCTCGCACCGAGATCGTCGAGGATGTAGGGACAGAACCGGCCCAGGTTGAAGGAGGCCGGCATGACCCTGTCGGAAAAATCCCCGGCATAAATTGTCATGCCCAGGCCGACCTGCTTGAGGTTGCCCAGGCATTGAATGCGCTTGGCGCGCTCCTTGGCCTTCGAAAGCGCGGGCAGCAGCATCGCCGCCAGAATAGCGATGATGGCGATGACGACGAGCAGTTCAATCAGGGTGAAACCTTGATGGCGACGGAGGGGTGACGGGGAGGTTTTCATTTGGATGGGCGCGGTGCGAAACCATTTTGAATCGCGCCCCACACGTTAGCGGCAAAGCCGGACGGCTCCATTCACCCGTTGGGGTGAAATCTTCTCACTCGTTTGGGTGAAACAACCGGATTGCCAAAGCCGTTTGTTTGTCAGACATTTTTTTTGGTTCCAAAACGCATGATGCGCCGGTCATTCAGTGTTTCGTTTGCGATTGCCGCCCTGCTGACCCCGGCGGCCGCGGCGCAGTCGAAGTCCGCGCCGGCCCTCACCAACGCCGCGCAGATCCGCGTGCTGACCGCCGCCCAGGCGGAATCGGCCCAGCCGGTCACGCTGCGGGGCGTGGTGGTGGACCTGTCCGAGCCGCGGCAGCGGGCGTTGATTTTGGCGGATGCCACGGCGAGCATTTATATCTCCTCGGACCAGCGCATTTTCTCCACGTTTCAACCCCGGGACCTCCTGGAAATTCAGGGCGTGACGAGCGCCGGGGAGTTCGCCCCCTGCGTCGTGGCGACCAATGTCAGCCTGGTGAGCTCCGGCGAGGCGGAGATTCCACCGGCGCGTCCGGCCAGCTATCAGGAGATCATCACCGGCGCGCTGGACGCGCAGTTCGTGGAGGTGGGCGGCGTGGTCCGCCGCGTGTTGCCGGCGGCCAAGGGCGGGGACAACTGGAACCTGCTGCTCGCGGCCAACGGCGGCGTGCTGCCGCTGCGCGTGCCCTTGCCCCAGGACATGCGGATCGAGGTGGACGACGAGGTGAGGGTGGAGGCGGTGTGCTTCTATCGATTCAACCAAAAGCGGCAGGCCCTCAATCCGGTGCTGCAGGTGCCCCATGGCCGCACCATGACCATCGTCCGCAAATCGCCCGCCGACCCGTTTGCCTCGCCGCCCAAGCCGCTGGCCAGTCTGCTGCAGTTTTCCAGCGACCTTCCCTTCGGCCATCGCATCCACGTCCGCGGCGTGGTGACGCTGGTGAAAAGCAGTTCGCTGGTCTGGATTCATGACGAGGCGGGCGGGCTGCGCATTCAGCATCACCAATCCAACTTTCTGCGGCCGGGGGATCAGATCGATGTCCTGGGGTTTCCAGCCTACGGATCCTCCACGCCCGTGCTGGAGGACGCCATCTATCGCAAGCTGGGCTCCGGCCATGCCGCCGCGCTGCTCACGCTCACCAACCTTGCCGATGCGTTCAATCATCAGGACGACCTGGTCTGCGCCAAGGCGACCCTGGCGGACGTTCAGGCGGTGAAGGACGGCTGGATTCTGACCCTGACCGCCGGCGGCTCGCAGTTCAAGGCGCTGCTGGAAAACGTCGCCGGCCAGGTGCGGCCCTCGGCCTGGCAGCCCGGCAGCCTGGTCCGCGTCGTGGGCGTCTGCGAGGTGATTCACGAATCCGCCCGGCCGGTGATGGGGGTCTGGCGGCCGCAGTCCTTTCAGCTGCTCATGCGTTCGGTGGACGACCTCGCCGTGCTGCAGGCGCCGCCGTGGTGGAACGCCCGCCACATCATCCTCGTCCTGTCGTGTTTCATCGGCGCCCTGCTGGTGGCCGGCGGCGCGGTGGCGGCGCTGGCCCGGCGGCGGCTGCTGGAACAATCGCGCAGCCGGCAGCTGGCGGAGGCCGAGTTTGCCGCGACGCTTTCCGAACGCAACCGGCTCGCGCGCGAAATGCATGACACCCTGGCGCAGGGGTTCACTGCCACGCTGCTGCAACTGGAGCTGGTCCGCAACAGCTCCGACCGTGATCCGGACTCCGCCCTCCGCCACCTTGACACGGCGGAGCAGTTGATCCGCGGCAGTCTGCGCGAGGCGCGCAATTCCATCTGGCAGATGCAGCCGCAGGTTCTGGAGGCCGGCGATCTCGCCGGCGCGCTGAAAGAGATCCTGGAGCAATTGGCCGAAGGGGTCGTCGCGGAGACCGGCGTGGAAATCACCGGCAGCCGGCGTCGTCTGGCGCCGGCCGTGAAAAGCAACATCCTCCGGCTGGGCCAGGAGGCCATCACCAATTCGGTGAAGCATTCCCAGGCGACGTGCCTCCGCGTGAAGCTGGATTTTGGGGAAAGCCGATTTCAGCTGACCATTGCGGACAACGGCCGCGGTTTTGATCCCGCGCATCCGCCCCGCAGCGAGGGCGGCTTTGGCATCGTGGGCATGCAGCAGCGTGCGAAGCAGCTCAAGGGCGAGCTGATCATCCGCTCCCGGCAAGACCATGGCACGGAAATCAGCTTGTCCCTGCCGCTGGGCGACGACACGATTCCGGCCTGAACGGAACCCCCGTCCGCGCCGGCACCGAATCTAAGAACATGAAGACCAAAACCAAAGCGGCCGCCCCGGTCCGCGTCATGCTCGTGGACGACCACACGTCCTTCCGCCAGGGCCTGACGGCATTGATGGCGGGCGAGCCGGATTTGAAAGTCGTGGCCGAGGCGGGCGACGGCAAGACGGCCCTGGAACAGTACCGCCAGAAACGGCCCGACGTGGTTCTGATGGACCTGCGGTTGCCGGGCATGGGCGGCGTCGAAATCACCCTGGTGATCCGCAAGGAATTTCCCGACGCCCGCATCATCGTGCTCACCACCTTTGAAACGGACGAGGACATTTACCGCGCCATCCAGAGCGGCGCGAAATCCTACCTGCTCAAGGACACGCCGTATCCGGAGATTGCCCGGACCGTGCGCCAGGTGCATGCCGGTGAACAGATCCTGCCGCCCAAAATCGCCAGCCTGCTCGCCCAGCGGCAGCAGCGCGATGATTTGTCCCAGCGCGAGCTTTCCATCCTGGAACTGCTCGTGAAAGGACGGAGCAACAAGGAAATCGGATCCTCCCTGTCCATTGCGGAAGACACGGTCAAGACACACCTCAAGAACTTGTTTGCCAAACTTGGCGTCAGCGACCGCACCGGCGCGGCCATCACCGCCATCAAGCACGGAATCATCCACCTCGAATGATCCCGCCGGGGCGCCGCCTGCCAAAGCGGTCTCAATGAATTCAGCTCCCGGCCACCGCCGCCCGGCCTTGAGATTCCCGGCTTGTTCCGGGGACGTTCTTTGCTACTGTGCGCGGCTCTGTGAGCATTGAAACCGAAATACAGCGGCGCCGGACGTTTGCCATCATCTCGCATCCGGACGCCGGCAAGACGACCCTGACGGAAAAGCTGCTGCTCTACGGCGGCGCGGTGCAGCTCGCCGGCTCCGTCACGGCGCGCAAAAACCAGCGGGCGACCACCTCCGACTGGATGGAGCTGGAGAAAAAGCGCGGCATCTCCATCAGCTCGACGGTGCTGCAGTTCGACTACGACGGCTTCCGGCTGAATCTCCTCGACACCCCCGGCCACAAAGATTTCTCCGAGGACACCTACCGCGTGCTGACCGCCGTGGATTCGGTCGTGATGGTGATCGACTCCGCCAAGGGCATCGAGCCGCAGACCCGCAAGCTGTTCGAGGTCTGCCGGCAGCGCGGCATTCCCATCTTCACGTTCATGAACAAGTGCGACCGGCCCATGAAAGAGCCGCTCGAACTGCTCGACGAACTGGAGCGCGTGCTGGGCATCGGCGCCTTTCCCGTGAACTGGCCCATCGGCAACGGCGCGGAATTTCAGGGTGTCTATGATCGCCGCACCAAAACCATGCACACCTTCGAACGCGTGGTGGGCGGCAAGTATCGGGCGCCGGTCAGCGTCGGCGGCCTGCACGATCCCGCCGTGCGCGGCAGTCTGGGCGACGCGGAATTCGCCAAGACCGTCGAGGAGCTGGAGATGCTGGAGCTGGCCGGCGAGACTTTCGACGTGTCCGCCGTGCTGGCGGGGAAGACCACGCCGGTGTTCTTCGGCAGCGGCGTCAACAACTTCGGCGTGCAGCTGTTGTTGGACGGTTTCCTTGCCCATGCACCGGCCCCCAAGGCCCGCGTCATGGGCGGCATCGAGATTTCACCGGAGAACCCGGCGTTTTCCGGCTTCATCTTCAAGATCCAGGCCAACATGGATCCGAAGCACCGGGACCGCATCGCCTTCATCCGCGTCTGCTCCGGCAAGTTCGAGCGCGACATGACGGTGCATCATTCGCGCAGCGAAAAGAAGGTCCGGCTCTCCAGCTCGCACAAGCTCTTCGGCAACGAACGCGAGACCGTGGACGAGGCGTATCCGGGCGACGTCATCGGTCTAGTCGGCCACGACAGCTTCGGCATCGGCGACACGCTCACCACCGATCCGAAGATTCTCTACAAGGAAATCCCGCGCTTTACGCCGGAAGCCTTCAGCTATCTGCACAATCCGAACACGGGCAAGTTCAAGCAGTTTCGCCAGGGGCTCGATCAGCTCCTGCAGGAAGGTGTCATCCAGGCCTTGTATCTGCGCAACTCCTCGGTGAAGACGCCGCTGCTGGCCGCCGTCGGACCGTTGCAGTTCGAGGTTGTCCAGTTCCGGCTGGAAAGCGAATACGGCGCCGAATCCCGTCTCGAAGCCGCGCCGTGGAGCGTCGTCCGCTGGTTGCCGCCCGACCTCAAGGAGGACGAGCTGGACGCCTTGTCGCTGCCCACCGGCGCGAGGGTCGCCTACGACATCGGGAAAAATCCCGTGATCCTTTTTCAGAACGAGTGGTCGGCCAATTACTTCGGCGAGACCAACAAGAACTGCCCGCTTTCCTCATTGCCGGTGCAGACGGTCCGGGAATCCTGAGCCATCCCGGGGCAGGTGAGCCATTGACCCGCCCGGCCGGGCTTGCCTAGATTGGCGACCATTCAGATGACCGAGACGCCCGATTCCATCCCGTCGGCCGCCGACGCGAACCGCACCCGCGAAGCGGTCCGCCGCGAAATGCTGCGCACGAACACGTTTGTTGGCGTGGTGATTGTCATTGTGCTGCTGCTCACGCTGGCGGTCGTGATCACCGGCGCGCGCGCCAAGCGCGGCGAGCAGCGCGCGGAAAACGCCGAGGCCGCCAGCACGGAGCGTTTGTGGAACGCCTATCTCGCGCAGGCCAGTGCGTTGCGGCTCACGGCCAACGCGGGCCGCCGCGCGCAGGCGCTCCAGGTCGTGAGCAACGCCGCCGCCATCAAACCCGCGCTGGAGCTGCGCTCCGAGGCCGCCGCCACTCTGGCGCTGGCCGATCTCATCCAGGACCAGAAAACCGTCGGCCTGCCCCGCGGCATGGACAGCGCGGAGATGGATTCTTCGCTGGAGCATTTCTCCTATGGGGACGCCAACGGCCGCGTGGTCATCGCCTCGGTGCAAACGGGAGCAAACTTGTTCACCCTCGAACCGCCCGCCGCCGGCGCCGGTTTGAAAATGGTCGCGCGCAGCACCGCGTTCAGCCCGGACGGAAAGTTTTTGACGGCGCGCTACGCCGGCGGTTCGCTGGTAACCTGGGAGATCGCCTCGCGCGACGCCATCCTGGTGAACGCCCCGGACGCGACGAACCTTGTCATCGCCGGCATGTCGTATTCCTCGGATTCCAAACGGCTGATGTTTTCCGACGGCGAGCGCGACCGGCAGATCACCGTGTTCGATCTCGAAAAACGGGAGCGTCTTTCCACCGGCGTGCGCACCGGCGCGAAGACCTTCCGCTTCCGCCCCGGCACCGCGCAGGTCGGCGTGGCCTCCGACGGCATCGTCACGCTGATGGAGCACCCGGACGGCACGGTGGTCAAAACCTTGCCGCATCCCACGCGCATCTATCTCATCAGCTGGTCGCCCAACGGCGTGCAGCTCGCGGTGGCGTGCGAGGATGGCGATGTTTATCTCTGGGATGTGGAGGGCGGCACGCATCGCATCCTGCGCGGCCACAGCGAACCGGTCATCCGCATCGGCTTCAGCCCGGACAACCGGCTTGTCTTCACCGGCTCGCGCGACGGAACCACGCGGTTGTGGGATGCGGAAACCGGCCTGCTGATCATGGCCACGGAGCAAAGCGTGGCGCATTCGTTTTCCACGGACGGCAAACGCATCGGCTTCTGGCAGCTCTCCAAGGCGCTCGGCACCTGGCGGCTGGATGAAAGCGACTGCTACACGTCGCTGCGCTGTCCGAAATCGGAGGGCGCCTTTGCGGGGCTGGATCTCTCGCCGGACGGCCGCTGGGTGGTGGCGACGCAGACCAAAGGCATCCGGGTCTGGGAGGTGAACGCCGGCTATCGCGAATCGTTTTTCCCGGTCGCCAATCTGATGTCCGCCCGCGTCGCCGCTGACAGCAAGGGGCTTTTCGTCTGCACCAGCAATGCGCTGGAGCGCTGGCCGATCAGACCGGAATCGTTGCAGGGGGCGCCGCTGGAATTCGGCAAACCGCAGGCGATCACGCTGCCGGACAACTTGGGGGCGCGAAACATTTCGGTGGCGCTTGACGGTTCGGCGGCGGCGGTGGAGCTGGCGGATTTTCGGCTGTGCGTCATTGACCTCGTCAGCAACCGGGAGCCGGTGGTTTTTCCGGAAAAGTTTCGCGGGCTGACGCAGAAAGGTTCCGCCAGCCCGACCGGGCCGGGGCGCTTCGCCATGAGTCCGGATGGCCGCTGGGTCTGCACGGGCTATTGGTTCGGCCCCAAGGACCTGCCGCGGGTGTGGGACGCCCGCACCGCGCAGGTGATCGCCACGCCGCACATGGACACGGCGCTCGCGACCTTCAGCGCCGACGGCAGATGGCTGGGCTTCTCCGGCGTTTCCGAGTTTCAGATTTACTCCACCGCCGACTGGTCGCGCGTCGCCAAGTTCAAACGCGATGAATCCTCCTTCACCCACGGCGTGCTGGCGTTTTCAACCAAAGGTCAGGTGGTCGTCTCCCGCACGCGGCAGGTCCTGCAGGTCCGCGACGTGGCGACCGAGGAAAAGTACATCGACCTCGTCGCGCCGGTCGCGCAGAGCGTGGCGAGCCTGCGCATTTCGCTGGATGGGAAGGTGCTGGCCACCGGCAGCGCGCGCGATGTCATCCAGGTCTGGCGGCTTGACCGGCTGCGGGCCGAGCTGGAACCGCTCAAACTGGACTGGGGCGCGGGCGCGGTCGCCTCCGCAACCCAGGCCGCGGCGGTGCCGTCGTGGTTTCAGCGCCATGCGCTGCTGACCTTCGGCGGCGCAGGCTTCGGCCTGGCCACGCTGGTCTCCCTGTTTGCGTTGCGCCGGCACCGCGCCGCGATTGAACGTTTTTTCATCGCCGAGGCGAAGACCGCCGAGCAGAACCGGGCGCTGGAGGCCGCCAAGATGGAGCTGATGCAGTCGCAGAAAATGCAGGCGCTGGGCACGCTGGCCGCCGGCATCGCCCATGACTTCAACAACCTGCTTTCGGTCATCCGCATGTCCAACAAGCTGATCGGCCGCGCCACCAAACAGGATCCGGACGTGCAGGAGAACGTCGCCGACATCGAGCAGGCCGTGGTGCAGGGGAAAAACGTGGTGGGCTCCATGCTGGGCTATGCGCGGAGCGAAAATGATTCGACGGGACCGCTGGAGGTCAGCAGCGCGGTTGAAGAAACCGTGTCGCTGCTGAGCAAGGAATTTCTAAGCGGCATTGCGCTCACGCTGGAACTGGACCGCCATGCCCCCGCCGTGAACATTTCGCGCGGACAGGTGGAGCAGGTCCTGTTGAACCTGGTGGTCAACGCCTCCGAGGCGATGCAGGGCAGGGGCAAGCTGAAAATCTCCGTTCATCCGCGCACCGGGCTGCCGGACCGGAATTTTGTGCTGCGGCCCGAGCCGTCCGAAAAATTTGTGGAGCTGTCCGTGGCGGATTCCGGGCCGGGCATTTCCGCCGAAATCCGCGACCGCCTGTTCGAGCCGTTCTTCACGACCAAGCGGGGCGGCGCCAAGGCCGGCACGGGACTGGGGCTGTCGCTGGTCTATTCCATCGCCGAGCAGGAGCGGTTGGGGTTGAACGTGGACGGCGAACCGGGCAAAGGCGCGGTGTTCACAATTTATTTTCCCGTGAAAAGCCAATGATTTCGGGGTGTGCGCCAGACGCACAGTTCCCCGAAATGAATTTCGCCGTAGGATGCGGATTGCATGACGGCGCCTGAAAACAAAATGGCCTCGATACTGATTGTTGAAGATGATCCGAAGCAGCTCAAGCTTTACGGCAAGGCGCTGCGCGGCCATCGGCTGACCTGTGTCTCCAACGGAACCGCCGCGTTGAGCGCGATCAACGAGGCGCGCCCGGACCTCATCATCCTCGACAATGTCCTCGAGGCCGGCGACCGCGGCGTCGAAATCCTGCCCCAGCTCAAGGCCGTGGCGGCGCATGTGCCGGTCATCCTCATTTCGGGAACCTTAAAAATCCGCGAACAGCTCGCCGCCCTCCAGGGGCCGCGGTCCGCGCACTTTGTTTTGGAGAAGCCCGTGGACCTGGATGAGTTTGATCGCACGGTCCAGACGGCGCTGACCGAATGCGGCCTGGGCGAAACCGTGGCCGCGCTGCAATCACTGGAACGCGCCGAGAAGATCGTCTCCTCCGAGCCGGACCGGCGTTTCACCGACCGCCTGGCCCGCCAGCATGAGCTGGTGAAGCGTCTGCGCGGGGCGACGGAGCGGCCCAGCATTTCCGCGCTGTCGCGGGATTTTGATGTTTCGCGCAAGACCATCATCCGCGACCTGCAGGACCTCATCCAGCGCGGCCAGTTGCCGGAGGCGGTGTATCCCGAGTGGCAGCAGGAGCCCGCGGAAGAATAAATTTATCATCAAAATTTCAGCCGCCGCTGTCCGCAAGGGCAGCGGCTTTTTTTTGGCCAACCACGAAAGACACGAACCACACGAAACGAAAGAACGGCGCAGATGGAAAAGTTAATGTGGTTCGTATCTTTTGTGGTTACCCCCATTCCAATTTTTGCGCTCTTTGCGGTTTGATCCAGGGGTGTGTGCGAGAGGCACACCTCTGTGCGCGACTCGCACAGTGCCAAACAATTCTTTTCTGGGTTAAAACCTTCCCGTCAAATTGAAACCGTAACGCCAACAACCAAACGACTTGAACCACATGAAACTCAAAACCATCACCACCATCCTCGCGCTCGCCGCGCTATCAACGATCAGCTCTCAACTCGCAACTGCCCGCGCCCAAGGTGCGCTCACGCCGCCCGGTGCGCCCGCGCCCACGATGAAGTCGCTGGACCAGATCGAATCGCGCACGGCCATCACCAACCGCACAAGCGTGTTCACCATCGCCGAACCCGGTTCTTATTACCTCACCGGCAACCTGACGGTCGCCACCAACGACGCCATCATCGTTAACACCAACAATGTCACGCTCGATCTGAATGGCTACACGATCCGCTCGACCTGTCCGTCCGTAGTGGGCTATGGCATTATGTTGAATGGCAATCGCAGCGACATCACCATTTTGAATGGCCACATCGTGAGCGGCACTACCAACAATGGGAGTGGCGTCTTCTCCGGCAACGGCTTCAATTCTGGCATCTATACTTTCGGCACGCCGGCCAATGTGATTGTTTCCCACGTCAGCGTTTCCGGGGTTGGAGTCCATGGCATCAATCTATCAAGCGGAGGTTCTACTTTGGTTGAATCATGCACCACCCGAAACACCGGCCATTCCGGCATCTCTGCTTCCACGGTTAAAAATTGTCTGGCGATTGAATGCAACTTCACTGCCATTTCCGGGGATCAGGTTTCCGACAGCCGCGGTGAGTCTTACAACATCTACGGAGTTTCTGCGAAGACCGCTGTCAACTGCTACGGCGAAAGCGTCAATTCAATTGGTCTGGTAACGACCGTGGCTAACAACTGCGTTGGCTATCGCTTTGGGGGCACAGCCATCCAAGCCGCCGTGGCCAATGGCTGCTACGCCATCGTCGGCACCAACAACATCACCTACAAATACAACATGCCGTGATTCCGCCGTGCGGGGGTGTACGCGAGATGCACACCCCTGTGCGCGACTCGCACAGTTATCAAAGTTCTATTCCTGCGTTAAAACTTTCCGCGCCACCGAGACAAACAACTTAACCAACCAACCAATTATGAAAAAAATCCTCATTCAATCCCTCGTCGCCCTCGCGGCGGTCACTTCCATCTCCGCCTTCGCCCAAGGTTCGCTCACGCCGAGCGGCGCGCCGGCGCCTTCCATGAAATCGCTCGCGCAGGTGGAGCCGCGCACGCCGATTTCCGCCGCGTCCTTCACCATCAGCCAGCCGGGCTCGTATTATCTCACCACCAATCTCACGGGCTTCGGCTCGGCTCCCGGTGTCACCATTGCCGCCAACGATGTGACGCTGGACTTGAACGGCTTCGCCATGACCGGCCCGGCGGTGGTTTACGCGGGCGTCTTTGTTGGTTCGGGCAGCTACACCAACGTCACCATCCGCAACGGCACGATCAAAGGCTGGATCGAAGGCGTGCGGGTTTTCGATGGAGATTCAAAAAACATCGTGCTGGACCAGTTGAATATCTCCGATTCTGCGGGATATGGCATTGATGCCGCTGGCGCCACCATCACGCGCTGCACCGTTACGGCCAGCGGGAATACGGGCATTTACGCTTATTATTCACTGGTTCAAAACTGCACGGTGAATTACAGCCGGGCTACCGGCATTGAATTACGTGCGTCCGATGCGATCGGATGCGAGGTAAACTATTGCAATCACGACGGCATCCGCATCAATTTTGCCGGCTGCCAGGTCATCGCCAACACGCTTCGGTCGAACAACCTCACCAATGGCGTGAACTACGCTTCCATCCGCATCAATGACAACTATAACCGGATTGAGAACAATCATATCTCCAACAGCGGGGCGGCGGGTGCCGGCATCGGCGGCGGTTTGGGCTACTCCGGCAACATCGTCATCCGCAACTCGGTCATCGGCGGTGGCGTCAACGACTATTCCATCATCGGAAACCAGATTGTCGGCCCCATCATCAACACCTCCGGCACGATCACGAACGTGAACCCGTGGGCGAACTTCGCCTACTGATTCTTTCTCAAAAAGTTCAGCGAAAAAATTATGAAAACAAAAACTCTCCTCGCCGCGGTTGTTTCATCCTTCATCCTTCATCCTTCATCCTTCGCCGCGACGACGGTGGATGCCGTGAACAACGACGCTTACGGCGCGAACATCGGCTGGATTGACTGGCGCGGCGATACAAACAACGGCGCCGTCGTGGGCCTCAATGTCCTGAGCGGCTACATCTATTCCGCCAACTGCGGCTGGATCAATCTGGGTGATGGCACGCCCGTCAACGGCCAGGCTTACCAGAATAATTCCGCCACCGACTTCGGCGTGAACCGTGATGCGCAGGGCAATCTGCGCGGCTACGCCTACGCCGCGAACATCGGCTGGATCAGCTTCACCACGAACGGCGCGCCGAAGATGGATTTGGTTACGGGCAATTTCAGCGGCTACGCCTACTCGGCGAATTGCGGCTGGATTTCGTTGAGCAACGCATCGGCCTCGGTGAAGTCCACCCTTTTTGCGGGTAATAACGGCGCGGCTGCTTCCACCATCAGTGGCATCACGGCCCCCGGCGGCGGCGCGGCCACGCTCACGGGACTCGGCGGCTCGGGCATCAGCTACAGCGTATTGGCCAACACCAATCTCGCCACCGCCACGTGGGTGAATATCGGCACGGCCACGGCGGCGGCGGGCGGCGGCTTGCAATTCACGGACGTGAATGCGCCGAACTACAAACAACGTTTCTACCGCTTCTCCAATCCGTAAGAAACTCACTATTTTCATCACCACGGCGCGGAAATTATTTCCGCGCCGTTTTTGTTTGCCCGCACCTGTGCGCGAGATGCACACCCCTGTGCGCGACTTGCACAGTTCTCAAATCCGGATTGGGGGTTAAAACAGAGGCGTCAATTAAATCAGCAAGAAGCAAATCACAAAGCAACACATGAGCATCAACTTGATCAGCAAGACAGTCGCCCTCGCCCTGGCTTATATCGGAACATCCCTGCCGCTGTTTGCCGCGCCGGTGACATTTTGGTATGGCGGCTACATCTACGAAGTTTACAACCCGTCAAATTTGATGCCCATCGCGGTGACCGCCGGGATGCCGTTCACTGGACGCATCACCTACGATTCGGCGCATGTCTCTAGCGCCACTACGAACACGGTGCCGGGAGGAAGCTTTGGAAATTACTACATCGAAGATCTTGCGGGATTTACCTCCGTTTTTCAGATCGGCGGGCATGTGGTCACCAATAAATCTGCCCTCGATGGTTACACGGGACAAATCCAAGTTGGAAATAACTACCAAGGGCGTGACTCGCTGCTTATATCAGCATCACCGGGCGGAGATTTACAGCTGGATGGAGCTTCGTTAGGTAACACCCAAAGCACACCACAGCGTTTTTCCACGATGGATATTATGTTCGACGATTATTCGATGACGGCCTTGACCCATCCGGGCCTCCCAACGTCTGCTCCAAATTTGAGTAAATTTCCCGATTATCGGGATTGGCGCTGGGGATGCTATCTCGATGATGGCTTGCCGACCCAGCTTTACGGAGTCGTCGGAGTTATCACAGCGATCAGCGCCAACGAAGTGGTGATCCTCTCGGAAACGCGGATCTCCAGTTCCTCCATGCGCGTTAGCTGGCCAAAGCTGAATACCGGGTTCACTCTGCAAGTCAGCACCAACCTGGCCGCCGGCAGTTGGCAGACCGCCACCAATCAGGTCACGCAAACTGCCTTCGAAAACACCGCCACCATCTCCACCACCGGAACGCCAAAATTTTACCGCCTCAAGAAATAACTCCGTCCTCAAAACGCTTAACACCTCAAACCTATGAACACCACAACAACGCAACTCCTCGACACACCCGCCAATGTTCCCGGTGGCGCACAATACCAACAACTGGCTTACCTCGCCGCTTACGACGCAGTGCTCAACTGTGACTACGCGTTCGTCGCCTACAAGGAGACCGACAGCTTCGGCTGGCGTGTCCGCATCAAATCCTCCCAGACCGCCGGCGCGGTTTTCGAGCCGGATGCCATGAAGAGCAACGCCCGTTCGACCGGCGCGCAGGGCAAACCCTGGTTTCAATGGGGTTACAGCTTTGATCCCAGCGCCAGCGACCCGCGCAACATCCAGTTCCGGGTCCACGTCGTCAACGGTCAGCCGGCGGAAATTGAAATCCTCGCCCAGCTCCGCAAGGCAGACGGCACCGCGGATGCGCCGAAGTCGGTGAAGTTCCCCTGGCCGGCGTGAGCGGCAAGACCCGCGCGCCCTCTTGAATCCCATGAGCCTGATTCCCATTTCCAAGCTGGCGACCACGTTCGTCTGGAGTGGCTTGTTCATGACCATGTCATCGGCGGGCGCGCTGGTCTTCTGCCTTATTTGTGAAATCCGCCGTCGGCTGGCGGGGGAAATAACCGCCGGCCAGGTGGGAAAAAATCCCGACGCGATTTTGCTGATGCTCAAAGGCATCGCCGAAACCTTTGCCATGGTGGGCCGGCTTACCGCGTGGCTCGAGCAGATGCTGGTTTATGCGCTCGCTCTCTTGGCCGGAATCGGCCTCGTATGCGGACTGGCCCTGTGGTTCACCGGCCGTGGGTTGCAGGCCGAAGCAGCCTGGGCCCGCATTGGCGCAATCATTCTTATTCTTCTGGCCATGATGCCGCCGCTGGCAATCGCCTTTTCCGCAGGGACGGGAATGCGCCTGATGGCTCTCGGCCTTTTGCTGCTGTTCGCTTTTGGCCTCCATTCGCTCTGGAACGGATATACACCGCAGACACCTTGACCACGAAACATATGAACCCACACCTCAAAATGGCCCTGAGAAATTTTCCCGCGCGCATTGCCGAGCTTGGTTTCCATGCGCAACTTCCCGCCGGCTGGATCAATCACGAACTCCCGCCCGAAGAGGTGGATTTTTCAAATCCCACCAACTTCTTTCCGCTGGCCATCGTCACCGCGCCGCATGCCGCCATTGTGTTCGCCTTCGCCGCCCGTCCCGCGTATAACGACGGCATGCTGCTCGACTGGGCGACCTATCACCTCAATCACAACCAGCTTCAGGCGCGGTCCCTCGGCCAGGATGCCATCTCCGGTGTCGCCGCGGTTACCGGCGAGGCGGTTCAGTCCTCCGATCTGGGACCCATGGTGGTGCGCTTCGCCTTTCTTGAGGACGGCGACCGGCTGCTCAATTTGACCCTTACCGCGCCCGAATTGCTCGCGGACTCCGTGAGCGACGCCTGGTTTTCCATGTTAAAGTCCTTCACCTTGGAAACCCCCAAGGGTTCCCGTTTCGCCCTCCAAAGCGCATGAGCATGACGATTGACCATCTCAGCGTTGACCACCGCATCACCGTGATCCGCGATTTCGTGGATATGAACGGAAGGACGATGCGCGCAGGCGACACCGGCGTGCTGACCAAGATGGAATGGGACCAGATCCGCATGGAAATCGTCCTCGAAATTACCCGCGACGCAAAAGCAGCCCGGTTTGTTTTCTCTCTCAAATCCAAAACTGGCCCGGGCAACGGCCGCATGCGCGAATATTTCGAGGTCGGCGAGGACATCACGCCGCCGCGCATCATCCCGGCGTTCCATGATCAATCGAAGCGCCAGATGATCATTCCGCCGCCGGTGAAAAATCCTGCCCCGATGAACAAAACGGCTTGGGCACGCGCTGCCCAGAGCACCGACGGCCCGGATCGGCTCGAAGATGTTGAAAAGGAAATGCGGGCGGCGATCGATCACATCGGCGTGGCGAGTTCGATTGCGGAGATCTACGCCGAGCGGATGCGCGCCTTCCAACGCGCCGGCAACGAAAAGCGCGCCATCGCCGCCTTCAAGCTGGCCGTGGACTGGATGTATAGCTACGCCGCCTCCGCCACCAGCGGCGGCGAAGGCGCGGCGCTCTCCTACGAGTGCGACCAGTTCCGCGAAGCCCTGGCCCGCGAATTCGGTTACGACCCGACCGATGACAAATGAGCATTAACCCCTGTAGCAGCGGACGTGCGTTCGCTCTAATCCAATTCCTCTTAAAGTCAGAGCCGACTCACGTCGGCTGCTACCTGCCAGCTAATCCATGATACTCCTGCTCCCCATTCTCGCGATGATCGGCACGGCGCTCGCCACGCTGACAGCGCTCGTGTTCTGCATGGCGATGGGCGCAAACTCCACGACGGCTCAATTTCGCGCGTTGAAATTCTGGATGGCCGGACTGTCCCTGCTCGGGGTTGCTGGCATCGTCGTGGGCATCATTCTCATCCGCGCCGGGCAACCGAACTGGGCGGCGGCGGCGGCGTTCGCTCCAACGATCCTCTACGCCATCATCCTGGGCATCTCCCTGCTCAAATGAATGCGCTGCGCTGGATACTCGGCTCAATCACCGTCCTCTTCGGCGGCGGCTTCGTGTTTCTGATGATCGTTGGCAATGGCTTCCGCAGATCCTTCGGCGCATCCGAGACCAGCCCGCTGGTGGTGGTGTTGCCGTTGATCGGATTCCTGATGTTGTTCGCCGCAATTTTGTTTCCGGGCAGCAAACCTCTTCTGCACACCGCTGCGGTGGCGGCCCTGAGCCTAATTGGCTTTTGCCTCTGGATCATTTTCAAAGAAGGCGACGTGCCGATGTGGTTTGCCGTCGCCTATCTAATTGCCTGGCTAATCTACTACTGGCTCGCTGCATGGCGTGCTGTTCCCCAAATATGAACTCCTCACCGCTCGTTCAAATCACCGGCAATGTTTGCGTTGTGCTCGCCGCGCTCGTGTTCCTGTTTCCGCTGCAACGTCAGTTCTGGGACTACGCAAACCAGTATCCCA
>JAXMHO010000027.1:0-35038 GCA_046346715.1 Verrucomicrobiota bacterium
TGTCTCAGTTCCAGTGTGGCTGGTCGTCCTCTCAGACCAGCTACCCGTCTTAGCCTTGGTGAGCCACTACCTCACCAACTAGCTGATAGGCCGCGGGTTCATCATAAAGCGTCAGGTCTTACGATCCCCAACTTTAAGAATTTCAAGATGCCTTGAAACTGTCACATCCGGTATTAGCTCGCCTTTCAGCAAGTTATCCCGAACTTTACGGCAGATTACCCACGTGTTACACACCCTTGCGCCACTCCAACTTTAAAATATTGCTATTCTAAAATTAGCGTTCGACTTGCATGTCTTATCCACGCCGCCAGCGTTCGTTCTGAGCCAGAATCAAACTCTCCGTTAAAAAACGCTAGTTTAATTCTTGTCTGATGATTAGTCAGACGAATTACAATTTTAAAACTCTTCACTAAATCTAACTAACCTGATTTAGCAAAGGGGCTCTAACTTATCGCACAATTCAATTTTCAATGAGCAGCGGATGACTTCACCCAAAAGCATTCCAACAATCTCCCAATTTAGGGGATAAAAAACCTGAGAGCCGGTTTATTTCAACTCGGCCTCTCAGAGCTTCGTTAGAACTTAGCAACGTTTTTTGTTGCTGATTGCGTTACGTTTTCATCACTGATGTTTCGTAACAACAACAAAAGAATATCGAACTCCAAAATTGGCGCAAGCATTTTTTAAAATTTTTTTGGGGTGTTTTTTTTTCATTATTTTCGTGAAAATATGCATCATGTTTACAAGCAACGGAAATTTTGGAGAAATAATTTGGGTGCACAACATTCAAGCAAGACTGAAATTATCATTTCCAGAAAAACCCCAACACCTGCAGGTCTCTTGGCGAATTTCTGCCGATAAAAGCAAAGAAAGTCCGCTTTGAGCCGCCGATTTCGGCATCAACACGCACTTCAAAAGTGTAGCTTCGCACGTCGCAAAACTGCTGAATTTGAGCAGCTGCAGCATGCCCCACAACAGCTTCAATTCCATCACCAGGCCGAATAAAAGGCGTGTCGTCTTCGGTTCCATCAATTCCATCCGGACCTGAACGCAACTTGATTATTTGCTCGGCGAGATTTTGTTCAATGCCAGGAATCGCCTGCAACACATTCACCGAAGCAGTGTTGATGTTGATTTTCCCACGTGAAAGAGGGGTGAAAACATCCACCAGACCTCCCGCGTAACTCGGCTGCTGGATAACTTTTCCGTAACGGTCCTTTTTCTGAAAGGCGGCGGCAAAGTGATTTGAGGAAGCTATCCCCCAGTACACCTCCTGAGAGATTCCCCTGATTAAAAGCAACTCTGACAAATCATCAATCACACCATTTTTTGCGTAATACGGAGCCTCCATGCCTTGGTAATAATCACTCTCAGCTCCGTTGATGCGGGTGGCGTCATCAGAATCAATCCAGTCCAAAATTCCGTCAGCAACAGCAGGTGCTTCGCTGGCATCCATGCCTAACGAAGTGAGGGTTTGCTGCAACACAGGCTCAGTCGCCAAGTTAATGTTCACCTTGCGTTCCAAGTCAGTAATTTTGATTGAGACCGTTCCTTCACCAATCCGGTAATTATCCAGTGAGACGCTGGCCAGCGGGCTGTTTGAAGCGTTGATGCTGCCCGGACCGCCCGCCCATTTTTGATTCAGCGAATCATACGGTTCCCCAGGGATGGTCATTTGCTCTGCCAAAACCCACCGGGCCAATTCCACCCCCGAGCGTCCCAACCAGATCAGGGTCTCGCCGTTGTTGGCGTTTTGGGCGAGCTTGGTCTCCACTTTCATCGAATAAGCGAAGGCGCCTACCAACACCGAGAGAGCGAAGATCGCGACCATGACCATGATCAGGGCAACGCCGCTTTGAGTTGAACGCAACGAGCCCTTCATCATTTACCTCCTCCCGGCAGTGAGATCGGCGGAGTTAACCCTGGTCCTCTTGGCCCTCCTCCGGGACCGGCTCCCGGCCGTTGCCATGCCGTGGGAACAGCGCGCGCGGGCAAGGCCACGACCTTGATGTTTTCCCGGGGTGCCTGAACGATATCATCGCCTTTAAATTGAAGCACCACCTTTACCATCATGGGCAGGCGATTGGTCTGTGTCCATTCGTCCAGCCAGTCGTCGGATTTACCATCCCAGAATTCCAATCCAAAGCTTTTCACCTCCCGCGCAATGACCACGGGATGAGCTTTTTCATCCTGATCCAGCTCCATCAAGATCGGGTTTTGTCGCAGCACCAATTGTTTGCCGTTGTCGGGTCCGGGTTCCAAGGCAAAGGTCACCCGGCGAACATTGAAGTCTCCAAACTTGCCGCTGCGGGGAAAGGAATCCGACAGCCGCGACACAAAACTCAGCGTCGCTTCGGGGCCGTTTTCCCCGAAAAAAGTGTAATACTGATTGCCTGCATCGAAGGAGCGCGCTGAATTTAAAGCCTCCTCAATTGTTTGCATAGCCACCCGGGATCGCTGCACTTTCGCCGCACTGGCCAAACCCACCTGAGCCCCGCGCATCACCGCAAACCAGCTCGAATAAATCGCCGCGGCAACGAGGGCAAACAACGCCAGCGCCACCATGATTTCCAGCAGCGTGAAGCCTCGCGAACGCCCCACGATTTTCCGGCGGAAAGTGAAATCCCCCACTGCTGGCGCTGGTTTGATGCGGTGCCTCATCGTCACAATCCCCCCACTCTTCCCACCCGCGTCGACTCCGGGCGGAACAGCAAAATGCTCATGTGTGATTCCATGCCATGGTCTCCGCCGCGCCGAAAGACGACGAAGTCCACTTGAAACAACCCGTTCGTGCCGGCCTCCTGAATCTCGCGCTCCCAGCGGTATTCCGGGTACAGCTTTCCGAAATCTCCCGACTCACGGCCCTCGGCAAGTTTGTTGGTCAAAGACAATTGGGCCGCCAACATTCCCGGGTCCACCGTCACGCGCTGGAGCACCCGGGCATTCTTCAATGATGTGGAGAGCAGTTGCAAAATGGCAAACAGGCAAAGGAATAAAATGCCTGATGCGATCATGATTTCCAGCAGCGTGAAGCCGGAATCACTCAAGGACCGCAAAGCCCGGCGCGGCGTTTTCAAGGACATCTCCCGGCTGCCCGCGTCGCTTCTAGGATCAGGAAGTCGCATCAGTATCTCCACTTGTTCGGGTCCATCTCCACCGAGGCCAGCCCGGTCGTCAATTCGAGGGAAATTTTCCGCCACTCCAAACCCCGGCGAATGACCAGCGTCATTTCATCACAGGTGCCGTTGGGAAAAAATCGCACCCGCGCCACCTCCGAATCCTTGTACTCGCTCAGATTCACGTCCAGCATCTCGATGGTCACATCATCCTCGAATGCGGCCGCGCTCGCCCACCCGCCCCAGCCACCTGCGGGACCGCCCACAACCTCGCAGCGACGCTCGACAGGATGAAAGACCAGTTCCACCGTCGTCTGCCCCAGAATCGCCCGCGAACGGGCCGTGCTGCACGAATCCAGCATGTCACTGACGGAACGGCGAAATCCTTCCTTTTTGAAAAAACTGTAAAGGGTAGGCGCGCCCATGGCCAGCACCACGCCGATGATTCCCACCACCACCATCAGTTCCAGCAGCGTGAAACCGCCCCGCCGCCGCGATACTCTCGCGGCAATTCGACGAATCTGTTTCTCGTCCGTTCCGCTTGGCTTCAGCGCTGTTAGGTTCATCTCACTTGGTGGCGCTGATGCTTGATATCAGCTTGAACATGGGCATCAGCACGCTGATCAGAAGAAAGCCGACCATCAGCGCCATGATGATGATCAGCGCGGGCTCGATGAGGCTGGTCATCACGCGCAGGGAAATTTGCAGCTCGCCTTCATACGTGTCCGCCAGGTTGGCCAGCGCGCCGGGAACATCGCCGGTTTCCTCGCCAATCTTCACCAGGTCCACCATCAATTGCGGAAACACCTTGCTCCGGGCGAGGGGCTGCGCCAGCGCTTTGCCGTCCGTGACATCCGCCCGGGCCTTGGCCACGGCCTCCTTGATGATATGGTTGGGCATGACCTGCTCCGTGATTTTCAACGCGGTCAAAACGGGAACACCATTCTCCAGCAGCGTGGACAGGGTGCGCGCAAACTGGCCGAATAAATTAATCTTCACCACCTTGCCCACGACAGGGGCGCTCATCTTCCATTCATCAAGCCGGCGCTTGCCGTGTTCGGTGGACTGAAACCGTTTGAAGACGACCACGATGGCCACCGCGACGGCGATCAGCAGCCACCAGAAGTTTTGGAACACATAGCTGACATGCATCAAAATCCGGGTGGGCAAAGGCAGTTCCACGCCAAAGCCAGTGAACATTTCGATGAAGCGCGGCAGCATGAAATAGATGAAAAACAGCACCAGCAGGATGCCGACGCCGATGACCAAGGCCGGATAAATCAACGCCGATTTGAACTTCGCCTGCACTTCCGCAAACTGCTGGAAGTGGTTGGCCATCCGCCTGAGCACCTCAACCAGCGCGCCGGATTGCTCGCCAGCCTTGACCATGTTCACGTAAAGGTCGGAAAAAATCACCGGCTGCTTCGCCATGGCGTCGGACAAGCCCCGGCCTTCCATGACTTCCTGCCGTAAATCGCGAGCGACGTTGGCGGGAATTCCCTTGGATTCCAGATGCGTCATGCTTTGCAGGGCCACTGTGATGGGCATGCCGGACTTGAGAAGGTTCGCCATCTGCTGGGTAAAGGTCGCCAGCTCCTGCAGCTTGGGTTTGCGCTGCTTGGTCAGGCTTTGGCGCATGGACGGCGGCAGCAGGGCCATCAAATCAATCTGGGTGGGTTTCCGGTCCGTCGCCGCTTCTGTCGGCACCGCGCCAGCCTTGGCGGCGTCCACCGACACGGGAAACAATGCCAACCGCTCAATCTGCACCAAGGCCGCCGCACGGTCGGCCGCTTCCAAGGAGCCTTCCACCATTTCACCGGAACGGCGACGCGCTTTGTACGAAAATGACGGCATAACGTAATGACTTAAATACCCGCGCAGCCTGAAAGTTGCGCGGACTCATCATCAAACAACCCCGCCATCAAAGAAATAAAAAAACCGCCGGTGGTCCCGGCGGTTTGTTTGCAAGCAACTTTACCTGGCCGATGCCTGCTGGACATCGGCGGCAAAATCAGTTCTTGGCGATGGTCCTGGTCAGTTCCAGTTGAAAACCAGCCTCTGTCTTCGCGACATTGACCGTCATGCCTTGTTTGCCCGCCCATTTCTTCAAGAGTTCCACGCGCTCCTGATTGGAGGTGGAAACCTTGTTTTTGCCGGACTCGACCATTTTCTGGACAGCCGCCAGCCATTTTTCATCCGCAGCCGTGGGGGCGGCAACGCCGTTGAGAGCCGTGACAAGCAGGATGCCGAGGGTAACCAATGCGATTTTTTTCATATTTGTGAATGCCTTTCGTTGTTGTTTCAGAGCAATGCCTGGCTAAAGCCGGTTCCGTGCCGGGACAAAAAAAGCCGGCAGGCCTTTCGACCTGCCGGCTCTGAAGACGATTTACGCTAACTCAGCGCTGACTTAGTAAACCGTGGTGCTTTCTTCGGCGAGCACCGGCGATTTCAGGATGTCAGACGTGAGGGTGAACTTGGTGCGGCCATCGCCGACCTTGGCGCCCTTGGCCACGATCTTGTAGCTCACGGCCGCCTTCGGGGCGAGCACGGAGACCTTCGGGAAGGTGACGCGGTTGCCTTCGATCTTGCCGCCGTCCGTCGCGCTGACCGGGGTCAGTTCAGGAGCGATGTCGACCACCATCAGGACGTTGCCGTCGTTGGCCGAACCCTGGTTGGTGACCTTGACGGTGTAGGTGGTGCTTTCGCCGATGGCGACCGGATCCGGATCATCCGCTTTTTCGAGCAGGATGGCGGCGATGCCGACGATCCTGGTGGAGCAGGAGGAGGAGACCTGCGCGGCGCAATTGCCCTTGGCCACGGCGTTGAACGCGAAGTCACCCGACGCCGCGCTGGCGAAGGTCGCGCAGAGGTCCTGCGGCGCATTCGCATTGAGGGTGCCGAGGTCCCACACCACGGTGCTGCCGACGACATGACCACCGGCGGTGGCGGACTTGAAGGTCAGGCCGGCCGGAACGGTCACGACCACCTGCGAACCGGCGGACGGAGCGTCACCGGTGTTGGAAACGGTGTAGCAGACGTCGAAGTTGCGGCCCATGTATTGTTGCTCGCGCGCCTTGCAGTTCAAGGCGAGGACGGCCTGGTGAACGGCCGTCGAGGCGGAGGCCTTGGCGGTCACGCCCTGGTCGGAGGTGACGCTGGCGTTGTTGACGTAGTTGCCAACCTTCGCCGCCGCGGCGTTGAACTTGAATTCCTTGCTTTCGCCCGGAGCGAGGCTGCCCGCGTCAAACGTGAGCGTGCCCTTGCCTTCGCTGCTCAGGCCGGCCGGCAGGGTGTCGGTGATTTTCACGCCCGTGAGCGCGCTGCTGCCGTTGTTTTTGACCACCAGGGTGACCGGGATCGGATCGCACACCGTCACGTTGGCCGGTTCGGTCTTGGTCAGCTGGATGTCCGCCTTGACGACGCGGACTTCGCCGCAAACCTTCGGATCGGCTTTCACGGTCGCGCAGGAGACGAGCTTGCCTTCCTTGTCGGCGCGCAGCCAGACCTTGATGGTCTGCGTCGCACCCGCGTCCATGTCCTTCACGGTCCAGGTCAGCTTGTCGCCGTCCACCTGGGCGGCGGGTTCGCTGCGGACGAAGCTGGCGCCGGCGGGAACGTGGTCGGTGATGACGACGTTCTCGGCGCAGCTGGTCGCGGCGGCGCTGAGTTCAGCGACGTATTCCTTGCCGAGTTGAACTTCGGCCGGAACTTTCTTACCAAGCTGCACAATGCCGCTCTTGATGGCACTGCTGCAATTCACGTCGGGCTTCGGCGCCGGGGCAGGAGCAGGCGCGGGAGCGGGCGTGACTGCCGGCTCGGCGCTGGTGGTGTGATAGGAAGACTGGTTGGCGCAGCCGGCGATGAGCATGGCCGCCAAGCCGGTCAGGGCGAGGTTTAGGTATGATTTTTTCATGATGTGGTTTGGTTTGGTTTTCAGTTCAACAGATTCAGTTTGGTTTGTTGGGATCAGAGTTTGGGGGCTTCGGCCGCGGGCTTGACGGCTTCGACTGCCTTTTCTTTGTCCACCACGAGGGGGGCTTTCTTTTCGAACCAGGTTCCGTGCTCGAAATAGTTGTCGTGCTGGAGACCCTTGGGCAGGCTGGTGTCCAGCGCGCCGTTAAGCCACTTGAACACCACGTAGGCAATGAGCAGCAGCACAATGATCTTCGGCCACGGGCTCTTCTTCTCGGCGAAACGGTCCACGGTGTCGCGCTGGGCGCCCGGAGGCAGCGTGGCGATGTCCGTCAAACTCGTTCCAAACGGCACATTGATCTTTGCCTTGGCGTTCACGGCCCAGCCGTTTGCATCAAGGATGGGGCCAAGGTTGCGTTTGCGCAATTTGATGAAGGCCAGAATCATCGACGGTCCGGAAATCAGCAGAATAATGCCGGCGATGACCCCGACGATGGCCAGCGGTCCGTGTCCGGCGACAGTGACCAAACCCGTGGCAATCGCGGCGAAAAAGGTGCCGATGGCACCGAACGCCACGCCCAAGGCGGCCACCGTGCCGACATCAATCTTTTTCGGTTCCGGCTTGGACTTGTCCGCATTCGCGGTGGCGGCAGCGGCGGCGGCCAGCTTGTCGGTGGCGGCACCGTCCGCAGCGGCGGCGCGCTTGGAAATCTGCTCTTCGATCATCCGCACAAACTTCTTGTACGGCGACCAGAACGCCTGACGCAGGCTGATCGGATTGGAGAGAATCTTCGTGATCGTCGCATCGTAGTCGCGGCCTTTGCGGTCGTAGAAAATGCCGTTGCGGCCGACCATGAGGTTGTCGTCGTCGCCTTGGGAGAAGATGGCCACAATGCTCATCTTTTCGCCCGTGCCCTTGCGCACACAGTCACAGTAGGCGAGGTAGGCGCCGGCGAGACCCGCCATGGTGCCGTGCTTGCCGGCATCCTCGACGGTGAGACAGAGGTTGCAGGAACGCTGGTCAAGATACAGCGTGCCGCACTGGAAGATTGCGGGGGCGCCGCCGTCATAGAGATCCTTGAAGTTGACGAAGTTCGTGCTCAACAGTTGCAGGTCGCGGACATAGCGCACCAGCTTTTCCACGTTGGCAATGGACGTCGCCTCGGGCTCCAAGGCCTTGTCCTTGATGATGAGCGCGTTGATTTTTTCCTGCGCCTTGGCGGCGAGAATTTCCCGGACACGCTTGATGCCGAGCTTCTCGACGGCGGCACCGGCCTTGCCGGAAGCCCAGCCATCGTAGGCGGCAAGCTTGCCCTGCAAGGCGGCCCAGTCGGCCTCGGTCAGTTCGGATTTATCACCGAGCAACGGCTTGATGGCATTGGCGAACAGAGCCGCGACCGCGCCGGCATGGGCGGGATTGACGCCGGTCTTAAGCGGCAGCGCCTTGCCCGCGGCAACCTGCGCGAGCGGGAAGTTCGCGACTTCATTGGCGGAAATGGAAAGGTCCTTGGCGGCAATGGCGAGGTATTCCTCTTCCTTGCGGTTGAGCAACGCCACGGCGCGCGGATCAAACGCGGCCAGACGGCAACGGCCGAAATAGTCATCCACCTTGGCCTTGATGGCTTTGACGGTGTCGTTGGCGGCCGCAGTGCCGGCACCGGCGGGCAAAATCCCCGCTGCGTCGGCTTCGGACTTCTTGGACCAGGCGTCAAACGCGGCGGCTTCGGCGAAGAAGGTGTCAGCCTTTGCCTGGTCAATGCCGGGCTTGCCGGAGCGGTCTGTCACCGTTCCACAGCAGGCCATGATGTCATTGATGACCGCTTTGGTGGCGTCATCGGCGGCGGACTCGGGCAAAATTATGCCGTCGCCATTAAAAGTGGTGTTCGCAAAAATTTTGGAGGCGTCGGAAGCATCAGCGAGGGAAATCGCGGTGGCGTCCTTCTTCCCGAGGTTGACGAGGATTTGCTTGGCGGAGGCGAGCAACTGCTTGCCCTCGGCGTTGCCGTCGTTGATGGCGGAAAGTGCGAGCTGGTCGCCGCCTTTGACGAGGTCATCCGGATTACGGAGCATCGAACCAGCCCACTTGAGGGCGGCAATCAGCTCGGGGGCGCGGATGCGCCCATCCTTGTCCGAATCAATCAGCGCGGCGGTGCGGGCGCAAAATTCAAGACCGGTGGTCGGACACGCCAATGCGACCCACAACTTCTGATCGAGCTGGTCGAGGTGCATCAGGTCGGCACCCGTTTCAAGTTTTACCTGGTCGAAGCCACCGGCGCGGAAAAAGCGCCATTGATGGGAACTGGATGATTGTGTCATAGGTCGAAGGATGGGTTTGGGTTGTTGAAAGGAAAGGCCTGCCGCGCTTCAAAACACGGCAGGCCGCAAGGATCAGAACTTGTAGGCGATGGCCGTGATGAGCTTCAGGTCGTTCTGGTCGCGACCAGCAGCCGGACGGCTGTTGAACGTGTCCTGCAGCACGGCACGCAGCGAGAGCTTCTTGTCGGCGGTGAGATCGGCTTCGATGCCCACTTCCGCATTGACGATGTAGTTCTCGAACTTGTCCACCTGGGGGAGGATCTCCGCGGATTCCCAGATGCGGGCGCGGTCGTTGAGTTCGTGATGGAACTTCTCGCCGATGCGCAGCGTGGCAAAGGTCTTGTCGTTGCCGCCAAGCTTCTCAAAGACAAAGCCGGGACCGACTTCCGCGCTCAGGTCCGTGGTCTTGTTCTTGATGAAGTAATATCCCAGACCGGCGGAAATGATGCCGCGGTAATTGATGTCCGCCACGGAATCATGCAGGCCTTCCAGGCGGCCAAAACCATACAGACGCTCATTGAAGAGGCGGTTGTACTGGCCGAACGCGTGAATGGAGCCGGCGGTGGTCTGGTCCACGCCGCTGACCTTCGACTTGCCGTAGGTGGCGTCGGCGCCAAGGCTGACTTCGTTCATGTCCCATTTCTTGGCCGTCTTCGCATCCAAGGTGGCAAGCAGGGTTTCGCTGTTGCCCCGGGTCAGGGTCAGGCCGGCGGCGGCGCTGCTCTTCCACGCGGTGGCGTCGGCGGGAGCCTCGTCGGCGATCGCGAGGGAGCCGGTCATGGCGATGGTGGCGGTCAGGAGACTGAGTTTTGCTTTCATGGTGTGTGGGTCTGCTGTGTCTGTCAGGGGGTTGTGGTTATTTGCCAAGGAGATTGCCTACGGCTTTTGCCGCGTCGCCGCTCACGAGCTTCTCGGCCTGCGCCTTGAGGTCGTCAACCATCTTCTGCTGGTCGGCGGTGAGCTTGAGGCCCTTCAAATCCGTCACCGTCTTGAGAGCTTCCTGGTATTTTTTCTCGGCGATGAATCCTTTCGCCTTTTCGATCAGGCCGTTGACTTCGCCGGCGGGTGCCTCAGTGAGCTTGCTGGCGCCTTCGATGGCTTTTTCGCCGGCCTGCTTGACTTCGGTGACCACCTTTTCGCCGGCGGCTTTCACTTCTCCGACAGCTTTTTCGGCGCCGGCCTGAACGGCCGAGGCGGTGTTTTCCGTGGCTTTCTTGGCGTCATCCACGGTGGGAGCGGATGAGGAGGTCTTGCTGTCGCAGCCGACAATCGCAACAGTGAGAATGCATCCGAGGACGCCGGCGGTGATGGTGTTTCGTTTCATGGTGTGTGTTTTTTGGTTACTGCAAAACTGCAAAATTTTAACGACTGCCCTGCAAGCGGCTGCAAATGAATCCTGTTATCATCAGTCGGCTTTAAGTGACGATATGCGAATGACTCTGCCAAGCAACAGAAAAATCGGGCGATTCTGGCGGTGTAGCTTAGGTTTCCCGAGGGTTTCCCACAACTTGTCCACCGTCAGACCAATTCCGGTTCAACGATTTCCCGAGGCTGCCCGGCGAGAACACGCCCGTCGGCGGATTCCGGATACTCGAAGATCTTCCCTTCAAAGTTCCGTATGACCACGCGGTCGGCATTCCGGCTTAAAACGTATTCCGGGCTGATAGGCACCTTGCCACCACCGCCCGGGGCATCAATGACATAAGTCGGCACGCCATAACCCGTGGTGTGACCGCGCAGCTGCTCCATGATTTCCAGGCCTTTGCGGACACTGGCGCGCAAATGGGCGGAACCCGAAATCAAATCACACTGGTAGATGTAGTAGGGCTTCACCCGGCACATGAGCAGCTTTTGGACGTGCGACTTCATGGTTTCGACGTTGTCATTCACGTTTCGAAGCAACACGGATTGATTTCCCAACGGAATGCCGGCATCAGCAAGCCGTCCCAAGGCCTCCCGGACTTCCACGGTCAGTTCCCGGGGATGATTCGAATGGACGCTGAGAAAAAGCGGATGAAACTGCTTCAGCATCGCGCACAGCTCGGGGGTGATGCGCTGCGGCAGGAAAATGGGAATCCGCGTGCCGAGGCGGAGGAATTCCACATGGGGAATGGCCCGGAGACGGCTTAAAAGGTTTTCGAGCTTTTCATCGCTCAACAACAACGGATCGCCGCCGCTCAGCAGGACATCGCGTATTTCCGGATGCGCGGCAATGTAGGCGATCTGCTTGTCGAATTCGGGATGAAAATCATAGCCCGTGGCGTTGCTGACGAGCCGGGAACGGGTGCAGTAACGGCAATAGGCCGCGCACCGGTCGGTCACCAGAAACAACACCCGGTCGGGATACCGATGCACCAGCCCCGGCACCGGCGAATGGGAGTCTTCACCGCATGGATCAGTCATTTCCCAGTTGGCGGTGTGGCTTTCCTCGATGCGGGGAATCACCTGCCAGCGAATCGGGCAGTTCTCGTCGGCCGGATTGATAAGATTGAAAAAGTAGGGCGTGATGGCCAGGGCGAGCTTGTGATTGGCCAACTGGGTGCCGGCGCGCTCCTCCGGGGTCAAAGTCGGCATGAGCCGTTCCAGCTGCTCCACCGTGGTGATGCGATGCTTTAGCTGCCAGCGCCAGTCGTTCCAGTCAGCATCCGACACGTTGCTCCAAAATCCCCGGCCCGCCGAACGAAACTCCTTCAAGGAAGCCGCCGACCGCGCGGCCGGCGGTTCACTGTCTGTCTCGCAAGATTTTACACTCTGCATTGCAGCGCACTATAAATTCGATCAGCAGGGTGTCAAGGGAGGGGCTCCGCCTCGTTCAGCCAGCGCCGGAGGAGTCATTTACAATTCCCCGCGTCGCTGTTAGATATGGCCCGTGCTCTCGGATGCCCAAATCTGGAAATCTCTCGCCGCCTCGCGCCGGCTCAGCCTCATTGCCGGACCTTGCGTCATCGAGAGCGAGTCGCTTTGTCTCAAGATTGGCGAGTCGCTCACCAAAACCTGTGAGCGGCTGGGCATCACCTACGTTTTCAAGGCGAGCTTCGACAAGGCAAACCGCACGTCGGCCAAATCCGCCCGCGGCCCGGGCCTGGAAGCCGGCCTCAAGGTGCTCGCCAAAGTCCGCCAAAGACTGGGCGTTCCCATCCTCACCGATGTTCACACCGAAGCCCAGGCCACCCAGGCCGCCGAGGTCGTGGACATCCTGCAAATCCCGGCGTTTCTCTGTCGGCAGACGGATTTGATCGAGACCGCCGCCCGCACCGGCAAGATTGTAAATCTCAAGAAAGGCCAGTTCCTCTCCCCGCCGGAGATGGGCCAGGTGGTCGAGAAAGCCAAAGCCGCCGGCACCCGCAAGATTCTCGTGACAGAACGCGGCACCACCTTCGGCTACAACAATCTCGTCGCCGACATGCGTTCGATTCCCATCCTGAAACGTTCGGGGTTTCCGGTCATTTTCGACGCCACCCATTCCGTGCAACTGCCCGGCGGCGGCGGCACGCAGTCCAGCGGCCAACGCGAGTTCGCCCCCGTGCTGGCCCGCTGCGCCCTGGCGGCCGGGGCTGACGGCGTGTTCATCGAAACCCATCCCCATCCCAATCAAGCATGGAGCGACGGTCCGAACATGATTCCTCTGGCTGAAATGCCGACGGTGCTCAAGTCGCTGCTCAAATTCCACGCCGCCGCCCAATGAGGAAATCTCTCCGCCCAGCGCAACATCACCTCTCGGAGAGGACTTCCCGCGCGGGCCGGCTTGGCGCCGGGGCGATGCTGCTGTTCGCCAGTTTTCTCGCCTTCGCCGATCTTGGCAATTACGTCATCAAAAACTTCTCCGCCGTCATGGAGAACCACAAGGCACCCTACGAAACGCAGATCAAGACGTTGCTCGAAGGCGACGAGGCCGAGCCGAAATCCGGCGGCCAGGTGCTCATCCGGGGATTGAAGCTCCAGACCTTCAGCGAGACCGGCGAGGTGCAGATGACGGTCAAGGCGCCGGAGTGCATCTTCAACGCCTCGCGCAAAACCGTCCACTCCGCCGGGCCGTTCGAGGCGTTCACCGGCGACGGAAGGTTTTCTTTTGCCGGGGAAGGATTTTTGTGGCAACAAACCAACAACGTTCTCATCATTTCCAATCGCGTGCAGACGGAAATCCGCAGCGAATCCAAAAAAGCATCCTTGAAATGAAATTGCTCTGGCTCATCTTCGCCGTCGTCCCCGGCTTCGCCCTGACCGCGCAGACCAATCCGCCCCCGGCGGAATCCAGCCTGTGGGCCGTCCCCACAATCTCCTTGAAGCACACCAACACTTCCGACACGAATCTGGACGCCATCAAGGCCGCGGCCTTGACCAATGCCGGGCTGACGAATGCCGCGGCGCACCCGCCCGCCAACCGGCCGCCGAAGGAACGGCCGCCCACGCGCATTCGCTCGGATCATGCCGAGGTGGATTTGAAAAACCGGGTGGTCGTTTACAACGGGCACGTCATCGTCGTGGACCCGGAGATGACCATGAACTGCGACCAGCTCACCGCCTCGGTGCCGACCAACAGCACGCAGGTGGACCACATCATCGCCAAGGGGAAGGTCAAAATCGAAGGCACCGACAACAAGGGCCGGCCGTTGAACGCCCGCGGCGACATGGCCATCTATGACTTCAACATCGTGAACGGCGTGACGAACAAGACCATGACCCTGACCGGCAATGTTTACATCGATTCCGCCCTCGGCAAAGGCACCGCCGACCCCATTGTCTGGGATTTGGTGAACGACAAAATCCACATGGAGAACCAGGACATGCAGATCCAGGCCGAGCCCAAAACAACCGGCACGAACGGCCCGGCGGCGAATCCTTTCGGCAACAAAATCCCGTGAGCGAAACCCTTTCCCATCCCCAATCCGCCGCGCCGGCAAATCCGTCAGACAACACTTTGCTGACCACGGGCAAATTGGTGAAGGAATACGGGCGTCGCCGCGTCGTCAACGGCGTGTCCATCAGCGTGGCCGCGGGGGAGATTGTCGGACTGCTCGGCCCGAACGGCGCCGGCAAGACCACGACGTTCAACATGGTGGTCGGCGTCGTGAAGCCGGACGAGGGCGCGGTCAGCTTCAAGGAGCACGCCATCACGGGCCTGCCCATGCATCAGCGCGCGCGGCTGGGAATCGGCTATCTCACCCAGGAGCCGTCCGTGTTCCGCAAGCTCAGCGTCGAGCAAAACATCCTGGCGATTTTGGAGACCTGCAAGATCAGCGCCTCGGAACGCGCCATCCGTTTGAAATATCTGCTGGCGGAACTCGACCTGACGCCGCTGGCCAAGAGCAAGGCCTACACTTTGAGCGGCGGCGAAAAGCGCCGGCTGGAAATCACCCGGGCGCTGGTCACAAACCCCAAGCTGCTGCTGCTCGATGAACCGTTCAGCGGCATCGATCCCATCGCGGTGTATGAGGTGCAGAAGATCGTCCGCCGGCTCAAGGAGCGCGGGCTGGGCATTTTGATCACCGACCACAACGTCCGCGAAACCCTCAAGCTCATCGACCGCGGCTACATCATCCACAAGGGCCAGGTGCTGGTGGAGGGCAGCGCGGAATTCCTGGCGAACGATCCCAAGGCCCGGGAGATTTATCTGGGACCGGAATTCAACATGTAATCCTAGTTTTGAGTTTCGAGTTCGGAGTTTTGCGTTGTAAATCCTCCCAGACAGCGAACCCGGAACTTGGAACCCAGAACCCAGAAATCAAAAGCATGCAACGCGACACCATCACCGTCCAACGCTTCTTCAAGGAGCACGCCGAACAGTTGGAGCTGAAGCCGCAGACCGGCGAGCTCGGCTTCAAGCGGATCATTTACGAACCCACGGTGAACCGGCCCGGCCTGGTCCTCACCGGCTTCACCCGTTACTTCGCCTACAAGCGCATCCAGACCATCGGCCATGCGGAAGCCTACTACCTGAAGTCGCTGCCCAAGGAAGAGCGGACCAAACGCTACCAGGCGTTGTTCAAATTCAAAATTCCCTGCCTGGTCTTCAGCCGCGACCTGGAGCCCGATTCCCTCCTGCTGGCAGCGGCCGAAAAGGCCTGCGTGCCGGTCTTCCAGACGCCGCTGATCACCATGAAGTTCATCAACAACGCCACCCTCGCGCTGGAGACGATGTTCGCGCCGCACGGCACCGAGATGGGCAGCATGGTGGACATCCTCGGCATCGGCGTCATCATCCGCGGCGAAAGCGGCATCGGCAAAAGCGAAAGTGTGCTGGCGTTGATCGAACGCGGCTACAGCCTCGTCGCCGACGACATCACGAAGGTGACCATCGAGGACGGCGACAACGTCATCGGCACGAGCTCCGACCTGACCCGCAACCACATGGAAGTCCGCGGCATCGGCATCATCAACGTCGCCGCCATGTTCGGCGTCAAAAGCATCCGCACCAAGAAGCGCGTCGATCTCATCATCACGCTGAAGGCCTGGAACGAAGTTCACGATGTCGAGCGCGTCGGCATGGAGGAGGAGCATGAGAAGATTCTCGGCCTGGACATCCCGCACATCACGCTGCCGGTGCGGCCGGGGCGCGATCTCGCGCGATTGATCGAGGTCGCCGCCTTCCAGCAGAAGCTCAGGATGGCCGGGGTGAATCCCGCCCGCGACTTGAACGAACGGCTCCTCGCCAAGATGGCGGCGTCGGTCAAACCCTGAGAATACCGGTCATTTTCCCGAAAAAGTGTTGGCGAATCAGATGAGGCTGGGTTAATTATCCTGCAAGCCAGATGAGCGCAAAGAAACTGCCAGGCGACAGTTCGAGCATTGAACGGGACTTTCATGTCTCGAACAAGCTCGGCATCCATGCCCGGCCGGCGGCGCTCTTCGTCAAGACCGCCAACCGCTTCAAGTGCGATGTCTTTGTGGAAAAGGACGGCGAAAAGGTGAACGGCAAAAGCATCATGGGCCTGATGATGCTCGCGGCCGGTCCCGGCAGCAAACTGACCATTTCCGCCCACGGCCCGGACGCCTCCAGCGCCATCGCGGAAATCGAGGCGCTGATCAAGCGCAAGTTCGATGAGGACTGACGCAGGTTTGGAGCTGGACGGCCGGACGGGGGTCGGTCAATTATCTGAGCAATGATTCAATTCAGGGAGAAACTCAAAGGGTCGCCGGCTTATGCGCGCGTCGCGCCGTTCGTCATTTTTCTTTTCCTGACTTCCGCACCTTCCTTTTTCGGAGACTCCACCCGGTTTTGGTTTTACGTCGCCAAGACCTTCGTCGGCGCCTGGCTCGTCTGGGAGATGCGCCCGTTCGTCGCCGAAATGCGCTGGGCCTTCAGCTGGGAGGCGGTCGCGGTCGGCATCGGCGTCTTCTTCATGTGGGTTTTCTTGGACCCCTTCTACCCGCAGGCCAAGGCACCGTCCGTGGTCTGGAACCCGTTTGCCGAGTTCGGCGAAAGTTCCGGCACCGCCTGGCTGTTCGCCGGCATCCGCATCCTCGGCATGACGATTGTCGTCCCGCCGTTGGAGGAAGCTTTCTACCGCTCCTTCCTTTACCGCTACTTCGTGCGGATCAACTTCCTCGAAATGCCCCTGAGCCGGTTTCACTTCACGTCCTTTCTCGTAACCGCGGTGATCTTCGGCGTTTCCCACCAGCAATGGCTGGCCGGCATTCTCTGCGGCTTTGCCTACCAGTGGCTCGCGCTCCGCAAGAACCGCCTCGGCGATTCCATGACCGCCCACGCCATCACCAACTTCATGCTCGGCGTCTGGGTCGTCTGGAAAGGCGACTGGAAATTTTTCTGACCGCTTTCTGCTCTTGGTCTTTCCACCGCGCTCCGCTTAAGCTCCCGCGAACTGATTTCGATGTCGCCTGGCCATCCATCCTCCGCGCCTCCCTGCGTGCTCCACGAAGACGAGCATTTCCTGGTCGTCAACAAACCCGCCGGCTGGAACACCCATGCACCGTCGCCCCACGCCGGCGAAGGCCTGTATGAATGGCTACGACATCGCGAAGTCCGCTGGGCGAAGCTGGCCATCATTCACCGGCTCGACAAGGAAACCAGCGGTCTCCTGGTCTTCGGCAAAACCGCCACCGCGAACCGGTCGCTGACCGAACAGTTCACCCGGCGCGATGTCCGCAAAAAATATCTGCTGCTCTCCCCACACGAACTGAAGCAGCCGCAGTTCACTGCGCAATCGCGCATCACCCGCGCCGGCGAACGCTATGTCAGCGGACCGCACGGCGAAGTCGCCGAGACGCATTTCAGCCGTGTCACACTTTCCCCGCCGCAGCCGGGCTGCCATTGGATCGCGGCCGAGCCGTTGACCGGCCGCACGCATCAGATCCGCGTCCATGCCGCCGAGCATGGCTTTCCGATTCTTGGCGACACGCTTTACGGCGGCGCAGCCTTTCCGCGCGTGTGCCTGCATGCCGCGGAGATTGCTTTCAGCCATCCGGCCACCGGGAAGACCTGCACCTTCCAGGCCCCGCCGGACTTTCTCGCGGATGCCCGGGCGGCACTTCGCTCCGCCGTCATCGAGGCAACTCTGACCAACGCCTTCCGCCTGATTCACGGCGCGGCCGACGGCTGGCCCGGCTGGTATGTGGAACGGCTTGGAGATTTTCTGCTGTCCCAAAGCGAACAGCCGCTGACTTCCGCGCAACGCCACGAGCTCACCCGGCTGCTCGCCGCGAGGGGCGCGCGCGGCGCCCATCATAAAATCCTGAACCGTCAGGTGCGCCGCAGCAACACGGAGGAAACCTCGCCGCCGTCCGTTCTCGGCGAAGCCGCGCCGGACCGTTTTGCCATCCTCGAAAACGGCGTGCGCTTCGAGCTCAGCTTTCAGGAAGGCTACTCGGTGGGACTGTTTCTCGACCAGCGCGACAACCGTCGCCGTTTTTTGAGCGGCCACGTCGCCGCGGATTTCCCCCTTGCCGCCGCCGAAGTCCTGAACGTGTTCGCCTACACCTGCGGCTTTTCCGTCTGCGCTGCCCGCGCCGGCGCGCGCGTCACCAGCCTGGATCTCTCCAAGAAATATCTCGAATGGGGCCGGCGCAATTTTCTCCTGAACGACCTCGACCCCGGGGCGCATGATTTCATTTTCGGCGACGCCTTCGACTGGCTGCGGCGGCTGCAGAAGAAAGGGCGGCGCTTTGACGTGATCGTGCTGGACCCGCCGACGTTCTCGCAGTCGAAGGAACACGGCGCGTTCCGGGTGGAGAAGGACTTCGGCAAGCTGGTGACGGCGGCGGTTCCCCTGCTCAATCCCGGCGGCGTGCTGCTGGCCTCGACGAATGCGGCTGAATGGTATCCTGAGGATTTTCTCGGCGCAGTGGAGATGTCCGCCCGGCAAAGCGGCCGAAAGATTCTGCAGGAGCATTACGTGCCGCAGCCGCCGGACTTCCCGGTGCACCGCGCGGAACCGGCGTATCTGAAAACCGTCTGGCTGCGCCTCGGCTGAAGCGGCCCACTACTTTTTTTCCCGGTCCAGCGAACGCGTGATCAGGCTGACCCGCGGCTCGGAAGGCGAGCGTTTCCTCACCAGCCACAAAAACGCCACGGCGGCGAGGGCCGCCACGGCGCCAAAGATCGCCAGACCTTTTGTGCTGGACGCCGCTTTCACCGGAGCCTCGGCGGGAGCATTCGTTTGCGGTTTGGCAACAACGACGGCTGCCTGATTTGTCTGACGGGGAATTTCCACCACCGGTGGATTTGTCACCGCCTTGATCACCGGTGCCGGCGGATTGGTCTTCACTTCCACCACCGGCAATGGCTCTGGCTGGTTGGCGCGTTCCAAGGTCGGGTCTTCCGCGGCGACCACTTTCTTGCCGTAGACAATCAAGTTGGAGCCAGCCACCGGCGGCGGTGATGGCGGCAACGGCTTGGGCGGCGTGGCCACGACGATCGGGTTCGTGACCAGCAGTTCCGCAGGCAGCGGCGGAAAATCCAGTGACAATGGCGGACGACCCACCTCGAAGTCGGTTATGTGCCCGCCCTGCGCGCGCAACATCGTGACGAAAGGCTGGCCGGCCTTTTCCTGACGGACGAGCCATTGCTGTTGAATGGTGTTGATGGCCTTGTCGAAGGGCGTGCCGGAAAACGTCGCGTTGCCGCTGGTCAGCAAAACCACCGTGATGAATTCCGAGTTGCTGATGACCTGGTTCATCGTCGTGAACACCTGGCCGCGACCCGAGCGTCCCTCGAATTTCTGGCGGGCGACAAAGGCGGCGAGATTCGCGGCGAGGCTCTTGGCCTCCTCCGGCTTCCACGTCTGCAACGGAAACTCCCCGACCCGCAGGCTCGCATTGAAAGTCCAGACGCCGATGGTGTCGCCGGGCCGCAGCTGGCCGTTCATGCCGGAGAGCACGAGGTTGCCGGCTAGCTGCGCCACCGCTTCCGACCGCGGCTGCATGGCGCGGGACGTCTCGATCACGATCAGCCAGCGGTTGGCCTGGCGATACGCGCCGGGCGTGTTGTCAGCCCGGGCGGTGCCTGTCCACACCACCAGCAGCCCGACGAGAACCGTCAGCAGGGCGAGGCGAAGCCGGAAATTCAATTTGCTGTCCATCATTTGTTATCGGCGTTTAAACGCGTTTCGTTCACGATGATTGTGCCGGTGGACGGCTTCGTCCTGCTCGGCCAGGGCATGCTCCACCATGCGGATGAAGTTGAAGCAGCTCACCGCCAGCCCGCCGAGTCCCGCCACGAGATCGCGCTCGGCGTGGTCATCGGTCACAACCATGACTTCCCCGTAGGGCTGGAAGCGATGGGCGGCGCGTTCTATCAGGTCATCGGCGGTTTGACCGCTTTTTGAAAAGATAATTTCCACCTCGGGCGTCGACGCGCTGTCACCCGAACCGCCGGAACCCGCACCGTCAAAGAAGACGGTCACCGGCGTGGACGTGGCGTCGCGGTACTGCGTCAGCACATGAACCAGTTCATCGCGGGCGGCGGCGGAATGACGCGCCCGGCCCGGCGCCAGCTCGGGCCAGTTGTGCAGGAGGCTGTAGCCATCCACCAAAATGCGGACCAAGACCATGTCGTTAAATGGAAAACCGGAATTTTATCCGCCCTCTCACCGTGACAGGTCGCTTTGCCTGAGTGTCACGAACTGATGCTGTCGCAAAACTTTCTCCGCCACCTCGTTGTCCTCCATGCTCAGGCCGAGGATGGATTTGCCGCCGGGATGCGGGATGAACGAATAGAGATAGTTGATGTTCAGCTCCGCTTCGAGCAGCGCGGCCACCAGACCGCCAAGGTCGCCGGGATGGTCCAACGCCACCACCACGGGCTGGCTTTCGGTGAAGGCAAAGCCCGCCTGCGACAGCAGCAGACGGCTTTTCTCCGGATCATCCACCACCAGCCGGACGATGGTGCTCTCGGTGGTGTCGAGCGCGGTCAATGCCAGCACATGCACGTCCTGCGCGCCGAGCAGTTGGATGAGTTCATTGAGCCGGCCGACTTGATTCGGGATGAAAACGGAAAACTGGATGACCGGCTCGTTCCGGAGGTTCGCCGTCGTCTCGCTGGTTTCAACTCGCATGACGGCATCCTTCCACATTTGCCGGGCGGCGGCAATCCCGCCCTCAGCGGCGGCGGCGCCACGCCGGCGGCACCCACCAAAAGCTCAGCAGCACCGCCCCGAAGAAGATAAGATATCCCGCCGTGAACACCCGCTCGTTGAAATCGTAGAACAAAAACCAATGCACCCAGTGTTGCACGAAAGACTCGGCGTAGGCTTCCGCGCCGCCCAGGCTCCGCAGACGATTTTCCCACGTCGTCAGCGGACAGACCCAGCCGAGCACGGATTCCGCCGCCACGACGCCGATGGCCGCCACGTGTGGGAGACGAAACCAGGGATTTCCCACCCAGGCCCAGCACCGCCAGCCGCCGAGCCAAATCAACACCAGCCCGATCACGACGAACAGCACGAAGGCGAAATGAACGACCAGGACGGCATCGGCCAGCAGGAGGTAAGCGCGCGCGGTCATGACGAAGACACTCTGACAGCGAAAATCACCGCAAGCAATTATCTCCCTCGCCCCGCCCGATCGGGGAGAGGGCCGGGGTGAGGGGATTTAAATCAAAAGCCTTTTCCAAAACCAAACAGCCTCCTCACCCCACCCCTCTCCTCCTAAGGGGAGGAGAGGGAGTGAAACGCGGGCCTGGCAAACTTTCCGAATAGCCGATCGCCCCCAAGTGAGCAGCTCGCCGTGACACGGCTCAGTCGAAGACGCTCAGCTTCCGGTTCGCCTTGCGCAGCCGCTGGCAGAGACAGAACGAGAGATTTTCCAGCAGCTTGATCTTGATGCCCGGATGCGTGGTGCTGAGTTTTTCAAAATCATCCAGGCTCAACAGATCGCAGTCCACCTCGGTGTCGGCGACAATCTTGGCCGACCGCGGCGCGCGATCAATGACCGCCATTTCGCCGAACACCATGCCGGCGGAGAACGTCGCCAGCCGTCGCGGCGCGCCGGAATCCACCGGAATCAAAACGCTGACCGCGCCGCGCGAAAGAAAGAACAGCTCGTTCGGTTCATCGCCGGCGTTGATGATGATTTCGCTCTGCTGGTAAACGCGGCGCTTCAGCAGCGCACTGATCACCGCCAGTTCTTCCGGGTTCAGCGCCGCCAGCAGATCGTAATGCTCGATGCGCGCCGGGGCGTTGGCCTCGCGGCCCGGCAGGGTGGATTCGATCAGCCGGTTCTCGCACCATTCCAGCGCCAGATCGTTGTCTTCGATGGACCGGAACAGCTCCTCGTAACGCGCGCCGAGCTTCACCCGCATGTAACGGCGCAGCAGCGCCAGATGGTCGGCATGGGTGAACAGCACGGTCTTGCCGACGCCCACCAGCTTCATCAGCAAGTCGTGGAAGAGCCGGCACGCGCTTTCGTTCAGCGTCAGCACGCGTTTGAAATCGAGGATCAGATAATCCAGCGTCGCAACGTGGTTGATGACATCGTGCACCACCGCCTCGGCGCTGCTGAACGTCAGGTTGCCCTGGAGCTGGTAGCCCTGGATGCCGTGGCCGAACTCATGGAGCACGCGGCTTTCCTCGGCGGAACGGACGCGGTTGGAGAGCAAATCCGTGCCGGCGAACTTGAGCCGCAGGCCGGACTTGCCCACGCTGGGGCGGTTGAACAGGTGGAGATTGCAATGCCGCGAAAGCGTGTCGCAGACCTGAATGCTGCGGACGCTGTTGCCGCGGGCGTCCAGCGGCGGGGAAAAGACGCCGATGCCCAGCTGCCCCGGCAGCACCGCGATGACGCCGCCGGACACCCCGCTCTTGGCCGGCATCCCGATGTTGTAAATCCATTCCCCGGCATAGTCATACATGCCGCACGAACCCATGATGCTCAGGATGCTCTCGACATATTCGCCGCGCACCGCCTGTTTGCCGGTGAGGGGATTGATGCCCTGGTTGGCCAGCGTCGCGGCCATCACGCCGAGATCGCGGGCGGTGACGGAGACGGAGCATTGCTTGAAATACAGCTCCACGTCGGGAATGGGATCGCCGGCAAGGATGTCAAAGTTCCGCAGCATGTGGCCGATGGCGCGGTTGCGATGGCCGGTTTCGTTCTCGGAATTGTAAACCGTCTCATCGAGCGTCAGTTCGCGGCCGGCATACAACGAGAACATGTCGAGCAGACGCTTGAGGCGGTTGTGCGGCGTCTTGCCGCCCACCAACGACGTGGTCGCAATCGCCCCGGCGTTGATCATCGGATTGCGCGGACGCCCGGTGCCGGGTTCGAGGCTGATGGAATTGAAGGCGTCGCCGGTCGGTTCCATGCCGACCTTGCCCAGCACGGCGCGACGACCGTTGTCCTCCAGGGCCAGCCCATAAACGAACGGCTTGGAGATGGATTGAATCGTGAACGGCTGGCGGGAATCGCCGACCTCATAGACATGGCCCGTGGCGGTGACGACACAGATGCCGAACCAGTTGGGATTCGCCTTGGCGAGTTCAGGAATGTAGGTGGCGACCTGGCCCTCGGTGACCCCGGCAAATTCGCGGTGCAACTGCCCGAGGTAGTCGAGCACCGGCGAGGAGCAGTCGGTTGGTTGATCTGGATTCATGGTCCGGGCGACCCGCAATGACGAGTCATCGACATCTCACCCGCCGCCGACAACAACGCCGACGCAAGAGGATGTCTTTTTTGAGGAAGCGCATTGCAATGCCCGTGCCAGCTTCCGGCTCGCTTCCGACGAACGGCAGAAAAACCCCGTCAACAAAGGGGAACCGAGACGATCTGGAGATTTCGGGCAGCACGGATCAAGGAAGGGCCGTGGTTTCAATTTGCCCAAGTTGGGCGAAATAAACCCTGATTCAGTGGGGCAGCGGCGAGCTTGAGAGTTGACGGTGCAATGTGGAGGCTCCGCCTCAGCATCGCCCTTTAACAACAATTACAACAATTGATTTTCTGACGCTCCTTGATTTGGAGGAATCCATTCCCGACCCGCCAGAAAATACCAGCTCGTAAGACGTGGTCAAATGAGAGCTAGGAGTCGTCGCTGATTCCCACAACTTCGCTCGTTCGGATGAACTCAGTGTTTATCCGCCCGGCGACAGCACAACGCCAGGGCACCCAGAATGCCCAGAGCTAGGCACGACGGTTCGGGCACGACGGGGACGGCGGTGATGCTCAAGCCCCACGAGACCAGCGTGGCTTCCGCGCCAGTGGAAACGTCTGCCACGAACAGCGTCCAGTCGCCGTTCGGGTTCAGGCCGTGGAATTGATCGAGCAGATTCAGCCGGCTGTCCGTGCCCAGAACCGTCAGCGGGTTCACGTTCCGGCCGTCCGGCGACCACCCGCTGCCGTTGCTGATGAGCGTGGCGTATCCGGCCATCGTCTGATACGTGTGGATGTCGCCCAACGCCGCAGCGTCATCAAGCGTGATGTTCAATCCGGCATCGCCGTAACCAAATCCAAATCCGTCGGGACGACCCGGGCGGTTCAGCAGCACCGAGAAGCCGCTGTCGTGGGCTAGGTAGGCGTAGAGATCGCCGTTGAATCCGCCGCTGATGTTGAGCGAGACGTTCACATCCGTGATGGCGAGGTCAGTGATGCCCGATAGCGCGCGGGTGACGGACCAACCGGTCAGATTGCCGTCGGGAATTACGCCGCCGTTGGCAAAGTTGTTTGTGAAGTTGAACGAGTATGTGTCCGCCGAGGCGCTGATCGCAGCTCCCGTGATGACCGCAATGATGATGGAGCGAAGGGTTTTCATGTTTTTAGTGTGGGTTAAGTTGCGATTTCAGTGTTGCATCAGGCGATAGAAGCAGGGCGATGAGGCGTTGGTTTCGATGAACTGGAACAAGCCGCTCGGCGGCGCAGCGATGGTGTCTTTCACCGCCCAATCGACCAGGTTGGTGGAATGTTGAACGTCGTAGAGGAAGCCGGGAATGCCCGCAAATTGAATGTTCACCACGCCGTTGGACGGGGTGATGGACCGCGAGTAGCCGCCGGGATTCACCACGATGACGTTGATCGTGGCATTTGCGGCGCCGCCATGACCGTCGTTGACAATGTAGTTGAAGCTGTCCGCGTTGTCGTTCGTCGGGGTGTAGAAGAGGAACGTGCTGTTCGTGTTGAGGATTGCACCCTGCACACTGCCGTTCGCCTCGCTGAAGGCGACGGAGTTGGAATTCGGATCACTCGTCTTGGTGGCGAGCAGATCGGCGATGTTGATCTTGAGCGAGAGGCCGGGCGCGCGGGCGTAGGTGGCGTTTTGCGCGACGGGCGCGAAGTTCGTCTTGATGATTGTGAAAGAATCGTTCGTCGCTCCAGTCTCGCGGAGGAATACGGCGTCGAGCCGGTTGGTGGTAATGTCGAGCACCATCGAGCCAAGATTGTTCAACGAGATGAAATGCGCCGCGTGATTGAGCGAGCCGCCGCTGGTCTGGCCGGAGCTGCCAACGACACTGTAAATCGCGCCACGATTACCGATGGGCGGAGTCGTGGGATTTTCCGGTTTGAGGTAAGCGCCGATGCCGTTCGTCTCACGACCGCTGCCAGGTTGCACAATCATATTCGTCGTGAACGTCGTGCTCAAACCGTAGTGACCGTTGATGAGGTAGCTGCGTTCGTAGCAATGGCTGTGGCCGGAGAGCACGAGGTCAACGCCGCCCGCTTCGAGAATCGGATTGAAGTTCTGGCGCATCTGGATGAGTTCGGTTTCCGTGTCCGAATTGTGCGAGCCTTTGGTGTACGGCGGGTGATGCCAGAAGGCGATGAGCCAGCGATTCGTGTTCGCGGCGAGATCAGCTTTCAACCAGGTGGCCATCGCGCCCGTAGTCGAGCGATTGGCGGTCATCGAGTCGAGGCAGACGAAATGCGCCATGCCGAGATCAAACGAGTAATAATGTTCCGTACCGCTCGGGACGCCGCCCGCTTCGCCCGCCGTGGGCAGCGTGAAGATTTGGAAATGCGCGTAGGTGTCAACGTAGGCGGTGGACTGCGCCGTCTCGTGATTGCCGAGCGTGGGCCACGTCACGGTGTTGCACAGAATGTTCGTGTAGATGTTGAACATGTTCGCCTGAAACTCGGTGTCGAGGCCGCTGTTGTAGGCGTTGTCGCCGAGTTGCAGCCAGCCGTCAACAGGTCGCGAGCCGTTGACGTTGTAGAATGCATCGCGCACCGCAGCCTGGCTGGCATTGCCCGTGCCGGCGTCGCCAATGACCCAGAGATGCAGCGGCTTGGTCGAGCCGGGCAACGGATGGGTTGTGAAATACAGCTTGGCATCCGGCCCGTTCTGCAACGTGGAAGATGTGCCGACGGCGTAGAAGTATTTCGTGTCGGGCGTCAAGCCGGCGAGCGTGACGATGTGTTCGGTGACGAGCGCGGGGTCATTGTTCGTGAAATTCAAACTGCCGAGGCCAGTGCCGTAAATCACGCGGCTGTTCGCGGCGATGTCGGTGCGCCAGCGGATGACGATGCTCGTCGGCGTGCTGAGTTGCAGATACGGGCCGCGCGTGACGACCGGCGCAGTGACGGTGATGTTCACCACGGCGGAAGTCCTGCTCATGCCGCTGTCGTCCGTCGCCACGACCCGCAGCGCATGAGTGCCGCCGCCCAATCCGCTCACCGCGTAGCTGAACGGCGCGGTGTCATCATCGGCCAGTTTTGTTGCACCAAGATAAAACGCGACATTGGTCACGACACCATCAAGGTCGGTGGCGCTGGCGCTGAAGGTGAACGCCGCCGGGGCGACAAAGCCCGCGCCATTGGTGGGGCTGGTGATTGAAACTGCGGGCGGCACCGGTCCGGCGTTTGTGCCGGTGGTAAACCGCCAGGTCGGACTCGTGGTGGTGAACGTGCCGTCGCTCACCGTCGCGTACCATTCGTAAGTCGTGTTCTTCGCGAGGCCGGGGAAGGTGACCGAGGCATTGCTGCCGGACGGCACACCCGTGACCGCGCCGATGACTTGGAATGAATCCACCGGCGTCATCGCGTACGGAATTTCAAACTGGCTGCTCGTGCCGGTCTGATACTGGTTGAGCCAGGGTGAATACGTTTTGGCGCGGATCACGTTGTTCGTCGGCGAGAAGGTGTAGATGCGCAACCAGCCGTTGCCGCCGTTGGCGAGGTCTTGATAGTCCGAGAGGAGCGTCCAGACGGTGTCGCCGTTGAACGTGTCCGAGCGGCGCCCTTCGCCGTTCGGATTGACGTGGCCGCAGAGCATGAGATCGAGATTCGAGTAACCCTTGAGCGCGTTGTAAATCGCCTGGCCTTGCGCGCCGAACGATCCGCCCGTGCCGCTGTTCATGATCCAATGGCTCACGACGATGGCGCGCCGGTTCGGATAGGTCTGCAACAGATTCCTCGCCCACGCATACAGGGCCGAGTTCGTGTCCGTGGCCGTGGTGTCATACTCGAAATAGATGGCGATGAAATCCATCCCGCCCGCGCTGAACAGATCGTAATGGTTGTCGTTGTTCGTGCCGTAGTTGCCGCCGAAGTAGTTGAACGGGAGGAAATGGTTCGTGCCGAAGTATTGGTTGTAGAACGTGGTGGTGTCCGTGGCAATGCCGTTGCCGGTCGCGCCCTGATCGTGATTGCCCACCGCAATGCCATAGGGAATTCCCTGCGGCAGCAGCGTCGCCACCGGGTTCTCCAGGCGATACATCGCATTGGTGGCGTTGCGCCATTCACTGTCGTCACCGCCATGGTCGCCGTTCTGAACGCAATCGCCGAGCTGCGGCACATAGACGATGTTGAGCGTCGCGCGGTTGCTGACGATCCACTCTGTCTGGGCGATGAAGACGTTGGGATAGGTCTGCGAATAAAACTGCGTGTCCGGCAGCGCGACGATGGTAAAGTCCGGCACGTTTGAGGTGCTGGCGGCGCGGGCGTAGAACGTGACGGTGAGCGCGTTGGTGTTCGGATCGGCAACGCCGACGTTCAGCACGGGATAGTTGGTGACGCCGGTTTCATCCGCGAGCGGCGCGATCAGCACCGGCGCATCGGGCGGCAGCAGCACCGGCGGCGGATTGCCGAAGGGGAAACCTTCCACGAACAACGGGCCGTTGTTCATCGTGCCATTCGCGCTGCCGGCCACGCTGTTGGCCGAAGTCGTGCCGTTGGTTTCATCCAACGACCAGCGCCCCACGAGGCCGGAGGCGTTGGCGATTGGCTGCTGGTAGTTCGCGAGAATATCCGCCGCCGGGCGCGCGTAGTTCCAGACGCGCACCTCGTCCATTTTGCCGTTGAAGAAACCCGCCGCCGCCCCCGCCGAAGTCATGGCCGTGGCGAGGCCCGCGTGCTGGATGCTGTCAAAACGCGGCACGCGTGTGTTGCCGGTGGTGGCGATGACGTTCGTCGCGTCGGGCAAACCGTTGAGGTAAAGAACCCACGTTCCGCTGTTCACGTCGTAAGTCACGGCGGCGTGCTGCCATTGGTTGCTGGAGATCGTGCCGACGCCGGTGATCGGATGATTGAGGCCGTTGTTGAAATCCTCGAAGTCCGCCGTGAGTTTGCCGTTCGCGTCGAAGCCGAGAAACCAGTTGCAATCCACATTGCTGCCATCCGCCTCGCCGCGACCTTTCGTCACAAGCGGATACGCCGTCACGCCGCCCGTGCCGGTGCTGGTGGTCGCGCCCGTGCCGGTGCGCTTGAACCAGCATTCCACCGTGAGATTGGAGACACCAAGGCTCGAAGTGGCCGCGCCGAACGTGACGTAGTCATTCACGCCATCGAAGAACAACGCGCCCGCGCCGATGTCCGGAACGACTGTGATCGTGACGCCGGCGGAAGTGGTGGTAGCGCCGTCATTGTCCGTGGCGCGCGCCGTGAGCAGGGCGCTGCCGAGCGGGGAAGTGTTTGTCCAAAGGATGCTGTAAGGCGCGGCGTTGGTTTCGCCGATCTTAGTTGCGCCGTAAAAGAATTCGACCTTCGTCACCGAACCGCCCGCGTCCGCAGCCGTGGCGGAAACCGTGAGGCTTGTCCCCTGGGCCACCGTCATATTGCCCGCCGGCGATGTGAGCGATGCCGTGGGCGGCGTGTTGGCCGAGGGCGTGATGGAGATGTTGTCAATGGCGATCATCTGATCCGGACTGCTGGCGACGTTGTTGTCGTCGGCCCAACGGAAATACATGATGCCTTTGTTGGTGAGCGGAGTTGGAAACGTGATGGTCACGTTGCCGCTGCTGATGGTCGTGCCTTGCGTGGAATTGGTCAGGCAAAGCGCCTCATGCCGGGTCCAGTTCGCCGCAACATTGTTGCCGACGATGCTGGAAAAGAAGGCGTAACCGGGCAGTTCGCTGGCTTCCGTGCCCGCGCTGCCGTTGGTCATGCACTTCTGGTCATAACTGAAAACGACACCGAGCAGATTCGAGCCGGTGTTGTTGGTCAGACTCAACTCAATCACCACCGCCGCGACGCTCGTAGCGTCGGAACCGAGCGCGCGGTCACCCGTGTTGCCCGGCGTGCCGCAGTTATACAGCGCGGTGCTGGACGAAACAGCGGCGGCGGGTGGCGTCCACACCGTCAATGTCTGCGTGCCTGAAGCCGTCGCGGCCGCGATGCCCGCAGTTGAGATCGGAATCGCGGCGGTGTAGACGCCGTTCCCCGTTCCTGTGACCATCGTGCGAAACCCCAGCGGCATGGCGGTGGACGTGCCGAGGCCGTCGAAGTTGGTGGCGTAAGCGCCGGTGAATGAACCGGTCGCGGCTTGAGCTGGCGTCACCCCGAGTGCAAAGGTGAGCCAGGCGGCGGCGACAATGATTTTAGAGGAGAGTTTCATGATTTGGATTTCAAGGCGGAATGGAGGTTGGCGGACGGCAAGTTCGTGGACGGGGAAAGCTTGTCTGCGGCACGGGTCAAACCGGCGCTGGCGCGCGTTTCCAAATCCTTGGATAGTTCGAGTCCGCGCCGGGCGGGGGGATACGCCGCAACCCCGGCGAGCACTTTTTCAAAGGCTTCCCGCGCCTCGGCGAAGCGTCCGGCTTGCTCCAAAATCTCCCCGCGTAATGCAAGCCACGGCTCCCTGCCTGGATAGCGGGCGATGATGTTGTCCACGCGACTAAGTGCGGCGGCATAGTTGGCGCCCGCGCGCTCATATTCGATGGCGGGCAATTCCAACGACGGAATGTTGCCGAGTTTGATCATGCCCTCATCCAGACCCGCCACCGCAGATGCAAAATCACCCAGCGCGGCCTGGATGCGGGCACGTTCCAGATACAAGTCAGGTTCGGGGGTGGCAGATATGGCTATGGCCGCGGTGAAGTCCGCGACGGCCTCCAACCGCCGGTTCAGCCCGGCATGGCAGCGGGCGCGAAGGACCAGCCCCTCCGAGTGACCGGGCATGAACCGAAGAAAGCGCTGGACCTCATCCAACGCCTCGCTCGTTTGACGGGTGTCAGCCAGCAGTCGCGCCCTCGCCAGAATCACGGCGGCGGAGTCGGGTTGCAAAAGCGCCGCCTGCGAAAGGTCAGCCGCTGCCTCCTTGAATTGAGCATGGCGGCGAAACAGGTCGGCGCGGTGCAGATAAAGTTCTGACGCCTCCAGCCCGTTCGTTTGAACTGCAAGCTTCAATGTGACCCGGACAATCTGCTCCTCCAAATCCGCGTGCGCTCCTGCCTGTTTCGGGAGACCGATGGTTGCGGCGACAATGATTGCACTCGCCAGCGATGACCGAAGCGGCCACCAAAACCCCGCAGAATTCATTTTGTTTGGAATCACAATGCGGTCGCAGTCTTGCGGCAACGCGTGACAAACAAAGGTCGCGCCGGCAACGAGACACAAACGATCTGGTTTCAATCTGCAGACGAAATTGTTTCGGTTCGGTGAAGTTCGCGGATTTGGCCGGAGCGGGTCTGGCAGGCACAATTGGTCTCGCCGGTGCTTGGCACTGGATCGCCAGCGGTGAGCCCGGGGTGGATAACATTGTCGCGCGAGGCCGAAACCACGTAAGTTTTTACTTTGATGTAATCCTAAACCGCGAACTCAGCGGTAAATACAGCAGCAAGGCTGAGTTGGAACACACCGCGGGCGATGCGGGATTGAGGGTCATACAATTTCGGTTCTTGGGTGTGCTTTGGTGGTCGCGTCCTTCTTCAACGCGGCGCGATGTGGGGATGTCGATGACAACTCAAAGGTGGCAGCGATACGTTTAGGCATCGCCCGGCATTGAGCGCGGCGTAAGGGGTCAGCCATCCCGACACGAAAGGCAGGCCGGGACTGAACCCGCCAGATTGTGATTGGTTTGAAAAGGGATTTTTCAAAGGCGAAAAATCAACAACCAAGGGGCCAAATCAGGGCGGACGTTCGCAGACAACTTGAATTCGTCTTTGACATCAGGGAGGGGCGTTGGCATGGTTCGTCTCGATTTTCTGGTGCCTGTGGCCGGTGGAATCGCTGAACTTAACCGAAATTGAAACATATGGCAGAACTCGTCGGAAATTTATTGGTGGGGCAGTCGGGCGGACCGACTGCGGTGATCAACGCCAGCCTCGCGGGCGTGCTTCAGGAAGCCGGCCGTCATAATGAGTGCATCGAGGAAATTTACGGCGGCCTCAACGGCATCCTCGGCATCCTCAACGAGGAGATCGTGGACATCAACGACGAACAAGCCAAGACGATCGAAGGCCTCAAGCACACGCCTGCCGCGGCCCTCGGCACCTGCCGCTACAAGATTGATTTCAAGAAGAAGCCCGAGAAGGCCGCCCAGGACATGGACCGCCTGTTCGAAGTCTTTCAGGCGCACAACATCCGCTATTTCTTTTACATCGGCGGCAATGATTCCCAGGACACGTCGCACAAGATTCATTTGGAAGCCGTCAAGCGCGGCTGGGACATGCGCGTGATCGGCGTTCCCAAGACCATCGACAACGATCTGCCCCACACTGACAGCTGCCCCGGCTACGGCTCGGTCATCAAATACAACGCCGCCAGCGTGATGGAAATCGGCTTTGACGTCGGCAGCATGGCGACCGATGACGGCTCATGCTGCATCGTGGAAGTCATGGGCCGTTCCGCGGGCTGGATTGCCGCCGGCACCGTGCTGGCCAAGCGCACGCCGGCCTGCCCGCCGCACATCGTGCTCTGCCCGGAAGTCCGCCTGAACATGGACAAGTTCATCGCCCGCGTGAAAGAGACCGTCGAGGCGCATCATTACTGCGTGGTGGTCGTCGGTGAAGGCTTGAAGGACGAGGCCGGCAACGAGCTCGGCGCGGACAAGACCCGCGTGGACGCCTTTGGTCACCCGCTGCTTTCCGGCGTGGCGGACGTTTTGGCTGAACAGGTTTACGGCAAGCTGGATCTCAAGACCCGCACGGTGAAGCTTGGCTACGCGCAGCGCGCGGCCTCGCACTTCGCAAGCGCCACTGATGCGAACAACGCCCATGCCTGCGGCGTGGCTGCGGTCAAGGCCGCCACCGAAGGCCAGAGCGGCTTCATGGTCAAGATCGTGCGCGATGCCCAGGGCGACGGCTCCGTCAAGTGGACCACCGGCCTCCAGGACCTGGGCAACGTGGCCAACGTCGAGCATTTCATTCCGCGCGACTGGATCACCGAGGACGGCTTCCTGCCGAACGAAAAATTCGTGGAATACGCCCGCCCGCTGATCGAAGGCGAAGTGAAGTTCCCGGTTGAAGGGGGACTTCCGAAATACGCCGTTCTGAAGAAATCCAAGATTGAAAAGAAGCTCGCCCCCCGCGGCTAAGCTGCTGCCTCCGGCATTTTCAAAGGCGGCCCCTCGGGGCCGCCTTTTTTCATGCCCCGGCGGCTGTTTCACCAAATCGCCAATAGCCAATCACCAAGGTTGCCCCAGCCCCCTCGAGGCCTGACGCCGGTGCTTGGGCCGGCCTGCCCGCACCGCCAGAGTGATTTGCCCGCCGAAGCGAGGGTAAACGGCCAACCGGTCAGCAGACGTCTCTCATCTTGGGCGTTGGTTAACGTCATCCAATTGTCCCCACAACTGGTGACATGCGGAATTTTCGGCTTCGGCTACTCTTTGAATGTCGATGGAAGCAAATCGCAGTTGTTCCGTGTGTGATGTAAGGCGTATGTCTGCGGCGCCGCTCCCAAGATAAGAAATTAATTTGTTCTCACGTGAGCCGGACGCAAGTCCGGCTCTTTCTTTTTTGCCCGGCCTCCGTTCCCCTGTTTTGCCGAATAGTTTGCTTCCGGGCGCAACTTTTCCTAGTCTGGCGTGTATCAATGGGAAACGTTTGACTGGTGACAGATGACTTTTGTTTCGCTCAAAGACTTTTTTGCGCGCCTGGGCCTGGTGACTCCCGAACAATTCGACGAGTTCAGCAAGGCATGGCGCGTGGCGGTTGAAAATGGCTCCCAGGAGTCGCTGCTCGCCTTCATTTGCCGGGAGCGCGGCGTGGCCGAGGATGTTTTCCTCCAAAAGCTGGCGCAAGCCCTGAACTGGCCGTTTCTCGATCTGCCCAAGGTTGATGTTCCTCTTCCGGCGCGCACCAAGATTTCCACCAAGGTCGCCTTCCAGTACTCCGTCATCCCGACCAATTTCATCGAAGGCACCGTGCAGGTGGCGGTCAGCAACCCCTTTGACACGGCGATGCTCAACGCCGTCCGCTTCGACGCCCGGGGTCCGGTGCAGTTCGCGCTGGCGCCCAAGGTGGAAATCGAAAAGGCGCTGAAGAAGTATTACGGCGTCGGCGCCGAAACCCTCGATGAAATGAAGGGGGCGAGCGAGGACGAACCCCTGGAATTGCTGCTCGGCGACAAGGAAATCACCGAGGGCGACCAGGAAGCGAGCGTCATCAAGTTCGTCAACCAGATCATCTGGGAAGCCTTCAAGGATCGCGCGACGGACATCCACCTGGAACCGCAGGAGGATGAACTGCGCATCCGCAACCGCATTGACGGCATCTTGCACCAGGTGCCGATGCCGCCGCAGTTGAAGCGCTTCCAGTCCTCGATCATCTCCCGCATCAAGGTCATGAGCGGGATGAACATCTCCGAGAAGCGCCTGCCGCAGGACGGACGCATCAATGTCCGCATCAAGGGCGAGGAAATCGACATCCGCGTTTCCACCGTGCCGACGGTCTATGGCGAGTCGGTCTCGCTGCGTCTGCTGACGCGCGGCAAGATCTTCCTTTCGCTGGACAAGCTCGGCTTTGCCGCCAACGACGAGGCCATCATCCGGGACATCATCGTCAAGCCGCACGGCATTTTCCTCGTCACGGGCCCCACCGGCTCCGGCAAGTCCACCTCGCTCTACGCCTTTCTTTCCGCGATCAACTCGGTGCACAAGCGCATCATTACGATTGAGGAACCGGTCGAATACGAGCTCAAGGGCATCAACCAGATTGCCGTGCGTTCGGACATCGGCCTGACCTTCGCGATGGGCCTGCGCCACATTCTCCGGCAGGACCCGAACGTGGTGATGGTCGGCGAAATTCGCGATTCGGAAACGGCGGACATCGCCATCCGCGCCTCGCTGACGGGTCACCTGGTGTTCAGCACCCTGCACACGAACGACGCCCCCAGCGCCTTCACGCGTTTGACGGACATGGGCATCGAGCCGTTCCTGATCGCCTCCTCGGTCGAGGCGGTGCAGGCGCAGCGTCTCGTCCGCACGATTTGTCAGCACTGCAAAACCGAGCACAAAGTCGATCGTGATTATCTGCGGAGGGTGGGTTTCCCCGAGGCGGACATCGAGACGGCCAAGATCTGGCATGGCACCGGTTGCGACCATTGCCGCGGCCAGGGATATCAGGGCCGGAAAGGCATCTACGAACTGCTCGTGGTGAACGAATCCCTGCGTCCGCTCGTCATGAACCGTGCGCCCGCCACCACGATTGCGCAACTCGCCATCAACAACGGCATGCGCACCCTGCGCGTGGACGGCTGGAACAAGGTCAAGCAGGGCGTCACCACCATCGAGGAAGTCCTGCGCGTCACGCAGGTCGAGGAACACCGCGATTCCCTTACGGAAAAGCCTTCCACCCTTTTAACCTGATGAATCCCGCCCTTCCATCCACGGTCCCCGGTTCGCGATTCATGAACCCGCTTTCCTCCAACTGATATGGCGCGCTGGGATTCCTGCAACATTCTTCAGGCCGGGGCGGACGCGCAGCGCGTCTGGCAGTTCAACAAAAGCCTGAAGCTGAACCGCGAACAGACGACGCCCGTCGGCGAAAATCTCCCGGAAAGCCTGGTCGGCAAAAGCTGGAGCGCCCTCTGGCAGAAAAAGCTCAACGTCGCCTGGCTGCCGCCCGAGCGCGTCTTCATCCGCGCCGCGCAGTTTCCGCCGG
>JAXMHO010000028.1:0-34436 GCA_046346715.1 Verrucomicrobiota bacterium
CGGCTGCATCCCGAACGCGCGGGCGACGGTTTGAACCGCCTGCAAAAGGCCACCGGCCAGCTTTTCCGCGCCAACCAGCAGCTTCATCGCGAGTTGTTTCAAACCATGACCCGTGTTCCGGCGGCCGCTTCCCGGAAGCGTGGTGACCAGGTCTTTTCGCTGCTGACCAACTTGTCGGTCGCGCAGCTTACCCAGGGCAAGCCCGAACAGAGCGCGCTCTGGGATGTGGTCATGAACAACCAGCCTTCCAAGGCCTTGCTGCTCCAGCCGCCGGCGGACTTGTCCTTCGAACTGCCGACTCATGCCGCCGGTGTGTTTACGGCGGAGATCGCCCTACATCCCGAAGTGTGGGACAACCCCGAGTCGGGCGCGTGTGAATTTCAGGTGCAGGTGGACCGCCGACTCGCCTTCGTCATCGTCCTTGACCCGACGAAGTCCGCCACGGACCGCTGCTGGCAGCCGGTGCAGATCGAAGTTCCGAAAATTGCCGCCGGCCGTCATCAGATCGTCCTCCGCACCCGCAGCATTGGAAAACAGGATTTTCGCTGGGCGCTCTGGCGCAATCCGCAGTTTGCCTGGAAATCCGCCGCTACTGAAACCACTCCCGCCCCCGTCGCCGCCACCCAAAACTGACCGCCAAAAATTATGAACGCCACCATCGCCCCCAACGAAGCGCAACTCAAGGAAACCATCGAGCAGGCCGAGGCCGCCTTTGCCGCCGGCGACTTTCAAACCGCGGAGAAACGCCTCATCACCGCCCTGGACAGCTGTCCGCAGCGTGCCGACCTGCTGCTCCTGCTCGGTCACACCTACCTTGAGCGCAAGGATTTTGAAGCGGGCCTGCGTTGCTACAACGACATCGCGGCGCAGCATCCGCACCTGGCGCCGGTCGAGGCAAGCCGTGCGCTCGCGCTGCAGCTGCTTGGACGCAGCTCAGAAGCGGAATCCGCCGCGCGGCTGACATTGGCGCTCGACGGCGAAAGCCAGATGGCCCTCAAGGTTCTCACGCGCATCTGTCTCAATGGCAACCGCCATGGCGAAGCCCGCACCTACAGCGAACGCCTGTTGAAGCTCGCGCCCGGGGACGAGGACGCCCTGCGGATGTTTGACGAGTGCAAGCACGCCCCCTCTGCCAACGTTGTGCGTGTCTCCTCCGCCGAAAACTCCACCAATCCCAAGATCGCCATGTTCGGCGAAGGCAACGGTCATCAGAAACAATCGCCCTTTGCCTTGGAAACCAGTTTCCAACCGACCGACGACGGCATCCGCAAACTGCTGGAGACGTTGTTGCAGGAAGTGGGCTTTCGCAATCTGCAGCGCATCGGCTTCCATGTGCAGCGCAACGATTACTATTCGCCGCTCAATGACTGCAGCTTCCTCGAATCGAATCCCGACCTGTGGCAGCAGCCGGACGCCGTCGCGGAAATTGACTGGGCCGTCGAGGACCAGCTGAAGTTCGCGCAGGAGATTTCAAACTACGTCGGCGAGCTGGGTTCGCTGCCGGTCAATCCGCCGGCGGACTGCTCCGCGTTCGGCTGGAAAAACAATTTCTGGGAAAACGCCGATGCCATCGTCCATTACGGACTGGTGCGCGCGCGCCGTCCCAAGCGCTACGTCGAAATCGGCTGCGGCTGGTCCAGTCTGCTGCTGAAAAAGGCCCTCGCCCAAAACGCCGCGGAAGGCCACCAGACGCAGGTCACGCTCATTGAGCCGTATCCAAACCAGGCCATCTTCCGGCATCTGCCCCGCGAATGGAAAAACCACCGCGTCGGCATCCAGCGCGCGCCGTTCGAGATTTTTGACCAGCTCGAAGCGGGCGACGTTTTGTTCTACGACGGTTCCCATTGCTCCAAAGCCGGCAGCGACGTGAACTGGTTTTTCTTCAAGATCCTGCCGCGGCTCAAGCCCGGGGTGATCGTGCACATCCACGACATTTTCCTGCCCGACGAATATCCCGCGCCGTGGATTTTCGAGCGCGGCCAGACCTGGAACGAGCAGTACCTCCTGCAGGCGTTCCTGATGCACAATTCGGCCTACAAGATTCTCATCGCCAACCGCTATCTGTTCTGCCAGCGCCAGAGCGAGCTGGAAACTCTCTTCCAAAACATCCAGCCCGCCTACGGCAGTTCCTTCTGGATGCAAAAACGCGCCAGCATGAGCCGGCCGCCGGCACCGAAGCATATCAGCGCGCCGCAACCGCAACCCGCGGCCGCTCAACCGGCGGCTCCGGTGCGATACAATCTCGGTGCTCCCGCCCCCAACGCCGGTCAGGCGTCCCGGACCGTTTCCAGCAATTCAGCCCAGCTTCAAAAGCTGGAAGGTTTGATGGGAAGTTATCCCGTCCGCACTGAAGCCTGGAAGGCTTTGGGGCCCGAGCATCTGATGCAGCAGTTGGTCGTCGGAGATTTTCACAAGGCGATTGATATCGTCGCCGCACCCCGCGCTTCGACGGTGGCGTCGGACGGTTTCCCGGTTCCGCCGGTGAATCTGACGATGGGTTACGGTGCCGGCGACATGCGGCATTATCTGGCCTGCGGCCGGACGTCCTACGAAATCCTTTCCACACTCCTGAAGAATCATCAGGTGGAAATTGGAGCAGGGGATTCGCTTCTCGACTGGGGCGGCGCGGCCGGACGGGTTGTGCGCAACTGGGTTAAGGAAGCCCGTGAAGGCGCGCACATCTGGGGTTGCGACGTGCATTCGCCGTCCATTCAATGGGCGCAGAATCATCTCGCGCCGACGTTCAAGTTTTTCAACAGCTCCACGCTGCCGCACCTGCCCTTCCCGGAAAACACCTTCAAGGCGATCTACGGTCTCTCGGTCATGACCCACATGATCACGCTGCGCGACCTGTGGCTGCTTGAGCTGAGCCGCATCCTGAAGCCCGACGGCCGTCTTATCCTGACGATTCACAACGAAGCCACCTGGGCCTGGTTCCGCAAACATGGCATGCCGGCCTGGATGCCCGCCGAACTCCGCGACCTGCCGGAAATGCCCGGCGAATGCGTGGACATCCGCGGCAGCAGCTGGGAACACTGCTACACGTTCTTCCACTCCGACTACATCCGCCGCGTCTGGGGGCAAATCCTGGACGTGGAGGAAATCGTGCCGTGCGCCGACGCCTATCAGGCGGCGGTCATCATGAAAAAGCGGGTTCGCTAACGCCTGGGCACCACAACTGCTCCGCACAGTCAGCAATACTATGAACGTCGCGACCAAGAATTCTGCATCCGCCTACCCCGCGTTGCCGCTGGTGGAAGGCGTCAAGCCCGCCCGCCCCCTGCGGATCTGCATCGCCAGCTTCGACTTCGTCGGGCCGGTGAAGAACGGCGGCGTCGGCACGGCCTTCACCTCCATGGGCGAGGCGCTGGCGGCGGCGGGGCATCAGGTGACGTTCCTGTTCCTGGCCGGCCGTTGGTGCGAGAACCGCACGCTGGATTACTGGATCGAGGAGTATCGCAAGAAAGGCATCGAGTTTGTCCCGCTGCCGGAATCCGGTCTGCGCTACGAGACGGCGTGGCATGTGGCCAAGGCCTACGAAGGCTATCTCTGGTTGAAGGAGAACAACTTCGACGTCGTTCATTTTTCCGAGTGGAAAGGTCCCGGATACTTTGCCCTGCGCGCGAAACGGCAGGGCCTGGCCTTTGCCGGAACCCAGCTTTGCGTCCACACCCACGGCCCGACGCTCTGGCACAAGCTGAGCAACGGCGAATACGTGACGAACGTGGACGACGTCCACATCGACTACCTTGAACGCAGCAGCGTGCAGCTCGCCGACATCGTCGTCAGCCCGAGCCAGTATCTCCTGCGCTGGATGCACGAACGCAACTGGACCATTCCCTCCAATACCTTCGTCCAACCCTACGTTCGCCCGGCGACTGCCCGGCAACCTTTGCCGGATGCCGACCGCTTCCAGGCCATTCAGGAACTCGTTTTCTTCGGTCGCCTGGAAGTCCGCAAGGGTCTCGTTCTCTTTTGCGATGCGCTCGACCAGTTGAAGGATGATCCGCAGCTGCGCCGGGCCTCGCTCACGTTTCTCGGCAAGGTGGACAAGATCGGCAATCAAAAGAGCACCGATTATCTCGCCGAACGCGCCAAGCATTGGCCGTGGAAATGGCAGGTCGTCGGCGACCGCGATCAGGCCGGTGCGATGGATTATCTCCAGGGCGAAGGCCGCCTCGCGGTCCTTCCGTCGCTGGTGGACAATTTGCCGAACACCGTTCTCGAATGTCTCGGTGCGAAGGTTCCCTTCATCGCCAGCGACGCCGGGGGCATCCCCGAAATGATCGCCGCGGAAGACCTCGCCGCCACCTGCTTTCCGCTCCAGGCCCGCGCGTTCGCCGAAAAAATCCGGCACGTCCTCATCAACGGCATCCGTCCCGCCACACCGGCTTGGGATTCGCAGGCTAATGAACGTGCCTGGGTCAACTGGCACGAGAACCAGCTTCAAGCCGACGACGGCCTGCTTTCGAATGTCTCGCTCGACCTCGCAGCTGAGCAGCCGCTCGTCAGCGTGTGCCTGTCGCACTGGAATCGCCCGCAGTATCTGCGTCAGGCGCTTGCGTCCATCGAGGCCATGGACTATCCGAACTTTGAAGTGGTTCTGGTTGACGACGGCAGCACGCAGCCCGAGGCGCTGAAGCTCATCGAAGAACTTTCCATCTCCTTTGCCAAGCGCGGCTGGCAGTTGCTGCGTCATCCGGAAAACCGCTATCCCGGCGCGGCCCGCAACAACGCGGCCCGCCATGCCCGCGGCGAATACCTCATGTTCATGGACGACGACAACTGCGCCAAGCCCCATGAGCTGTCCACGTTCATGAAGGTGGCCCGCAACACCGGCGCCGACGTCGTGACCTGCTGCCTCGATACCTTCACCGGTTCCGAGGCGCCGCACGCCCGTTTGCAGCCTCGGTCCCGCTGGGTTTTCATCGGCGACGATGCCGCCACCGGCGCCATCCGCAATTGTTTCGGCGACACGAACTCCTTGATGCGCCGCGAGGTGTTCCTGAAGCTCGGCGGTTTCCATGAAGACTGGGGCGTCGGCCACGAGGACTGGGAATTTCTCGCGAAGGTCGTGGTGCAGGGTTACAAGCTCGAAGTCGTGCCGGAAGCGCTGGCGTGGTATCGGCTGAACCTCTCCGAACGCACCGTCAACCGCAAGACGCCGCTGCATCGCAATCACATGGCCAACATCCGGCCGTATCTGAACGCCGTGCCGCCGGCCCTGAAGAATCTCATTTACCTTGCCCAAGGTCAGGATCTGCTTTTGGCGAACACCGCCAACGGCCCGCAGATGGAAGACCCGGTCAAGACCAAGCTGTCCATCGCCTGGCAGGCCAAGGTCGAGGCCGCGCGCGTGTTTGCCTCATTGAAACAGAAGACCGCCGCCGTGGATTTGCTCCTCGACGCCGTCAAGCTCGTCGAAGCCGCCAAGCAGCCGCTGATGCTGTTCGAGACGATGCTGATCGTCTCCAAGGAAATGCATCCGCTGGATGCCCGCCGCGCCGATCAGTTGATCCGTCTCGCCATCCAACTCGCCAAGGCGCTCAAGAACAGTTCGATGGAAGACGCAGCGACAAAGATTCTCCAGGAATTTTCCGCGCCCAAGACGGCCACGGCCAAACCAGCCGCGAAGTCTTCAGCCAAACCGGCCGTCGCCGCCAAGCCGGAACCGTCCGTCGCTGCCGTCGCCGCCCCGGAACCCACCTTGGTGTCCGTGGTCATTCCCGTTTTCAACAAGCTCGCGCTGACGCAGAACTGCCTCCAGTCGCTGGCGCAGTCGCCCACGCAGAACCCGATTGAGATCATCGTCGTGAACAATGCCTCGACGGATGGCACGGCGGAATTTCTCGCGACGGAGGAAAAAGCCGGACGCATCCGCGTGGTGACCAACCAGGAGAACGGCGGGTTTGCCCAGGCCTGCAATCTCGGCGGCCAGGCCGCGCGCGGTTCGCTCGTGCTGTTCCTGAACAACGACACGCAGGTGACGCCCGGCTGGATTGATCCGCTCGTGCAGGCGGCTGCGCAGTCGAATGCGGGAGTGGTCGGCGCGCGTCTGCTCTACGCCAACGGCACCATCCAGCACGCCGGCATCGAATTCATCAACGGTCTTCCCGATCATCCGCATCGTCATGCCGCCGGTGATTTCGCGGCCGCGAATCAGGCCCGCGAACTCGACATGGTCACGGGCGCCTGTTTTCTGATGCCTCGCGATTTGTTTCTGCAGCTCGCCGGGTTCGACGAGACCTACCGCAACGGTGTCGAAGACGTCGATCTCTGTCTGCGCGTCCGCGCCGCCGGGCGCAAGGTTGTCTATGAACCCGCGCCGGTCATCTATCATCTCGAAGGCCAGAGCGAAGGCCGCTTCAACCACGTGAAGGAAAATCTCACGGTGTTCTTTCAACGCTGGGGCAAATCGTTCGACCAAAAGATGCGCTTCGTGGTGAAGTCGCCGACGAAAATCACCCCGGCTTCCCGCAGCGTTCTGCTCGCCGCGCCGAAATCCAGTCGCCGCATCCCGACGGCCTGGGAAGGGTCCTTCCTCGACTTCGGCAGCCTGTCGCATGTGAACCGTGAACTGACCCGTTCCCTGGCGGATTCGGAAAACGTCCGTCTGCAATGCATCAACGCACCGGCTCTGGCCAAGGACGCTCAACCGCCGAAGGAATTGAAGAAGCTCGCCGACACGTTGGCGAAGAAATCCTCCGCCGACACGCAGGTGACCATCCGTCATTCCTGGCCGCCGAACTGGCAGCGTCCGGCGCAGGGAAAGCTCGTCGTCATCCAGCCGTGGGAGTTTGGTTCGCTGCCGCAGTCGTGGGTCGAGCAGTCCAAAAACGTCGATGAGTTCTGGGTGCCGTCGCATTACGTCCGCAAGGTTTACACCGAGTCGGGCGTCGAGTCCGCCAAGGTGCAGGTCGTGCCGAACGGCATTGATCCGGAGCGCTTCCGGCCGGACGCCGCGCCGCGCACGCTCGCAACTGACAAGTCGTTCAAGTTCCTGTTCGTCGGCGGCACCATCGGCCGCAAGGGAACCGACATCCTGCTCGACGCGTTCCTGAAGGCTTTCACCGCCGCGGACGACGTCGCGCTGGTCATCAAGGATTTTGGCGGCAGCACCTTTTACAAGGGACAGACGCTGAGCGAACGCATCGTCGAATATCAGCGCCGTCCGAATGCGCCGCAGATCATTTACCTCGACACCGAACTTGCGCCCGAGGAACTGCCCGGACTTTACACCGCCTGCGACTGCCTCGTGCATCCGTATCGCGGTGAAGGCTTCGGCCTGCCGGTCCTCGAAGCGATGGCGTGCGGTTTGCCGGTCATGGTCACGGCCGGCGGTGCGACAGATGATTTTGCGACGGACGATTTTGCCATCCGCATCCCGGCGCGCCGCCGCGACATCGGCCGCGAAATCAGCGGCATGCCGCTCGCCGGCGAGGCTTGGCTGCTGGAGCCCGACCTGAATGTTTTGATCGAACGCATGAAATCGCTCGCGGCCAATCGCGACGCCGCCAAGGTGCTTGGCCGCAAGGCGAGCAAGCATGTCCGGCAAAACTGGACGTGGAACCGCGCCGCCGAAACCGCGCTGGCCCGACTGCAGGTTCTCGCCGCAGAAACGGCCGCGACCCCTCCGGCAAAACCCGTCGCTAGGGACATCAAGCCCGCGCCGGTCGCCGCCATCGGCAGTTTGAAATCAGCCCGCGAGGCCTTCGCCAAGCATGAATTGAAGTCTGCCTGGGAGCACGCCGCCGCCGCCATCGCGGTGCGACCGTATCATCCCGAAGCCCTGTTGCTGCTGGCGGAAATCGCCCTGGCGGCAAAGGACGGACGCGCGGCGCGTCAGTTGGCCGAACGCGCCCGGGACTTTGCGCCTGGCTGGGAAAAGCCCAAACAGTTTTTGAAGCAGCCGCTCAAAGGCGACGCCAAGCTGGAGTGGATCAACACCGCCAGCGTGTTGCGGACTTCGCCGAAGCTGACCGTCTGCCTCATTGCGAAGAACGAGGAAAAATTTCTCGGCCAGTGCCTGAAATCCATCCGCGGTCTCGCGCAGCAGATCGTGGTCGTGGACACCGGTTCGACGGATCGCACGGTTGAAATTGCCAAGGAACACGGGGCGGAAGTTCACTCGTTTACGTGGTGCGATGACTTCAGCGCAGCGCGCAACGCGGCGTTGGAACATGCGACCGGCGACTGGGTGCTGATGCTGGATGCGGACGAGGAACTGCCCGCCGACCAGCACGCCAAATTGCTTGCGGATTTGAAGAAGCTGCCGGTTGGTTATCGTCTGCCGCTCGTCAATCAGGGCGAGAACGACGGACCCAGCTATGTGCCGCGGTTGTATCGCAACGCGCCCGGTTTGTTCTATCACGGCCGCGTTCACGAACAGGTGTTTCCCAGCGTCGTCGCGCTCGGCAAGGCGTGGGGACTCGCGACCGAGCTCGGCTCCGCGCAGTTGCTTCATCACGGCTACACCAAGGAACTGGTGCAGGACCGGAACAAGATTGAACGCAATCTGCATTTGCTCCGGCTGGCGATTCAGGAAAATCCCGCCGACGCGAATCTCCTGATGAACCTCGGACTGGAACTCGTCCGCTCCGGTGATTTGCCGGGAGGGCTCGTCAAGTATCGGGAAGCTTTTGAGCGGATGTCCGCGCAGCCGGCCGCCGATGTGGTGCCGGAACTGCGGGAGGTCCTGCTCGGACAATTCACCAGCCAGCTTTACAAGGTGCGCGAACATGCGGAAGTCCTCCGCGTGCTGACCTCGCCGCTGGCGAAGAACGGCGGCGGGCTGAACGCCTCGCTGCACTTCGCGCTCGGGCTGTCGCAGTTTGAGCTGAAGAATTACCGCGAGTCGGCGGAGCAGATGAGTCTGTGCCTACAAAAGCGCGGGCAGCCGGTCATCGCGCCGATCAACACGGACATTCATTCCGCCGCGCCGCAGCATTGCCTGGCCTTGAGCTTGTGGCGTCTTGAAGACCTGACCGGTGCCGAACAGGCGTTCCAGGCCGCGCTCGCTGAGAAGAGCCGGGTGGAAGATGTGCGCGTTGATTACGCCAAGTTCCTCGCCACGCAGAACCGTCACGTGGACGCACTGCATCAATTGAACGAAGTCATCGCCCGCGATACGCGTCATGCCAAAGCTTGGCGCTTGGGTGGCGAGATTGCCTTGAGCCGTCCGGAGTTTCTGGAATTTGCCCGCGACTGGACGAGCGAAGCCGTGCGCAACCTGGCCGAAGACATCGCCATCACCGCCCAACGTGCCGAAGCGCTGCTCTTGAGCGGTGACACCGCGGCGGCGCGGGATCTGTGGGAGCGCATCTACACCTGCGAACATCAGCCGCGCGCGCTGGCGGCGCTGATCCTTTGCGAAACCGTGGACCTGCAACTGCATCATGGTCCCGATGATGAAAGCCAGGAGATGAACGCCAGCCGCGAGTTTGTGGTGTGGTATCAAAAGCTCCTCCAGCACAAGGCGCAGCCGACTCTGGAACGCGTGAACGAACACACCGAGACGCTGGCCACGGCGCTGCCGTCGGCGGCAGGCGTGATCGAGAAGGCGCTTTACGAGGCGGAGACCGCGCAGCCGGTGACGGCCTGAACTTCCTCCGAGGGCGGGCGGCATCCGGACAACGGACCGCCGCCGCTCTTGAGCCAGATCATGAACAGGATCGTGTCGAGGTCTTCCCCTGACTTCACGTCCTTGAAGATTTGATTTTCCAGATTCACCCGCACCTCGCGATTCTTCCTGGGGTTCTTCAGATCAATGAACTGAACCTTGCCCACGCTCAGATTCAACACGTCAATCTTGTCGAACGTGAACCCGCCAATGTCCGGCGACCGCTTTGATTTTCCCGGAAGCCCCAGCCCGCCCGCCAGGCTGAACAGGTTTGTCTGCCCGGCATCATTCCGCACCACGTTCAACTGCGCGACATTCACCCGTGCCAGTTCAATCCGCAGATGACGTTGCGCCAGCGCGGAGGAATCGCACTTCAGATACAGCTCGGGAATTTCCAGCAGCGGCGCGCCGCCGAACTCGGCGGTGTTGTAGAGCTTCAGGTTTTGAACGGTGACAGCGCGGGAAAAAATGCTCGACGTCACCTTGCCGACTTTCACCTCCATGCCGGTCTGGGCGCGGAAACGTTCCTCCATCACCGAGCGCAGCATGGCGTCGCGATAGAAAAAGGCGGCGACGGCCAGCGCCAGCAGGATGACCAGCAGCAGAACGATCCGGAGCAGCCACTTGAACAGCCACTTCATCACTTCCAAAGCGCCACGTCCTCCGGGCGCACTTCGAGGCATTCGTCCTGATCCTCCCAGACGATGGCGGGGTAAAAGTCCAGCAGCCGAGGGGCGATGGCTTTGCCGGCGCGGACGAGCAGAGCTTCGGCCTCCTTGGCGGCCTGTTCGTAGGCGTGGTCGTAATTGCCCGCCGCCTTGCGCTGACGGTCGTCCCAGTGGGAAACGGCATGCACCGGCGCGTAAAGCTCCGCCCATTGACCGAGTTCGACGCGGACGGATTCGGGAAGATCATCAAAGGCCACCAGCGTGTCGCTGCAATGCTGGCAGATCAGCCCGGCGTCGCGGACATCGCGCGTCAGCAGCGGCAGCATCGGTGCGCGGCAGCAGGGGGATTCCGTGTAGGCGGCCGGCGGGGTGGCGAGGCGTTTGAACCAGATCTGCCGGTCATGCGCCAGTTGGGCGGCGAGCCGGTAGGCGCCCAGCAGGGGATGGGAAAGCCGCCAGGCCTTGCCCTCCAGCTGGCCGAGGGTCTGCGCCAGCCAGCGGGCGAGGGTCATGTCATCGAAATCTCGGAAGACGAGGCTGTATTCCTTCCAGAGCAGATCGAGCGGAGATTCCGGGTTTGTCGGCATCGCCGATAGTTATGCGGGGCGACACCGGCTTTGTCGAGGCAGGACGTGAAAGGCTGCGAGCCGGCGGGCTTTCCGGAGGAAGCGCGGAACTTATTTCGCCTCTTCCCGTTGGCGGCGGACGGAAGTCCGCGCATCCTCAATGGGCGTCGGCCAGAATGTTCAACGTCCAGACTGGCCTTCGGCTGGGCCCGAGGAGGCCGCGCCAATCCTGACCGCGCGAGGAAACGTCCGGCCACGCGGTGAGAGTGCCATCCGCGGCAAGAGCCAGGGCGGACTCGCTCCAGCCGTTTTGATCGACGGCAATCCAGTCGGAATGCGGGCTGAAGGATTGCCGACGTCCGCGCAGCGCCAGATATTGGCCGTAAAAATTCTGATTAAAGAAGCTGCCGTTCTTTTTCAGCACGACCATGGAGTTCCAGTCGGCTTTGACGTCGGCGACATCGGTGACGTCTCTGACCTGGGCCAGCGTTCCTTCCGCATTGATGGGCGCGTCCGGGCCGAAGAGATCATAAGGAGATCCGTTGCGGGTGGCCCACAGCGTGCCGTTGGTTTTGACGATCAGGTCAAAGGAGTAACGGGTTTCAACGTGGGCCGCGCCGACATCGGAGTACCACTTGAATAACTTTCCCAGTTTGATTTCACCGCCTGAGAAACTGCGGGATTCGCTGGGATTGGTGGACTTCCACACGCTGCCATCCGCCTTGCCGGCGGCGATTCCTTGGTTTCCTCCAAACAGGTCCGTCCAGTTAGTGTCCGAGCTTTGTCTTTCTGGCACCGGCGGCGTATTCCAAGCCCAAAGGGTCCCGTCTTTTTTGAGGGCATACAGCCGGTCGCCGGCGGCAATGCATTGCCAGTCCGGGAACGTGCTGATCGGCTCCAGCTGGGGAGCAGACTCCATGTTCTGCTGATAACTTCCTGATCGGCTGTTGAAAATGCGCCAGATGCTGCCGTCCGATTTCAAACCCACAACGGAACCATGGCGGTTGGCCAGTTGCACCCAGTTGGAATCGGCCAGAAAGACGCCGCCGGTCGGGATGGGAATTTTGACGTTATTGGTAAACGTCCGGCCGTTGCGCAGCACTTCCTCGGTGCGGCCGGTGTCGCGGAACTCATACTGCGTCGAAACCCAGACACGTCCGTCCGGCAGCAGCGCGAAGATCTTTCCACCCCAGGCGCAGCAGACTTCCGGTCGCACCGCGCCGGTGAGCTTTGCTGCGGCGTGCGGCGGTTCCGTCTGCTGAAACCATTCCCAAGCGCGGTTCCAGATGAGCGTTGTCACAATGACGCTGAAGCCGATGGCGGCCACCACGGCCACCAGGTTTTTGAGCCACAGCCCCGATGGAAGTTGCACCTGACGGAAATTCCGGATGCCGAGCCAGAGCAAAGCGGCAACCACCGTCGGCACGAAGAGCAGCATGCCGAGCGGACCGCACCAGAGCGGAGTGTCAAACCTGCCTTGATTGAGGACCAGCAGGCCAATGGTCGCCAGCGCCATTCCGCCGAGCACGGCGACGCCGAGGGATTGCAGCAGGCTCCGGGTGATGGTCGAGGCATAAAAGGAAATGAAGCTGATGCCGGTGGCAACGCCCAGGCAGGTTATCAGCCAGATGGGAAAGTCAGGCGCTTTGGACGATGGAAATTCTCCCGGTGCCCCGAAATGCAGGGCGAGTCCTTCGCAGAGCGCGGGCATGATGCCGCCGAGGAAAATCCCCAGCAGCAGGCTGACGCCGAGCTTGATGGTGAACTGGGTTCCCCGCCGCGCCGGCAGGCACAGCTGACCCTCCAGAGTTCCAAGCTTGCGTTCCTCCGCCACCGCCGTGCTGCCGATGACCAGCGGCAGCGCAAACCAGAGCAGCCACCAGAAGCCAAGGATTTGGACGAGGTCCTTTTGGGAACTGGCGGGGTCATGTTCCATTTTGCGGACGCCGATGCCAATCAGATGCGTGACCAAGAGCAGCGCGGCGATGGCCAGCGTGACTTGATGGGACTGGAATTCCTTTAGCAGCAGGGCGCGGACGGGTTTGAAGCTGGCAATCGTCGACTGCACCTGCTGTCGCGCACCGCTCCACGCCGGCAGGGAAATCACGCCGCCAGTCCACGCCACATCCTGCGCCCGCAGAAACATCCGCCGGGCCCAGGCATATCCGACCGCGGAATACGTCAGCAGCGCGAGGGTGGTGGCGACGGCGGCCTTCAGATAATTTTCACTGCGCTGGACGGCAGTGTCGAAATGGTCCTCGTGAAAAAAGGACCAGGTCATCGTCGCCAGCATCGCCGGGACCAGGAGGCTGAACCAAAACGCCGCCGACACCTGCCGGAACAACAGGCTCGTCCACAGCACGCTGCTGAACACCGTCACCGTGATGATCGCCAGAATGATCAGCAGCTCGATGAGTTGTTCGGAGAAAAAGTGGTCATGAAGCAGCAGCCCCAGAAAAAAACTCAGCCACACCGCAAACATCGCCCCGGCCAGCAGACGCACCTTGGTTCTCCAGAGTTGCCGCCGCGGAATCGGCTGCGCCAGCAGGCTGGAAAAGGTGCCGGCGGCAAATTCCTGTCCGAACGACGCCAGCCCGACGAGCATCAGCCCGAAGACGAACGCAGGATAAACGAGGATGTCCATTGGCGCGTGCTTCCAGTCGTCCCAGAACAACAGCGCGGGCAGCATGGCCTGCGCGATCGCCGCCAGCCACAGCGGCAGCAGCAGGCGGATTTCCTTTCGAACGAGCGCGTTCATGCGGCTTTTCCTGCCAGGGTTTTTGACGAGACGAAGATTTCCTCGAGCGACAGCGATTCGCAGCGGAGGTCTTCCAGGCGATGCTTCGACTTCAGTTCCGCCAGCAGCCGTTCGCTGTCGCCGTTGGCGAGAATTTCAATGTCGCGGCCGCTTTGCTTCACCTGCAACGCGCCGGGCAGGGAAAGCGTCGGTGGTGCTTCCGCAAAGCGCGCCCGGATCTTCTTGAAGCGTTCGCGCGCCTGGTCGGCATTCATGGACAGCAGCTCGCGGCCTCCTTCGATGATGGTGAAGTCGTCGATCAATCCCTCGAACTCGGAGATCAGATGCGTCGAGACAAACACCGTGCGCTTCTCCGGTTCGCCGGACTGATAAGCGCCGATGACCGTCTCGATGAATTCGCGGCGCACGATGGGATCGAGGCCTGACGTGGGTTCGTCCAGCACGAGCAGCTCGGGTTCCGGGCAGATGGCCGTGATGAGCGCGAGCTGGGTTTTCTGTCCCTTCGACATCGAGCTGGCCTTCTGCGCGGGATCGAGTCCGAAACGTTTCATCAGGTCTTTCTCGATGTCCTGGTTCCAATGTTTCCGAAACGACGCGAAGTAGCTCAACGTGTCGCGGACCGTCATCCACGGGTAAAACGCGACCACGTCCGGCACGTAGGCCAGCCGGGATTTCACGGCGACCTCGTCGGCCTGCGGGTCCAGGCCGAAGACGCGCACGCCGCCGGAATCCGGACGGAGCAGGTTCAGCAGGCATTTGATCGTGGTCGTCTTGCCCGCGCCGTTGCGGCCGAAGAAACCGTAGCAGCGGCCGGCCGGCACGCGGAGGTTGAGGCCGTGGACGGCATCGAGTTTTCCGTAACGGCGGGACAGGTTGCTGATGTCGATGACGGGCTGGTTCATGAGGTTCTCCTTGGCGATGCTTTGGAATCGTCGGCGCCGGCCTTCTGCTCGAAGTAGTCGAGCCGTTCGTTGACGATCTCCAGAAAGGTTTTGCGGTCCACCTGCAGGTGATGGGCGGTGACGACCGCCTCGTCGATTTCGGTCAGGAGCAGCTTCTGCCGGACGTTCTTGGTGAAGGGCGTGGCGCTGTCCTTCAGAAAGCAGCCCTTGCCGGGGATGGTCTCGATGATGCCCTGGCTTTCCAGTTCGGCGTAGGCCTTGGAAATGGTGTTGCGGTTCACGCGCAGCTCCTCGGCGAGCGGACGGATGGAAGGCAGCGCCTCGCCGGCCCGCAGCCCGCCGGCGGCGGCGGCGTAGCGAATCTGGTCCACCAGCTGGAGGTAAACCGGCTTGCCGGACTTGAAATCAATTTTGAAGATCATAGCCGTCAACTGACATAGGACACTAGGACAGTTGGCGGCGGGCGTCAAGCCTGATTTTGAAAAAGAAAAACGCCGCGTCCGGCGGGACGCGGCGCTGGTTGGAAAGCGGACGGATTACTCGACGATGCGCAGGGCGTACGGCTGGGACATCGCGCTGTTGCTCTTTGCGGGGCCGAATTCGTTCTGGAGGAAGTCGAACTTGTAGCGGTATTTCACACCGTTGACGCCGGCGGGCACGGGCACCAGGCCTTCCCAGCGGTTGCTCATGAGGAGTGTCGGCTTCATCGGATAGACCTCGTTGCCGACGACGATCTGCGGATGGATCGTCTCCCAGCGCAGCGACTGCTGGCGGGTGTCGAAGGCGACTTCGACAGGGTAAAGCCCGTTGGCGTTGCGCGACTGCTGGCGCGGGGTCAGGTTCGTAAACTTGGCGGTGCAACCTGCGAGCAGCACGGACAAAACTGAAAGCATCAAGATATTTTTCATCCCGAACAGCCTGTCAAACGCTGGAAAAAATGTAAAGTTGGTTTCTGTTCCGTCGCACCGGGTGTGGAATTTCCGTTCACAATTTCCGGGCCTTCGGGTTAACTTCCCGCCCCATGAGCAAAGAGTCATCCCCGTCCGTGTCCCGCCGTGGCTTCTGGGCGCTGTTCTGGACCCAGTTCCAGGGCGCGTTCAGCGACAATGCACTCAAATGGCTGGCCATCTTCCTGATCGCCGGCCTGAACCTGAGCGACGCCCGGCGCGACCAGCTCGTCGGCATCGTCGGCGCGTTGTTCGCCCTGCCGTTTATTGTCTTTTCCATGGCGGGCGGTTTTCTCGCCGATCGTTACAGCAAACGCCAGGTCACGTTCGGGGTGAAGGTCTTTGAAATCGGCGTCATGGTGCTGGCGACTATCAGCCTCGCATTGAACCAAGTTTATTTCACCATTGGCTGCGTCTTTCTCATGGGCGTGCACAGCGCCATTTTCGGGCCGGCGAAATATGGTCTGTTGCCCGAGCTTCTGCCGGAGAAGCGTCTGTCGTGGGGCAACGGCGTGCTCGAACTAGGCACGTTCCTCGCCATCATCACCGGCACTGTGGCCGGCGGATGGCTCTGCAACCGTTTCGCCGGACAACAGCATTGGTCGGGAATCCTCCTCGTCGTGCTGGCGGCGGTGGGGTTGTTTACCAGCTTCGGCATCACCCGGGTGCCGCCGGCGAATCCCGCCAAACAGTTTGAATGGAACTTTGTCGCCGAACTGTGGCGGCAGGTCAAAATCATCCGCCAGGACCGCGTGCTCTGGCTGGCCACGGTGGGCAACACCTATTTCTTCGCCCTGGGCGCGCTCATCCAGTTTCTAATTGTCATCTACGCCAAGGACGTGCTGGGCATCAGTGATCCCGAGAAGACCAGCTATCTCCAGGCGGCCATCGCCATCGGCATTGGTCTGGGAAGTTATCTGGCCGGACATCTCTCCGGCGGGAAAATCGAATACGGCATCATTCCGTTGGGCTCGGTTGGCATGACGATCATGGCGGCTTTGCTGGCGCGAACCGGTCTGTCGTTCACCCATGTCGCCGTGGATTTGGCGCTGCTGGGATTCTTCGGTGGCTTCTTCATCGTGCCGATCTCCGCGTTGTTGCAGCATCGCCCGGATCAGGACAACAAAGGCGGCGTGCTGGCCGCGGCCAACCTGCTTTCCTTTGTCGGCATCTTTGCCGCGTCCGGCGTTTTCTATCTCGCCACCAGCATCCGGCTCAGTCCGCCGACCATTTTCGCCCTGACCGCCTTCGTCACATTGGCCGGAACCTTCTATGTGCTGCTCCTCTTGCCGGACGCGTTGCTGCGTTTTGTATTGTGGGCGGCCACCCGCACCATCTATCGCATCCGCGTCCTGGGCCGCGACAACATCCCGGCCAAGGGCGGCGCGCTCTTTGTCTGCAACCACGTCTCGTTCGTGGATGCCCTGCTGCTGATCGCGTCCACCGACCGGCAGGTGCGCTTCATGATGTTCAAAGGCATCTATGAACAGCCGTGGGTGAAGCCCTTCGCAAAAATTCTCGGCGTCATTCCCATCTCCTCCGAGCAGCGTCCCCGCGAAATGCTCAAGTCACTCCAGGTCGCCAGCGACGCCATCCGCGCCGGTGAGGTCGTCTGCATCTTCGCCGAAGGGCAGATCACGCGCATCGGTCATCTGCTGCCGTTCCGCCGCGGCTTCGAGCGCATCATGAAGAACCTCGACGCGCCCATCATTCCGGTGGCCCTCGACGGCGTGTGGGGCAGCATCTTCAGCTTCGAGCAGGGAAAGTTCCTCTGGAAGTTTCCGCGCCGTCGCCCGCATCCCATCACCATCAACTACGGCGCGCCGATGCCTTCGACGGCCACGCCGTTCGCCGTGCGGCAGGTTGTGCAGGAGTTGCTCGCCTCGGCGTGGGCGCAGCGCAAGGGCGGAATGAAATCATTGCACCGCTCCTTCATCAAGACGGCGCGGCGGCATCCGTTCCGGTTCGCCATGGCCGATGCGCAGAATGCCAAGGTGAGTTTTGGTTCGGCGCTGGTGCGGACGTTGTACCTGGCGCGGCGGCTGAAAAAAACCTGGGAAGGGCAGAAGATGGTCGGACTGCTGTTGCCGCCGAGTGTGCCGGGGGCGTTGGTGAACTTCGCGGCGATGCTGCTGGGGAAGGTTCCGGTGAATCTGAACTACACGATCTCCGAGGAGGCGCTGGCCTCGTGCATCCGTCAGTGCCAGATCAGGACCGTCATCTCGTCAAGAGGCTTTCTTGACAAGGTCAAGATCAAGGTCTCGGGCGAGGTGGTGTTCCTGGAGGACGTCGCGGAAAAGCCGGGCACCGGTGAAAAAGTTCTGGCGACGCTGGCCGCCCTGCTGGTGCCCGCGGCGTTGCTGGAACGCTGTTTCGGGCAGGCAAACAAAATCACGCTGGACGATTTATCAACGGTCATTTTTTCAAGCGGCAGCACTGGTGAACCCAAGGGGGTAATGCTTTCGCACTACAACATCGGCTCCAACATCGAACAGCTTGAGCAGGTTTTTGGGCTGGGTCCGGACGACCGGGTGCTGGGCGTTCTGCCCTTCTTTCACTCGTTTGGATTCACCGGCACGCTCTGCCTGCCGGCCATGCTCGGCATCGGCGTCGTCTACCATCCGAACCCGCTCGACGCGAAATCCATCGGGCCGCTGGTGCGGCAATATTCCGCCACCTTCCTGCTCGCCACGCCGACGTTCCTCCAGTTCTACATGCGCGCCTGCTCGGCGGAGGACTTCGGCAGCCTGCGCGTCGTGATGACCGGCGCGGAGAAACTGCCCGACCGTCTTTCCATCGCGTTCGAGGAGCAGTTCGGCATCCGGCCGCTGGAAGGCTACGGCTGCACCGAATGTGCGCCGTGCGTGGCGGTGAACACCTATGACTTCCGCTCGGCGGGCTTCCGGCAGATCGGCGCCAAGCGCGGCAAGATCGGGCATCCGTTGCCCGGCGTGAGCGTGAAAATTCTCGATCCCGAAACCAACCAGCCGCGCGACATCGGCCAGCCCGGCCTCATGCTCGTCTGCGGACCGAACGTCATGCAGGGCTATCTCGGCCGTCCGGAGAAAACGGCTGAGGTTTTGATCAGCGAAGATTCCCATTTCTTTCACCCTCGCTCCGCGACGCAGGAGCGGGGAGAGGGGAATTTGAATAAGAACGAAAATCGCGCCTCCTCACCCCACCCCTCTCCTCCTTCTGAGGAGAGGGAGCCGAAGCCTTCCGTCAAATGGTATGTCACGGGCGACATCGCGGCCATTGACGAGGACGGCTTCCTGCAAATCACCGACCGGCTCAGCCGCTTCAGCAAGATCGGCGGCGAAATGGTGCCGCACATCAAGGTGGAGGAAAAACTCCACGAGCTTGCCGGCATCACCGAGCAGACCTTTGTTGTCGCCGGTGTGCCCGATGAAAAGAAAGGCGAACGGCTCGTGGTGCTCTACAAGCTCCCCGCCGACAAGCTGCCGGCGGTCTTGGAAAAGCTCACGCAATGCGACCTCCCGAACCTGTTCAAGCCCCGGGCGGACCAGTTCTTCAAGGTCGAGGCGTTTCCGCTGCTCGGCACCGGCAAGCTCGATCTGCGGAAAGTAAAGGAGACCGCCCAGGCGTTTTCAGCCACAGAGGCGCACGGATGAAACACGGATATGGAAACTAATGGCCGAGAAGATTTCTGTGACCGGGGCTCTCGCGGTCTGGATTGTGGTGGATCGTTGGATGGCTCGTTGGATTAAGCCGAGTCGCGGGAGCGATTCTAAGTTTTTGGCGGCATCAACTTTCCCCCACATTTCCAACACGAATCAAACTGGGCCTCCAGCAATTCTCCGCACTGTGAGCACGTCCATGGGCCGGTTCTTTTGGCTGGTGAGTCGCAAATTTGACCTCCCATTGAATTGTTGTTTCCATCCAATTCGGTTTTACAACTGCTAACTGCGCTTCGGTATGAAGCAACGATCCAAATAACAATCCCAGTTACGGAGCCGACAGCTCCGACCGGCAACCCCAAAACCCACAGCCAGCCAGCCAAGGCGCAGTTGCTTTCCGGACCGCATGGTCCGACTCCACCTGTTAGCTGGAGCACAAGGCCCGAAGTAAACAACACCCCGATGCTGAAAATGAAAATCATCTTGCCGAGTTTCATATAATCATTTTCATCTCAAACGTTTCCAAGCAGCGCGTCTAAAATTTAACTCCAGTCATTTATCACAGCCCCACAAACTCCGGCCTGATTTCCTTCTTGTCGCAGTGCAAAATCGCCACGCTGCGCTGTGCGCCGAATTTCGGGCGGCCCGCGTAGCCGGGATTGAAGAACAGCATGCCGCCCAAGGTTTCGTTGAACGGCTTGTGCGTGTGGCCGAACACCACGACGTCCGGCCGCTGTTTCAGAATGTGCCGCGAGACCGTTTGGTCGAGCGCGTGGGGGGCCACGATGTGATGCACCATGAACTTGCGCCCGGCGAGTTCCACAAAGGCGGTTTCCTTGAAGTGCAGGCCGGCGTCGTTGTTGCCCAGCACGGCGGTGACCGGCGCGATCTGCTCCAGTTCAAAGGTGATCCAGGCCGTGCCGATGTCGCCGGCGTGCAGGATGTGCTCCACACCCGCGAAGAGTTCGGGAATCTTCGGGTCGAGAAAGTCGTGGGTGTCCGAGATGACGCCGATCTTCATGGGAGGCTTACGCCTTGGCCTCCTCCGGCTCGCCCTCGGTCTCCGGCGCCTCGTCTTCCCGGGCGCCGGCCACCTTGTCTGCCGGGGATTCCTCCGTGGCTTTCATGGCCGCGACGAACAGGCCGGTGAAGAGTCCGCCGCTCAGCAGGGTGTTGCGGAAGAACTGCCACGTTTCCGGCCAGCCGCCCGTGCCCTTGATCAGCGCGATGAGCCAGCCGGAGAAGTTTTTGGTGTATTCGGGATTTTGAAACGGATTGAACAGCCATGACGCCGTATTGGTGATGAGGTAGAACAGAATCGCGCCGAGCACGCCGCCGCCGAGCAGCGACTGAAACGACGACTGCGGCTTGAAGCGTCGGCCCAGCCAGATGATGACCGCATAGGCGACGTAGTTGACGAACTGGTATTTGAGGATGGCGAGGTCCCACACCGGATAACCACGCACCAGCCAGTAAAACATGTTCAACGCCACGTCGGTGGCGACAAAGATGGCCAGCGGAAACCACCACGCCATGGCGCGCGGGAAATAAACCCCCGCGATGAACGCCAGCGCGTAGGCCGCGCTGAAGTTCGCAAAGTCCGACGACAACGCGCCGGGAATGCGCGACAGCGCAAACACCAGCGCGAAAATCAGCGGCCAGATGATTTTCCCTTTCACGACGGACACTTTAGCGCGACCCGGGAACATCGTCACGAAAAACGATGGCGGGCAAATGGTCGGCAAACCGCTCCACGCTCACGGCGCGGATTCCCGGAAAGGCTTTCCGGCGCGATACTGCGCCAGCATCTGCCGAAGCATGGTGACGAACTCGCCTTGGCCCGCGGATTCCGCGACCTGGATGGCGCGTTCGGCCGCAGCAACGGCATCGGGGAATCGCCCGGCTTCGGCGTAGGCGGCGGACAACGTGCCGAGCATTGCCGCATCCGAGCGTCGCGTGAGCTCGTACGCGCGTTCGGCAAAGCGAACTGCCTCCGGGCCGTTTCTCAGTGCGGCCTCGGGCGACGTCGCCAGCAGCCACGCCGCGTTGTTCAGGCCCTCGACGAGGTCGGGTGATTGCTTCAATGCCGCGCGATAGTGTTCGAGCGCGCCCCGGACGTCGCCGGTTGCGCGCAACAGGGCGGCGAGGTGGAGTCGTGATTCCGGCCGGGCATCGAGCCGGATGGCATCGCGGAGATGACCGGCGGCCTCGGGCAGTCTTCCCTGTGCCGCGAGCGCGTTGGCGTAGGCGTCGTGAAATTCCGCGCTGTCCGGTTTCAGCTTCAGTGCGGCCTCGAAGTGCGGATTGGCGGCGGCAAAGTTTTGCTGCATGGCATAGGCGCGTCCGAGATTGGCGTGGGCCGGGGCGTTGTTGGACCGCAACTGCAAGGTCGCTTCAAACTCCGCGATGGCCGCCGGAAGCCGGTTTTGCCGGGCGAGAAAGCAGCCGAGGTTGTTGTGCGCGGTGAAGGAGTTGGGATTTCTCGCCAGGGTGTCGCGCCACAGCGATTCATCCCGGGCAAGGATTTCCGCCCGTTGAAATGTTCCGAATGCCAGCAGCAGCACGATGCTGGTTGTCGCGGGCGCCAGCATTGCTGAAGGCAGCCAGCGGTGCATTGCCGCCGCCAACAGGACGACGACGGCAAGGAGCGGCAGGTATTGGAAGTGATCGGAGACACGCGCGATGACGAGGTAATCCATGCTCAGCAGGCCCATGACGGGAAACAGCGTCACGGTGAACACCGCGAGCGCCAACAGCGCGGCGCGGACCTCGGGGCGTTGCCGGAACTGCCACAGCGCGCCGAGCATTCCCAGCCACAGCAGCGTCGGAACCCACGCGAGAACGGAAAGGCTGGTCAACGTCCAGCGCGGATAAATCATGGAGAGGTTCACCGGCAGCAGCGCCTTGCCGAGATAGAACCACAGGGCGTTTCCGGCGAGGGCGAAGCGCGCGGGCAAACTTTCCGTCTGCGCTGGATCGGTGGCGGTCATGACGCGGTGTTGAAACCAGACCGTGGCGCAGCCGAGCAGCAGAGACAGCGCGAAGAACGGTGCGGTGCGGAGGATGTCTTTGCGGCTGACGCGTCCGTTTCGCCACCACGTCACCAGCAACAGCACGACCGGCAGCATCACCGTCGAAGTCTTGCTCAACAGCGCGAGCAGGAACGTGCCGAGCGAGAGAAGATATTGCCAGGGATTTGCTTTGCCGTCCTTGCCGCCGAGCGGATACAGGCGGAGCGCCGTCAGGAAGAGCACCAGCGACAAGGTGTTTTTCATTTCGGAAATCCACGCCACCGATGCCGCCGCGACGGGATGCACGGCGAACAACGCCGCCGCCAGCCAGGCGCCGGATATTTCCCATCGCCGCAGCAACCGCCAAAGCAGGAGGCAGGACGTCGCGTGGAGCAGGACGTTCACAACGTGATAGCCCAGCGGCTGATTTCCCCAGAGCAGCCATTGGCACCACAGCGCCACCGCCGTCAGCGAGAAGTCCGTCTTGAACCAGATGTTGCCGAGATGCGCCTCGCCGGTGACCAGCGGGTTTTTCTGCACGAGCAGTTCGTCGTCCCAGACGAAATGCCCGCCCAGCGCCGGCGAATACGCCACGACGATCAGGAGCAAAAGCGCGAAAGCGGAAAGCGGAAAGCGGAAACGGGGCTGCGCATTTTCGGTTGTGCCATTTTCGACTGTGGTCGTTTCGTCGGGCATTGGTTGCGGCCAGCGTGGCAGGAATCCGCCGGCATTTCAGCAATTGATTCGCGCGCTGTTCAACCGCCGGTTCCTTTGCCAGACTGGGCGGGTTGGAAAAATTGTTTGAAATCATCCACGAGGACGCCGCGCTGCTGGTCATCAACAAACCGGCGGACCTCGTCTGTCATCCGAGCAAGAACGGCGAGCTGTCCAGTCTCGTCGGTCGCGTCCGGCTGCATCTCGGCGAAAACTCCCGGCCGCACCTCGTCAACCGCCTCGACCGCGAAACCAGCGGCGTGACGCTGGTGGCCAAGGCCGACGACGTCGCGCGGGAACTCCGCCAGCTCTGGGAGAAGCGCGAGGTGCAGAAGGAATACCGCGCCATTGTTCACGGTCATGTTCGGCCCGAGAGCGGCTTGGTGGACGCGCCGTTGGGCAAGGACGAATACAGCCCTGTCGCCATCAAGGACGGTGTCCGGGCCGATGGCGCGCCCTCGCAAACCGAGTTCCGCGTGTTGAAACGCTTCCAGCAAACCGTCGGCGGGGTCGTCCGCGACTTTTCCCTGCTCGAAGCCCTGCCGCGCACCGGCCGCAAGCATCAGATCCGGATTCATCTCGCGCATCTCGGCCATCCCATCGTGGGCGACAAGCTGTACGGTCACGACGAGGACGCCTACCTCGCGCTGGTGGAAGGCCGGCTGACGGCGGAGCAACGGGCGGCGCTGATTTTTCCCAACCACGCCCTGCACGCCTGTGCGGTGCGCTTTGCGTGGCGCGGGCAGCCGGTGGAGTATGCCTGCGAACCGGAACGGTGGTTCACGGACTTTTGCAGCGTCACGCCTTGAAGTTGACCCCGGCCTTGAACAGCCGCCGCACCAGCTTGCGGTTCACGCCGTCGCTGTGCCATTGAACAACCGCCCGCGCTGTCGATTCGCTGACGCCTTCCGCCTGACGCAACCGTTCCGCGCTGGCGGCGAAAACATTGTCCACGGACTTGAACCACGCGCACAACGACTGTGCTGCCGCCGGCGTGACAGTGGGAATCGCCAGCCCGAACAGCAATCGCCAGGCGTCGCGCTTCTGGCTGGCGGTGATGGCGTCGAAGAACTTTTGCGCCGAAGAGCTGTCCATACCGGGCAAGGCGGCGAGCTCCTTGGCCTTCAGGCGATATAACTCCGCCACGTCCCGCAGAAGTCCGCGCTCCACCAGCAGCTTCACGAACGCGGCATCCGCGCCGGTGATGTCCATTGCGCCGGCGGAGCAGAAGTGTTCGATGCGCGCGCGAATCTGCGCCGGACAATCCAGATTGGGACAATGCCAGTCCGGCTTTTCCTCCGAACGCATCAACGCCGTGCCGCACTCGGGACATTTGTCGGTTGGGTGGAAGTGGTGGGTATTCGGAAGGTTGGGAAATATCTTATGAATGAAATTGAACATGGGTTGTGATTCGTTTCATCCACTCGCTAACCTTTGAATCCAAAACTTAAGCCTCTTCCTACAGCTGCTTTTATCTCCTTTTCCCTCTTCTCCAATTCAGATTTCGCCTTTTCCACTTCCTTAAGCTGCTGGAAATATACCTCCAAGCTTTTCATCAAGACCTTGAATTCAGGCGAAGACCGGACTTGTAAGAGTTGTTCCGAGCTCGTTGGGTCGAACAGCATGGAAACATCGCCATCAATCAGCGCCTGCTTGTGTTTGCACATTCGATGTAGAACACCTGCTGGGCAGTGGCAGAAAACTCTTAACTCTGACCCGTTGCTGGAGAATTCAACCTTGTAAGGCTCTCCCGAACTGCTTTTTGCCAGTAGACTTGTTTTCACCTTAAAGAATTTCTGTTTGCTGTTTGTTGGTTGACTCCGGTTTGGTGTTCAACAAATCCAAAAACTCCTTCTCTGAAATGATCTTCACACCAAGCTCCTTTGCCTTTTCCAATTTTGAACCTGCCTCATCTCCGGCGAGAAGATAGTCAGTCTTACTGCTTACGGAACTGCTAACCTTGCCGCCTGACTTTCGAATCATGTCTGATGCGTCGTCTCGGGAAAGAGACGGTAATGTTCCAGTTAAAACCAGAGTCTTGCCGGCCAAGGAGCTGTGTTGGATTTGCTCCTTGGACGAAGTTGAGGCGGTTCTCCCGACCGGCTTAATACCCAGATCCTCCAATTTTTGGAGAGTTTTTTGTCCGTGAGCGCTCTCTGCCCATTCAATAATCGACTGTGCCGATGATGGTCCAATCAAGGTTTTTGCCAGCCAATCTTGTGAGCTTGGTTGAGCGAAGCCGGCCTCTACTAATCTTTTGCCAAGCGGATTTCCAAGCGTTTTGGCTTCCGCTTGTTTGAGTTTACGATTACTTCGCTCTTGCTCAGTCAGATTCATCTCGGTCTTTCCGACTTTGTTTGCCTCGAAAACTGCCCTGACTCTACCCAACTCTGCTGTATCTCTTAAAGCAGCTGCCGCCGCCATCGTTGGCAGGTCGGGAAAAAAAGTAGCTAGATCAATAGCTGTTTGCTCACCTATATCGGGAATTGCCAGGGCATGAATCCACTTGTTCAACGGCGCGGTCTTGGCGCGTTGCAGGGCGTCGAGAACCTTGGTGGCGTTCTTCTCGCCAAAGGTCCGCGGCTCGTCCTCCGTGCCGAGATTCAACTTGGCCAGCGCATCCAGCTTCAGGTCGAACAGGTCGAGCGGTTCCCTGACCAGCCCGCGCTCGACCAGCTTCTCAGCCACGATGCCGCCGAGCGATTCGATGTCGAGCGCCTTGCGGGCGGCGAAGTATTCCACGCGGCGCATGAGCTGGGCGGGGCAACCGGCAATGTTCTGGCAGCGCCACGCGACCTCCTCGTCGCCGCTGCCCGAGCCTTTGTCCTTGGCAATGGCCCCGCCGCACACCGGACATTTGCCGCCGACATGCTGGAACAAGTCAAATTCCCGGGCCCCTTCCGGCCGTTTGGTTTTCACCACCTCGGCGACTTCCGGAATCACCATGCCGGCCTTCCGGATGACCACGGTGTCGCCGATGCGGATGTCCTTGCGGCGAATTTCATCCTCGTTGTGCAGCGTGGCGCGCGCGATGGTGGAGCCTTGGACGAAGACCGGTTCCAGTTCAGCCACGGGCGTGAGCACGCCGGTGCGGCCGACCTGCACAGTGATGGCCTTCAGAACCGTCTCCGCCGGCGTAATCCACGGCACGGGCTTGTGGACAATCGCGTAACCCGGCGCGCGGCTGCGGCCGGGAATCTTCGCCCAGTCCGCCAGCGTGTTCACCTTGATGACGATGCCGTCGATCTCGTAGGGCAACTGCCGGCGCAGATCCTTTTTCTCGTCGTAGTGCGCGACAATCTTCTCGCGATACACCTTCAGGACTTCTTCGATGCCATCGCAAACCCACCAGAGCTTTTGCGTGGGCAGACCGAACGCGGCAAATGCCTCCAGCATCTCGGAATGGGTCCGGAAAGAAATCCCTTCCACCGCGCCGAGCGCATAGAACACGGCCCGGATGGGACGTTGCGCGACCAGCTTCGGATCAAGTTGCTTGAGCGTGCCGGCGGTGGCGTTGCGGGCATTCGGAAACGTCTTCTCGCCCTGGGCTTCGAGCTTTTGGTTGATGCCGTCAAAGTCGGCGATGGCCATGTAAGCCTCGCCGCGGACTTCGAGTAGTGGCGGGAATTCGTCGCCAAGGCGCGGAGATGCGGGGTCTGGATAAAGTTCTCTCTGCGTCTCTGTGTCTCGGTGGTTTTTGAGCAGGGTGGGAATGCTGCGAACCGTCCGCAAATTCGTCGTGATGTCGTCGCCTTCCGCGCCGTCGCCGCGCGTGACGCCGAGCGTGAAGCGGCCGTCGCGGTAATGCACGCCGATGGATACGCCGTCCACCTTGGGTTCGATGATGTATTGAACCTGATCGCGGCCGAGATGCTTGCGGATGGTTTCGTCGAATCCACGCAAACCCTTGTAAGCTGGTTTGATTTCTCCGGGGTAATTATCCTCAAAAATTTGTCGAGCGGTGGAAATCATCAGCTCCCTTTCTGAGAAAGAGCCACACGCGCGGATACTTGAGTTGGGCTGTGTTAAAATTTTATTTAGTTCCTCGGCCAAAATTGCGCGTTTTTCCCTTTCTGAGGAGGAGCCACTTTTGAGCTTCTGAAAATTCACCTCCGAGAAATGTCGGACAATTTCCTTTGAAAAAGGTTTTGTTTCATCAAAGAGTTTTTCCAGGAATGAACCAATTCGGTGAAAATCATCCTCCAAAAAAAGATAATAGCCGTTTGCAGTGCTTTCATCTTGGAGGCAACTACGTTTAAACCAATTGGGTTCGACGCTTTCATCGGGATGATCTGCGGCAGTCACCTTGTCGAGCGAGAGCATCGGCACGAGATGTTTCACGCGGACAAACTTTTCGCTGGGCGCACCGCCGACGCGTTGGGTGGGCGATTCCGGCGTGGCCAGTTCGGGAAAAGCTTTCTCCAGCTCCTGCAGCTCCTGAAAGAGCCGGTCGTATTCGTGGTCGGTGATGAGCTGGCGGCCCGCGACGTAATAAGCGTGGTCGTGCCGGCGGATTTCGGCGGCAAGCTGTGTGTGGCGTTCGTGGGCCTGGGCGGACGTCATGCGGCGGCAGTTTAAGCAATCCGCCGCCGCGGGGCAGTGGAATTTTTCAGCGGTGGATTACTTGCGGCCCAACTGCCGGTCCGCCCATTCGAGGAAGTGCTTCATGTTCGACCGGTCCTCATGCCCGCCGTCGTGCTGGCGCCAGGCCAGTTCGCCGTCGAGGAGGCCGGTGTTCACCGGCGGCATCTTGGCGGTGCGATAATCGTTGGTGTCGCCCAGATCCCTCGCGCCAAGCAGCCGGAACACCCGGCCCGCCGCCACCGTGGCCATGTAACTGCCCTGTTGATCCAGCCAGTTGGCGTCGCCCTTTTCGGGAACGCCGTAGCTGATGAAGGTCGGCCGCGGCGCGCAGAGCGCAATTAGCTCGTGCGCGTCCACCGGCAGGTCGTTTGCGGTCATGCGTCCGGTTTTGCCCTCCTCGGCGCCGTATTTCAAAAAGTTGCCCGCCATCCAGTGATACGCGCCCGCGCCGGTGAGGTTCTCGACGGCCTCGCCAAAATCACGCCGATGCGGTTTCGCGCCGCCTTCGCCCGACGAACCGACGAGCACCACGGCAAAGCGCGGTTCAAAGGCCATCGCCACCAAGGCCGCCTTGCCGAAGCGGGAAACGCCCTCGATGCCTACGCGTCGGGCATCCACCAAGGCATCCGTCTCCAGATAATCCAGGCCGCGCGAAGCGCCCCAGGCCCAGGCCCGCAGGGCGCCCCAATCTTCCGGATGACGCGACTGGCCCTGATTACAAAGCCCGATGATGCCCCGGGTCAGCCCGACGCCGTTGTCAGCCTGGATGCTGCCGGGAATGATTGTCGCGTAACCCCAGCCCGCCTCGAGCAGCAGCTCCTGCGAAGTCGGGCCGGTCATCGGCGGCCCGAAACGAAAACGGTTGGTCGGTTCCGGTTCGCCCGTCCGCCGGGGAAATCCGCCGCCGCCAAATCCGCCGAACATCATCAGCACCGGCACGGGCTTTTCGGCTGCGGCCGGCGTCACCAAAGTCATTTGAATGTCCACGGTGATGGCGGGGAAACCCGAGTTGTCCACGTGCCCGACGAGTTGCCGGGCCTTGACGGGAATTTTGCCGACGACGCGATCCGTCGCCTGGGTGGTAATGGTCCAGGCCACTTTCGGAACCCTTGCCGGCACGCGGCCGAGCACCTCGCGCTCAAAGTCCTCGACAATCCCCGGCCGCCGCCGACTCCACCACATCGCGGCGTTGGTGACCTTGGTGCCGTCCTTCAAGGCGAGTGCGTCGGGCCAGTCCGGGAAGGGGTTGGCCTTGGCGGGATCATAATTGGCGGCGTTGTTGATCGCCTTGGCATCGCCGTTGCGACCCGGCCGCAGCTTCGTGATGCCGAGCTGCTCCATCATGTTCCGATGATCCTGCGCCGCCGACCAGTTCAACAGGGCGGGGGCGGAGTTGGTTTCGGCGCTTGAGTTGGTTTGCGCGGGAACGTTGCCGGAGGAACAGGCGAGAAGAAGCGCGAGCGCCAGCGGAGCGGGTGAGAAACGGTGCATGAGGCAACAACTACCACTCCACCATCCTGGCCAGCAACCGAATTTGCGCCCGGCGTGGCTGAATTGGCAGAATCAGCGCGCGCACTTGATTATGCACATCGAGAAAGTCCTGCCGGGAAAGTCCCTTGGATTCCTGCGATGCTGCGTGCGTGAAATCGTTTCAAGTTGTCGCCGCATTCGACCGGAATACTTGCGCTGGCGACCGTCGAATCTGTTGAAGGTTCCAAACGCAGATTTTCCGGAGCGCGCCGGCAGTAAAAATCTCGGCGCGCGGTAGAACGGATTGACTGGCAGGCAAACCCACACGCCGCGGTCGGCGTTCAACAAAGCCGTGACTTGTCACCAGCCGCGCCGCTAAACTGCCAATCAATATCCCGCGTATGAAACCCATCCATGTTTCTCCAGGCGGCGGAAAAGCCGTCAATGTTCTCGGCACTTCGATGCTCCTGCGCGTGCTGGGAAGCGATACGAATGGCACGCTGGCCGTTGTGGAATCCATCGACGCCCCGCACGCCGGACCACCGCCGCACATTCATGCTCGCGAGGACGAAACCTTTCAAGTGCTGGCGGGCGAATACGAATTCATGGTCGCCGGCAAAACGATCTCGGCGAGGGCGGGGGACACGCTCTTTGCGCCGCGTGGCATTCCGCACACCTACAATTGCGTCAGCCCGGGCGGCGGGAAACTTTCCGTCACGCTGACGCCGGCGGGTTTTGAAAACTTCTTCGCGGAGATCGGTGCGATGAGTCCGCAGGAACAGCAGAACATCCCGCTCGTGATAGAAACGGCGAAACGTTACGGGCTGGAATTCCTGCCGCCGCCCGCGTGATTGCGAATCGACCATTCCGGCTGTCGCGCGCCGCGGCGAATTGGCTTTCCGTAGTGTTGGTGAGCCCGCTGGTTGTGCTGAACCTTCGCGCGGAGGTGGTGTTGCCCGCGTTGGTCACGAATCTCGTCTGCCGTTACGACTTCGAGCATCCGGCAGCGAACACGGCGCAGGAGCTGGATCGCGGCGCCTCGGGAACGACGCTCAATCTTATCAATGGCGGCGCGGCGATGCGCGTGGGCGACGGCGCCTATCCCGGCAGCACGAATGCAATGCAGACGCAGCAGTTGAATCCCACCGTCAGCGGCAATGACGATTGGAAAGCCGGCGTGTATCAGACGAATGGCCTCGCTTCGTTGAGCGCGTTCGCCTCGGTGCGCGGCATCACGCTCATGGGTTGGGTGAAACCCACGGGCCCGAATCCCAACTTGAACTCCGGAACAGTCGCCACAAATGATTACTACAACGCGGTCGGTTTGTTCGGGTTGCTTTCGGGCACTTCAGAAGGCCATGGCGTTCGCGCGTTGTTGGAAGTGCTCACCGTCTCCGGCAATCTCCGCCTCGTGGCGCTCGGACGGCGCATTGACACCGGTTCGTCGCTGACGCTGGCCACCACGAACGACTGGCACACGCTTCTCCCCGACAACGTGTGGACGCATCTCGCCGCCACCTTCGATTTCGACCATGGCACGATGGCGCTCTACCAAAACGGTTCGCCGATTGGCGCGACGAACACCACAGCGGCCAATGCGTGGAACATCACCGCTGGCACGGACCTCGCCTCCGCATCGAATCCTGCCGGAATAAAAATTGGCGGCAGCTATCCGCAGAACACGCAGGAGAAAAACGCCTTTAATGGCCGCTTCGATGATCTGATGTTCTTCAACCGCGCGCTCACCGCCGTCGAGATCGCGCAGCAATACACCAACTTTTTCGCCGCCAACCCGCCGACGTTGAGCGCCAATCTGACCAGCAATCAAGTGACGCTTCTCTGGCCTACGCAAGCAGCGACTTTCATCCTCGAAACCAAAACCAATCTCACCGCTCCGACTTGGACACCCGCCGGCGGCACGCGCCTGACGAACGCTGAAATCATCTCCACCACCCTGCCCACGACTGCCACGCAACAATATTTCCGGCTGACCAAACCGTGAAGTTCTGCCGCCGCTGGAACAGTGCGCTTTAGCGCGATGCGGGGAACGATTCTTTGAATCACAGGCGGTGGGAACGACTATGGGGGCGATGAATATTTCCCGCAGCAGCGGGAAATATCCTGTGCCATTTCCCGGGCGCTCCGGTAGCGATTGTCCGCATAGCCGGGAATTTCTTTCCGCGAACTGATGGCCCGGGCGATGATCGGAGCCGCCCATTTCCAATGCGGATTCAGCAACTTTTCCAATTCGTTCGCGGCGGGCATGCGACCGTGCTTGAAAAAATATTCCGCCAGAAAACGGGGTTGCTCATCAAAGTTCACGTCGCTGGCCAATTGCAGTAACATCACCCCCACCGCATACAAATCCTGATGCGGACAGGCGGCCGCGAGGACGTTGACATCCAACCGCTCCGGCGGTGAGTGGACCCAGGAACAACTGCGGGTTTCTTCCGACAATGGCTCGTCAATCTTGCGGGCCAAGCCCCAATCAATGAGCACCGCCTCCGGGCAATCTGAACGCAGAAACACATGCGCTGGTTTCAGATCCTGATGCACCAAGCCCTTGTCGTGGATGATCGCCAGCGAGGTGAGAATCTTCAGCACCGGCTCCAGCGCGTGTGCGACATCTGCGGGAGTGTCATTGCGTCGCGAACGGCGGTTGGATTTTTGAAGGATTAATTGGCTGAGTGAACGGCTCTGTTCAAACTCAACGACGATGGCATACCAGCCCGTGATGGGATCATATCCGTGGGCGATGCGCTGCGGAATGAACCCGACACCCTTCAAAAGTTTCAGCGCCTGATTTTCGCGCTTCAGGGTTTTGCTTTTGCGCAGGCTGTCCCACTCCAGCGGATCATCCGGGATATCGCCCTCGAACGGCTTCATGATTTTCAGCACGACCCCCGGACATTCTTGGACCCGGAACACATCCATTCCGGTCTGCCGGTTGCGTTGCAGCAATGATCCGAGCGTCAAATTGCCAAAACGGTCGCCTTCTTTCGGCGACCAATCCATCGCCGGCCGCCGGATCGCTGGTTTGGTGATGAGAAAATTCCAGGGCGCCACGTTGGGTTCCCCGCGTCCATCTTCAACGCGCGGCACCAACGGAGCTTCAACAACGATTTCAGCCGCTTCGTTTTTTCCAAAACCGAACCACGCCGAAACTTTTTTCCACCAACCGCGCTCGACCACTTCCGTCGTTGGGAGATTAGGATCGTCCGTTGAACGCTTCAGAAAGAAGGCTGGTCGCGGCAAGGCATCCGAATAACCCACTTGTTTGAGAATTTTTCCCCGAACCGGAACGCGCACCAGCGAGAGCGGAACGACCTTATCCGTCCAGCGCACCGTCACGCCGGCGGAATAAAAAATTCCCCCGAGCTTCAGCACCCGGCTGATTTGCCGAACGACGTCCTGCCGGAAAATCTTATCCGCCTTGGGATCCACCACATTGATCTCCACCACCAAATCGCAGCGACCAAACAACTCCACCGGCAGATTGCGAAGATCCGTCACATAGCCTGCCATCTCCGGGAGCAACCGTTGTGTGGCTTCCTTCTCCAGCACCTTCCGAATCGCATCCAAGTTCGCCTCGCACGATTCAACGATGTGCAAACACTTGATCTCCGGAAAACGGTTTTCCAGCCCGAGAACCTCGGCAATGTCCGGCCCGGGATTCAGCAAGACCACTTCTGCTCCCGAAAATTTTTGATCCACGCGCAACGTGCCGGGTAGTGAGACATCCGACTGAAAGACCGCCGTCAACCCATCCAAATAATATGCCTTCGCCTGCTTGACGCGCATCGTCCCGCGTTGAGAATCGGAACGGGCCAATTCAGTTGGATCGCGACGAAAACGCACCGGCAGGCAATTCCGCCCGCCCGTCTCCACCGGCATCGCGTCCATTTTATCGCTCACAGAAAAATTGATGGAATCAAGATTCGCTCAAAATACTTCTCTGGGAAAGCGCCTTTCTTTCCGCGCCAAGTGTTGGTTTTCTGGAAGCTTCAGCAAGGCGACATCTTGGCAGTTTAGGAATCGAAATGGATTCAAGCTCCATCCGGAGTGGCATGTTTTGCTGGCACGTCTGTTGCCCGCAGCAGGATTTCCACGGCCCAAAAGGCACGTTCGGCATTTTCAAATAGCGTCTTGCAATAATCATCGAATGGTCGAGTATTTGAAACGTCTATGGCAGTGATTAGATGCACTTTGGTCTGCTTCGTAATCGCCGGCCTGTTCGCGAACATTGCGCGGGCGGCCAAGTTGCAGATTGCTGTGGTGGGAAGCGAACTGCACCTGTCTTGGCTGGCGGCCGCTAATAACTACACCCTTGAGTTCGCCGGGGAATTAGATTCAGGCTTGTGGACGGCGGTCACAAACGAGCCCATTATTTTTGGTGACGTCAAATACGTCATTCTTCCTGTGGGCACTAACTCCAGCTTCTTTCGCTTGAATGCGCCCTTCGCTGCCCCACCGCTGCTGACCAATGTTTCGGCTCCGGTGACAGTGGTGCGGGGCGCGCCGCTGACCCTGAACTTCGATTATCTGGATCCCGACGGTGATATTGACACGGTGCTGCTGACGGTCAGCCACGCGCTGGCCACCCTGAACGGTGAATTCTTGCCTTCCACCATGCATATCACGGGCGAGGCTGGCCACGGGACGGTGGATTTAAACACAAGTGAGTTGCCTTATGGCCCGGTAGAATTCTCTTTGCAACTGAAGGATTCACTCTGGTATTTCAGCGACACGACCAACTTCACCGTGACAATTGCTGGCTTGGGAACGAATGGCACGGCTCCGAGCATCGTGGCGTTTTCCCGGCTCGCCGCTTCCTACACCCAGCCGATTGGTAGTTACAGCCGCGTGCCGGTGCGTTGCACGCTGCAAGTCGCCGACCCGGACAGTGACTTGGATTTCATTCGCCTGCGTATCACGCCTCCGTTTGGCTCACCACAAATCAGTGACCTGCCGGCGGCGGATCTTGGCCTGGACGATAACGGCGGCACCGTGACCGTCGCGCTCACGCAGTTCAGCGTCAACTCGTCGCTTGGCAATTATACCCTCGAAGTCACACCCTATGACCGTAATGGCCATTCGGGCACACCGGCCTCCGTGAGCGTCGCGCTCGTCAACACCGGGGGTGAAGTGCCGCGCCTTGCCATCGGCCCGCTGCCGGAGCCGGAAGGAACGCCGGGCAGCAACGCGGTGATCACCGGCAGTGGTTTCGTCACCAATCCGGCCGCGCGGACGGTGTTTGAGCTTGGCGAAATTCCGTGCGAAATCATCTCCCTCACGACGAACGTCGCCACCGTGCGCATTCCCGTTGGCGCCCGCACGGGCGCGTTCATCGCCCGCAACCCTGATGGGGCGCAAACCATCAGCGGTTATCCGAACTTTGTTGTGCCGGAGCACATCGCAATCACGCCGGGAGCCGATGAACCGCCAGCGGTTTCCATCGGCGCGACGGCCACATTTCAAGCGGTGATCGGCAGTTCACGCACCAACAAAACTTTGCTCTGGCACGTCAACGGCCTGGCGGGTGGCAATGCCACGGTGGGC
>JAXMHO010000029.1:0-33305 GCA_046346715.1 Verrucomicrobiota bacterium
CCTCAGCATATACGCCCAGCACGATGTTCCCCATCTGCTGGCCCACTGAATTTTATGTCACTGAAAGCCGTTCATCTTGTGTTTGTCGGCGCGTTCAGCAGCCTGGCCTTCGCCTGCATGATCCTGAAAGGGCGCAGCTACTTTTCCCCTGCAGGCTCAACCGGTGACCTGCTGTTTGCCATCGGCTCGCTGCTGGCCGGCATGGCCATCCTGGTTTACGGCAAATACTTTTTGAAGAAACTCAAACACATCAGCTACCTGTGAAACGCCTCGGGCATCTTCTCATCGCCGTGCTGGTCATGGCGGCCGCCAACAACGCGCCGGCCTGCGCCACGTGCTATGGCAAGTCCGACGCCCCGATGGCCCAGGGGATGAACTGGGGCATCATGGTCCTGCTCGGAGTCATCGGCCTGGTGCTCACCGGCATCACTGGATTTTTCGTTTACATCGCCAAAAAAACTGGAAAGCCCGACAATGGATAAAATACTTGGTCTCCCTCCCCTCGCCTCGGAAGCCGGCGGTCGAGTGGACTTGCTCATCGTCTTAATTCACTGGTTGATGATCATTCTGTTCATCGGCTGGCTGATTTACTTTTTCCTCTCGATCTACAAGTTCCGCAAGTCGCGCAACGCCCAGGCCGACTACGTCGGCGTGCGCAGCCATGCCTCGAGCTATCTGGAGGTTCTGGTGGCGGGCGTGGAAGTGTTGCTGCTGGTTGGCTTCGCGCTGCCGGTCTGGGTGAATCACGCCGCCAAGTTTCCCAAGGAGAGCGAATCAACCGTCATTCAAATCGTCGCCCAGCAGTTCGGTTGGAACGCCCGTTACGCCGGCCGGGACGGTGAATTTGGCCGTCAGGACATGGCGCTGGTGAAGTCCGACAACGTCTTCGGCGTCGATCCCGCCGATGCCAAGGGCAAGGACGACGTCCAAATTCTCAACGAGATTCACGTCCCGGTGAACAAGCCCGTCATCTGCTACGTCAGTTCGAAGGACGTCATCCACTCCTTCCGCGTCATCGCCATGCGCGTGGCGCAGGACGCCATTCCTGGCATGCGCATTCCGATTCATTTCAAGCCCGTGAAGGAAGGCCGGTATCAGATCAACTGCGCCCAGCTCTGCGGCAACGGGCATGCCAGCATGTCGGCGGGTTACCTGATCGTTGAAAGCCAGGCGGCCTATGACAAGTGGCTCGCGTCCAAGATCGGGGCCAACACGAGCTTTGAATAATTCCCCGCCCCGCGCGAGGGTTCCAGCCATTTCCGAAATCGGGAATGGCTTTTTTCTTTGAATCCTGAAACGGTAATTCCATGAACTCGCAGCCGCGAAAGTTTTCCCTCCTGCTCAGCGCCGGAGTGTTGCTCGTCATGCTCACGCTTCTGCTGGCCTATCTGCTGACGGGGTTGGAAAAATATTCGTCGAAGACCAAGCCGCTGCCCGTCATCGGCGACGTGAATCCGTTTTCATTGACCAACCAGGCCGGTGTTGCCGTTTCCCTGGCGGACTTTCGTGGCAAGGTCTGGATTGCCGATGTCATCTTCACCCGCTGCCCGGGGCCGTGCCTGAAAATGACCCGGCAGATGAAGGAGCTGCAGGCGGAACTGACCGCCAAGGACCGCCTACGATTGGTTACCGTGACCACCGATCCCAGTTTTGACACGCCGTCGGTGCTGGCGAAGTATGCCGCGCGGTTTGATGCCGACACCAGCCGCTGGACGTTTCTGACCGGACCGAAAACGGAAATTGCCGCCTTGGTCAGCGGCGGTTTGAAATTGTCCGCCGTGGAAGTGAAGCCCGAGGAACGCACCTCCGCGAACGACCTGTACATCCACAGCACCATCTTTGCGCTGGTGGACCAGCAGGCGCGGCTGCGGGGCGTGTTTGATACCGGCGGCGAAGGAGTGGATTGGCCGGCACAGAAGCAAAAAATCATTTCCGCCGCCCGGCAACTGGAGCACGAACCATGACCCTGCACGACCTTCCCGCCATCAACGCCTGCTTCAACGGACTCGCCGCAGTGTTCCTTGCCCTGGGTTATTACTTCATCAAACAGGGGCGTCCGGTCGCCCATCGCAACTGCATGGTGTCGGCCATCGCCAGTTCGGCGTTGTTTCTAGCAGGTTACCTCACCTACCACTTCACTGTTCACGGCGTCACCCGCTTCCTGGAGCCGGCGTGGTTTCGGCCGATATATCTTGCACTGCTGCTGACCCACACCGTCCTGGCGGTGGTCATTCTGCCGCTGATTATTGCCGCGGTGGTGCTCGCCATCCGGGGAAATTTTGTGGCGCACAAAAAGGTCACGCGCTGGGCATGGCCCATGTGGATGTATGTCTCCGTGACCGGTGTGCTGATCTATCTGCTGCTCTACCGGATCTTTCCTCAACACTAGGGGAGATTCGGTTGAATCTGCCGCCGGAATTGTCCTCACGCAAAGCTCGGCAAGGCCGCAAGAAGGAACCATCAAACAGCTTTGCGTCCTTTGCGCTCTTGGCGTGAGCCACAGTCTCATTGTAATCGCGCAGCAACGTCGTCCGACCACTGAGGCGGTGCCTTCCAAGCTCAGTCGGGATAACCGGTCGGATGTTTCACATGCCATGCCCAGGCGGTGGCAACGATGTCTTCGAGCTTCGGATACTTCGGTTTCCAGCCCAGTTCGTTGATGGCCTTGGCGGCGGAGGCGACCAACCGCGGCGGATCGCCGGGGCGCCGGGGCTTTTCGATGGCGGGGATTTTCTTGCCGGTGACTTTCTCGCAGGTCTCGATGACCTGCCTCACGGAATAACCGTCCCCGTTGCCGAGGTTGTAAAAGCCGCTCTTGCCCGGAGTAAGACCGAGCATGTGCGCCTGTGCGAGGTCCTTGATGTGGATGTAATCGCGGATGCAGGTGCCGTCCGGCGTCGGGTAATCAGTGCCGTAAATCTCGACGTGGGGCTTCTGGCCGAGCGCGACCTGGAGCACGTTGGGAATGATGTGGGTTTCGATGCGATGATGCTCACCAAACTTTTCACTGGCGCCGGCGGCGTTGAAATAACGGAAGGCGATGAAGTCGAGCTTGTGAATCTCGTGATACCACTTGAGAACCTTCTCGAACATCAGCTTGGATTCGCCGTAGGGATTGATCGGCCGCTGGGGCAGGTCTTCGGTCATCGGCACGCGGTCCGGCGGACCATAGGTGGCGCAGGTGGAGCTGAAGACAAATTTCTTCACGCCGCATTCCACGGCGGCATCGGCGAGCTTGAGCGCGTTGACGAGGTTGTTGTGGAAGTACTTCTTCGGGTTCGTCATGGATTCGCCCACCAGCGCGTTGGCGGCGAAATGCAGGATGGCGTCGGGCTTGGCGGACCTGACCGCGTTCAGGATGTCGCCGTCCTGCTCGGGCTTGGCAAGGATGAACCTGGCGCGCGCATCCACGGCGGAACGGTGCCCCTCGGTGAGGTTGTCATAAACCGTGACCGCATGTCCGGCGTTGAGGAGTTCCTCGGTGCAGACTGATCCGATGTAGCCGGCGCCGCCGGTGACAAAAACATTCATGGCGGCAGGATGGAAAAGGTCCCGGGACAGTTCAATGAAAAAGCCCGGACGACGGGCTATTCCACGGGCAAATCGAACTCAATCTGGCTGCGCGAACGGGTCTGCCGGTTGTACATCTCCATCTTGAGGAGCTGCGGCTGGCCGTCGATTTCCTTCACGCTCTTGGGGTCGAACTCCTTCAGAATTTTTCCCGCCGCATCGTAGGCGTCGGCATGCACCAAACCGAAACTCTCGCTGTCGATCCAGGACATGACGCGCGAATAACCATTGGTGGCAGGTTGAGCGGGGGTGCTTTCCAACACCCGGCACAACCGGGTCTTGCGCAGTTCACTCTTCACGAGCTTTTGCCCGGGCCATTGAAGAAAGTCCAGTCCGAGGTCGCCAACCCAGAAATCCGACCCGGCAAACGGCTGGAAACGTTCGCTGTTAGCCAAGGAGACTTGCTCGCTGTCGGAGTTGGTCTGCAGCAGGAATACCTTGGGCGTGCCAGCGGCAGAAATAACCCGCAGCGCGGAGCATTGGTTGGTGGAGGTGGTTTGGTAAACGCTTTGCCAGTTTGTGGGCGTGACCAGAACTGCAAAGCGCAGGGGTGTTTCAGTCCATTCGCCCCGGTCGGGCCGGACTTTCAGTACGCCGGTGTTGGTGTAGTTCTGGGAAGGTTGCAGGGCGAGAATCTTGCCCACGAGTTCGCTTCCTTGCCGGGCGGCTTCGGCGGGATCGACCGCCCGGGGCGGGGCGGTTTCGGTGAAGCCTGTCAGCAGCAGGGCGCCGAACAAAAGCAGCAGCGGGCGCGTCATTTCGTGTGCAAAGTGAGCGGCAGCAGTTCGGAGATGTGGTGCACGAAATGAACCTGGAGCTTCTTCCGCACCTCCTCGGGAACATCCTGCCAGTCACTGCGGTTCTGGTCCGGGAGCACGATGTGCCTGATGCCAAACCGCGCCGCGGCCAGCACCTTTTCCTTGATGCCGCCGACGCGCAGGACGCGTCCCCGCAGGCTGATTTCCCCGGTCATGGCGAAGTCGGAACGAACCCGGTGCCGCGTCAACAATGACGCCAGCGCGACCAGCAAAGGCACGCCGGCACTGGGACCGTCCTTCGGCGTGGCACCCGCCGGCACATGGATGTGAATGTCGAACTTGCCGAAGTCGGAGATGTCAACGCCGAGATTTTTCGCCTGGCTGCGCAGGTAACTGAGCGCGGTCTGCGCGCTTTCCTTCATCACGTCGCCGAGCGAGCCGGTGAGGAGCAAGCAACCTTTGCCGGTCATGCGCGTGGCTTCGATGAAGAGCACCTCGCCGCCGACCGGCGTCCAGGCCATGCCGGTGGCGATGCCGATTTCCTTGATGGCCTCGGCTGTCTCTGAAACAAACCGGGCCGAACCGAGATAGTCCTTCAGCGACTCGGGCGTCATCGCCAACGGCTTGTGCGACGTGCCGTTGCTGACAATCTTGCGCGTCGCCTTGCGCGTGATGGCGGCGATTTCGCGTTCCAACTGTCGCACGCCGGCCTCGCGGGTGTAGTCCTGTATGACGCGGCGGATGGTGGCGTCGGGAATCTTCACCTCGCTCTTCTTCAAGCCGTGTTCCTCCAACTGGCGGGGAACGAGGTAGCGCTTGGCGATCTGCAGCTTCTCGGTTTCCGTGTAGCTCGGCAGCTCGATGACTTCGAGACGGTCGCGCAACGCGGGATGAATCGGCTCCAGCCAGTTGGCGGTGGTGATGAACAGCACGCGGGAAAGGTCGAAAGGCAGGTCGAGGTAATAATCCGAGAACGTGCTGTTCTGCGCCGGATCCAGCACTTCCAGCAAGGCTGACGCGGGGTCGCCGCGAAAATCCGCGCCGATTTTGTCGAGTTCGTCCAGCAGGATGACAGGGTTGCGGCTTTCCACGCGGCGCAACGTCTGGATGATGCGTCCCGGCAGGGCGCCGACGTAGGTGCGGCGATGTCCGCGAATTTCCGCCTCGTCGCGCATGCCGCCGAGGGAGATGCGGGCGAACTTCCGCCCCAAGGCGTCGGCGACGCTTTTGCCCAGCGAAGTCTTGCCCACGCCCGGCGGTCCGACCAGGCAAAGGATTGGTCCTTTGATCTGCTTGCGGCGCTGGATGACGGCGAGGAATTCCAGCAGGCGGTCCTTGACCTTGGTCAGTCCGAAGTGCTGTTCGTTCAGGATGCGTTCAGCTTCCTTGAGGTCGAGCTTGTCCGCGGTTTCCTTCTCCCACGGCAGCGTCAAAATCCAGTCGAGGTAATGCCGGGTCACGCCGTATTCGGCGGCGGCGGGCGGCGTTTGCTGAAGGCGTTCCAGCTCCTGGGTGGCGACCTTTTTGACGTCCGGCGGCAGCGTGGTGGTCTCAATCTTCTCGCGCAACGTGGCGATCTCCGTCGAGGAGGCGTCGGTCTCGCCGAGTTCCCGCTGGATGGCGCGGAGCTGTTCCCGCAGGAAAAAGTCACGCTGGGTTTTGGAAATGGACGTGGCGACGTCCGTCTGAATCTTCGAGCTGAGCGAAAGCACCTCGTGCTCGCGGTTCAGCATCGGCAGGAGGAAGGTGAAGCGTTCCTTGACCGAGGGCATTTCGAGCAGCTTCTGACGTTCCTCGAGGTTGAGGTTCAGGTTCGCGGCGATGAGGTCGGTGAAGTGTCCGGGATCCTCGGTGTTGAGCGCGGCGATCTTGACCTGGTCGGAAAGCGCGGGCGAAAGCTTGATGATTTCCTGAAACTGGGACTGGGCGTTGCGCATCATGGCGCTCAGCTCCAGGGAGTTTTCCTTCACGTCCTTGAGCAGCTCAAACTTCGCGCAGAGATACGGATCCAGACTGGTGTAGTCCTTGATGCGGATGCGCCAGAGGCCTTCGACCAGCACGCGGACGGTGTTGTCCGGGAACTTGAGCATCTTGAGCAGGCGCGCGGCACACCCGACTTCGTGCATCTCGTCCGGTGAGGGGTTTTCCGCCTCGGGATTGCGCTGGAGAATGACGCCGAGCAGGCGGTCGCCGCCGACGACATCGTCAATGAGCTTGATGCTCTGGGGCGTCTCGACGAGGAGCGGCGCGACCATGCCGGGGAAAATGACGATGTCCGACAGCCCAAGGATGGGCAGCGTCTGCGGCAGTGAATGAGAGGACACCCGCGCGGGCGCGTCGGTGTCCCCGGAATTGCCGAGGATGCTGATAAATTCTGTGTCGGGCGAACTCATGGTAGAGTCATGCTTAACGTTGGATGCCTTCGGGACGGAAAAGATTCAGCCTGAATCTAGTTTCCGTCAGCGATGGGAACCTTGGAAATTTTTCCCCGGGTCTGGGTCAGGGGAACATCAATCCGGAGAAAACCGTTCACGTAGGCGGCCTTGGCCTGGCTGAGATCATAACCGGAGGGCAGCTCCAGGACGCTTTCGAAGGGGCCGTAGCTGATTTCCATGACCAGGAAGCTGCATTTCGGGGCGCGGCAGCCGTCGGGCCGGTTGCCGCTGATGCGGAGGCGGCGCCCTTCGACGGTGATCTCCAGATTTTCACTGCGCATCCCGGCCAGTTCAACCTTGATGACCAGCCCGTGATCGGTGGAATAGACGTCGGTGTTGGGAACCCACTGGGCTTTCGCCGCGCCTTCCTGAGGGCCGGCTGACCGCGTCACAAAGTGCACGGGAGAACTGATTTTGCACATGGCCATTATGGGATCGAGGTTATCTCACGAGCAGGGGCCGCGCAAGGCGGCTATTGTTGTTTGAGGATGATCTGGGGGCGTTCGCCCTTTTTCGCGCGGTAAATGATCGTGTGCTGGGGCCGAAGGGAAGACTGTCCCGGGCAGCCGCCGCAGGGGAGGTTCCGCACCAGGCTGAGCTTGCGGCGGAGTAGGTGGCTGCGGAGAAAAAGGCCGCCGGCCGTCGCCACAATCAACAGGGAAACCACTTGCTGCCAGTTCATGACCGGAACATAACCTGAATTGCCCTGCCTGCAACCGGTGATTTGCGATCCATTTGTATCCCTGATTTTACCGATTAGGCTTCGCGCCGGGGAAAATTCTTTTGGCAACCCGCCGGAATCCCTACGCTGGCGGCATGTCCGTCGCATCCTTTCAGCATGTTCATCGCGTGACTTACGCCGAATGTACCGTGGGCAATCATATCTACTATGGACGCTACCTGGATTTGCTCGAAGCCGCCCGCGGGGAATTCTTCCGGCACGCAGGATGCCCGCTGCTGGAATTGCAGGCCGCCGACACCCTGTTTCCCGTGATTGAATGCCGTCTGCGCTACAAGTCCGCCGCCCGGTATGATGATCTCCTCACCATCGAGGTCTGGCCGACGGCGCTCGAAAAGATCCGGCTCAACTTCGCCCATCGCATCCTGAACCAGAGTGGCGCGGTCCTGGTGGAGGCCGACACGTTTCACGTCTGCACCACGGTGCAGGACAAACCCAAACGGCTGCCCGCCGATTTGGTCGCCCGTCTTCAGGCCCACCTGCGATCCGCCTGAACGGCGGCCGGCGCAAGCAATGGCCAAAAAAGGCCAGAATCGGTTAAGTCAATTTTCGCCGCCGCGCTATGTTCGTTTCCGTTGGTTGGATCGTTGAACTGAAACTGAACCTATGACAAACATCGCGCAATTGCTCGGGGACAAGGCGGACTCGCTGCTCAACTTCAAGGCTCCCAAGATTCCCAAGGACCGTCTGCACGTCCCCGGTCCGGACTTCGTGGAACGTATCTTTGGTCCGTCAGACCGGAACAACCGTGTGCTTGTGAATCTACAGCGGCTGTTCGGCGCCGGCCGGCTGGGCGGCACGGGTTACCTTTCCATTCTGTCGGTCGATCAAGGCATTGAACATTCGGGCGGCGCGAGCTTTGCAAAAAACCCCGATTACTTTGACCCGGAAAACATCGTCAAACTCGCGATTGAAGGCGGCTGCAACGCCGTCGCCTCCACCTACGGCGTCCTCGGCATCGTCTCGCGCAAGTATGCCCACAAGATTCCCCTGATGGTGAAGATCAATCACAACGAGCTCCTGACCTTTCCCAACAAGGCGGACCAGATTCTCTTCGGCACGCTGAAGGAGGCGGCGGACATGGGCTGCGCGGCGGTGGGCGCCACCATTTACTTCGGCTCGCCGGAAAGCGGACGGCAGATCGTGGAGGTTGCCAAAGCCTTCCAGGCCGCGCACGAACTGGGCATGGCGACGGTGCTCTGGTGTTATCTGCGCAACAGCTCGTTTAAAAAGGAAGGGAAGGATTTCCACGTCTCCGCCGACCTCACGGGTCAGGCGAATCATCTGGGCGTCACCATTGAGGCGGACATCATCAAGCAGAAGCTGCCCGAGAACAACCGCGGCTTCGAGGCCTTGAACATGGGCGGCTCCAGCTACGGCAAGTTCGACAAGAAGATTTACACCGACCTGTGCAGCGATCATCCCATCGATCTCTGCCGTTATCAGGTGGCGAACTGCTACATGGGCCGCGCCGGCCTGATTAATTCCGGCGGGGAATCCAAGGGCAAGGGCGACCTCGAACAGGCGGTCATGACCGCCGTGATCAACAAGCGCGCGGGCGGCATGGGACTGATTTCCGGACGCAAGGCGTTTCAACGTCCGCTCAAGGAAGGCATCGGACTGCTCAACGCGATTCAGGATGTCTATCTGAGCAAGGAAGTCACCGTGGCCTGAGATTTTACAGTGTTAGTGTGGGTCCTTGGTTGGGCCGGCGCGGATTGTCCGCGCCGGTTTTTATTTGGGTCCATTGCCAAATCACCTTCTTGATTCGTTCTCCCGCCGTGGCTAGCATCCGCCCTTGATCTTCCAGCGTTTTCGCGCTGGATTTATTTTTTACCGACTATGGCACTCTTAAATGACAATTATTTGAAACTGAAGGCGGGATATTTGTTTCCCGAAATTGGCCGGCGCGTGAAGGCGTTTTGCGACGCCAAACCCGAAGCCGCCAAGCGGCTCATCCGCTGCGGCATTGGCGACGTGACCGAGCCGCTGCCGCCGGCCGTGGTCGCGGCCATGCACAAGGCCGTGGATGAAATGGCCTCGCGCGACACCTTCAAGGGTTATGGCCCGGAGCAGGGCTATGACTGGCTCCGCCGCGCCATTGCCGAAAATGATTTTCGCAGCCGCGGCCTGGACGTGGCCGATGACGAAATCTTTGTGAGCGACGGCTCGAAATGCGATTGCGGCAACATCCTCGACATCCTCGGCAGCAAGAACAAGATCGCCATCAGCGACCCGGTGTATCCCGTTTACGTGGATACCAATGTCATGGCCGGCCACACCGGCGACGCCAATGAAGCGGGTGCCTACGCCAAGCTCGTTTATCTCCCGTGCAAACCGGCCAATGGTTTCATTCCCGAGCCGCCCAAGAAGCATGTGGATGTCATCTATCTGTGTTCACCGAACAATCCGACGGGCGCTGCCGCCACGCGCGAACAGCTCGAAGCCTGGGTCAAGTATGCCCTGGAACATAAGTCGGTGATTCTGTTCGACGCCGCCTACGAGGCCTACATCGCCGAGCCGGGCATTCCCCATTCGATCTACGAGATTCCCGGTGCGCGCGATTGCGCCATCGAGTTTCGGAGCTTTTCCAAGAACGGCGGCTTCACGGGAACGCGCTGCGCGTTCACCGTGGTGCCCAAGAGCCTGAAACTCGCCACCAAGACGGGCGAGATGTTGCCCCTGCATCCGTTGTGGAATCGCCGGATGACGACCAAGTTCAATGGCGTGAGCTACGTCGTCCAGCGTGCCGCCGAGGCGCTGTATTCCCCCGAAGGCAAGCAGCAGATCGCTGATTTGATCAAACACTATCTTGGCAATGCCGAAGTCCTGCGCAAGGGCGCAAAGAAGGCCGGCCTGAAAGTGTTCGGTGGCGTGAATGCCCCTTACATCTGGGTGCGGACGCCGAAGGGCGTCACGAGCTGGCAGGCGTTCGACAAGATCCTCGGCGAAGCCAACGTCGTCATCACTCCGGGCAGCGGCTTCGGCTGCAAGGGCGAAGGCTTCTTCCGCATCAGCGCCTTCAACAGCCGCGCCAATGCCGAAGAGGTGGCCCGTCGGTTGCAGGAATTGAAATGGTAAACGGTTGATTTCCCTCCCAGCCCCGGGCGAAAGGCCCGGGGCTTTTTTATTGGTGTGAAGGTTCGTGAAAAATTGTCGCAGTGACACACCGTGGTTGGGTCAGATTTTTCCGCCGCGGCGTTTTATCTGTCGGTGACTCGCTAAAAAGCCCAATTTTATTGGGTTCTACCGCGGGTTTCCCGCTGGCATGGCCGTAGCTAAAAGGAGTGTTGAACAACGTTTAACCAAAAACGAAAGGATCAATATGAACTTAATGAAATCACAACGACCTGGTTTGGCCACCTGGCCCATCACCCGTTTGGCGGACTTGAGTGATGAGATCAACCGCTTCTTTGACTCGCCGCTGGCGACCTATTCCCGCGCTTCGCAGTTGCTGGGCGCCTGGACGCCCCCGCTGGATCTTCACGAGAACAAGGACAGTTTTGTGATCAAGGCGGAGCTGCCCGGCGTGAGCAAGGAAGACGTGAATGTGTCCATTCAAGACGGCACGCTGACCATCTCGGGCGAACGGCGCAGTGAAGCCAAGAGCGAGGACACCGAGGTGCATCACACGGAACGGTTCTTCGGCCGTTTCCAGCGGACGGTGACGCTGCCCACGGCGGTCGCCGCCGACAAGGTGAAGGCTCAATACAAAGACGGCATCCTGACCGTGACCCTGCCCAAGACCGAAGAGGCCAAACCGAAACAGATCGACGTCTCGATCAACTAACTGAAGGCAAACAAAAGCCCTGCGGACCAATGAGTCCGCAGGGCTTTTCATGAAAGCACGTCAACTGTCGGCGGTCTCGCTTGTGAGTTCCAGCGCCCGTTCTTTCCAGAGCGCCACATGGTCGGCAAAGCCGATCGAGGCCAGATAGGATTCGTCGAGGCTGGAGTTGATGCCGTCGGCTGGATTCTTTGACAGCTCGTGTTGCAGCGCGTTGGCCGCATGGACGGCGGTGAGCGGGCCGAATTCCTTAAACTGGCTTGCGCTTGGGGCGTGATGAAAAGCGACGGCCTCTACAATGGTGGCTGGCAATCCCCACAGTCCGAGCAGATAGGCTGCTGCTCCGGCGTGAGTGGTGCCGAACACTTCCAGTTCCGCGGCGGCCAGCGGGATGTTTTGTTCCGCTGCCAACCGATTTGCCCGGTGAAATTCATCCGGGAGATTTTCCGCCAGCATGAGCTTGCCCATGTCATGCAACATGGCGGCCGTAGCGGCGTCGTCCACTTCCGTGCCCTCTGCTCCTTCGCTGCGCATGATGGCTTCGGCGAGCTTGCTGGTTTTCATCAGATGCTCCCAGAGCTGCACGGGGTCCAAGCCCTTTGCCTGAGTGGGTTCATATTTGCTGAAGATGTGGGAGGCCAGCGCGAAGGAACGGATGCTGTTCATGCCCAGTTGCTGCACGGCCTCGAAGGGGTCGTGGATTTTATCGGGCAGGCCGAAGGCGGCGGAATTGACGACCTGAAGGGTTTTTGCGCTGAGGCTGGGATCTTTCCCAACTATGTCGGCGATGTTCTCCAAGGCGGCGTGTGGTGAATCGATCTCCTTCATGATCTTGAGATAGACCGAAGGAAAGCTGGGCAGGGAATTCATCCGGCCGACCAGGGCCTTCAGTTTTTCATCCTTGAGATAGGTGTCGAGACCGTTGAGGCGGCCGAGCGTGGCGCGGAGAGTTTTTACCGTGAAAGGCTTGGCCAGAAACTGGTGGTTCGAATGCAGCGAACGGGCGACTTCCTCCTGATCACCGATGCCGGAAATAATGATGCGCGACGTGTGGGGGTGCCGGGTGCGGACTTTTTCGAGCAACTCCAGACCGCTCATGCCCGGCATGCGCATGTCCGAGGCGACCACATCAAACGCACGCTGCGTCAATAATTCGAGGGCGGCCGCACCATCCGCCGCCGTGGACACCTCCCAATCAGTGTCGCCCTCCAGCATCATGGCGCACATCTGCAACAGGATGGGGTTGTCCTCGACGAATAGGATATGTTTCATTTCCGACCGTTTGCTTATTTCTTCGGCTGATCAGCGGTAAACTTTAACGTGGGCGGCCGGTTGTTTTGGTTGGTTTCTGGTCTCAAAAATGCAAAAGGCGCAGTTCCGTGAAGAACTGCGCCCTATAAATGAAAAGGAGCTGATTACAGGGATTTTTTCCCGGCAGCCTTGGCCTTGGCCCAGCGGGCTTTGGCGGCGGCGGCAATTTTGGCTCGGCCTTCGGCGCTCATGCCGGACTTGCGCGCGGCTTTGGCTTTGGCCGGTTTGCCGGCATTGACTTTGGCCCAGCGACGTTTTTGGGCGGCGGCGATGCGGGCCCGGGCGCTGGCGCTAAGGGTGCGTTTGCCTCCGGACGGAGCGGCAGCTTCACCCAGCAAGCTGGCGAGTTCCTGCGTCAAGGCTTCGATCTTGTCCTTCAAGGCGGCGGCGCGCTTGAGCTGTGATGAACTGAGGCTAAGTAGGTTGCTCATAGTAGGTCGTAATATTTGTATAACTATACGGTCATTGGGCCACCGCGCAAACGCTGTCTGGCCCTGGAAGAGTGGTGGTAGGAACAGGATTCGAACCTGTGTAGGCGTAAGCCAGCAGATTTACAGTCTGCCCTCGTTGGCCACTTGAGTATCCTACCAACCGAGAAGGCCGCGTATTAAGCCATAGCCCCATCGGCCGCTCAAGTTCAAAGTTTAAGCCTTTTGTCCGCCATTCAACCGACCGTGAAGCGTCGCCGTGCCTCTTTGAAATTGTGTGGAGGCTTTTCCTCTCCTACCTTTCGCGGATGTTCGATTCCTTAAGCGGCAAACTCCAGCAGGCCTTCAAAAACCTGCGCGGCCTCGGCAAAATTTCCGAAGGCAACGTGTCCGAAGCCCTGCGCGAAGTCCGCATGGCGCTGCTGGAAGCCGACGTCAATTTCAAGGTCGCCCGCGATTTCATCGAACGCGTCAAAACCAAATCCCTCGGTGCCGAAGTCATTTCCACCGTCCAGCCCGGCCAGCAGATCATCAAAATCATCTCGGACGAACTCACCGACCTGCTTGGTTCGCAAAACGCCGCGCTGAATTTCAACGCGAATCCGAACTGCATCATGATGGTGGGTCTCCATGGCGCCGGCAAAACCACCTCGTCCGGAAAACTCGCGCGCCTGCTCCACAAGCAGGGTCGGGCGCCGTTGCTGGTGGCGGCGGACGTTTATCGTCCGGCGGCGATGGACCAGCTGGAGACGCTCGGCAAACAGCTGGGGATCCCGGTCTTCGTCAAACGCGGCGAAAGCGACGTGCTGAACATCGCCCGCGAGGCGCTCGACTTCGCCAAGAAGGAAAACCGCAACACCATCATCTTCGACACCGCCGGCCGGTTGCAGATTGACGAACCGCTCGTTCAGGAGCTCGTGCGCCTGCGCGACTTGGTGAAGCCGCAGGAAATTCTCCTCGTCCTTGACGCTGCCACGGGCCAGGAGGCGGTGAACGTCGCGACGCATTTCGACCAGGCGCTGAGCATCACCGGCTCGATCCTCACCAAGCTCGATGGCGATGCGCGCGGCGGCGCGGCCCTGAGCATGAAGGCCGTCACGGGCAAGCCGATCAAGTTCGCGGGCACCGGCGAAAAGCTGGACGAGTTCGAGCCGTTTCACCCGGCGCGCATGGCGTCGCGGATTCTCGGCATGGGCGACGTGGTGAGCCTCGTGGAAAAGGCGGCGGAGGCCGTCAACGAGGACGACATGAAGCGCATGGAGGAGAAGATGCGCAAAGGCGAGTTCACGCTGGAGGATTTTCTCGACCAGCTTCGCCAGATGAAAAAGCTCGGCCCGCTGGAGAACATCGTGAAGATGCTGCCCGGCGGCGCGGAGGCGATCAAAGGCCAGGACCTTTCCAAGTCCGAGAAGGAGTTCAAGCACATGGAGGCGATGATCTGCGGCATGACGCCGCAGGAACGTCGCAGTCCCCAAATCCTGAACGCCAAGCGCCGGCTGCGCATCGCCAAGGGCAGCGGCGTGACGGTGACGGAGATCAACACCATGCTCAACAAATTCACCCAGATGCAGCAGATGATGAAAAAGATGGGCAAGTTCCAGAAGATGATGGGCAAGATGGGCGGCGGTCTTCCGGGAATGTTCGGCCGGTGAGGTTGGTTCCGGACGCGACCTCGCATCGGCGAAGAAAAAAATAATTTGGCTTTTGAAGCCCTGGAGGCGTGACTAGGATGGCGGCGTTGGACGCCATCAAAGCGATTGATCACGCCGCCATGAAATCGAAACGTTCACCGAAAAACCCCCCGCGCCCCGGCGTTTCATCGGCAACTCCTCCGCCTGAGAATCCCCGGCCGACGTCACCCGTCAGCCCGGCCGCCCCGGTTCCCATCGCCCCGGCACCCGTTTCCCAAACCTCCCAAGTGCCGGACGCCATCATCGGTCAATCTGCTGAAGCTCCTCCGGCAAAGGCCGCGCCGGCCCCACCTTCGCCGCCCGCCGCCGCACCGTTGTTGTCTTTGGGAGCGGCGATCGAGGCGGCGCACCTGGACTTGGAACTCGCCCCGGACAAAGCCGCGAGTGAAGTGAAGCCGAAGCCGGCCGACGTTGTCGCCTTTCCGGCCGCACCACGCACCGAGTTGCCGCCTGAACTTGCCAAGACCGAGGTCCGACAGGCGGCAAAGGTGGAAGCCAGGGCCGAAGCCGAGACCGTCTCGGCCAAGCCGCCGCCGGTCACACGGGAGATTTCCGAGAACCTGCTCGTCAAAGATTTGCCGGCGTTGACGGCTCCAGATCCGGAGCCCGTTCCCGCCCCGGCCGCCGATGTGCCGGCGCCTCAGCCGCCCCCGACGCCGGCGCGGCGGATTGAGCCGATGTTCGTGGTCATGCTCACGCCGGAGCTGACGCCCGTGGCGAAAGTCGGCGGGCTGGGCGACGTGGTGGCGGGTTTGAGCCGCGAGCTCGAAATGCGCGGCAATGCGGTGGAGATCATCCTGCCGAAGTATGACTGCATGCGTTATCACCACATCAACGGGCTGGTGAAGGCGTATGAAAACCTCCAGGTGCCTTGGTACCACGGCGCGGTTTCCACCACGGTGTGGTTTGGCTTCGTCCATGGCCGGAAGTGTTTCTTCATCGAACCGCATTCCCAGGACCGCTACTTCAACCGCGGCGTTTACTACGGGCACAACGACGACGTGATGCGGTTTGCGTTCTTCTGCCGGGCGGCGATGGAGTTTCTCTTCAAGACGGGCAAGCATCCGGACATCATTCATTGCCACGACTGGCAGACGGCGCTCGCCCCCGTGCTGCTCTGGGAGATGTACCAGCATCTCGGCATGCGCCATCCGCGGGTGTGCTTCACGATTCACAACTTCAAGCACCAGGGGCTTACCGGCGAACACGTGCTGCGCGCCACCGGTCTGAACCGGCCGGAGCATTTCTTCAGCTATGACCGGATGCGCGACAACGCCAATCCCGCCGCGCTGAATCTGACCAAGGCGGGCATTGTTTACTCAAACTTTGTCACCACGGTGTCGCCGCGCCATGCGTGGGAAGCCAAGGACGGCGGCCAGGCGTTTGGGCTGGAGCGGACACTGCACATTCACCACCAGAAATACGGCGGCGTGCTCAACGGACTGGACTACGACATGTTCAATCCGGAGAAGGATCCCTACATCCCGGCCCATTTCAACGCCAAGACGGTCGGGCAGAAATACGAGAACAAGAGCGCCCTGCGCAAACGGCTGTGGCTGGCGGACGGCGCCAAACCCATCGTGGCCTTCATCGGCCGGCTGGATCCGCAGAAGGGCGTCGAGCTGGTGCGCCACGCCATTTTCTACGCGCTCAACCACGGCGCGCAGTTTGTGCTGCTCGGGGAAAGCCCCGACAAGTCCATCAACGACCATTTCTGGGGCTTGAAACGGCACCTCAACGACAATCCGGACTGCCACCTGGAGATCGGTTACAGCGATGAGTTGGCGCATCTCATCTATGCCGGCGCGGACCTGATGGTGGTGCCGAGCCATTTTGAGCCGTGCGGACTAACGCAGCTGATTTCGCTGCGCTACGGCACGGTGCCGGTGGTGCGTTCGGTCGGTGGACTGGCGGACACTGTATTCGACAAGGATCATTCCCCGCTGCCGCTGCATCAGCGCAACGGCTATGTTTTTCCGGACGCGACCAACGCCAGCATGGAATCCACGCTGCACCGGGCGATTGGGTGTTACTACGAATTTCCCGATCACTTCCGGCACCTCATCCTCAACGGCATGAACTGCGACTATTCGTGGAATCATCCGGGCCAGCATTACCTCAACATCTACGATTACATCCGGGACAAATAATCACCCATGATCGCGACCAAGAAAGAACTGGATACCCTGCTGCACGGCACGAACGCCCAGCCGCACGCCCTGCTCGGCATGCATCCCCTCACCCATCAGGGCAAGGCCGGCGTGGTGGTGCGCGCGTTTTTGCAGGACGCCGAGTCGTGCGAAGTCGTGGACACCTCGGGCAAGGAGCAGCGTTATCCGATGCAAAAGCTGGATGCGCTGGGTTTCTTCGAGACGTTCATCCCGGACCGCAAGGACGTCTTTCGCTATGCGCTCCGCAGCCTGAAAACGAACGGCGAAACCCGTCAGTTCTCCGATCCCTACCGCTTTCTCCCCACGCTCAGCAACCAGGACCTCTACCTTTTCAACGAGGGCACCGAGCATCGCGTTTACCAGAAGCTCGGCGCGCATCTGCGGGAGATTGACGGCGTGCGCGGCGTCTCCTTCGCCGTCTGGGCGCCGAACGCGGCGCGCGTTTCCGTGGTCGGCGATTTCTGCCGCTGGGACGGCCGTTACTTTCCGATGCGCTCGCTCGGCAACTCCGGCGTCTGGGAGGTTTTCATCCCCGGATTGCAGGAAGGCCTGCTCTACAAGTACGAAATCGTCCCGCGCAGCGGTGCGCTGCGGCTGAAGACCGACCCCTACGGTTCTTATTTCGAAAGCCCGCCCAACAATGCCTCGGTGGTTTATGACGTCGCCAAATACCAATGGAACGACGCCGCGTGGATGAAGAGGCGCGAAAAGACCGACTGGTCCAAGAAGCCCGTGCTCGTCTATGAACTGCACGTCGGCTCGTGGCGGCGCAATGCCGACGACGGCAATCGTCCTTTGACCTATCGCGAGCTGGCCGGCGAACTCGTGAAGTATGTCAAAGAGATGGGCTTCACCCATGTCGAGTTCATGCCGCTGGCCGAATATCCCTTCAGCGGCTCGTGGGGTTATCAGGTCACCGGTTTTTACGCGCCGACGCATCGCTACGGCACGCCCGAGGATTTCATGTATCTCGTGGACACGCTGCATCAAAACGACATCGGCGTGTTCATGGACTGGGTGCCGGCGCATTTTCCGAAAGACTTCTTCGCGCTCGCGCACTTCGACGGCACGCATCTTTACGAGCATCAGGACCCGCGCCAGGGCGAGCATCAGGACTGGGGCACGCTCATCTTCAATTACAGCCGGCCCGAGGTGCGGTGTTTCCTTGTCGGCAGCGCGATGACCTGGCTGGACCGTTATCACATTGATGGCCTGCGCGTGGATGCCGTGGCGTCGATGCTTTACCTTGATTACTCCCGCAAGGCCGGCCAGTGGATTCCGAACAAGTACGGCGGCCGCGAAAATTTGGAGGCCATCGACTTCCTCCGCTATGCCAACACCACCGTGCATCATTATTTCCCAGGCGCGTTGATGATCGCCGAGGAATCCACCGCGTGGGGCGGCGTCACCAAGCCCGCCAAGGAAAAGGGCCTCGGCTTCGACATGAAGTGGAACATGGGCTGGATGCACGACACGCTGGAGTATTTCAAGAAAGACCCCATCCACCGGAAATATCACCACAACCAGCTCACGTTCGGGATGATTTACCAGAACACCGAGAAGTTCATGATGGCGTTTTCGCACGACGAAGTCGTCCACGGCAAACGCTCGATGATGCTCAAGATGGCGGCCGAGCACATGCCCGACAAGGCGCGGCAGCTGCGTTCGCTCTATGCGTGGATGTGGGGCTGGCCGGGCAAGAAGACGTTGTTCATGGGCTGCGAATTTGGCCAGTCCGCTGAATGGGGCTACGACCGCAGCCTCGACTGGCACCTGCTGGAATACCTGGATCACGAAGGTGTCCGCCGCCTGGTCGCCGATCTCAACAAGCTCTACCTCGACCACAAGTTTCTCGGCGAGTCCGACTACGACCACCAGAGCTTCCAGTGGGTCAACAACAACGACGGCAACAACAGCGTCATCAGTTTTCTGCGGCACGGAACGCAGGGGGAAATCTTGCTCGTCGTCGCGAACATGACGCCGGTGCCGCGGCCCAACTACCGCGTCGGCGTGCCGAAGGAAGGCGAATGGGTGGAACTCCTGAACACGAACGCCCAGAAATACGGCGGCAGCGGCGAAGGTCATGCCGAGCCGGTGAAGACCAAGCCGATCAAGTGGGACGGTCGTCCGGCGGCGGTGGATCTGTCATTGCCCGGAATGGCGACGATGTTTTTTCTGTATCGTCCGGTGGCTCCGCTGAGTCCGCCAAAATAATCCCGGACACTTTATGCGAAAAGTTTTCCACGCGCTCACGCTGAACTTCCACCAGCCGCCGGGAAATCTGGAGCATCTCCTGGCCACGGAGGAATGGGCCGCGAAGGAACTGCTCTGGGCCATTGACCGGATGCCGCGCGCGCTCTGGGATTACGAAGGCATCGGCAAGGTGCATCTGAACCTGAGCGGCACGCTGCTCGAAACCCTTTCCAATCCGGCCTTCCAGGAACGCGTCCATGGCATCGTCAAATGCGGCGAACTGCTCTGGCATCTCCAGAACAAGCGCATTTTCGACGTGCTCGGCTCCGGCTATTATCATCCGGTCCTGCCGTTGATTCCCGCCGCCGACCGCGAGGAACAGCTCGTCCGCTGGCAGGGCATCGCCAAACATTTGTTCTGGCGCACGGACTTCCAGGGCTTCTGGCCGCCGGAAATGGCGTTCAGCATGGAACTCATCCCGCTGCTCAAGCGCCTCGGCTACCGCTACGTGATCGTGGACAGCAATTACCTCGAGCCCGTCGGTCAAATGCGCTGGGAGGAAATCCGGTATCGTCCGCACATCGCCCGCTACGAGGACTCCGAGATCATCATCGTGGCCCGGGACCGGGAGCTGTCCGACGCCCAGCAATCCGGCATGGACGCGGGCTGGTTCATGAACGAGGTCCATCAGCGCACGAAGCATTGCGATTTTCCGCCGCTGGTCATCACAGCCACGGACGGCGACAACGGCGGCTGGTTCCGCAACACGAACCCGCATTCCAACTTCTGGCATGCGTGCTATCAGCCGTTGCTCGACAAGGTGCGCGCCGGCGAGACGGAGATTGAACCGGTGTTCATCCACGAATATCTCGACCAGCACGGCGCGGTCGGCGAGGTGACGGTTCGCACCGGCGCCTGGAACACCGGCTGGCATCACGGCGCGGATTTCATGCAGTGGACCGGGTCGGATGCGCAGAAGATGACCTTCACGCGCATCCATGAACTCAGCGCGGCGTTCCATGAGACGGCGGCGAAGCTGCGGGAGAAGAATATCCAGCATCCGTCGTTGAACGAGGCGCACTGGCGGTTGCTGCGGGCGCAGACGAGCTGCAACGTGTTCTGGGGCGAGGACTGGGTGCATCGCGCCCACAACGACCTCGACGAAGTTGCGCGGCAGTTGCAGCAGGTGCGAGGGGTTTTGCCGGAGGGTTGAGCTATTTTTTTCAAAAAACTCTCAACCACGGATGAACAGGATCAACACGGATAAGGCGAAGGATTCTTGGTTGAAAGCACCCTGCTAACAGTGAGGTTGAGTTGAACTCGGCGTAACAGCAGACCCTGTTCATCCGTGTTTATCGGTGTCTATCTGTGGTTAAATCCGACAGAACTCAGGCGAATCACAGCCCGTTCAACACATCAATCAACTGCCGCAGGCGGCCGTAGTCACGGCGGTTGAACCCAAACGCGATCCGCGGCAGACCGAGATGCTCCCCGCGCTCGATTTCCTCCGGCAGGGGGTCGACGAGCCGGATCTTCTCGCCGGAGATGATGTCCGCGAAATCCTCGTTCATCGCCTCGATGGCGGATTCCGTCGGCGCATGTTTGAGGCGGATGACGAACAGCTCCTTCACAAAGCGGCTTGAATGGAAGTTGCGATAGAACCGCGTGATGATCCTCACCGCCTGATCCGTGTCATCGGTGATCTGGTAGAGGTTGAGGTCATCCGGGGAAATGAGCTGGTCGCGCAGGAGATGTTCGCGGATGTGCTTGTCCCAGGTTTTCCAGTAAGTGCCGCCGGGACGATCCACCAGCACCAATGGCATCAGCTGGCCTTTGCCCGTCTGCATCAACGTCAGCGCCTCGTAGCCCTCGTCCATCGTTCCGAAGCCGCCGGGGAACAGCACGATGGCGTCGGAATGCCGGATGAAGATGAGCTTGCGGGTGAAGAAGTATTTGAAGGTGACGAGCTTCTTGTCGTTCTGAATGACGGGATTGGCGCTTTGCTCCCAGGGCAAACGGATGTTGGCGCCGAAGCTCTTGTCCGGCCCCGCGCCTTCATGGCCGGCCTGCATGATGCCCCCGCCCGCGCCGGTGATGAGCATGAAGCCGGCTTCGGCAAGCTTGCGGCCGAGTTCCGCCGCCTGATGATACTCGGTCTTGGATGGCGCGGTGCGGGCGGAGCCGAACATTGTGACCTTGCGGATGCCGGCATACGGCGCAAACATCCGGAAGGCATAGCGCAGCTCGCGGATGGCGGTCTGAATCACCCGCACGTCGCCGCTGTCCTTCACATCGGTCAGCAGCTTGAGCGCGCTTTCGATGATGTCCGCGACATTTTCCTCGTTGGCCCCCCCGCCCTTGAAGGCGATCAGCTCCTGGACCTTTTTGCGCAAGGCCAGTTCGGCGGCGGTCTTTTCGGCTTTCATGGTGACGCAGGGTAAAAGGTTGGACTGGAATTGCAACAGGGTTGAATGTCCGGCCGGCGGGCCGGGGCGGCCAAATGGACGCTTGACCGGTTTCCGGGCTTCTGATTAGATTCGCGCCATGTTCGTGAACGTTCGACAAGTAAATCTGGCCGTCGTAGTAGTAGTTACCGACGCCGTTGGTGCTTGTCGTTAAGACGATTTTCGACAAAAACCCACGGCTGGCAACGGCTGTGGGTTTTTTGTTATCCACGTCACGCCGCCACAACCCAGTAAAAGTATGAGCAAGACAAACGCAATCGCAGACAAAAAGAAATCCGCCAAACGCGCCGAGGTCGGCAAGGCCATGTTCGGCCGCGACATTTTCGTCGAGGCGCTGGAACGCGAGGGGGTGGAAGTCATTTTTGCCTATCCCGGCGGCGCGAGCATGGAAATTCATCAGTCGCTCACCAAGTCCAAGATCCGCACCATTCTGCCCCGCCATGAACAGGGCGGATCGTTCGCCGCGGAAGGCTATGCCCGTGTCACCGGCAAGGCCGGCGTCTGCATGGGCACCAGCGGCCCCGGCGCCACCAACCTCGTCACCGCCATCGCCGACGCCTACATGGATTCCTGCCCGCTCATCGCCATCACCGGCCAGGTGACCCAGGCCATGATCGGCCGCGGCGCGTTCCAGGAGACCGACATCATCGGCGTGACCTTGCCGATCGTGAAGCACAGCTATCTCGTCACGGACATCAACGACATCCCGCGCATCGTGAAGGAGGCGTTTTACATCGCCCAGAGCGGCCGTCCGGGCCCGGTCGTGATCGATTTCCCCAAGAACATCCAGCAGGAAAAGACGCAGCCCGTGTGGCCGACGCTGGAGCAGGTCAAGAAAGGTCTCCGCGGCTACAACCAGCCCGACCTGAAGGCCGACGAACTCGCCTTGAACGAGATCATCGGTCTCATCGAGAAGGCCGAACGTCCGGTGCTTTATTGCGGCGGCGGCATCATCACCAGCGGCGCGGCGGCGGAACTCAAGAAGTTCGCCGAGGCGTTGAACATCCCCGTGACCACTACCCTTATGGGCATCGGCGGTTTCCCGGAAACCCATCCGCTCTCGCTGCGCTGGCTCGGCATGCACGGTTCCGCCGTGGCCAACTGGGCGGTGAACGGCGAATACGAGCATCGCAAGTCCTTCACCGATCCGATGGTGAAGTTGAAGGACGGCGCGGACCTGCTCCTCGCCTTCGGCGTGCGCTTCGACGACCGTGTCACCGGCAAGTTCGAAGAATTCTGCAAGACCGGCACGATCGTTCACATTGACATCGACGCCTCCGAGCTGAACAAGAACCGCAAGGCGCATCTGCCCGTGGTCGGCGACATCAAGGACGCCTTGACCCGCCTGAACAAGCTCGTCGCCAAGCGTTCGCTCAAGAAGCAGCATCCCGCGTGGCTCGCGCAGATCGCCGAATGGCAGAAGAAGGCGCCGTTTGCCTATCGCATCACGCCGGAAATCGCCAACAGCGATCACATGGTGGACCACATGCAGGGCCAGGAAAGCCAGGTCATCCTCCAGCAGATGGTGGTTGAGACGCTTTACGAACTCACCAAGGGCGAGGCCTACATCACCACTGGCGTCGGCCAGCACCAGATGTGGGCCGGCCAATGGTACAAATACAAATATCCGCGCCAGTTCACCACCAGCGGCGGCCTGGGCTCGATGGGTTACGGCTATCCCGCCGCGCTCGGCGTGAAGGTCGCCCTGCCTGACAAGCAGGTCGTGGACATCGACGGCGACGGTTCGTTCCTGATGAACATCCAGGAGCTGGCCACCGCGCACATCGAGAAAATTGCCGCCAAGGCCATCATCCTGAACAACCAGCACCTCGGCATGGTTGTGCAATGGGAGGACAACTTCTACGGCGGCAACCGCGGCCACACCTACCTCGGCGACCCGAAGGATCGTCCGGCCATTTATCCGGACTACGTGAAGGTCTGCACCTCGTTCGGCGTGAAATGCGAGCGGGTGATGTTCAAGAAAGACCTCCGCGCCGCCATGCAGCGCATGCTGGATTCGGACGAACCCTACGTGCTCGACGTGATCGTGCCCTACAGCACCCACGTCATTCCGTTCATCCCCGCCGGCAAGACCGTGGCGGACATGATCTGGAAAGCCTGAGACCTCTTTGAAACACCAAAGCGGCGGAGAGCAATCTCCGCCGCTTTTTCTTTGGAGTGCGGCGAGCCGATGAAATTGAATTGTTCCTCACGCCAAGGCCGCAAAGCAGAAACAGCCAAAAACCTTTGCGACCTTTGCGCTCTTGGCGTGAGGCATGTTTGATTGAAGCCGTTCTAAAGCTTCGGCGCTTCGAACTTCAATCCATGCGCTTCCGCCACGGCCTTGTGCGTGACCTGTCCGCCCATCACGTTCAGGCCGCTGACCAGCGCGGGCTGGCGATGACAGGCCTCGGCCAGACCGAAGTCGGCGAGCTGTTCCAGATAACGGAAGGTGACGTTCGTCAGCGCCTGCGTCGCCGTGCGCGCATACGCGCCGGGCATGTTCGCCACGCAGTAATGCGTCACGCCCTCCTCGACAAACACCGGGTCATGATGCGTCGTCGGCCGGGAGGTTTCCGCGCAGCCGCCCTGATCAATGGCGATGTCCACCAGCACGCTGCCCCGGCGCATGCGCTTGAGCATTTCGCGGTTGATGAGCTTCGGGGCTTTCGCTCCCGGCACGAGCACCGCGCCGATGAGCAAGTCCACTCCGGGCAGCAGCTCCATCAGGTGCGATTCGTTTGAATACAGCGTGTGCGCCGTGTGCAGCGTGATGTCGAGGAAACGCATCCGTTCCAGGTCCACTTCCAGAATGGTGACGTCTGCGCCGAGGCCTTGGGCCATGCGGGCGGCGTTGATGCCGGAGGAGCCGCCGCCGAGGACGACGACCTTGCCGGGCAGCACGCCGGGCACGCCGCCGAGCAGCGTTCCGCTGCCGCCAAAATGTTTCGCCAGAAAATAGCCGCCGACGAGAATGCTCATGCGGCCGGCAATTTCGCTCATCGGCTCGAGCAACGGCAGGCGGCGATTCACCTCGATGGTTTCGTAGGCCAGGCCGGTGACGCCGGATTTCATCAAGGCCTCGGTGAGGGACTTGCTCGCGGCCAGATGCAGGTAGGTGAACAGAATCTGGCCGGGTCGCAGCAGGCCGAATTCCTCGGGCAGCGGCTCCTTCACCTTCACGATCAGGTCGGCCTGTTCAAAGACCGCCGCATGGGAATCGACCATCTTCGCGCCGGCCGCCTCGTATTCGGCATCCGGGTAGCCCGCGCCCGCGCCGGCGCTGCGCTCGACCATCACCTGATGCCCGCGCTTGATGAGCTGGTATGCGCCGCTCGGGAGGAGCGCCACGCGGTATTCCTGTTGTTTGATTTCCTTGGGTACACCGATTTTCATAGGGGAAAATCCTTTTCGTCGGGGGTTAAAACCGTGGAAGCGACCTTCGTTTCCACGGCGGGGACAGCGGCTGCCGGAGCTGACTCGGCAGAAATGGTTTCAACGGGAGCGGGGCGGGTTTCACTCAATACGGCAGTGGCAGTTGAAGCCGTGGCGATCTCCATCGGCTCGGATTTTTGCGCCGCCGGAATGTTCGGCACAAGCGCCGGTTTGGTTTTAAGGTCGTCGTCCGCTTTCGGTTGGACCAGCTCCAGCCGGGCCTGGGCGCGGCCCACCAAGGCGAGCATGGTGAGCGAGCTCGCCGCCTGTTTTTCCGCATCCTGAATGCGGGCGAACTCGCCATAGACCTCCTCGCGGATCGGTTCGTCGCGGGTTACAAGTTCCTGGCCCAGGGTGGCGCGCATGGCCTGGAGAATATGATGGGCGTTGATGTTTTCCAGCGGCCGGGCCGGGGCGTAGGCGGCTTCGGCGCCGTGAATTTCCGTGACCAGGTGCGCGGCAATGAGCGTGTGGAGGACTTGCTGGACCAGCCGGCTCGGGATGGCGAGTTCACGGGACATCTCTTGAATCGTCGCCGGCGGCAGGCCGCGTTGGAATCGCTGGCCGATGCAGGTCATCAGGCGCAGCGCCACAAACTCGCGGCCGCGCTGGTTGACGTTTTCGGCGATCTTGTCCTGCAGATACAGCGTGCGGTTCTGAAAGGCATAGGCCACCTGCGCGCCCAAGAGGAGGATGAACCAGGTGAGATAAAGCCCCGCCATGAACACCGGCAGGAGGAACAGGCTGCCATAAATTTTGTTGTTGGTGACGACGCGCGACACGTACAGAAACCCGAACAGGTTGTTCAGGTGCCACAGCGAGCCGGCCACGATGCCGCCGATGAGCGCCGCGCTGAACTGCACCTTGGTGTTGGGGACGAGCTGATAGACCAGCGCAAACGTCAGCCACAACACGAGCAGCGTCAGCACCGGAAACATCACGGGACCCACCACCGGCATGCGGGCGATGAGGGACTGGGTGGATTCGAAATGCGGCCCGCTGGCCAGGCCGAGCGCCGCGATGATCAGCAGCGGACCGAGCGTGATGGTGGTCCAGTAAATGAAGATACGGGAGAACCAGTTGCGGCCGCGCGTCACTCCCCAGATGTCATTGAAGGTGCTCTCGACCTGGCTGAGCATCCGGATGGCGATGACCACCAGCACGATCATGCCGGTCACGCCCAGCGCGCCGCTGCGGGTGTTCTTGACGAACTCATGGATTTTGTTGGCCGCATCGCGCTGGACGGAGCTGAGGCGGTCGTTGCCCGCCGCCGGCGCCTGGGTGGAGCCGGCACCGGCCAGGCCCGCGATGGTGTTGGTGTCCGAAAGGGCCGCGTCGGCCACCACCGGCAGATTGGTCGTCGCCGCGCCGTCGAGGACGGCGTCGGAAGCAGGGAGTGAATTGGTCTGGCCGGAAATGTTGGCGGGAGGGATCACCGCCGAAACGAACTTGTCCACGAACCGGTAGATGTCCGTCTCGCCCTTTTCGCGCAGCAGGCTGGTCGAGACGCTCAGGGCGACCGCCAGCATCGGAATCATCGCCAGCAGCGTGGTGTAGGAAAGTGCCGAGGCGCGGATGGGGCAGCGATTGCGGACGAAGCTGCGGCCGAGCAGAATCCAGAAGTGGACAAACTTGGTCAGGCGCGTCAGGTCGGCTTCCGAACGCAGGCCGCGTTCGTCGAGGATTGTTTCCAGCCGTTTCAGCCAGGAGATTTTTTCGGACATACCGGTGTCGTCACGCTAACAGGCACCGTGGGAAACGTGAAGCGGGAAAGGATGGGCCGAAAGGTGAACCGTTGCCCAGCCGGACAAAGGGCAAATCCACTGTCGAGCACCGCGCCCGGCGCACATTTTCACGTTTTGCGTTTCACGTTTCAAAACTGAACTGCTAGGCTCCGTGGCATGGCTCGTAAGGATTACCTCAAGTCGGGAACATCGCGCGGATTCGATGACATCATCGGCGTGGTGCTGCTCGTCGCCGCCGCGTTGTTGCTGATCGCCCAATGGTCCTTTGACCCCGGCGACCTCTACGGCCTGAAGGTTCCGCCGAACAGCCCGCCGCACAATTGGATTGGCTCCCTCGGCGCGTATCTCGCCTGGGGTGGTTTCATCGTCTTCGGGTCCGTCGCCTACTTCCTGCCGGCGCTGTTCGCCGTGTTTGGCGCCGCGTTTCTGCTGCGGTTCCTTCCCTACCTGCGGGAGCATTTGAAATGGTCGGTGTCTTGGGCCGTGGGCTTTTTGATTTCGCTGACCGGTCTGCTGTTCCTGCTGGACCATGGCGGCAAGAGCGGCACGTTCCACGACAAGATCGGCGCACAAAGCATCGGCGGCTGGCTGGGCTATGTGACCTATGGCGATTACAAGCACTGGCAGTTCGGCTTTTCGCTGCTCGGCCCGATCGGCGCGACGATTGTCTATGCCACGCTTTGCTTCGTCAGCCTGCTGTTTCTGACCGGGTTCGACCTGGGCGAATGGCTGCGCGGGCATTTCGCCAAGGCTGGAACGGAGCCGGCGTCGCCGGAGGAGCAGGCGCTGGAACGCAAGTCGCGCGATCTGCAGAAGCAGGCGAAAAAGCTGGAGGAGGAAGTCTCCCGCGCCACGACCACCACCGGCACCAGCCTCAGCAGCGGGCTGGGCGCGGATTTGAAACCGGTGCCCGAGCCGACCGTGCGCGACCTCAGTGTGCCGCAGATCAAGCCGGCGACCCGTCCCCGCAAGCCGACCACGCCTGAGCCCGCCCGGGAAGTTGCGCCGGCCGAGGAGGGCGAAGTCATCACCGCCCGCGAAGTGGCGGCGGCCACGACGGCTGACATCCTGGGCAAGGCCGCCGAACCCGTGAAGACGGCGGGAGCCAAGCCCGAGGAAAAGCCGGCGGAGAAAACCGACGCCGAGAAAGCCGCCGAGCCCAAGGCTGAACCGGTCGTGACCATCGCGGACGGTTCCGCGCCGGTGGTGGCCCCGCCGAAGCCGAAGCCGGTTCCCAAGAAGCCCAAGCCCATCACCGTGGCCTCCACCCCGATGATCGGGAACTACCAGCTGCCGCCGATGGATTTCCTCCAGCACCCGGACCTCACGCTCAAGCCGACCGAGTCCAAGGAGGAGCTGATGGCCAACGCGCGCCTCATGCAGCAGACCCTGGCGCAGTTCGACATCGACGTCGCGCTCGGCGACATCACCAAGGGCCCGACCATCACCCGTTACGAGCTGCATCCCGCCCCGGGCGTGAAGCTGGAAAAAATCCAGAACCTCAACAACAACCTGGCCGCCGTCCTCAAGGCCGAGCGCATCAACATTCTCGCGCCGGTGCCCGGCAAGAGCTCGGTCGGTGTCGAGGTTCCCAACGCCGTGAAGACCAAGGTCATCATGCGCGACCTGTTCGAGTCGGATGAATGGCGCAACACCAAGGCGCGCATACCCGTCGCGCTGGGCAAGGACGTTTACGGCCATCCGATCATCGCCGACCTTGCTGAAATGCCGCACTGCCTGATCGCCGGCAGCACGGGCTCCGGCAAATCCGTCTGCATCAATTCCATCATCGCGTCGCTGCTGTATCGCTTCACGCCGGACCAGCTGCGCTTCGTGATGATTGATCCGAAAGTCGTCGAGCTGCAGCAATACAACGTGCTGCCGCATCTGGTCGTGCCTGTCGTCACCGATCCCAAGAAGGTCATCCTGGCGTTGCGCTGGGTGGTGAACGAGATGGAAAAACGCTACCAGATTTTTGCGCGCGTCGGCGTCCGCAACATCAAGTCGTTCAATGACCGTCCGAAAAACGCCCCGGTGAAGACGTCCGAGCCGGAGCTGCCGTTGATGGCCAAGAAGGAAAAGGTTGAGCCGGGCGCGGACGGTTTTGCCGTCGAGGTGGACGAGCAGATCGTGGTGCCGCGCGAGGAGGACATCATCATCCCGGAAAAGCTTTCCTATATTGTCGTCATCATCGACGAGCTGGCCGACCTGATGTTGGTCGCGCCGGCGGATGTCGAAATGGCCATCGCGCGCATCACCCAGATGGCGCGCGCGGCGGGCATTCACTGCATCGTCGCCACGCAGCGTCCGTCCGTCGATGTCATCACCGGCGTCATCAAGGCGAACATCCCGGCGCGCATCGCCTTCCAGGTCGCGGCCAAGGTGGATTCGCGGACGATTCTCGACGCCATGGGCGCGGACAAGCTGCTCGGCAAGGGCGACATGCTCTACCTGCCGCCGGGTTCGGCGAAGCTGATCCGCGCGCAGGGCGCGTTGATCACCGACCAGGAAATTCAAAGCGCCGTGGATTTCATCGCGCAGCAGGGCAAGCCCAGCTACGAGGTGGAAATCCACAAGCAGCTGCAGAAGCCGGCCAGCAGCTTCGGTGACGAAAGCGGCATCGACGAGGACGAGGAAATCATCCAGCAGTGCATCGAGGTCATCCGCAGCGAGCAGAAGGCCAGCGTGTCCCTGCTGCAACGGCGGCTGCGCCTCGGCTACGGCCGCGCGGCCCGCATCATGGACGAACTGGAAAACCGCGGCATCGTGGGCCCCAGCAAGGGCGCGGAACCCCGGGACATCCTCATTGATCTGGACGGCGAAGGCGCGGACGGCGCCGGACAATGAAGCCAGGGCCGGGAGGCCTTTTGCCGCTTGCCATCATGACTTTCGCGGGCGTATAACTCCCGCACAACTTCGACCACACATTTTTTATGTCACAAACCGGGCGCCAATCCATCAACAACAGCAACGTGCTTTCCGTCGTCATGGGCGGCGGTCAGGGGACGCGATTGTTCCCGCTGACCAAGGAGCGCGCCAAGCCCGCCGTGCCGCTGGCGGGCAAATACCGCCTGGTGGACATCCCGATCTCGAACTGCATCAACTCCGACCTGCGCCGTGTCTATGTGCTGACGCAGTTCAACTCCGCGTCGCTGCACCGCCACATCTCGCAGTCCTACAAGTTTGACCATTTTTCCGGCGGCTTCGTCGAAATCCTCGCCGCCGAGCAGACCTTCTCCGACACCTCGTGGTATCAGGGCACCGCCGACGCCGTGCGGAAGAACCTCACCCATTTTCTGAACAACGACTGGGACTACCTGCTCATCCTCAGCGGCGACCAGCTGTATCGGATGGACTTCAGCCAGGTTGTGCAGCAGCACGTGGACACCAAGGCGGACATCACGATTGCCACGATTCCGATGCCCCGCAGTGAAGTTCCGGCGCTGGGCATCATGCAGATCAACGAGGAGCTGCGCATCACCCGCTTCGAGGAAAAGCCCAAGGACCCCGCCGTGCAGGACGCGCTGCGCCTGCCCCGCGACTGGTATGGCAAGCTCGACATCAAGGATGAGCGCGAGCTGTTCCTCGCCTCGATGGGCATCTACGTCTTCAACCGTGACGTCATCCGCCAGTTGCTGGACAACAACTTCACCGATTTCGGCAAGCACATCATTCCGAACGCCATCAAGACGCACCGCGTCTTCTCCTATGTGTTCCAAGGATACTGGGAGGACGTCGGCACCATCCGCTCGTTCTTTGAGGCCAACCTGGACGCCTCCTCGGAGCTGCCGCGGTTTAATTTCTTCGACATGAGCTCGCCCATTTTCAGCCGGCCGCGCTTCCTGCCGGGCTCGAAGATCAACGGCGCGCAGATCGACCACGCCGTGGTTTCCGACGGCTGCATCCTGAACCATTGCAACATCCGGAACAGCATTGTCGGCCTGCGCACCATCGTCGGTGCGGGGTCGGACCTGCACCGCGTGGTGGGGCTGGGCTGCGACTACTATGAGTCCGCGGCTTCGATTGAGGCCAACGAAAAGGCCGGACGCCCCCGCATTGGCATCGGCAGCAACTCGCGGATTGAGAACGCGATCATCGACAAGAACGCGCGCATCGGCAACAACGTGGTCATCACCCCCGCCGGCAAGCCGGAGAACTTCGACCACGCCCTGTATTTCATCCGGGACGGCATCGTCATCATTCCCAAGAACGGCGTGGTGCCGCATGGGACGGTGATTTGAACGGTGGAGGACGGTGCGGATTGGATTTGCGCCGCGGATGTCAGCGGCCGCGGAGCTTTGAGGAACTTCAATCCGCCAAATCCCCTTCTTTGCGGCGGACGAGATAGTCAATCGCCAGGCTCATGCCGTTGCGGTGGGGCACGGTGAGGATGAGTCCCAGAAAAATCACCGCTCCGACTCCGAGCACCCAGGCCATGCTGGAATGCTGCTGCCGGAAATAAACGAGGACGATCAGCGGGACGATGAACAGGACGCGGTCAAGAAACAGCAGCGCGCCCCAGAGGTCGCCCTGGTCGGGAAGGTATTTGAGACCGCAGGCGGGGCATTGTTCGTGAAGCTTGATCCACCCTTCATAAAGCGGGCCCTGACCGCATTGAGGACATTTCTTCCGGCAACCCCGCCAGAGCAGCGTTCGGAGCGGTGGAACGGGCGGTCGGACGTCGGTGTTCAAATCCCGCGCTTGTTGACGATCTTGTTGTTCTTGCCGAGGACGATGACACGCGGCTGCCATTTCTTCGCCTTCGCCTGGTTCACGGCGGTGAAGCTCATGATGGTGATCACGTCACCGCGCTTGCCGAGGTGGGCGACGGCGCCGTTGAGGATGATCTCGCCCTTGCCGGGTTTGCCGGCGATGGCGTAGGTCTCAAACCGGTTTCCGTTGGCCATGTTTCCGCAGAGGATGCGTTCGTAAGGAACCAGGCCGACGAGTTCCATCAAGTCCGAGGAGATGGTGAGACTGCCCTCGTATTGGACGTCGCCGCCGGTGACGGTGGCGCGATGGATTTTCGATTTGAGCAAATGATGTTGCATGCTGTTGTGTTCTTGCGTGGCTGTCCTGAAACCGGAAGCGAGCGGTAATATAGGGGTAATCCGCAGGTTTTCAACTGCTCATTCCCGCCCGCGAGGCCGCTATTGGGCGAGCCGGGCGGCGGGAAGATACACCGTGAAGGTGGTGCCGACGCCGCTCTGGGTGCGGACATGCAGCGCGCCTTTGCCTTCCTTGACGAGGCGTTGAACGATGTTCAATCCCAGGCCGGTGCCCTGACAGGCATTCTTGGTGGTGAAGTAAGGCTGGAAAATTTTCGGCAGGATGTCGGACGGAATGCCGGGGCCGTTGTCCTGGACGGAAAACTGGACCAGCGGTGCGGTGTTGGAGAAGTTTTCGAGGTTCAGCATCCGCGAATCGGAAGTGTCGCGAAATGCGGGGAGGTTCAGCGGTTCGCGCAGCACGCGGGCCTCGATGTGCACCCGGTGGTTGGCGCCGGAGCATTGAAAGGCGTTGACCGTGAGGTTGAGCAGTATCTGGATGAGATCGGTGCCGTTGATGCGCACGCCGGCGTCCTCCGCGAGCGGCGCAACGGTGAAGAGGTTTTCGCCCAGGCTGGGATGCACGTTGACAAGGTGCGTGAGGTCGCTCAGCAGCTGGTTGACGCCGATGCGCGGCGGCTCCTCGTTCTGCCGCCGGAGCAGGCTGAGGTAGCGCCGGGAGATCTCGATGCAGTTGGTGGTCTGCCGCGTGATGATCTTGAGGCGCTCCTTGACGAACTCCAGCTCCTCCATTTCGAGGCGGGTGGCGTTGCCAATCCGCTGGCTCATCAGCTGCACAAAGCCGGAGATGACGGTGAGCGGACCGTTGATGTCATGGATGATGCTGGCGTAAATCTCGCCGCGGGTGGTGGCCATCTGCTCCTGCATCTTCTGGTGCTGAAGCTCCACCAGCAGATGTTCGAGCTGTTCGGCATTGTTGTGGATTTCACTCTCCAGCGTGTGCCGCTGCATGGCGGCGGCCACGGTGGAGCGGAGCGCGGCGAGGTCGAAAGGCTTGTTGATGTAGTCGCAGGCCCGGAGCCGCAGCGCCTGGCGCATCGTTTCGGTCGTCTCGAACGCCGTCATCATGATGGCCTCGATGTCCGGGTCCACGTATTTGAGGCGTTCGAGCACTTCGATGCCGGACATCCCCGTCATGCGGATGTCGAGCAGGGCGAGATGGATCTTGTTCTGTTTGGCGATCTCAATGGCCTCCGGACCATTGGTGGCCATGAGGATGTTGTACTCGTCCTTGAAAATCACCCGCAGCGACTGCCGGGGGCCGTCCTCGTCATCGACGATGAGCAAGGTGTAACGGCGGGGCTGGGGCGGGTTCGGGAGGATTTGTCCCGGGGCGGTCGGGCTGCCTACTGAAGCGGCGGAAACCATCTTTGTTCGGCCGGCCCTTTGGCGGGTTGATGCCAAAACCGGTTGAACGCGGCTAGTTGTAGCCGATAAAGAGATGGCGACAAGCAAAATTTGGCCGGTCCTTTCCACGTCCCGGCTGGCAAAATACTCGTTGTCGCCGG
>JAXMHO010000003.1:0-186456 GCA_046346715.1 Verrucomicrobiota bacterium
GGGCAAAGGTATTTTTCCAATGCTTTCTGAAAACGACATCAAGAACGCCCTGAAAACGGTGAAGTTTCCGGGCTATTCCCGCGACATCGTCTCCTTCGGCCTCATCAAGGAAATCGCCGCCGGCAACGGCGCGGTGAGCGTCATCCTGCAGCTGACCTCGAACAATCCTGAGGCCGCCGCCCAGATCAAAAGCGAAAGCGAACGCATCCTGCGCAACCTTCCCGGCGTCACCGCCGTGCATGTGGACGTCCGCCAGCAGGCGGCAGCGGCCGGCGCCACGGCCAGTTCGCCCAACAAACTTCCCGGCGTCAAACGCATCGTGGCGGTTGCCAGCGGCAAGGGCGGCGTCGGCAAGTCCACCCTGTCCGTGAACCTCGCCTGCGGCCTGGCCCAGCTCGGCGCCCGCGTGGGGTTGCTCGACTGCGACATTTACGGCCCCAGCATCCCCCTGATGATGGGCGTCAAGGAACGTCCCACGCTGAGTCCGGCGGAAAAGCTGATTCCCTTGGAAAGCCACGGCGTAAAGCTGATGAGCATCGGATTCCTGCTTGACGACGACCAGCCGGTGATCTGGCGCGGACCGATGATTCAAAAGACCATCCAGCAGTTCTTCATGGCCGTGGAGTGGGGCGAACTGGACTACCTGCTCGTTGATTTGCCGCCCGGCACCGGCGATGCCCAGCTGACCCTTTGCCAAACCGTTCCCCTGGATGGCGGCGTGGTGGTCACGACGCCGCAGGAAGCCTCGCTCGGCGTGGTCAGAAAAGGCGTGAGCATGTTTGAAAAAGTCAACGTGCCGATCCTCGGCATCGTGGAGAACATGAGCTACTTCACCGCCCCGAACGGCGACCGGATTGAAATCTTCGGTCATGGCGGTGGACAAGGCGAAGCCCAGCGCAAGGGAGTGCCTTTTCTGGGTGAAGTTCCCCTTTTCACGGAAATCCGGGAAGGTGGCGACAAAGGCCGGCCGGTGGTGGTTTCTTCACCCGACCATCCCGCCGGCAAGGCCCTGTTGCAGGTCGCCCGGACTTTGCAACAAATCCTTGGCTGAGATAAGGTTGCAACCCAATGGTTGCAAACCGCACACCACTGCTCTAATGTCAGCCAACCCGAAGGCTTCGCCTTCAATGATGAAAACGTTTCGACTCAGATCGAAAAGTCATGTTGGCCACGAAGCATTCGTGTCCAGTGTCATTGCAACACCCTTCCCCACTTTTTCCTATGTCTGACCAAACCAAAGACCCGACCAGCGATCTGTTGAAAAACTCCTCGCTTTACCGGGAATTTCAGGCGGAACGCGAGGAGATCCTGAAGCACAAATGGATCGAATCGGAAAAGGCCGGTCATGACATTGGATTTGAACGGGCCCTGACCGACTGGATTGTCAAATACCGCTCCAAGTGGCGCAAAGCCCGGCAACAGGCCAACAACTCCGCCAATCCGACCGCCTCCAACAGCTCCAACTAATCTCCAAACCCAAATCCCGACGCTCCTTTAAGCCGGTCCTGCGAGACCGCCAAGGAACCCGATGAATATCCCTTTCCAGCCAACGAATCCGGCCAGCCGGCGGGTTCGTTTTTCTTTTGCGCCGGCGCCGTCCGGCTGTTGCTTGAACAGTTGCGACTTGCCACCCGTCCACCGGCGTCCGAATCTTTTGCCGCATGTCTGAATCCACCGTCATCCTCAACAGCCAGGCGATCCAGCGCGCCTTGACCCGCATCAGCCACGAAATCGCCGAACGCAACGAAAACAGCTCCGAAGTCGTCCTGGTCGGCATCCCCGTCGGTGGCGATGACCTGGCCAAACGCCTCAGCACCATTCTGGGCGGCATCTGGCAGCATCCGGTTCCGGTCGGCATCCTTGATGTCACCATGCACCGCGATGACCTCGACCGGATTGCCGCGCCGAAAATTTTCCCCACGGTCATTCCGTTCGATGTCACCGGCAAAACCGTCGTGCTCGTGGACGACGTGCTCTTCAGCGGCCGCACCACCCGCGCGGCCATGGATGCCATCAACGACTTCGGCCGGCCCAGGCGGATCCAGCTCGCGGTGCTCATCGACCGCGGCCACCGGGAGCTGCCCATCAAGGCGGACTTCGTCGGCAAAAACGTCCCCACCGCCGCCACCGAAAAAATCCGCGTCATCGTCGACCAACCCGGCGTGGAAGACGCCGTCCTCCTGAACCAACCATGAGCTGGAACCGCAAACATCTCCTCGACATTGAATCGCTCACCGCGGACGAAATCCTCACCGTCCTCGACACGGCCCGCGCCTTCAAGGCCGTCGGCGAACGCGCCATCAAGAAGGTTCCGGCCCTGCGCGGCAAAACTGTCGTCAACCTCTTCGTCGAACCCTCGACCCGCACCCGCATCAGCTTCGAACTCGCCGAACAGCGCCTCTCCGCGGACATCATCAACTTCACCACCGATTCGTCGTCGCTGAAAAAGGGCGAGACGCTCAAAGACACCGCCCGCAATCTGGAGGCGCTGAACGCCGACTTCATCGTCATCCGCCACAGCGCGAGCGGCGCGCCGCATTTCCTTTCCCGCGTCGTGAACGCCCACGTCATCAACGCCGGCGACGGCGCGCACGAACATCCCACCCAGGCCTTGCTTGACGCCTTCACGATTCGCGAGCGCAAGGGAAAGGTCGAAGGCCTCAAGATCACCATCCTCGGCGACATCCTTTACAGCCGCGTCGCCCGCTCGGACATCTGGGCGCTGACCAAGCTCGGCGCGCAGGTCACGTTGTGCGGCCCGGCCACGCTGGTCCCCAGGACCTTTGAGAAAATGGGCTGCCGCGTCACCTACGATGTGGACGAAGCCATCCGCGATGCTGACATCATCAACCTGCTCCGCATCCAGCACGAACGTCAGCGCAAGACGATGTTTCCCAGCATTGGCGAATACACCCAGCTCTTTGGCCTCAACCAGGCGCGGCTCGCCAAGACCAAGCCCGACGCCCTGATCATGCATCCGGGTCCGATCAACCGCGGCGTGGAGATTGACAGCGCCATCGCCGACAGCGGGCGTTCAGTGATCTTGGAACAAGTCACCAACGGCCTCGCCGTGCGCATGGCCGTGCTCTTCCTCGTCAACGGCGGGAAGGGTCCGTCGGAAGTCTCTCCGTAGCGGCGCGTCGGCAGACCGCCGCAATTTCTGGCGTTACTTAAATGGCGGCGCTCTGCCGACGCGCCGCTACGCCATCTCAGCAGGCTGCACAGTATTTCCCCCCTCTCCGCTCCCGCCGAGGGAGGGGAGAGGGCCGGGGTGAGGTGAGGGAAGATTTCAACCGCGAACCATACGAACCACGCGAAATTCAAACCAACGAACTTATCTCTGCGCTCTTTGAGTTCTCTGCGGTCAACGGTCAATAAACCAGCACCAAGACCGCCGCCTGCTTTGCCTGCTCCACCACTTCTTCAAATTTAACTTCCTTCGTGTTCGCCTCTTTGAGCTTGGCGGAAACTTCCGGGACGGATTCGAGGAAGCTCAGGAGATAGCTGCTCTTGACCGCGTAATTCACATTCTCCGGCAACGCCCCGCTGGATTGCAACGCCGCCGCCGCGTTCAACTTGGCCGACACCACGCCGACTACATTGCCACGCTCATCCACCAACGCGCCGCCTGAATTGCCCGGCTGCACCGGCACGCTGATCTGGAAATACCGAGCGTCATCCGCCGCACCGGACAGCGAAGCGATCTCGCCCCGGGCAAATTTCGGCGCGAACCCTTGCAACCCGATGTTGGGAAAACCCACCGTCGCCACTGTGCCACCCAACTTCACCGCCCGACTCGGCGCGATGGGCATCGAAGAAAATTTCCCCTCCGCTTTGAGCAAGGCCAGATCATTAGCCGCATCCACCTTCACCACCCGGGCGGAAATCAAGCCCGCGCTCGTGACCAACCGCACTTGCGCCGCGTCCTTGACCACATGCTCGTTCGTAATCAAATAGCCGTCGTCCGTGATGAAAAAGCCGGAGCCGCTGGCTGTGGGATTCTCAATAGAATTTGAATTTTCGGAATTCGACGTCTTGCGCGGTTTGAACTCACTGGACAGCTTTTGCGCCTCAGCAATTTGTTCTGGCGTCATTTTTTTTGCAACCCAACTACGAAACATAATCGCGTTGATCTCTCCCTGTGCAGCCGCAAGATTAAACCATTTATACGCCTCAATGTAGTTTTGCAGGACACCTTCTCCTGTCTCGTATGCGATGCCAAGTCTAACTTGTGATTCAGGATCGCCGTGCTCGGCTACTTTCTTAACCCATCTCAAAGCATGAACTTGATCCCTCAGCACGCCTTGACCATTCGCATAACAAAAGGCCAAGCTTCTTTGAGCTTCAACCACATTCTGATCGGCGGCTTTTTGATACCATTTCACAGCCTCTACTGCGTCCTTCTTTACGCCTCGGCCATCAGCGTAACACAAGCCAAGATTGTATTGAGCACAGGCATTCCCTTGCTCTGCGGCTTTGCGATACCATTTGACCGCCTCTACATTGTCCTTCCTCACACCTTTGCCAAAGTCGTAACAGACGCCTAGATAGAATTGCGCTACGGCATCGTTGCTTTCGGCAGCTTTACGAAACCACTTCACTGCTTCCGTATAATCTTTCGCCACGCCCCTACCTTCGTTATAGCAAATCCCCAGAAAACATTGTGCCCAAGCATTGTTCTGTTCAGCGGCTCTGCGATACCACTTTACCGCTTCTGCCCCATCCTTTGCTAAGCTCAGAAGACCAAAATCGTAAGCTCCACCCAATTCAAATTGCGCTAGGGCGTCTCCTTTTCCCGCATTGGCTTTGAGTTCCTCAACTCGTTCACGATTCAATTTATTCTGTTCGCCAAGCAGCGGAAGCGCAGCAGCACATAGCAACAATAAGAAAAACGTCCCTGCCAGCAGATTCGATCTCATGAACGCAGCATTGATTGCTTTCCGCCGTCACGCAAGCATCCTGATGGGTTGATATTTTCTTGGTTTGAATTGTTGCGTTGACTGCAGACTGGAAGCAGACTTTCTAGCGGGGTAGGGAGAAGGCAACGATTGCACATGGGCAATCGCCGACGACCCTTCTCCCACCCCAAATCGCGGGTACACAACCACAGTTTGAATCGTTCTACAAAAAAATCATTTCAGCGAATGAGGAAGGTTCACTTCCACAAATGAGGAACATGTACCGACTGAGTGTTCGGTGGGCAGGGGAGATCTTTCCTGAGCGCCAGAGGCGCGGCATCTTTGTAGATCAATCGCCCAAAATCTTCACAAGCTCCGTAGGAGCGGCATATTCCCCGATGTCGCTCCTACGAAGCTTTGCCAATGGATTGGTTCGCGTTCTACAAAGATTTCGCACCTACGGTGCTGATTGAGAATCCCAACGGGATTCCGGTACTCAGCCCAAGGTTGCGCGAATGCGCTACCTTGGGTTCACGTCCGAGATAATTAACAACTCTGAAGGAGTTGCGTCCTTTCCGCCGCGCCCGTCGCTAAAACCCCGTTGGGGTTTATTCGTTTTGATAGTTGACCCAGGGTAGCTCGTCCCTCGCAACCGCCGGGCTGAACGACGAAATCCCTTTGGGATTTTCTTTGGCGCTGAATTACACCGTTCGCCAATGAACGGTTCAGAAAAACGGATTGTGCGCCTTCTCTTCGCTGACCGTGGTCAGCGGGCCGTGGCCGGGACAAACCAAGGTGTCTTCGGGCAGTGAAAGGATTTGCTCCCGCACTTTTTGCCGCGCGAGATCCCACTGGCCGTTGCCGTTGCCCATCGAACCCGCAAAGATCGCATCGCCCACCACGGCAACGTGCGGCGCGTCCTCCTGCCAGTTGCCGATGAGGTAGGTCACGCCGTCTTCCGCGTGGCCCGGCGTCTCACGATGCGTCACCCGCAGTCCGCCGAGATGCACGATCTCGTTGAACTTGTTGCGCTGATCCACCGGCGCGCTTTTCGACCCGCTGTGAATGCGCACCTTGGGAAATGCCTCGCGGATTTTCGGCAGCACCTGGACGTGATCCCAGTGCGAGTGCGTGATGAAAATGTGCCGGAGCTGCAATTGTTCGGCGGCGATGCAGTCCAGAATCGGCTGGGCATCCACGCCGGTGTCGAACAACGCCGCGTCGCGCGTGACTTCGTCCCAGACCAGATAACAATTCACGGTCAGACCTTCCGCCGCCGTGGTGAAGACGCGGAGTTCGCGCCAGAGGCCGAGGTCCTTTTTTTCCGGCAACCAGCCTTTGGCGATGCCTTCCAGCTTGGCGGCGTTCAGGCCGATCATCGGGGCGAGGGCGGCGAAATTGATTTTCTTGGCCGTGGTGCCGGACTGTTCCAAGGCCGTGAGTTCGGCCTCGTTCAAACCGGCCGCCGAGGCCGCCGCGCCGAGGGAAACGTTCGATTGCTCGCGGGACTTGCGGAGGATGTCCCCCAAATGATCTTCAAGATTCATGCGGCGGAGACGTTAGCGGCCCGGTCCGGGAGTGTCGAGCCTGCGGCTCAAATTTGGCCCGCAGCCAGACGACGACCCGCCTTCTCCGCCAACCGCTCCAGCCACTGGGCCGGCTGCGCGTGGGCGTTCTGCTCCGAGGTGATTTCCGTGAGGGCGAAGATGTCCGTGAATCGCCGATGAAGCCTGCGGTCGTCCGCCATCTTTCCCGCCAGGCCGACGCAGGGAATTCCCAACCGCCGACAGCGCCGGGCAATTTCTCCGACGCCTTTGCCCATGAGCGTGGAGGCATCGAGACAACCTTCGCCGGTGATGACCAGGTCCGCCGCACGCAACCGGGCATCGAGCCGGGCTTGTCGGGCAAACAACTCAAAGCCCGGCCGCAATTTGCCCCCGAGAAATTGGCCGAGACCGAATCCGAGCCCACCGGCGGCACCGGTGCCGGGCGTGGTGGCGCTCGGTCTTCGCGACCGGGCCTCACAGACTTTCGCCAGCCTTCGCAAGTTTCGTTCGGCCAGGGGAAGATCGTCGGGCTGCAACCCTTTCTGCGGTCCGTAAACACGGGAGGCTCCACGCCGGCCGAGCAGGGGATTTTGCACATCCACGGCGATGATCAGCTCCTTGAACAGCCGACGCCGCGCCGGCGCCTTCACCCCGGCGAGGCGATGCAAGTCGGTCCAGCGTTCAATCATCGACCCATCTGCGGCATGAAACTTCCAGCCCAGCGCCCGGGCGACACCGAAGCCGCCGTCGTTGGTGGCGCTGCCGCCGATGCCCACCAGACATCGCCGGGCGCCTTTTTGCGCCGCGGCCTGAAAGACCGCGCCCAGCCCGAAGGTGTCGAGGTCGAAGGGATGAAACTTTCCCGGCGGCAAGAGCGCGAGACCGATGACGCCGGCGGATTCGATGATGGCGGTTTTGCTTTTCGGCTCCAACCACCAGCGCGCCCGGATGGGCCGATGCGCCGCGTCGCACGTTGCGACAGTCTGCACTTTCGCCCCAAGCAATTGCCCGACGACTTCGCCGAAACCGTCGCCGCCGTCGCTGGTCGGCAACAGATCGAGCGAATCTCCGGGTCGGACGCGCCGCCAGCCACGGGCGATGGCCGCCGCGGCTTCGGGGGCGGTCAGGGTGCCTTTAAACTTGTCGGGCGCGATGAGAATTCGCACCGGCAAAAGCTACGGGGCGGGGCGGGGAGTTCCAAGTTCCAAAGCCGTCACGGTCAGGCCGGGGCGAAGTTGGGACTTGGAATTTTGGCCGGCTGTGGCAGCGTAGGGTCAGGTTTTAACCTTTTTGAAACACGTTTTTGCAAACTATGAACAAACCCAAAATCATTGCGTACCTCAAACCGTCCTGCGGCTGGAGCCAGGGCGTCCGCGCCATCATGCGCAAGTATGACCTGCCGTTCGAGGACCGGGACATCATCAACGACCCGCTGCAGCGCCAGGAGATGATCGAGAAGAGCGGCCAGATGCTCAGCCCGTGCGTCGAGATCAACGGCAAGATGCTGCCGGACATCAGCGGCGACGAGGTCGAGGCCTACATGCTCGCGAACAGCCTGGTGCAGCCGGTGAACCGCCAGGCGGACGCGCCGACCAACCAGCCGTGCGCCCATGAAATGCCTAGCTCGCCGATGAACTTCATCCGGCGCTAAGCCGCCCTCCGGAACTTTTCAAACCTAGCCGCGTTGGCAAAACCAACGCGGCTTTTTCTTTGGTGGAACGCCGCGGCATCGGCTAAACAGAGGTCATGCAAGTTGTTTCCTCCATCGCGACAATGCAAAAGCTGGCGCGGCAATGGCAGCGTTCCGGCGTCAAAATCGGCTTCGTGCCCACAATGGGCTACCTTCATGCCGGGCACATCAGCCTGGTGCACAGCGCGCGCCAGCTCGTCGGCCCCAAAGGCAAGGTTGTCCTGAGCATCTACGTGAACCCGACGCAGTTCGGGCCGCATGAGGACTTCACCAAGTATCCCCGCGACCTGAAACGCGACCTGAAGCTCTGCCGGGCGGGCGGCGTGGACGTGGTGTTCACGCCGACGGACGCCGCGATGTATGCCGGCCGCGACGAGGGCAGATACAGCACTTATGTCGTCGAGGAAAAGCTGTCGCAGGGGATGGAAGGCGCGTCGCGGCCGACGCATTTCCGCGGCGTCACCACCATCGTGGCCAAGCTCTTCAACTGCGTGCTGCCGGATGTGGCGGTGTTTGGTCAGAAAGATTTCCAGCAGGCGGCGGTGATCCGGCGCATGACCAGCGACCTGAACTTTCCCATCCGCATCGTGGTCGCGCCGACCTTGCGCGAACCCGACGGTCTGGCGATGAGTTCACGCAACAAATACCTCGACGCCGAACAGCGTCAGCAGGCGGTGATCCTGTTCCATGCCTTGCGCGCGGTGCAGCAGGCCGTGAGGCAGAAGCCCGTGTCCGCCGCGCGATTGAAGGCCGACCTGAAGCAGTTCCTCACGGCGGCACCGCTGGGACGGCTGGACTACGTCGAATTCTTCGACCCGGAATCGCTGTTGCCGGCGAAGACCGTCCGGCGCGGAAGCCACATGGCGCTGGCGGTGTTTTTCGGCAAGACGCGGCTCATCGACAATGCGCAGGTTTGAGAAACCAGCCGCTGGCCGCTTGCAGAATCCCCGCAAACTGGCAAGCTTTCCGGGTTGAACCCGCTTCGTCCATATCTGTGGTGCGGCTTGGTGTGCCTGGCGTTGACCTCCAGTCCCGCTCAAGTGATCCAGACGTGGACGCAGAAATCCCTGGCCGGCAACACGAGCACGGCGGGCGAATCTTCAGCGGTAGTGGCGATGGACGCCAACTACATGTTCGTCGCGGACAACGAGCATGAGACGCTTCGGCTGTTCACGCGCTTTCCGTCCTCTTCCTGTGTGGACCCGGTCTATTCCACGGACATGCGGCCGTTTTTGAATCTGACCTCGACCAATCCTGAGGACGATCTCGAAGCCGCCGCCAAGGCCCCGAACACCAACCGGATTTACTGGCTCGGCTCGCACGGCAATTCCAAGGGCGGCAACCTGCGGCCGAACCGCGACCGCCTCTTTGCCACGACCATCAACGGCAGCGGCACGGGGTCGCCGCCATATTCGCTGACCTTTGTCGGACGCTACGACCATCTGCGCGTCGATCTCGCGAACTGGGACAAGAACAATCTCCACGGCAAAGGCGCCAACTACTATGGCCTGGTCGCCAGCACCAACTCCGGCGTCAGTTGTGAAGACGTCGACGGCTTTAACATCGAAGGGCTTTGCTTCGCCCCGGACGGAACCAACGCCTACATCTGTTTCCGCACGCCCCTGGTCAACGCCTCCGGCCCCACCACCGCCACCGCCCAGCGCACGAACGCGCTCATCGTGCCGCTGTTGAACATCGCCAACCTGGTCACCAACAATCCCGTTCCCGGCCCCGGCAAGGCGAAGTTCGGCACGCCGTTCACGCTGCGGCTCGGCAGCCGCGGCATCCGCAGCCTCGACTCCAGCTATCCCGGACATTACCTCATCACCGCCGGGCCGCCGGCTGATGCCAGCAGTCCGCCGGCCGCGCCGTTGAACTTCCGCCTCTTTACCTGGACCGGAAAACCAAACGACACGCCGGTCGAACGGCTGGTGAATTTCCCCGACGGCTATTCGCCCGAGGGCGCGGTGCTGCCGGCCGCGCCGATTGTCAGCAGCACCGTGGTGCAGTTTGTCAGCGACGACTCCGCCGCCTGCTGGCGCAGCTTCACGACCGTCGCCGGCGCGCCGAACATTCCGGAGCTGCGTTTGCTCGGGCCGTTCAGCAACAATGTCGCCCGGCTGAACCTGCTGTTCCAGCCCACCCAGAGCGTGACGGTGGAGTTCTCCACCAACCTCGCCACCTGGAGCGTGTTAAAATCCGTGGTCAGCACGAACGCCACCACGCCGTTCACGGACACCACGGCGACGAACGACCGGCGGTTTTACCGCGCGAAGTTCTGAGCGGCACATTTTGCTTCGCGTCGTCCGCGGCTTTCGGTTAATCCTGTTCGACGGTGAAACACTTTGACTTCCTCGTTCTCGGCAGCGGCATTGCGGGACTTTCCTTCGCCCTGAAAGTTGCGCCGCAGGGCCGCGTGGCCATCATCACCAAGAAGAACAAAGCCGAGTCGAACACCAACTACGCGCAGGGCGGCATCGCCGCCGTCACCAGCAAGGAAGACTCCTTCGAGTCCCACGTCCGTGACACGCTCGAAGCCGGCGCGGGGCTTTGCCATGAAGACGTCGTGCGCCAGATCGTTGAGGAGGGACCGGCGCGCATCCAGGAGCTGATCGAGCTGGGCATGAAGTTCAGCGAAAGCGAGGAGGCGCGGCGCGACGGCAAGCGCGAGCTGGACCTCGGCAAGGAGGGCGGACATTCGCAGCGCCGGATTCTCCACGCCAAAGACGTGACCGGCCGCGAAATTGAACGGGCGCTGCTCGCGGCGATTGCCCGGCAGCCGAACATCGAGATTTTTGAGAACCATTTTGCCATCGATTTGATCACGAGCCAGAAGCTCGGCTACGTCGGCGAAAACCGCTGCCTCGGCGTTTACGTCCTCGACAAGTCGGCGGCGCAGGTGGTGACGTTCGTCGCCCCGGTGACGCTGCTAGCCACCGGCGGTTGTGGGAAGGTGTATCTCTACACGACCAACCCCGATATTGCGACCGGCGACGGCGTGGCGATGGCGTATCGAGCCGGGGCGAGCATCGCCAACATGGAGTTCATCCAGTTTCATCCGACCTGCCTGTATCATCCCAAGGCGAAGTCGTTCCTCATCAGCGAGGCCGTCCGGGGAGAGGGCGGCGTGCTGATGACGATGGATGGCGTGGAGTTCATGAACGACTACCACCCGCTCAAGTCGCTGGCGACGCGCGACGTCGTGGCGCGGGCGATTGACAGCGAGATGAAGAAGAGCGGCGCGGACTGCGTGCTGCTCGACATCACGCACAAGCCGGCGAAGTTCGTCATCGAACGCTTTCCCAACATCTACAAGACGTGCCTGGGCTATGGCATCGACATCACCAAGGAGCCCATTCCCGTCGTGCCCGCAGCGCATCATCAGGCCGGCGGCGTGGTGACGAATGTGGATGGTGAAACGGACATTGCGGGCCTGCTGGCGGTCGGCGAAGTCGCCTGCACGGGCTTGCACGGTGCGAACCGGCTGGCGAGCAATTCACTGCTGGAGGCGCTGGTGTGCGGACATCGCGCCGCGCTCAAGGCCGTCGTCCATCGCACGGCGCCGGTTGCGGACTTCAAGATTCCCGACTGGCAGTCCGGCGACGCGCACAATCCCGACGAGATGGTCGTGGTGGCGCACAACTGGGACGAGATCCGCCGGCTGATGTGGGATTACGTCGGCATCGTGCGGACGAACAAGCGGCTCCTGCGCGCCCAGGCCCGGCTGGCGAACCTGCAGCTGGAGATCCAGGAGTATTACTGGGATTTCATCGTGACGGCGGATCTGCTGGAGCTGCGCAACATCGCCATCGTCGCCGAGCTGATTGTGCGCTCGGCGCTGCTTCGGCCGGAAAGCCGCGGCCTCAACTTCAACCTCGACTTTCCCCAGCCCAATCCCGAATGGGCCCATCACGACACCGTGCTCAGAAAAGGCTGAGCCTTACTTCGCGCTGAACCGATGCACCGTCAGCTGGTGATACGTTTCGCCGGGGCGGAGAATGGTGTTCGGGAAGTGATTGTGATGAACGGCATCCGGAAAGCGTTGTGTCTCCAGACAGAAGCCGGTGTGGATGTCATAGACGTTGCCGCCCTTGCCGGTCAATGAACCGTTCAGGAAGTTGCCGGTGTAAAGCTGCACGCCGGGTTCGGTGGTGAGGACCTCCATGATACGACCGGAGCCGGGTTCGACCACGCGCGCCGCCAGGGCGGGTGCGCCGGAGTTGGCGGCGTCGCCGCGGAGCACAAAGTTGTGGTCGTAGCCCGGCGGTTTGCCGCCGAGCTGCTTGAAGCGTTTGCCGATGGGGCAAGCCTTGGTGAAATCGAACGGTGTGTTTTTCACCGGCCGAATTTCCCCGGTCGGGATCAGCGTCGCATCCACGGGCGTATAAAAGTCCGCCGGCAAGGTGAGCATGTGCTTCCGGATGTCGCCACGCCCGGCGAGATTGAAGTAAGTGTGGTTGGTCAGATTCACGGGCGTGGGGCGGTCTGCCTTCGCCGTGTAGTCAATCACCAGTTCACCGGCGTCGGTCAGTACCATGATCACCGTGACGGTCAATTTTCCTGGATAACCTTCGTCGCCCGCCGGGCTGACGTGATCGAAGCGCACGGACGCGCCCCTGAGCGGCTTGGCCTGCCAGAGAACCTTGTCGAAGCCGGTCACGCCGCCATGCAGGGCGTTGGGCCCGTTGTTGGTGGCGAGCTGGAAGGTTTTTCCATCCAAGGCAAAGCGTCCACCCGCAATCCGGTTGGCGACGCGTCCGCAAGTCGCACCAAAGTAAGGGCAGCCCTTCAGGTAATTCTTGTTCGTGTAGCCGGCCAGCTCATCGAATCCGAGCACGATGTCGCCGAGCTTGCCGCGGCGGTCCGGCACGTGCAGTTCGGTGATGATGGTGCCGTAGTTGGTGACTTTGCAGACCAGCCCGTGGCGGTTGGTGAGGGTGAACAGGTCGGCGCGCTGGCCGTTGGGCAGTTTGCCGAAGGCGGATTTGACGACGTTGGCTTTCATAAATAAAGAGCCGGCAAGCGGGTGACGCCTGCCGGCAGATAAGCGGTTGAATCGACTGACGACGGCAGCGCGGATTATTTCCCGCCGGACTTGCCGCCGCGCAGGGCCATGAGCAGCATCCCCACGCCGAAGACAAGCATGACCAATCCCCAGCCGAGGTTGACGTTCAGGTTGAGCGAGCGTTCATACATGGCCTTGTCGCCGTTGGTGATCAGGCCATAGCCGCCGAGCAGCACTCCGTAGATCGTGAAAATAATCCCGATGGGAAGTCGCAGGTCTAGTTTCATGTTTGTATGCGTTTGGGGTTTACCAGAAGATCAGGTTGAGAACGATGGCGGCGATCAAAACGATGGTGCCAAGCACCGCCGGACGGTAGATCCAAGGTTCATGATCGGTCTTTTGCTTCTCCGTCAGGGAATACACCAAGCCGCGCAACTCGGCATCGCTCTTGTTCCGCTGCGTGGCCATGGAGAGGATCAGGTTGATCAGGAAGGTGACGCTGAACGCCACGATGGCGACCCAGAACGTCTGGGAAAGATCCTTGGGATATTCAATGGCGGACTTGATCCACCCGCCCTTGATGCCGGGAGCGTTGCCGGTGACAAATGAGAAGCCGTGGAAAACGACCGCGCTGGAGGTGCCGATGACGAGACCCCAGAATGAGCCGGTGTTGTTCGAGCGGCGCGTGAACATGCCGAGCAGGAAAGTCGCAAACAGCGGGGCGTTCACGAAGCCGAACACCAGCTGAAGCACGCCCATGATGTTGTTGTAGCGGGAGGCGACGAGCGCACAGCCCATGGCCAGGATGATGCCGACGATGGTGGCCAGCTTGCCCATGCGGAGAAGATCCTGGTCCGATTTGCCCTTGCCCCAGCTTTGCTGGTAGATGTCATACGTCCAGACGGTGTTGAACGCGGTGACGTTCGCCGCCATGCCGGACATGAAGGAGGCCATCAGCGCCGTGAGGGCGAGACCGAGCAGGCCGTTCGGGAAGTAATGAAAGATCATCGAGGGCAGCACCTGGTTGTAATTCAACGCACCGTCCGCCGTGACCGGGATGTCATAGCCGCCCGGGACGAGGTTCATGGCGTAGGCAATCATGCCGGGCAGAATGACGACCGCGGGAAAGAGCATCTTGGGAATGGCGCCAATGATCGGCGTCCGGCGGGCGGCACCCATCGAGTTCGCCGCCAGGGCACGCTGAACTTCGGCAAAGTTGGTCGTCCAGTAACCGAAGGAGAGGACGAATCCGAGGCCGAAGAAGATGCCATACCAGGGAATGCCCATGGGATTGTTCACCGTGCCGGTTTCCGCCCAGGAATGCATGCGGGAGGCGTCCAGCTTCGATACCAGACCTTGCCATCCGCCCACGTCCCGGAGGGCGAGGTAGGCCAGCGGCGCAATGCCAAACACGATCATGAAGAACTGCAGCACCTCGTTGTAGATGGCGGAGCTCAAACCGCCCTTCAAGACGTAGGCCAGCACGATGGCCGAGGTGATGACCAGGGAGGCGTAATAATTCCAGCCGAGCAGGGTGTTCAGCAAATCGGCCAGGGCATGCATCGAAATGCCGGAGGAGGACACGGTCAAAAACGCGAATGACAGGGAGTTGAATTTCCGGGTGCGCTCATCGAAACGCATCTTGAGATATTCCGGCACCGACTTGGCCTTGGAACCGTAATACATCGGCATCATGAAGATGCCCAGAAAGACCATCGCCGGAATCGCGCCCACCCAGTAGAAGTGGCTGGTCATGATACCGTATTCCGCGCCGGACGCCGCCATGCCGATCAGCTCTTGGGCGCCAAGATTGGCCGAGATGAAGGCCAGCCCGGTGACCCAGCCCGGAATGGAACGGCCGGACAGGAAGAAGTCCTCCGCGCTGTTGGTGTAGCGCTTCAGCACCCAGCCTATCCCGATGACGAAGGCGAGGTAAATGAGCAGGATCAGGTAGTCCAGATTGGCCATTTGTATGTGCATGTTCTTTTGTAGTTGGTCGCCCAAAGTACGGGACTGAGAGACAGCAGCCCGTACGAAGGGGCGATATCAGGTTCGTTTCGCGCATCATGGCCGGTCATCGGCGCTGGTCGCAAGTAAGAAACCATCCCATGTTAGGGTGATCAGGCCCGCTTGCCCGGCGAACGCATTTTCAAAAGTTGATCCGCCAGCACGCCGAACAAAACCACCGCGCCCATCACCGCGAAGTTGAGCGAGCTGGGGATGCCCAGCAGGTTCACCAGATTTTGCAGCACCAGCAGCAGCGCCGTTCCGATGACGATGCCAATGACCGAGCCTTCGCCGCCGCGCAGGCTGCAGCCGCCCAGCACCGCCGCCGCAATGCCGTAAAGCTCGTAGAAATTGCCGTGGTTCGAAGGGCCAACCGAGTTGGTGTAAAACGCGATGAGAATGCCGGAGATCCCGGTGAGCAGCCCGGCGATCACGTAGGCGCTGGCAATGACGACCCGGGTGTTGATGCCGGAAAAGCGCGCCGCCTGTTCGTTACGGCCGACGGCCAACAGGTAACGACCATAGATGGACCGATGCAGCACAAACCACATGATGACTGACAATCCGATGAGAATCACAAACGGCGCCGGGATGCCGAACAGTTTTCCGCTCGCCAGGCTGCGCAAGGTGTCGATGCCTTCCGCGCCGGAAAATCCGCGGGTGCTGTCGCCGGCAATGTAGCGCGCAATACCGCGATAGAGCAGCAAGCCGCACAGCGTGACTATGAACGGCTGCAGCCTCGCCTTCGTGACCAGAAAACCGTGCGCCAGCCCGAGCAGCACCGACACCGCGACCACCACCAGCGTCGCCACCGGCCACGACCAATGCCATTCCGTGACACCCATCGTGAGGAGGATGCCCGTCAGCGCGCACATCGAACCGACGGACAGATCAATGCCGCCCGTGATGATGACCAGTCCGAGGCCGAGGCTGAACACGCCGTAAAGCCCGATAAGGTTCGCCGTGTTCACCAGGTTGACCGGCGACAGGAACTTCGGGTTCATGACCGAGGTCACCGTGCACAGCACGAGCAGCAGGACCGAGATGCCGATTTCCTTTTTCATCGCAAATTCAATTCACCGCCGGCTTTGCAAGCGGAAGATTTTTACCCACCGCCAGATTCATCACATTTTCCTCGCTGCAATGCTCCCGCTCCAGCACGCCGGTGATTTTCCCCTCATGCATCACGGCGATGCGGTCGCTGACGTTGAGCACTTCCTCCATGTCGGAGCTGATCATCAGGATGATGCCGCCATTGTCGGCCAGTTCGCGCATGAGCCGGTAAATCTCCGCCTTCGCGCCGACATCAATGCCACGGGTCGGCTCGTCGAGAATCATCACCTTCGGCGACATTGAAAGCCACTTGCCGAGGACGACCTTCTGCTGGTTGCCACCGCTCAAATTCAAAACCAAGGCCTCGCCACTGGGCGTCTTGATCTTGAGCGATTTGATCTGCTCTTCGGTGACGACGCGCTCCCGATCTTTGCTGATGAGATTGAAGGTCGAATACTTCTCCAGTGACGGAAGCGTGGTGTTCTCGCGCACAGTCATCGCCGTGACGAGACCTTCACCGCGCCGATCCTCCGGCACGAGATAGATTCCGTGACCGATCGCGTCGGCTGGCCGGCTGATGGAAATTTTTTCGCTGCCAATCGTCAGCTCAGCGCTGCCATGCCCATCCAGGCCGACCATGGCCTTCATGATTTCCGAGCGACCAGCGCCCACAAGTCCGGCAAAGCCGAGAATTTCCCCGCGCGCCGCATCGAACTCGACCGACTTGGACGGAAAACGACTGGATTTGGCGTTGCGAACCTTGAGATAGCCCGGAGTCTTTGGCGCGCTGGAAGCAGTGTAGGTGCTCTTGATTTCGCGGCCGACCATGAGGCTGACAATCTTGTCGTGCTGGATGTCGGCGCGTTCGAGTCCGCCGGCATTTTTTCCGTCGCGCAAAACCACCACGCGGTCGGCAATGCGCTCCACCTCGCTCAGCCGGTGCGAAATGTAGACAATGCTCACGCCCTGCTGCCGGAGTTCCAGGACAAGGTCCAGCAAGCGATCCGTCTCTTGCAACGTCAGCGATGACGTCGGCTCGTCCATGATGATGATGCGCGAATTGAGCGACAGCGCCTTCGCAATCTCCACCATTTGTTTCTCAGCGATCGACAGCTTTTCGAGGGGCGTCTTGCTGGAGAAGTTCATGCCCAGCCGTTTCAGCAATGGTTCGGTGGCGGCGTAAATTTTTCCGAAGTTGATCAAACCAAGCGCGTTTTTCGGCTCGCGACCAAGGAAGACATTCGCTGCGACGTCGAGGTTGTCGAGCACGTTCAACTCCTGATGAATGAACGCCACGCCGAGCGCCATCGAGTCGTTGACGTTGTTGATCCTCACCGTTTTGCCGCCGATCTGGATCTCGCCGTCATCCGGCTGATACACGCCGCCGACAATCTTCATCAGCGTGGACTTGCCCGCGCCGTTCTCGCCGCACAACGCCACGACCTCGCCCGCGCCGATCTCCAGCGAGACGTTGTCCAGCGCAACGACGCCAGGAAAACGTTTGCCGATGCGGCGCAGTGAAAGAAGTGACGGAGAACTCATTTCAAAATTCTCTTAACCACGAAACACACTAATTTCACGAAAGGCATTCAGCTTTCGTTTCGTGTGGTTCGTGCGTTTCGTGGTTTGAAGCGCTTTTACTTTCCGAGAATTTTCGCCAAGTCAGCCTTGAATGCCGCGATGTCGTCCTTCTTCAAGCTGCGAGTCGGAACAATCTGCTGACCGCCGGCGAGGGCTTCTTTGTCGCCGCCGAGATGCTTCGCCATCTTGGTGATGGACTGCTTGCCAAATTCAAACGGCTGCTGCACCACCGTGCCGTAGATGTCGCCGCTGGCGACGCCGTCGAGGGTTTCCGCGTTTTCGTCGAAGCAGACAATCTTGACCTGCCCCTGCTTGTTCGCGGCGCGCACGGCGTTGAGAATCGCCGGGCCGTTGTAATTGTAGAGGCCAACCAGGCAGGCGATGTCGGAGTATTTCACCAGCGCATCCTCGGCGTTCTTCTGAGCACGAACGTTGTCCGTGTCGTCGGTGCGCAGGTCGATGATTTCCACCTTGGAACCTTCCAGTTCCTTTTTGATGCCGCCGAAACGATCCTTGGCGTTCTGCGCGTCGGCGTATCCGACGAACACCATGATCTTGCCACCGTTCGGCAACGCCTCCTTGATGAGTTTTCCGGCTTCAACGCCCGCCGCGAAGTTGTCGGTGCCGATGTAGCAAACGCGCTTGCTGGCCGCGGCGTCGCTGTCGCAGGTGATCAACAGAGTCTGACCGGCAATCTTGTTCAGAAAATCGGTCTGGTTCTTGGGGTCAATGGGACTGACGGCAATGCCATCAACGCCCTTGGCGACGAGGTCGTCGAGAATCTGCTGCTGCTCGGCCGCGCTGCCGGTGGAAGGAATGCGGAAATCCACATCCACGTTGCCAAGATCCTTGGCGGCGGCTTCGCAACCGGTGCGGGCGATGGTCCAGAAGGTCGCCGCGTTGTTGGAGACGAAGGCGAGCTTGAGCTTTTTGCCGGCGGGCTTGGCGCCGTCGGCCGCGGGCTTGGATTCGTTGCCGCAGCCGGACAAGGCCAGCGCGAGCACAATGGAAGTCAGGGTGAGGGGGAGCTGTTTGAGTTTCATGTTTGGTGCGTGGTTATTTCACGGAAAATTTATAGATCAGGGTGCTTTTGAAAACCTGGCCGGGCCGGAGCACGGTGGAGGGAAACTTCGGCTTGTTGGGCGAGTCGGGGAAATGCTGCGGCTCAAAGCAGAAGCCGGAGCGCCGCGGATAGGTCTGGCCGTACTTGCCGGTCATCCCGGTGAGAAAGTTTCCGGTGTAAAACTGCGTGCCGGGCTCGGTGGCGAAGACTTCCAGGAAACGTCCGCTGCCGGCGTCGTAGGCGCTCGCGACAAATCCCATTTCAAGGGGCTTCTTGTTCAGCACCCAGTTGTGGTCATAGCCCGCACCGAGGTGGATTTGTTCGTCGTTGTCATCAATGCGCTCGCCAATCTTCCGCGCCGTGGTGAAGTCGAACGGCGTGCCTTTGACCGGGCGCAGTTCGCCGGTGGGAATCTGGTTGGCATCCACCGGCGTGAAACGGTCGGCGTTGATGACCACCTCGTGGTTCAGGATGTCCCCCTGCCCGGCGAGGTTGAAATAGGAATGGTGGGTGAGATTGACGACCGTCGGCTTGTCCGCCGTCGCGGAGAAATCCACGCGCAGGGCGTTGTCCTCGGTGAGGGTATAAACCGCCGTGACCTTGAGATTGCCGGGAAAGCCCTGGTCGCCGTCCTTGCTCAGGTAGCTGAGCTTGAGCGACGCGGTCCGGTCGGTGGCCAGCGCCTTGGTGGATTCCCAGACGACGCGGTCAAAACCGTTCGGGCCGGCGTGCAGGTTGTTCGGGCCGTTGTTCTGCGGCAGGCTGTAGGTGTGGCCGTCGAGGGTGAACATTCCGTTGGCGATGCGGTTGCCGTAACGGCCGATCAACGCGCCGAAGTAGGGATTGTTCGTGAGATACGGGCCGAGGTTGTCGTAGCCCAGCACGACATCGTCCAGCTTGCCGTTGCGGTCAGGGACCTTCAGCGAGGTGACGATGCCGCCATAGGTCATGATCTGCGCCTCCATGCCTTTCGCATTGCGCAGGGTGAAGATTTCCACCGTCTGGCCGTCGGCGGTTTTGCCGAAGTCCTTGCGCGAAACGCTTCCAGAGGCTGCCCCGTTGTTGATCTGACACCCCGTGAGAAACAGGGCGGTGATGCCAACTCCCAGAAAGATGAGATAGGCCTTGAAGGTTTGGTTGCTCATAATTTTTTCAGGCGACACCGGGCCGGCAGACTTGTTGAGGCGGCGTCCGGAGTAATGCTCGTCATGGTAGCCCGCCGGCGTTTCCTTTGTGAAGCAAATGTTTCCAAGGCCCGCCCACGGATTCAGTGCTTCGCCTTCAATCGCGCCGAGGCATTGGCGATGAAATTCTGCAACAGAATGAAGGCCAGCACCAATGCGCCAATGACGATCTTGGTCCACCAGGTGTTCAGGTCGCCCTTGAACGTGATCAAGGTTTGGATCAAACCAAGAATCAGCACACCCATCAACGTTCCCGCCATGAAACCAACGCCGCCGCTCAGGAGCGTGCCGCCAATCACCACGGCGGCGATGGCATCGAGCTCCAGTCCCACGCACGAAGCCGGATCGCCCGACTGCGTGTAAAAGGTGTAGATGACGCCGGCCAGCGCCGAGCAGAAACCCGACACGGCGTAGATCATAACCTTCGTGCGCGCCACCGGCAGTCCCATCAGCGTCGAGGATTGCTCATCACCACCTAGCGCATAGATGAAGCGGCCGAACTTGGTATAATGCGCCACGAACAGCGCGATGAGGAAGATTCCCACGTAGCAGGTCGCCGTGAACGGAATGCTGACCTTGTCATTCAGCGGGATGGCGAGCCCTTCGGAAATTTTTTCCAGAAAGAACGGATGCGTGATGCCGACGGACTGCGGCGCGATGAGGAAGCCCATGCCGCGCGCCAAAAACATGCCCGCCAGCGTCACCAGAAACGGCGGGAGTTGAAACACCCGGATCAACAAGCCCATCAAGGTTCCAAACAGCGCACCAAGGCCGAGCGCCAAGGCAATCGCCAGCAGGGGATTCATCCCTTTCTCCACCACCGCCGCAATCAGGATGCTGGTAAACGCCACCACGGAACCGACCGACAGATCAATGCCGCCGGAGAGAATCACAAACGTCGCGCCCACGGCCGCCACGCCGAGGAAGGCATTGTCGCCGGCCAGATTCACCAGCACTCGCAGCGAGCCGAAGTTGTCGAACGACACGCAGCCGAGCGTATAAAGCCCCATCAGCACCAGCGCCGTGGCCAGCAGCGGAACATACTTGGTTGAAACAGGCAGCTTCATGCGGACTTTCTTTGGAACAATGCGCCGAGTTGTGTCCGGAGTTTGGGCGATTGCAGCAGGCACACCGCGAGAATGGCCAGTGCTTTCGGGACGGGCGCGATGTCCGCACTGACGTTACGCATATACATCGTGGTGGTCAGCGTCTGGATGAACAACGCGCCAACGATTGCACCGGCGAGATAAAACCTTCCGCCCGTCAAAGAAGTCCCGCCGACGACCACCGCGAGAATCGCGTCCAGTTCGAGAAACAATCCCGCGTGATTCGAGTCGGCGCATTTGATGTTCGAGGCCGCCACCAGGCCCGCCAGGCCCGCGCACAAACCGGAGAAGACATAAACCAGAAATTTGACCGACGAGGCGTTCACGCCGGCATAGGTGCTGGCGGTTTGGTTGTCGCCGACCGATTCAATAAAAAGCCCGACGGCCGTCTTGCGCGTCAGCAGCACCGTCACCCCGAGCAGCGCAAGGCTGAGCCAGACAGGAAATGGCAGCCCGAACAAGCTTCCATTGCCGACGTAGGTCAAGCGCTCGTCCGTGAACGTGATGATCTGGCCGTCCGTGATGAGTTGCGCCACCCCGCGACCCGCGACCATCAAAATCAAGGTCGCCACGATCGGCTGCGCACGAACCCCCGACCAGCAAGCCATTCCAACAACCCGCCAGAACCACCACTGCCACCCGCGGCGAGAATCACCATGGGGAAAGGCACGCCGCGTGATTGATGCGCTGCGCCGCGACCGCGCCGGAAGTCGCCATCACCGCGCCAACCGATAAATCCACACCGCCCGTCGCGATGACCAACGCCATGCCAATCGAAGCAGCATCACCTTCGACCCGTGATTCAGGATGTCCGTCAGCACGCCATACAGCCGGCCGTCATGAACCTCGACATGGAAAGATCCCTGGGTGAAGAACGGGTTGAACAGCGGCAGCAGCGTCAGTCCCGGCCACAGGCCAGATCGAACTATGCCACCAGCGCACTTCGCGTTTTTTAGATCGGTTACCATTACCGGTTACGTAAGTTGGAAAGGAGGAAACATTCAACACCCAACACCGAACATCCAACCGCCAATGTAGCAAGCTTGCACACGACTTCGCTTGGATGTTCGGTGTTGAATGTTGGAAGTTGGATGTTCATTTCGTCGCATGTCCCGCGATGGTGTGCATGATGTTTTCTTCCGAGATTTGTGAGCCTGTCAATTCACCGACTTTCTGACGGTCGCGCAACACAACCACGCGCTGCGAATCGCGCGCGACCTCTTCCAATTCCGAGCTGATGAACAAGATCGACATCCCCTGCTCTTGCAGCGACTGCACGAGCTTCAAGATTTCCGCCTTCGCGCCGACGTCGATGCCGCGCGTGGGTTCATCCAGAATCAACAGCCGCGGCTGCGTGGCGAGCCAGCGGGCGAGCAGCACCTTCTGCTGGTTGCCGCCGCTCAGGTTCACCACCAGCTGCTCCGCGCCCGGCGTGCTGATGCCGATGAGCTTGATGTATTTGTCCGCCAGTTCTTCCTGTTCCTTGCGGGAAATGGTTTTCAACGCGCCTTGCCGCGCCTGCAACGCGAGCACGATGTTTTCGCGGATGGAAAGACGCGGAATGATGCCGTCAACCTTGCGATTCTCGGGCGTGAATGCAAAGCCTGCGCGAATCGCCTGCCGCGGCGAACTGAATTGCGTCGGCTTGCCCTCAAGCAACATCTCGCCCGTCTGCGCTTTATCCACACCGAAGATCAAGCGCGCCGTTTCCGTGCGACCTGAACCCAGCAAGCCAGCCAAGCCGACCACTTCGCCTTTGCCGATGGTGAGATTCATGTTCGTCACCGAACCGGCGCGACCGTAGTTTTTCAACTCAACCAAGACCTCGCGTTTCGACTGAACTTCGCCAGCGTCGGCATGATCGACGGCGGGAACTTGCGAAAGTTCTTTGCCGATCATTTTGCTGACGAGTTCCGTGCGCGGCAGCTTGGCCGTTTCAAATTCGCCGACGAGCTGGCCATCGCGCAGCACCGTGATGCGATCCGAAATCGCATACACCTGATCCATGAAATGCGTGACGATGACGATGCCCAAACCTTCCGCGCGCAATTTGCGGATGACCTTGAACAACTCTTCCACTTCCTTTTCGTCGAGGCTGGAAGTCGGTTCGTCGAGCACGAGCAACTTGCCCGAAATATCCAGCGCCCGCGCAATCGCCACCATTTGCTGAACGGCGATGGAATACGACGAGACGGGCTGCGTGACATCGAGCTTGATGTCCACGCGAGCCAGGGCCGCCACGGCGCGTTTCGCCATCGCGCCCCAGCGAATCATTCCGAATCGCGTGGGCTGGCGACCAAGACAGATGTTTTCCGCAACCGACAGATGCGGGATGAGATTGACCTCCTGATAGACCGTGCTGATGCCCAGCGCTTCGGCGGACTTCGGCGAATCGGCGTTCACATCCACGCCGTCGAGTCGCACCGTGCCGCCATCACGCTGATAAACGCCGGTGAGTACTTTGATGAGCGTGCTCTTGCCTGCGCCGTTTTCGCCCATCAGGGCGTGGACTTCGCCGCGTCGCACGGTGAAGTCCACCCCTTGCAAGGCTTTCACGCCCGGAAAACTCTTCGCCAGTCCGCGAATCTCCAGCAGCGAATGATGGTCATTGATCATCTGAAAATTAACCACGGATGAACACTGATATACACGGATACAAACTCATAAGACCAGGCGCTCAAATTCCAGTTTTGGCTTTTTGAAGTTTACAATCAAACCGACTCGCAGTCTGGTGATGCGCAGATAATTTAGCATCTGGCCACGTTCCAAGTCTGTGATCCGATCAATCACCTTCGTGTCCACGATTACCGAACCGAAAGCGATCAAATCGGGAACGAATTCACCGACTTCCTCGCCGCGAAATCGGACTGCAAACCGGCGCTGTTGGTCAAAGGCAATGCCACTCTGCTTGAACAAAACGGTCAGCGCATTTTCATAGATCTTCTCATGCAGCCCATGCCCGACCTCATTGAGGACGTCGAACGCAAAACCAATGACCTTCTCCGTTTCAGCTTTCAAAATCAGCTTTGGTTGTCCTCCAAGCTGCAGGTCCGATGTTTCGTATGCGCCCATTGTAAATTGCTTTCAACCAAGAGCCGGGCGGATGAACACAGAATTTTGAGCCGGATTCTCATCCGTGTTCCTCTGTGTCCATCCGTGGTTGCGAATCTCTATCAATACTTGCGGTTCGGCAATTCCGCCGTGGCCTGCGATTGCTCGTAAACGCCTTCCTGCACCGCGGTGCGCTTGGGCAACTGCTTCTTGGCCATCACGGCTTCCACGGCGTCGAAGAGCTGCGGTCCGATCAGCGGATTGCATTCCACAGTGCAGTTCAGCTTGCCCGCCGCCATCGCTTCAAACGCGCCTTTCACGCCGTCAATGGAAACGATGAGGATGTCTTTGCCGGGCTTGATGCCGGCTTCTTCCATCGCCTGAATCGCGCCGAGTGCCATGTCGTCGTTATGCGCGAAGAGCGCAGTGATGCTCTTGGCTTCCGGGCTCTTCAAGAACGATTCCATGACTTCCTTGCCTTTGGCGCGGGTGAAATCGCCGCTCTGAGATTTGATGATCTTCATGCCGGGATTTTTGGCAAGGACCTGCTCAAAACCTTTCTTGCGGTCATTGGCCGGGGCGCTGCCGGGCGTGCCGACGAGTTCGGCGATGACCGCTTTGCCACCGGTGGCTTTGGCGAGCCATTCACCAGCGCGCACACCTTCCTCCACGAAATCCGAACCGATGAACGTGACGTAGAGCGAATCATCCGTGACCTTCACCGCACGATCGGTGAGCACGACGGGAATCTTTGCCTTCTTGATTTCGGTCAGCACCGGCTGCCAGCCCGTTTCCACGACCGGCGAGAACGCAATCACGTCCACGCCCTGGGCGATGAACGAACGGAGCGCCTTGATCTGGTTCTCCTGCTTCTGCTGCGCGTCGGCGAACTTGAGGTCGATGCCGCGCTTGGCGGCTTCGGACTTGATGGAATCCGTGTTAGCCGTGCGCCAGCCGCTTTCCGCGCCGATCTGCGAGAAGCCGACGACGATCTTTTTGTCCGCCGCGGAAGCGACGGTGACAGTGCTCGCCAAAGCCGCGAGGCACAGCAGGTGTTTGAGGTTTTTCATAATGTTATGGGTGTTTGAGTGTTCGAGTGGTTGTCGGAAAATCATTTCTGGCCGTAGGTCGCCTTCGGGCCGTGCTTGCGCATGAAGTGCTTGTTCAACAGCACGGACTGCATCGGCTTGGTCTTGGGATTGATGCGGAGCGTCTCGCTGTTCAGCTTGGCGATGAACTCCAGCACGCTCGCGTTGTGAACGGCGTCATGCACGTCCTTGCCCCACGTGAACGGACCGTGGCTCGCGACGAGCACGGCGGGATGCTGCATCGGATCGAACTTGAGCTTTTTGAACGTCTCGACGATGACATGGCCGGTGTTGGCTTCGTAATCATCCACGATCTCCTTCGGCTTCAGCAAACGGGTGCAAGGCACGTCGCCATACCAATAATCCGCCTGCGTCGTGCCGTAAGCCAGCAACGGCTGGCACGCTTGCGCCCAGGACGTCGCGAACAGACTGTGCGTGTGCACTACGCCGCCGATCTTCGGAAACGCGCGGTAAAGAATCAGGTGGGTGTCGGTGTCGGAGCTGGGCTTGAGCTTGCCCTCGACGACCTTGCCGGTTGCGAGCGACACGCAGACCATGTGCTGCGGTTTCATCTCCGAATACGGCACGCCGCTCGGCTTGATGACCATCACGCCGCTCGCGCGGTCCACTGCACTGGCGTTGCCCCACGTCTGGATGACCAAACCTTCGGCGACCAGATCCAGGTTCGCCTGACACACTTCAGCTTTTAATTGTTCGAGCATAAATTTTTTTACCACGGAGTCACAGAGGCACGGAGAAAACAATTTCCTCTCTGTGACTCTGTGTCTTTGTGGTTCATTTTCGAGCCTTGTCCCGAATATCGATCAGCTTCTTCATCACGCCATACAGATTGCCGTTCCACTGCTTCGTGCCGAAGGCGTCGTGGAGTTGTTTGTAGAGCGCGTAGAGTTGCTTGTAAACCGCGTGGGCCTTCTGGTTCGGTTTGTAAACGGTCGGCTTGAGGCCGGTCATCTTCTTCTGCGCGGCGGCAAAGTCCTTGTGCGCGCCCGCGACGACCGCGGCGGCGATGGCCGAGCCGAGCGCGCAGGTCTGCGCCGAGCGGGAAATCTTCATCGGACGCCCCGTGATGTCCGCGTAGGTCTGCATGACGAGCGGGCTTTTCTCCGCGATGCCGCCGCAGTTCACCACTTCGGAAATCTTCACGCCGTATTCCTCGTAACGATTGATGATGGTCAACGCGCCGTAAGCCGTCGCCTCGACGAGCGCGCGATAGACTTCCGCCGGCGTCGTGTAAAGCGTCTGGCCGACGAGCAGGCCGGTGAGCTGTTGGTCCACGAGCACGGTGCGATTGCCATTGTTCCAGTCGAGCGCGAGCAAACCGCTTTCGCCGGGCTGAAGTTTCAGCGCGCCCTTCGTGAGTTCTTCATGCGAACCGGCTTTCTCGCCGCCCGGTTGAATGTAATTCACCAGCCAGTTGAACATGTCACCGACGGCGGATTGGCCAGCTTCGATGCCGAAGTAACCGGGAACAACGCTGCCGTCCACGATGCCGCACACGCCGGGGATGTCCGCGAGTTTGGCGGTGTTCACGCGCACACTGATGTCGCACGTGCTCGTGCCGATGATCTTCACCAACGTGCCGGGTTTCACGCCCGCACCGATCGCTCCAGTGTGCGCGTCGAACGCGCCGACCGTCACAGGAATGCCCGCCGACAGACCGGTGCGCTTGGCCCAATCCGCCGTGAGCGTGCCGACGGCGGAATCCACCGCGAGCACGCGCTTCGGCAAACGGTCGCGCAACGCGCCGAGCTTCGGGTGCAGCTTCGAGAGAAATGCCTTGTCGGGATAACCGCCCCACGACGCGCTATACATCGCCTTGTGACCGGCGGCGCAGATGCCGGCGATGAACTTGTCCGGATGCAATGTATCGGTCAGCGCGGCGGGAACGAGGTCGGACAGTTCGATCCACGAATGCGCGGCGTTGAACACTTCCGGCGCACTGCGGAGGCATTTCAGGATCTTGCTGAAGAACCATTCGCTCGAATACGTGCCACCGCACTTGGCGAGATATTGCGGGCGCATCTTCTTGGCGAGCGCGGTGATCTCGGCGGCCTCGGCGATGCCGGTGTGATCCTTCCACAGCCACGCCATCGCGGCGGGATGATTCGCGAACTTCTTCTGGAACACCAGCGGCTGGCCGTCCTTGCCCACCGGCAACGGTGTGCTGCCCGTGGTGTCCACGCCGATGCCGATGACCTGGCCGGCGTTGAAACCTTTGACGGTCTTCTTCGCCGTGGCGAGCGCCTGTTTGATGGTGATTTCTGCGCCTTGGAGATAATCCGCCGGATGCTGACGCGCGAGGTTCGGGTCGCGGCTGAGGATGACGCCGGCCGTGCCGTGCGAGTAACCCCAGACGGCGGCGGCGACTTCCGCGCCGTTGGCGACATTGACGATGAGGGCGCGAACGGAGTTCGTGCCGTAGTCGAGACCGATGGTGTATTGAGTGGCCATAAATTATTTCTCTGAGCGTTTCATCCAAACCGTCATGGGAACATTGCCGCGATTGTTCCAAGTGTAATACGGAATGGCAGTAAAATTCGCGGCCGTCGGCGGGTTGGTTGAGACTTTGGTCTGAGCGGACGCGATGCTCAGCGCGTTGATGCCGCCGAGCAAATCGCCGCGCCACTGAACCTTGATCTTGGCGTTGTCCGGCAGAACCGCACCGAGAACGTTGGTGTTGCCGACGTCTTCGAGGCAATAGACCAACGGGCCGCGTTCCAAGGCCACCTGACTGCGCAACGCCGCGACGTGTTCACTGGCCAGCACCCGGCGCACCGGCATGGGGAAATCCAATTCAACGACGTCGCCGGCTTTCCAGGTGCGGGCGATGGGCAAATATCCATGGTCGAGGTTTGCGGCTACTTTTTTGCCGTTCACGCGCACGGTCCATTTCGCCGCGTCGGAGTCTTCGTAGGTGTAAAGATCGCCGGGCACGGGATGTCCCTGAACCCAGCCGGGAATGCGAAGGCTGAGGGTGAACGTGCCGGCTTTGGCGGGAGACACTTCGAGTTTGATTTTGCCGTCCCACGGATAGTTCGCGGTTTGCCGGAGCTGGATCTTGTTGCCCGCCACAGCCGCCTCGCCCTGGCTTTGGGCGTAGAGATTGACGAACAGGTGGTCATCTTTCACCGCGTAGAAATAACCGCCGAGGGAGGCAATCAACCGCAGCGCGTTCGGCGGACAGCAGGCGCAGCCAAACCACGGGGCGCGTCCGGCAAAGCCGTGGTTGTTCTTCGCCACGCCGTCGTATTGCAGGGGGTTGGGATAGAAGAACCGGTCGCCGGACAGGGAGACACCGCTGTTGAAGCCGTTGTAGAGCGTGCGTTCGAAGGCATCCATGTATTTGGCGTCGCCGGTCATCAGAAACATCCGGTGATTCCAAAACAGAAACGCCACGGCGGCGCAGGTTTCGTTGTAGCAGTTGCTGGGCAGTTCGTAGTTCTTGCCGTACGCCTCGCCATTGGCCAGGGCGCCGCAGCCGCCGGTGAGATGCCATTTCCGGGAAACGACGTTGTCCCAGATTTTTTCGATGGCTGTGAGGTAGTTGGTGTCGCCGGTGAGCGCGGCAACATCCGCCATGCCGGCATACATGTAATTCGCCCGCACGGCGTGGCCAACGGCCTCGGTCTGGTCAACCACCCGCAGATGCTGCTGGTTGTAGGGATTGCCGCGCGGTCCGCGGACATCGAGGAAAAACTTGGCGAGGTCAATCCAGCGCCGGTCACCGGTGGCGCGGTACAGCTTGGCCAGTCCCATTTCGACGACCTGATGTCCGGGAGCAATGCGCCGCTGGCCGTCGCCGAAATCGTGTTCGAGCAGTTCCGCGCTGCGGAGACAGATGTTCAAAAGATTGGTCTGGCCGGTGGCCTGGTAATACGCGGCGCCGGCCTCGTAGAGATGGCCGAGGTTGTAAAGTTCGTGGCTGAGGTCGGGATCCTTCACCCAGCGTTCGCGGCCCACCCAGTTATGAGCGGGCGACTCCGGATGCATGGTGCGGAAGCTGTAAAGGTAACCGTCCGGCTCCTGGGCCGCACCGATGCGCGCGATGAACGCGTCCAGCTTGGCCTGCAAGGCCGGGTCGGCCCCGAGGCTAAGACAATACGCGCCGCCCTCGATGGTCTTATAGGGGTCGGTGTCATCGAAGGGATAAATCGTCAGCGGCTTGTTCTGAAAGTTCGTCTCCCCGGCGGCCCGGCGCCGCAGGGTTTCGGCGGCGAGATCAAAGTTGTCCAGGCGCTTCGAGGCTTCACACTGCTGGATGGCAAACGGCAGCGTCATCTGGCGGTTGGTTTCCTGCCGCGCGTGCCAGAGACCGCCAGTAATCTTCACCGAGGTGAAAGGAACCGGCTGCACCGGATAATCCGCCGCGTGCGCCAGGGTGAAAGTTGCCAGTCCGCCGGCGGCGAACCCCCAAAGGTGTTTCAATGTACAGGTCATAGGTTTGCCCCGGCGTCCACTGCGGACGCGGAAGCGTTTTTGTCGTTTGCTTATTGTGACAGTTGACGAATTAGAGAAATTCGCCCGACCCGGCGCAACTCCAATTCACGTCATAAAACCCCCAGAACGCGAACAGGGTTGCCGATGGCGACCGTCCCGGCTTCACGGCTCGAAGATCCGGACGCGGAAGAACTGGTTCGTCGCCGCCAGTGGTCCCGTGATGGTGTCGGGGAAGTTCGTCGCGCTGAACCAGAGCCGGTTGCTCGGGACATTCCACGTCTGCCAACTCGCGAAGTTGGGGCTGGTCTCGACCAGGAAGCCGAGATTCGCCAGCCGCTGAAAGCGGACCGCAACCGTGCCGGTGGCCTGATCAATCGTGATGGTCCACGGCGCGGGCAGGGCGTTGGTGGGAGAGGTCTGCGTCAGATACTCGTAGAAATTGTTCGCGCCGTCGCCGTCGGGATCGGAAGCAGCCAGGGCGTTGGCCGAATTGGTGGAACCGAAGTTGGCCAGCTGCCATTGGGCGAACGTCTGGCGGTTGGTCAGTTCGGTGCTGATCCACGCGTGCAGAAGATTGGTCGCCGCCTCGTCAATCACCGCGGTGGCCAGCGGCGGCATGCGGCTGAAACCGTTCGCGCGGATTCGTTGCAGGATGACGGAATGCGCGGGGTCGCCGGGAACAACGAACTGGTTGAGCGGATTGCCGGCGTTGTTGTTGGGCGCGCCGTACAGCAGCGACGTGGCATCGAGCGAAAGCCACGCCCGGGCATCCCACGAAGACGGTCCGGTGCCGCCGGGCTGATGGCATTGGACGCAGTTCACGGCGAGATAGGAGCGGACGCGGTGTTCCAGGCTGATGGCGGCATCGTTCGCCCGCGAAAACGCCGGCAACGTCTGCGGAGCGGGAACGGCGTTGGCAAAATAGCCGGCCGCGCTCAACAGAGAAAGCTGGTTGCCCGTCTGGCCGTTCATCGTGGCGGTCTGGTTGAGCTGACGGGTGTTGTAGCTCAGCGCCTGGCCGCCCACGGTGGTGTGGCAGGCAAGACATTCACTGCGCGACGGAATGCCCCAGGGCTGGACGACCGTGGTGAGTCCGTTGGTGATGGTGAGGTTGAAGTTCGTGCCGCCGTCGGGAACCAGAAAGGCTTCCGTGCCCGCGGCGTTCCAGGCATAACTGACGCCATAGACGCTGTTCGTGGTCTTCACCAGAAAACGGGTTTCGAGCCGGTGCCGCGTCGCCGGATTGCCGCGCTCGTAGTCGATGTCGAAATGCTTCACCCAGACCATGCCGGCGGGCAGGGTCCAGTTGCCGTCGGTGACGTGCGTGACGGTATCGGTGAGGTTGGGAATGCCGAACCAGCGCCGCTTGATGGCGTTGTCGGACCAGAAGGGAACGATGGGATCGTAGTTCACCAAGCCCGGATTGGGCGACAGATCGGTGAGGTCGGCAAATGCGCCGGTGTCGCTGAGCTTTTGCGGGAAACCGGTGTCGCTGGCACCCACGCGCACGAGCCGGTCAATGCGGTTCATCACGTAGTTGGCCACCAGGACATCCCCATTGCCGGGATCACGGCCAAAACCCGCTGCGGCCACGATGCCGCCCAGACGCTCCACGCGGACGGAATTGTTCGTGCGCCACAAGGCCCAGACATGCGTCGAGACAAAGTCGCCGAAGATGTAGGCACCGTAGAGCTCGGGAATCTTGCTGCCGCGATAGACAAATCCGCCGGTGACGGAGTTACCCTTGAACTGCGGATCGCCGGCCAGCCCAGTATGAGGATAGCTATAGAGCGGCGGAACGGGAACATAGCTCGGCGGCGGATTGGAGAGCAGGGTGGTCTGCGTCGGATAGAGCGCGATGGTGTTGGAGAAACCTTCGTTGTAGGCCCAGCCGTAGTTGCCGCCGTTGGTGACGATGTCGATTTCCTCGTAGGAATCCTGGCCGACATCGCCCACCCAGATTTCGCCGGTGGGTTCATCAATCGAGAAGCGCCAGATGTGGCGGAAGCCCGGCGCGAAGATTTCCGCGCGGAGCTGGTTCGTGTTGATGGGACTCCCGAGAAAGTTGGTCGCGGATACAAACGGGTTGTCGGCAGGAATCGAGTAGAACGCCAGCCCGGAGGCGTTCGTGTAGATGGTGGTGGTGTTCGCGGACGGCTTCGGCTCGCGATTTCCCGGACGCTTGTCCACGTCAATGCGCAGCAGTGCGGAGAACAGATCCTTGTCAATGCGCTGGGCGTTCTGGCGGAAGTTGTATTGGTCGCCCTCGTCGCCGAGCCCGATGTAAAGGTAGCCGTCCGTTCCGAAATGGAGGTCGCCGCCGTTGTGGTTGAACACCTGGTCCACCACATCGAAGAGCCGCACCTGGGTGTTCGTGTCCACGGTCAACGTGTTCGGGTTGGCGGTGAACCGGGACAAGCGGTCGAAGTAGGGCGAGCCAGGCGCCGTGTAAAACACGTAGAAAAATCCGTTGGTCGCGAAGCCCGGATGAAAGGCCATGCTTTGCAAACCCAGCTCGCCCTGCGCGGTGTCGTCAAATGCCATCTGGTTGACGATGTCCATCATGACGATGCGCTGCGGCGTCGCGGCATTGATGTCGGGGATGTAGGAAATCCGGCCGCGCCGTTCGACGACGAAGATCTGGTTGGTGCGGCCCGGCGGCGTGGCGATGGCCATGGCGTCCTCGAAGACGAGGCCGGGAAACGCCTCGACAAACCCGTAACTCGCGGGCGGCGCGGCGGGTGGCAGGGTCAAGGACGTGGCGGCGAGCCGCAGGGCGTTGGTGATGGTCAGCGTCACGGCGGCGACGGCGGAATTGCTGCCGGCATAATTCGCCGCACGGTAGGTGAACGAGTCGGAGGCGCCGGGATCACCGTTGTGGGTGTAAATGATTTTGCCGTCCGGTTTCACGACGGCGCTGCCGTGGGCGGGGGCGGCGAGCACCTGGACGCTGGCCGGATTGGCGGCGGCGCCGGTGTCATTGGCCAGCACGTTGATCAACACCTTCGCCCCGGGATTCAGCGTGGCGGTGTCGGCGACCGTGTTCACCGGCGGGATGGTGACGTTGTCCGGGCCGTTGAGCCGGCTGTAATTGATTTCCGCCGGTGTCAACGCGCGGTTGTAGATGCGCAGCTCATTGAAGAAGGCGTTGGCGGTGTCGTCCGGCCACGAGGAGCGGCCGAGCCAGAAGGCGTCGTCATTCACGGCGGCGGGCGTGGTCGTGCCGGTGTCGATTTCGCCGGCGAGCACGCCGTCGCGGTACCACGCCATGCGGCCGCCGCCGGCGGTCCCGCCGTTGGTGCTCCAGACACCGACGTAGTGGTATTGCTGGTTCAAGGCCGTGGCGAGCGCGGTGTTGATGGTATAGGGGACAAATTCCATGCGCTGCTGGTTGATGGCGGTGCCCTGGACGAAGGAAAGAAACCAGGTGTTGGCGTTGTCCACGCCGGAGCCAAAGTCCCAGATGCGGCTCCAGTTCATGGCGCTGACCGGCGTGGCCCAGGCTTCAATGGTGACGTCATTCAACCCGTTCAACAGGCCGCCGGGGAAGGCCGCGTAGTCCGAGGTTCCCTTCGCGCCGCCGAACAGGCGGAGCTGTCCGTTCGTCACCACCCCGGCCCCGCCGCCGCCGCCCGGTCGAACAATCTGGCCCGTGGCCGCGCCGACGGAATCGGCAAGGGTGCTGCCGTTGGTTTCCGAGAAGCTCCAGCGATGCTGCAGGCCGTCCACGCCGTTCGGGCCGGTGTTGTCCGGGCCTTTCAAGGTGTTCAACGCAATCTCCGCCGGCGTCAGGGCGTGGTTGTAAATCCGCATCTCCTGATACGAGGCATTGGCTGAATCGTCGGCCGGGAACGAGGAACGTCCCAGCCAGACGGCGCGATTGGCGAGGTTGTTGAGGAAGCCGATGGTGGCGGTGCCGACGTTCTGGTTGGTGATGAAATTGCCGTCGCGATACCAGCTGATCTGCGCCTGGCCGCCGGGACCGCCGTTGGTGGTCCAGACGATGGCGTAATGATACATCTGGCCGACCGCCGTGACCAAGGCGCTGTCGGACTGCGCAAAGGGCCGCAGACCAAACCGCTGTTGGTTGCCATCGAGCGCAATGGACCAGCTCAGGCGGAAATTGTTGGTGGTGGGATTCGGCGTGGCGTCGCCTTCTCCGATTTCAATGAGCCGGCCCCAGTTCGGAAACGAATGGGGCGTCGCCCAGATTTCGATGGTGGCGTTCGTCAGACCGCTGAAGGCCGCGGCGGGAATGCTGACGTAATCGGCCGTCGCCCGGGTGCCGCCATCGAGCCGCACGGCGCTGCCGGTCAGGGTGTAGCCGCCACCGCCATTGCTGACGACCACCGAGGCGTTCAGCCCGCCGATGCTGTCGGCGAAATTGGTGCCGGAGGTTTCATTGAAGCTCCAGCGATGGGTGAGCGCGGCCGGGACGTTGACCGCGCCGCCGACCAGCAGCAACCAGAGCAGGGCGCAACGAGGGGTGAGGCAGGTTTTCATGGGTGATGATTCCGGAGATTCGAAAACGTCAGACCCGCGGGAGATTTCCGGGTCGGCGGGTCGCGGACGCGACCAGCGCCTGATGGCGTTTCGAGGTCATGCTTTTAGGTGTCCAGCATTAGAAGAAATTCCGGGGCGCCGCCGCAACTCCAATTCACGTCAGAAATCCCCCAGAACGCGAACACGACCCAAATGATATTGCCGTCCCGGCGGACGGCGGGTTATCTTCGCCCCGCTTGATCACCGAATGGAACATCCAGTCCCGCGGTCACGGCTGCGAAGCCTGCGCGAAGTCGTTTGCCGACAAGGAGTCGTATCACACCATGCTCTTCGAGGAGCGCTCCGAGCTGCGCCGTTCGGACATCTGCGCCGGCTGCTGGGAGCAGCAGTTCAGCGAAGCCCGCGACAAGAAGGGTTTCATCTCGCAATGGCAGGGGGTTTACAACTCCCCGCCCGCCCAGGCGCCCGAGGCCATCCAGAAGGAGACCGCCGAGACGCTCCTGCGCAAGCTCATTGAGCTCAACGATCCCAAGCACGTTCCCGCCGCCTACATTCTGGCCGTGATGCTCGAACGCAAACGGCTCCTCAAGATCAAGGACCAGTTCACCCGCGACGGCCTCCGCGTGTTCGTCTATGAACAGCCCAAGACCGGCGATGTCTTCACCATCGTCGATCCCAATCTCCAGTTGAACCAGCTCGCCCAGGTGCAGCACGATGTCGCGAACCTGCTCGAACACGGCTTCAATCCCCCGGCCGCCCCGGCGGAGAATGCCCCGGCGGAAGCTCCCGCGCCGGCGGCGGAACCCAACGCGGCCGCAGCGGCAAGCTAACTGTTCCGCACGTGTCAGACCTCCCGGAACTTCAAGCCCGCCTCGGATACCGGTTCCAAAACATCGAACTGCTCCGGCTCGCGCTCACGCATCCGTCCATTGCCCATGAGGCGAACACCGCCTCGCAGACGAACCAGCGGCTGGAGTTCCTCGGCGACTCCGTGCTCGAACTCGTGCTGACCCGCGAACTCTACGACAAGTTTCCCGCCTATGGCGAAGGCCCGCTCACCCAGGCGCGCGCGCAGCTCGTCAACAGCCGTTCCCTGGCGGCCCGCGCGCGGCAGCTCGAACTCGGCCGGCACCTGCTGCTGAGCCGCGGCGAGGAAACCAGCGGGGGACGCGAACGCTCCTCGTCCCTGGCCGATGGCTACGAAGCGGTGCTGGGCGCGCTGTATCTGGACGGGGGGTTTGACGTGGTCCGTGAATTCGTCCTGCGGGAATTTGCCGGGGACCTCGGGCAGTTCAGCGAGCTGCCGAACCTCGACAATCCCAAGGGCGACTTGCAGGAACTGCTGCAAGGCTCGGCCGCCCCGGCCCCGCAGTACGAAGTCGTCTCCGTCAGCGGCCCGGACCACGACCGCGTGTTTGAATGCCGGGTCAATCACGAAGGAAAGGAACTCGCGCGCGGCACCGGCAAGAGCAAGAAACTTGCGGAAAGCGCCGCCGCCCTGGCCGCGCTGCAGGTGCTGCGCGCCGCGCCGGTCAGTCAAAATCCGAGCAGCTCATGAAGTAATGGCAGCGCGGACACCGCAGCTTGCACTTCTCGTTGTGCAGCTCGTGCCCGCAGTTCGGACACCAGCGCCAATGCTCGCCGGAAACGCCTTCCGGTTTCTCTCCATCTTTCAAAGGACACGCCTCGGGATTGGATTCACTGCTCACGCCTCCAGATTTAACTTTCCCTTCCCGGCCTGACAAGTGTCCCGGAGATTTTCCGGCCGCAAGAACACTGGCGCCGCCTTCACCGCTCTGGCAGGCTGCATTGATGAAGAAGCGCCCCAACCGGCGGCGAAGCCTACTCCGGCTCGTCATCCTGTGCGCCATTCTTTTTATGCTGCTGCGCTGGTTCGAACACAGTCAGGTGTATCATCCCGGACGACGCGCGATGGATCCGGCGGACATCGCGGCGGCGCAGCCGTTTGAAGACCTGACGCTCACCACCAAGGACGGCGTGGCCATCAACGCCTGGTATTTTGCCGCACGCACCAATTCCCCCCGCGGTCATTTCGCCGTCATCCTCTGCCACGGCAACGCCGGCACCATCAGCGACCGCGTTGATCTTTACCGCGCCTGGCAACGGGCCGGCGTGGCGGTCCTGGCCTTCGACTATCGCGGCTTCGGCCGGAGCCGCGGCCGGCCAAGCGAGGAAGGCACTTATCTTGATGCCCAGGCCTCCGTCGCGTGGCTGCGCGGTCGCGGCTTCAAGGACTTCATCGCCTACGGGGAATCCCTCGGCGGCGCGGTGGCGACGGAACTCTCCCTGCGCGAACCCATGCGCGGCCTCGTTCTGCAAAGCACCTTCACGAGCATTGCCGACATCGGCGCGGAATTCTTTCCCTGGCTGCCGGTCCGCTGGCTGGCCACCATCCGCTACGACACCCGCGCCAAGCTGCCGCGTCTGAAGCTGCCGGTCCTCGTCATGCACAGCCGCACCGACGAGGTCGCCGCGTTTCATCACGCCGAGGCCAACTTCGCCGCCGCCAACCAGCCCAAGCTGTTCTGGGAAATTCAGAACGGCCACAACGAAGCCTTGGAAGATCCCGTGCGCTTTGAGGAAGGCATCGAAAGCTTTTTGCAGCTCGTCGAATCCACGCCCGCGCCATGAAAAACTCCCCGCTGTCCTCGCTCGCCCGTCGCACCGGTCCGCCGCCCATTTCCTGGCTGATGCAGCTCGCGCTGTCGCGGCCCCAGCTCATCTCCCTCGCCGCCGGTTTCACCGACAACGAATCGCTGCCCGTCGCCGAGGTGAGCAAAACGGTCGGCGACATCTTGCGTCACCGGAAATCCGCGCTGCCCGCCCTGCAATACGGCACGACACAAGGCGACCCGACCTTGCGCGAACTCACGGCGCGACGTCTGCAACACCTCGACGGCGCGAAATCCGCCGCCGCGTATTCGTCGGAACGGATGCTCATCACCAACGGTTCGCAGCAGTTCCTTTACATGGTCACCGAGGCGCTGTGCGATCCCGGCGACATCGTCATCGTCGAGGACCCGACCTATTTTGTTTATCTGGGCATTCTCCAAAGCCACGGCGTGCAGGCGCGCGGCGTGCGCATGGAAGCCGACGGACTCGACCTCGATCATCTCGAAGCGCTGCTGACGTCGCTGCAAAAGCGCGGACAGCTTTCCCGGCTCAAGGCGCTTTACCTGGTCAGCTACTTTCAAAATCCCACCGGCATCACCACGAGCTTTGCCAAGAAGGTTGCCGCGTTGAAGCTGTTGAAGAAGTTCGAGCGCGCCGCCGGCCACCCGATCTACCTGCTCGAAGACGCCGCGTATCGCGAACTGCGCTTCGGGCATTTGACAAAATGGTCTGCCAAGCCGGGTGATCTTGATCAACCACCGGTTAACCACTCAAAGTCTTCTCACTCGCCCCGCCCAAGCGGGGAGAGGGCCGGGGAGAGGGGATCTGAGAAACTAAACCTCCTCACCCCAGCCCTCTCCTCCTTTGGGGGAGGAGAGGGAGACGCAACTTCCCGCGCTTTCGGCGAGCGCTCCGCCCTGGCGGCAAAAGGTTTTGGCGACCGGGTCATTTACACCAGCACTTACAGCAAACCGTTTGCGACCGGGGCGCGGATCGGTTTCGGCGCGTTGCCCGAGCCGTTGTTCACCGCCGTGCTGCGCATCAAGGGCAACCACGACTTCGGGTCGGCCAATCTCCTGCAGCAACTGCTCGCGCGCGCCCTGGCTTCGGGACGTTACGAACATCATCTGCACGCCTTGCAACAACGCTACGCGCGCAAGGCGGCGACGATGCGGGCGGCGTTGCAGAAATATTTCCCGCCGGAAGTGCAGTGGGCAGAGGCGACGGGCGGCCTTTATTTCTGGGCGAAACTTCCGCGCGGCGTGGCCACGGGTCCGAAGTCGAAACTGTTCCAAGCCGCGTTGGCGAAGGATGTCTTCTACGTTCCCGGCGTGCTGTGCTATGCCGAGGATTCGTCGCGTCGCCAGCCCGCCCACGAGATGCGGCTGAGCTTCGGTGGCGCGAGCGAGGAGAACATCCGGGAGGGAGTCAAGCGGCTGGGGGCGGTGCTCACCTCATTTGTTATTTGATCGATATCGAGGTGGAACATTTGCACGAATCTTTGTGGAACAAAATCGTCCAGCGATCTGCAACTCACCCCGGCGGCCAGTTCATCTTCCGTCCACCAAGGATGTGGCAATGCAGGTGCGGCACGGCTTCGCCGCCGTCGGGGCCGTTGTTGAAGACGAGCCGGTAGCCGCCGGCTTTCAGGCCCACCTTTTCCGCCACCTCCGCCGCCTTGAGCAGCAGATGCCCGAGCACCTGATGATCGGCCGCCGTGGCTTCGGCGATGCGCGGGATGGGCTTCTTGGGAATGATCAGGACGTGGACCGGCGCCTGCGGCGCAATGTCGTGAAAGGCAAACACCAAGTCGTCCTCATACACCATCTTCGAGGGGATTTGCCGGGCGATGATTTTTTCAAACAGGGTCATGCGATGTCTCCAAATAGGTTGCGTGAATGATGTGAATCCTTTGTAGCCGCCGAGGTGGGACGGCGCAAACCGAAACATTCAACGCTCAACATTCAACACTGAACGTCGAACCCGGAACTCAGAACCGTAGGCGGTTTACTCCACCACCAAAGCGCACTCGGCCTGCGTGCCTTCCGCGGTCAGGCATTCCCGTAGAAATTCCACGATGCGGTTGTGCAGGGTCTGGCAGCGCCGGCTCCAGCGTTGCGCGCCGGCCAGCTGCTTCACGCAGCCGCGCAGGCCGCGGAAGCGCAGCACCCGCGGGGACTGCTGCAATTGCTGGCGCATCTCGTCGCGGAGACGGGGAAAGAAAAACAGTTCGCAGCCGTCGCCGGATTCCCGGGCCAGCCGTTGCAGGTCGGATTCTAAAACAGTCTGCCGGGCCGGGGCGGTTTCCGCCGGGGTCGCCTGCACGCCGAAGCCGCGCAGGACGGATTCCAGCGCGCTGGCAAATTCACCGACGGTGACGCTGACGCGCTGGAGGTCGTGCTTGAAATAGTGGAACACCGCCTGGGCGGCGTGCTGGACGAAATGGGAGTCGAAGTAATCGCTCTTGTTGCCGGTCAGCTCGATGGTGATCATCTCGGCCGACAACGGGACGCTTTCGCCGCTGTTGAGTTCAAAGAGCAGGCAATCGGATCCAAGGGTGATCATTGTTTGGCCTCCAGTTTTTTGACTTCGTGAACGAAGTCGGTTGCTTCCTGAAACCGCCGATACACGCTGGCATACCGGACATAGGCTACTTCATCGATACCGCGCAGGCCTTCCATCACCAGTTTGCCAATGGCCTCGCCCGGAACCTCCCGCTCAAACCGGCTGGTGATTTCGTCCATGATTTTCTCGACCAGGTCTTCCATGACCTTGGGACTGATGGGCCGTTTCTGGCACGCCTTCTTGATGCCGGAAAGGAGCTTCTCCTTGGAAAATTCCTCGTGCCGACCGTCGCGCTTCAGAACCATTAAGCCCTGATGTTCAACTTCTTCGTAGGTGGTGAAACGATGGTTGCAGCCGATGCATTCGCGACGGCGGCGGATGGTGGCTCCTTCCCGGGATGCGCGAGAATCAATTACTTTATCGTCCTGACAGCCGCACTTTGGGCAACGCATATTAGACCACAGCTAATTGTGGTGAGACAATTTGTAACACACCAAATGTTGCGGCGTCAAGGGAAGCAACCGAATAATGCAGCCGGGCGGCTTCAAACGATACCGTCGGCGGGCGGGGACTTAAAACACCACTGGCAGACCCTCTTCCAACACACGGATTTGACGGGTGAGCCCCTCATTGGCGGCGAGTTCCAGCAGCCAGCGCGGGGGTTCGTCCATGTCCTCAAAGGAGAGCTTGAACGTTCCGTAATGCATCGGCACAAACCATTTCGCGCCGAGGTCTTTGAACGCCTTCAACGCCTGGTCGGGGCCCATGTGCACCCGGCGGAAGGTGTCGGGATGATAGGCGCCGATGGGCAGCAGCGCGATTTCGGGAGGCATGCGCCGGCCAATTTCCTTGAACCCATGAAAGTATGCGCTGTCGCCGGCGTGATAGATGCGCCGCCCCTGATGTTCGAGCATGAAGCCGCCGTAACCGCGATGCGCGTCATGCAAGGTCCGCGCGCCCCAATGTTTGCTCGGCGTCAACGTCACCTTGCAGTCGCCGCTGGAAAAGCTCTCCCACTTTTCCAGCTCGATGACGCGGCCAAATCCGAGGTTCAAGGCGAGGTCACCGACCCCCCGCGGCATGACGCCGATCTTCGGATGCGGCAGCCGGCGCAGCGTGGGCTTGTGGAAATGATCGAAGTGCGCATGCGTCAGCAGCACGAGATCCACCGGCGGCAGATGCTCCAGACGAAGCCCGGAACGCTTCACGCGCTTCAGGAGGAAAAGCCAGTTGGCGAAGTTCGGATCAATCAGGATGTTCAGGTCGGTGAATTGAATCAGGAAGGACGCGTGGCCAATCCACGTGATGGCGACCTCGCCAAATTTCAACGTCGGAAACACCGGCTCGCGATGCTGGCCCGTGCGTCGCGTCAGCAGGGCTTTCCAGACCATTTCATGGAAGAATGTCCGGGGATTGAAGTGCTTCGCCGGCGTCAGGTCTTTGAACGACTTCGGCAGGCGGCGCGGACGTTGCGGTTTCGACTTCGCCATACTTCGTTGACCACTCTACGGACAGGGCGGTTTGAATAAAACTCAAATCGCCGCGTCCGACCTTTTGTCAGTAAACGAAAGGCTCGCTATGAAAAAAATAATCTTAGGAATAACAATTCTCGCCGTGGCCGCCGCCGGAGTGCAAACCGCCAAAGCCGGCGACCGCGAATGGGCGGTGGCCGGAAAAGTCCTCACCGGCCTCGTCATCGCCTCGGCCATCAACCACGCCATTGCCGACGATCATTGCCACAGCACGGTCTATTACCAGGCACCCGCCCCGGTGGTCTATTGCCCGCCACCGCCCCGGGTAGTTTACGCGCCGGCCTACTGCCCGCCCGCGCCGCGGATTGTTTATGCCCCGGCCTATTGCCCGCCGCCCGTCGTCTATCGCGCGCCGGCTTGCTACGAACCCGCGCCGGTCGTCGTCGTCCGCCCCGGACATCGCCATCATCGGTGGTGAACAACGTTGGCCTCCCTCTCTCCGCCCAAGCGGGGAGAGGGCCGGGGTGAGGGGCAGGTGAACACCTCCCCACCCTGACCCTCTCCTCCATTTCATGGAAGAGAGGGAAAAGTAAAAAGGCAGCGCTTCTTTCTTTTGTTGTTGGTGAGTTGTTGCGAACAGGGGAACCGGTCAAACCCGCCGAGGCATGTCGGCGGGTTTTTTATTTTCAACGCCGGCCAAATCTGCGATGAACCCTCCATGGGAAAACTTGAAAAGCAGCTCGACCGTTTCCTCCGCCAAAAACCCAAGCTCGGCAAAGGCGTTTACATCGCCAGCAGCGGCATCGTCCTCGGCGACGTGACCCTCGGCGCGCATTCCAGCGTGTGGTATAACGCCGTGCTGCGCGGCGACATCAACCGCATCGTCGTCGGGCATCACACCAACATCCAGGACAACGCCGTGCTGCATCTCGCCGATGATTTTCCCTGCGTGCTCGGCAACTACGTCACCGTCGGTCATTCCGCCATCGTCCACGCCTGCAAGGTGGGGAACGAAGTCCTCATCGGCATGGGCGCCATCATTCTCGACGGCGCGGTGATCGGGGCGCAATCCCTCATCGGGGCCAAGGCGCTGGTCACGCAAGGCACCAAGATTCCGCCCGGCTCGCTCGTGCTGGGCGCGCCGGCAAAAGTCGTGCGCAAACTGACCGCCGAGGAACGCGCGGGCTTGAAACACTGGGCGGACAAATACGTCGCCAACGCCGCCTACTGCCTGAAGCACGGCATCAATGTCTCCGCACCGTTGAAGAGTTGAAGAACTCCGCCCGTAACAAACAAACGCTTAACCACGGATGGACACGGAGAAACACGGATGCGGTGGGACCGGTGTAACTCGCCCCGCCGAATCTGTGTTTCATCTGTGCGCATCTGTGGCCCAACGCCGGTCTGCCAAACCGAGGCCGGACCACTGACTGAAAAAGGCTTTCTGGCGAGTGGTCGCGGGGATTATCTTGCGCGCTTGAAAACATTTCGGACTGCAGCGGGTTATCTTTTCATTTTTTTGACGGGCGCGACGGCGCTGGTTTATCAGGTCTGCTGGCAGCGTTACCTCGCCCGGGTGACCGGGCATGACAGTCTGGCGACCGCTTTGACGCTCGGCATTTTTCTGGGCGGGCTTTCCGGCGGTTACGCCATGAGCGGCTGGCTGAGCCGCCGGGTGGCGCGTCCGGCGCGGGCGTATGCGGTGATCGAGGCGGTGATCGGTCTCTGGGCCCTGATCTTTCCGTGGGTGTTCGCCGCGGTCGAGTCGGGGACGCGCCACTGGAGCTTTACGCCGCCGGGTTGGCTGGCGTTGCAGGGATCGCTGTGCACGGTGGCGCTGATCGGTCTGCCCGCACTCTGCATGGGAGGAACCGTGCCTTTGCTGACGCGGGAGCTGGCGGGTTCATTGGCGGGAGCGACGCGGGTTCATGCCCGGATTTACGGGGCGAACACCGCCGGCGCGTTTCTCGGGGTGATGGCGGCGGGTTATTGGCTCGTGCCGACGCTGGGATTGCCGGGTTCGTTGCGGGCGATGGCCGTGATCAATCTGCTGGCGGCCATTTTCTTCGCGTGGTTTCCGAGCCGTCAACCTTCCAACACCGCGGAGGATGATTTCGTCGAGGCCACGCCGGCGGCGGGGGCAAAGCCATTCCCGTCCTGGGTGCTGCACGTGCTGGCGGGTCTGAACGGGGCGGCGGTGATGGCGCTGGAGAATGTTTTGATCCGCATCACGAATCTGACGCTGGGTTCCTCCACGTATTCGTTCTCGCTGCTGGTCGGAGTGTTTGTGCTGAGCCTGGCGGCGGGTAGTTTTGCGGTGGGCGCGCTGCGCCGGCTGCCGCGCGGGTTGTTGTTCGGAACACAGGCAACGGCATTGGTGCTCTGGTGGCTGGTGTTCGTCACCGTGGATGACTGGCCGTATGTCGGGCATCTCGTGCGCGCGATGTTCCAGGGAAATCTGCCGGCCTTCTGCGCGTATCAGACGAGCGCGTTCGGGTTGCTGCTGGCGTTGCTGGTTTTGCCCGTCGGATTGTTGGGAACGACGTTGCCGCTGATCTTTCATGAGCTGAAACGCGACCTGCCGTCCGTGGGCTGGCACAGCGGCCGGATGTTTTCGGCAAACGCCGCGGGTTGCGTGGTCGGCAGTGTGGCCGGCGGCTGGTGGCTGTTCCATCGCCTCGACAATCCCGGAGTGTTTGCGGCGGCGCTGAGTTTGGTGGCGGTGGCGGTGGTGCTTTCGGCCTGGCCGCTGGGGAAACTCTGCCGCGGCCTCGCCGGGCTGCTCTTCGCCGGCTCATTGGCGCTGGCGTGGCGGCAGCCGGGTTTCGACAAGGGCCGGTTCGCGACGGGCACGTTCAATCTCAATCAACTCACGCCCTTTTCCTATCGCGGCCCGGAATATTTCCACGAAAAACTTCTTAACGGCCGCACGTTGAAGTTTTACGACGACAGTCCGGCCGGAACGGTGGCGGTGGTGGCGGACGCCGCAGACGCAGGAAACCTGGCGCTGCCGCCTTTGGAAATGCCCATCGAGCTGGCGGAAGTCGCGCCGACGAATCCGCCGCGGGCCATCATGGTGAACGGCAAATCGGATTCCCATTCATTGCGCGACCGGCAGACGTTGAAGTTGTCCGCGCATATCCCGACCTTGTGGGCGGAGCAGCGCGGCAAGGTCATGATCATCGGATTGGGCACGGGCATCCGCGCGGCCGCGACCGCCCTACCAACGGCAATGAACTGCGCCGCGAATCGGGCCGGTGAGGCCGGTTCCGCCGCTTTGGTTTTTGGCAGGTGAAGGTCAGGAGGCGCGGTCACTGGCATTTTTGCCGGGGAGGACTACGTTGAGGGCGAACCATCAACCAAACAAAACCTATGGGACTACATTTCTGGCTGATTCCGTTGGGGGCCATTTGTGTTGCCGGCGTGGCCACCCTCTACCTCATCATTCACAACTCCGGCGGTTCGGGTGAGCGTTCCGAAGGCCGCACGCTCTTTGACGATCCCGCGCCCAGCGAGGAGCCCAAGGGCGAGTGGAATTTTTACGGGAAACCGTAAGCCCGGGTCTTTCCGCCCTCGGAGGGTGGCCGTCCCCGGCCACAGCAAGGTTCCTTGCCGGGCCGCTTACCCACTTCTGACGCGCTTGAAGTCGTTGACTTGCTGCGCCCGAGACGGGCGCACTCCGGCGGTTTCCGGTAGGAGTCGAGGTAACAAGACTCATTTTAAGCCTCCTCACGTCGGCTCCTACGTTCTTCAGGCAGAGTTTGCCTTGTTCCCACCGTCAAGCCACGCCGTTTTCGCTTCCTTGTTTGACCCCCCCGGCCCTTTTGCTAGACTCGCCGCTCATTATGAAAATTTTAGTGTGCGATCCGATTTCACCCAAGGGCATCGAACTCCTGCAGCAGCGTCCGGAGTTCCAGGTCACGGTTTTGCCCAAGCGCCTGTCCGAGGCCGAGCTGCTGCCGCTCGTGGGGGATGTCGTCGCCATGATTGTCCGGTCCGAAACGAAGGTGACCAAGAAGGTCCTCGAGGCGGCGTCCAAGCTGCGCGTCGTCGGCCGCGCCGGCGTGGGCGTGGACAACATTGACGTGGAGGCCGCCACGCAGCGCGGCGTGGTGGTGATGAACACGCCGGCGGGGAACACGATCACCACGGCGGAGCTGACCTTCACGATGCTGCTGAACCTCGCGCGCAAAGTGCCGCAGGCGCACGGCACGATGGTCGCCGGCAAGTGGGACCGGAAACAGTTTCAGGGCGTGGAGCTGCACAGCAAGACGCTGGGCGTGCTGGGCATGGGCCGCATCGGCGGCGAGGTGGCCAAGCGCGCGGTGGCGTTCGGCATGCGGGTGCTGGCGTATGATCCGTTCCTGACCGAGGCCCGCGCGAAGGCGCTGGGCGTGGAATTGGTCGGCGAGCTGGACGCGGTTTACAAGGACGCGGATTTCATTTCCGTCCACATGCCGGTGACGGAGCAGACCAAGGGCATGCTGAACACGGCGGCGTTCGCGAAGATGAAGCCCAAGGTGAGCATCGTGAACTGCGCGCGCGGCGAAATCATCGTGGAGAACGACCTCATCGCGGCGTTGGATTCCGGCAAGGTGGCCGCGGCGGCGCTGGACGTGTTCATCGTGGAACCGCTGCCCGAGGCGCATCCGTTCCGCAAGCATCCCAACATCATTCTCACCCCGCACCTCGGCGCGAGCACGAACGAGGCGCAGGAAAAGTGCGGCGTGGAAGTCGCCGAAGTGATCGCTGGCTACCTGTTGACCGGCGAAGTCCGCAACGGCGTGAATCTGCCGTTCCTCGACGCGAAGACCTACGAACTGATTAAGCCCTACCTCGTCCTCGGCGAGAAGCTCGGCAAGCTGCTGGCCCAGGTGACGCCGTCCCAGGTGGACCGGCTGCACATCACCTACGGCGGCAAGGCGCAGGAGCTGCCGAACATTGACCCGATCACCCGCGCGGTGGTGCAGGGCTTCCTGTCCCGCGCGGCGGTGAAGGATTTGAACAACATCAACGTCCGCAGCATCGCCGCGACGCTGGGCATTGCGGTGGAGGAAAAGCGGTCGAGTGAACCCGTGACCTTCAACGAATGGCTGCACGTGCAGGCGTTCCGCGGCAGCGAGAAGCTGACCTCGGCGGGCGGCACGTTCTTCGGCTCGCCGGAGAATCCGCGCATCGTCCGCGTGCACAGCCAGCCGACGGAAATCGTGCCGTTCGGCGTGGTGCTGCTGCTCACGAACAAGGACCGGCCGGGCATCGTGGCCTACATCAGCACCATCCTGGCGAAGCACAAAGTTAACATTGCCAGCATGAGTCTCAGCCGTGATACTGTGGGCGGTCGCGCCCTGACGGTGTTGAATTTGGATAGCGTTCCCTCCGGCGAGGTTTTGGACGAAATTCGAAAAGATCCCGACATCACGAACGTGGAAGTGGTCCAACTGTAATTTTAAATAGAACTATGACAAAACTCAGCAAGTCCCTCGCTCTCCTTTGCGCTGCGGCGCCGCTGGCGGTGTTCGCCGCGGACAGCACGAACAGCCCGGTCAAGCCCGCCGTCATTGAATCCTCGGTGGTCATCGCCAAGGGCAAGGACATCTCCGTCACCCGCACCCAGCTCGACGACGAAATCGTCCGCACCAAGGCGGTCATGGCCGCCCAGGGCCGCACCGTCGGACCCGAAGAGACGCCGATGCTCGAAGAGCAGGTCCTCGACAAGCTGATCAGCCAGCAGCTGCTGCTCAAGAAGGCCACCGCCGATGACCGCGCCAAAGGCAAGGCGGACTTCGAAAAGACGATCCAGAAGATCAAGGCCAACGCCAAGATCACCGAGGAGCAATACAACACCCGCCTCAACCAGCAGCTCCGCCTCCTGAACCTCACGAAGGAAGAGTGGGAAAAGCAAAACGCCGAGCAGGCGACCATCCCGATTGTGCTCGCCCGCGAGCTGAAGGTGAACATCACCGACGACGACGCGAAGAAGTTCTATGACGAGAACATCACCAAGTTTGAGCAGCCGGAAACCGTCCGCGCCGCGCACATTCTTCTGATGACCAGCGACCCGGCGTCGCACGCGGATCTTTCCGACGAGAAAAAGGCCGAGAAGAAAAAGCAGATCGAGGCGTTGTTGAAGCGTGCCAAGGCCGGCGAGGACTTCGGCAAGCTCGCGGCGGAATTCTCCGAAGACCCCGGCTCCAAGGACAACGGCGGCGAATACACCTTCCCCCACGGCCAGATGGTGAAGGAATTCGAGGACGCCGCGTTCGGCCAGGGCACCAACCAGGTCAGCGACGTCATCACCACCCAGTTTGGCTACCACATCATCAAGACCTACGAGAAGAACGCGGCCAAGAAGCTGACGCTGGCGGACAAGGTTCCCGGCGGCGACAGCACCATCGGCGAAGCCGTGAAGGAGTCCCTCACCCAGCAGACCCTGTCGCAAAAGGCGCCGGACTACCTCAAGAAGCTGCGCACCGACGCCGGCGTGGAAATCCTCGATGAGAAGATGAAGGCCGCCGCGGCCGCCCGCGAAAAGCTGATGGAAGGCCTGAAGGACGCCGACGTCCCGACGCTGGCCCCCAGCCCCAAGAAGTAAGCGCACAGTTCATTTCCCACGAAAGGCCCGGCAACCCGCCGGGCCTTTTCTTTTTTCCCGGGCGCAAAATCGCCGGGAGCATTTCCCCGCCGCTCCCGTCAGACTCCGCATGACCGATCCTTGCGCATGCGTGAACTTCCCGCCGTTGGCGGCAGGCTCACGCATCGCGGAATGGGAACCCCGTGTTGCGCCGCCCCAAAACGCGCGCAACCCGCGTTGCCATCGCCGGCATGTCCCATGCGAAAGGGGAGACATGCCCCGGCGACTTCAACCCAACCCCTGCGGAGACAGCCTATGAAAAACATCCACCTCATCCTCCTCGCCGGCCTGCTGACCGGACTCACCCTCGCCGCCCCGGCGGCGCCCGGCGCGTTCGGGTTCCGTGAAATCCGCTACGACGGCCGGCTCACCGATGACGACGCACGGTTTGTGCTGGAAGTGGACGCCGAGATCACCGGCACCGGAGAGGTGGTCGCGCCATTTCTGCAAGGCAACGTGGCCGTGCTGCCCGGAAAGCTGCCCGACGCACTGACCCTGGTCCGGCAAGGCGACCAGTATCAGTTGAAGGCGACGCGTGCGGGCCAGTTCAAGTTCAAGGTGGAGGTGGTCGCGAAAATTCAGCGCGCCGAACCTTGGAACCAGATTTTGTTCACCGGACCGACGGCGACCATCGCCAGCGTGACCGCGCAGGCGGCGGGCACCGGGATGGAAATCCAGCTGCTGAACGGCACGCTGCTGGAATCCACCCACACCAACGGGCTTTCGCGCGTGAAAGGTTTTCTCGGCGCGGACCAGACGATCTCTTTCCGCTGGCAGGGCAAGGTGACGGAGGTGGCGCGGAAGGCGTTGCTCACGACGGAGTCCGCCCTCACGGCGCAGCTCACGCCGGGCGTGGTGAAGTACACCAGCCAGTTTCAATACGACATCGTGCAGGGCAGCGTGCCGCGGCTCACGCTGGCGCTGCCCGTCAGCCAGGCGTTGACACGGCTGGTGGGCGAACAAATCCGGGACTGGCACACGGCTGTGGAGGGCGACCGGCAGATTCTCACCGTCGAATTCATCAAGCCGGTGGAGAAGAGCTATCACCTCGCGCTGTATTCCGAGCAGGCGGTCGAAGGCGCCGAGACCTCGCTGCGTCCGCCGCAGCCGCTTGAGGTCGAGCGCGAATCCGGCGCGCTGACGGTGCTCGCCGAGGACACCGTGGTGGACATTCAGTCGCTCGCCGGCCTGCGGCAGGTCAACGCCCCGGACAAGGCGCTGGCGGCCTATCGCTTCAACGCCCGGCCATTCACCGTGGCGCTCCGCCTCAGGCACATCGAGCCCGTGCTGTCCGCCGCCGACCGCATCACGGCGCGGCTCGAAGAAACGCGGCTGGTGATTTCCCACGCGGTGACGTTGAACGTCGAGAAGGCCGGCATCTACGCGGTGGAGCTGGTTCCGCAGCCGGGCTTCGCGGTGGCCGAAGTTCGCGGCGAGGGCGTGGAGGACTGGAAGGTGGCGGACGGAAAAGTGCGCGTGAGCTTCGCCGCGCGCGTGCTCGGGTCGCGCCGGCTGGAGGTGCAGTTGGAACAGCCGTTGAAAACATTTCCCGAGCAGATCTCCGTGGCCGCATTGAAGACCGTCGGCGCCACCCGCGAAACCGCGCAGCTTGGCGCGGCCTCGGGCGCGGGCATCCGGCTCCGGACCTCGACGCTTGCCGGCCTGCGGGAGATTCCCGTCAACGCGTTGCCGGGCCACACCGACGAACTGCTCGCTTACACCACCGAACAATCCGACTGGAAGCTCACCCTCGGCAGCGAGCGGCTCGCGGCGCGGATTGTCGCCGACGTGTTCAACCTCGTCACCATCGGCGACGGCATCGTGGGCGGCAGCGCGACGATTCGTTACGGGCTGGTGAACCAGGGCGTGCAGGAGTTTCGCGTGAAGCTGCCGGCGCATTGCCGGAACGTGGAGTTCACCGGGCCGAACATCCGCCGGAAGGAATTTGCCGGCGGCAGCTGGACGATCGGACTTCAGGACAAGGCCTGGGGAGGCTACACGCTGGTGGTCACGTATGATTTTGATTTCAACCCGCAGGGGGATTCGCTGACGATGGCCGGCATTCACGCCGTCGATGCCGAACGGGAGACCGGCTCCATCGCCATCACCACCGCGGCGAGCCTGCAGCTCAGCGCGAAGTCCGCGAGCGAAACCCTGCATCGCGTGGACGAGCAGGAGCTGCCCGTCGCCGACCGCTCCTTCATCACCCGCGCCGTCGTGCTGGCCTACCAATACACCGGCGATCAATACGCCTTGGCCGTGGATGTGAAGCGCTACGCCCAGGAGCCGGTGCTGGAGGCCGTGGCCGACCGCACGCAGATCACCTCGGTGCTCACCGAGGCCGGCGAGATGCTGACCCAGGCGTCGTTCATGGTGAAGAACAACCAGAAGCAGTTCCAAGGATTCCAGCTGCCCAAGGACGGCAAGCTCTGGGGCTGCTACGTCAATGGCCAGCCAGCGAAACCCGAACGCGACGGCGACTGGGTGCTGGTGTCGTTGCCGCGGGAAGTGAACCGCGACCGGGCCTTCGCCGTGGACATCATGTATGCGCAGACCAACGGCGCGCTGGGTTCGGCATGGAGCAAGAAGCTGAACCTGACCGCGCCGCGCACCGATGTGCCGAACACCTACGCCGAGTGGCAGATCTTTGTGCCGGCCACGTTCCGCGCGTCGCACTTCGGCGGCAGCATGAACATCGCGCAGGGGACAACCTACGAACTGCTTGATGCGTGGGAGAAGTTCATCGCGTTTTACATCCAGGTGCTGCGCGAGATGGGCGGGGCGATTCTCTTCTTTGGTTTGCTCGCGGCGCTGGTGATCGCGTTCGTGATCGCCGCCGTGCGCCGCGGCTGGAGCGGCCTGCTCAATCTGGTCGTGGTGGTGGCGATCCTGGCGGTGCTTGCCGCGATGCTGCTGCCCGCCTTGAGCAAGGCCAAGTCCCGCGCCCAGCACATCAGCTCCCTCAACAGCCTGAAGCAGATCGGCCTCGCCGCGCGGATCTGGTCCGGCGACAACGGCGACCGCCTGCCGATGTCCTTCGAGGAAATGAAGAACGAACTCGGCACCGACCGCGTCACCTACGACACCGCCACCGGCCAGCGCTTCACCTACATCGGCGGCGGACTTTCGCTGAACGAGATCACGCCGGATTCGGTCATCGCGTATGGTCCGCTCGTCGATGGGCGCTGCCCCGTGCTGATGGCCGACGGCAGCGTGCAGCAGCTGAACGCGCAGTCGTTCTCGCAGTTGAACGAGCGCGGTCTGATTCGCCGCGCCGGATCACAGCAGCTGGCCGCCCAGCAACAGGCGGCGGTGAACCGAGGCCAGCTGGCTTTCGCCTCCGCCGCGCCGGCCTCGGTGGCGACGGTCAACGGCAGCGTCGATGGCTTTGGCACGAGCGGTTTTGGCGGCGCGCCCGCGAGCGGCCTGCCGCCGGTGAACGCGCCCCAGCCCACCGCCGCCGGCATCCGTTCCCTCCGCATTGAGCTGCCGCAGACCGGCCAGCCGTTCCTGTTCACCAAGGTGCTGAACGTCCGCGACGAGCCGCTGTCCATCAGCGCGCGCTTGATGCCGGTGCGGACGTTTCAAAATCTTCAGATGGCCTGGCAAAGCGCGGCGTTCGTGCTTGGCCTGGCGTGCTGGTGGTGGCAATGGCGCGGACCGCGCCACAGCTTCCTGCTCACGCTCGCCCTCGCGTTGATGCTGGGTTCCGTGTGCAGCCTGCTCGTCCAGTGGCGCGCGCTGCATGACGCGCTCATCATCGGCTTCCCGCTGGTGACGATTGCCGTGCTGGCGTTGCTGGTGTGGAAATACTGGCCGCGGCATCGTGCCGCGCCGCCGGTCCGTCCGTCCGTTCCACCGATGATGGATGCCGGCACCACTTCGGCCACCGTTGCGCTCGCGCTGTTCCTCGGGCTCAGCCAGCTCAATGCCGCGCCGAAGTCCATCGTGCTCTCCGATTCCGAAGGCTTCATCCGCACCGCCGACTACGCCGGGACGGTCAATGATCGGGTGGCATTGATCGAAGCCACGATGCGCTTCTCCGCCGCCGCGGCCGGCCAAAGCTTCCCGGTGCTGAACAATGACGTGGTCGTGCAGCAGTTCACCGTCAAGGAGGGCAGGGCGCAGCTCGTGCGCGACGCCCGCGGCCTTGCCGTGCGGCTGGACAAAAAGGGCGACGCCGTCGTGCAGCTGAAGCTGCTGGTGAAGGTCGCCGGCGACGTGACCAAGCGGCGGCTGGATTTTGAAATCCCGCCGGCGCTCACCAGCCAGGTGACGTTGACGCTGGACCAGGCGGAGGCGGACGTGGATTTTCCCGCGGCGGTTTCGTTCCGGCGCGTTTTGGAAAAGGACAAGACCCGCGTCGAGGCCGTGATGGGTTCGGGCAGCCGCGTGGAGCTGCTGTGGACGCCGCGGGTGAAGCGCGCGGCGGAAGTGGCCGCGACCGTGTTCAGCCAGAACGCGTCCATCGTCACGCTGGGCGGCGGCGTGATGAATGTGCGGTCGGTGCTGGATTATCAGGTGACGCAGGGCGAGCTGCGCCAGGCGCGGGTGAAAATTCCCGCCGGACAGCGGCTGCTGCGCGTCGAGGCGCCGAACCTTCGCACGTGGGAGATCAGGGAGCGCACCGCCGAGGGCGACATCCTGCTCGTGGATTTGCTGAAGGGGGTTTCGCCGGCATGGCGGCTGACGGTGGAGACCGAGCGCGCGCTGGAGCCGTTGCCGGCCAGTGTTGACGTGGCGATTCCCCACGCGCTGGACGTGAAGCGCGAGACCGGCCTGGTGGGATTGAAAGGCGCGGAGGAGCTGGGGTTGTCGGTCGAGGCCATGGCGGAACTGCAGCGGGTGGACGGGGAGGAGTTCGCCCGTGCAGGAGTGGACCAGGCTGGCAACCTAGTCAGCGGCTTCCGCTTCACCAAACCGGAGTTCAGCCTGCGCGCGCGGGTCGAGGCGGTTCAGCCGCAGATCGAGGCGCTGGCAAAAAATTATTTCCGCATCGGCAACGAGCAGACTTCTCTTTCGGCCATGCTGGACTTCACCATCAAACGGGCGGGTGTGTTCGCGTTGAAGGTTTCGCTGCCCGAAGGTTATCGGCTGGACCAAGTGAACGGGGCCAACATCCTGCAGCATGCCGAGCGCATGGAAAACGGCGGGCGCGTGCTGGAGATCACCTTGAAGGACCGGACGACGGGGACATACCGGCTGGGTCTGGAACTGTCCCGCACATTCAAGACGTTGCCGAAGTCCCTGGCCGTGGCCGGCGTGCAGCCGCTGGGCGCGAGCAAGCTGACCGGCTTTGTCGCGGTCACCTCGGAGGCGGGCGTGGCGGTGAAGACCGAGTCGTTTGACGGCCTCACGGAGATTCCCGCCGTGGCGTTGCCGGATTACATGACATCGGCCGGGGGAAATGTGCTGGCCTATAAATTCATTGCGGCCGCGCCGGGTTCCGCGCCGGATTGGAAACTGAGCGTGGCACCCGAGCCGATGGCGTCGTGGGTCCGCGCCGAGATTGTGAACACGCTCACGCTCGCCGACACGTTGATCACGGGTCACGCGCTGGTGCGCTATGACATCGCGAATGCGCCGGTGAAGGAGCTGCGCGTGAAGGTGCCGGAGCAATATCGCAACGTGGAGATCACCGGACCGAACATCCGCAGCCGGTCGCGCGACGGCAGCCTCTGGCGCATCGAGCTGCAGAGCGCCACCCGCGGCTTTTACACCCTGAATGTCTCGTGGGAACAATTCCGCGACGCCAAGACGAACGTCGTCGAACTGACCGGCGTGACCGCGGAAGGCGTCGAGCGGGAAAGCGGCGTGCTGAGCATCGCCGCCAAGGCGCCCCTGCAAGTCACCGAACTGCGCGCCACGGAATTGCAGCGCGTGGATCTCGGGGATGTTCCGGACTGGGCGGGCCGCGACGCCACGGCGACCCTGATCTACCACTATGCCCGGCCCGGCTATTCACTGACGCTGGCCGCGCGGCGTTTCGGTGAGATGGACGTGCTGCAGGTCTTGGTGGATAACGCGCATCTGACCACGGTCGTGGCCGACGACGGCCAGGTCATGACCGAGATGGCGTTGTCCGTGCGCAACAATGGCCGGCAGTTTCTCGAAGTGGAACTGCCCGCCGGCGCGCGCATCTGGTCGGCGTTTGTTGCGGGCGAAGCCGTGCGGCCGAGCCTGCGCGAGGGCAGGCTGCTGCTGCCGATCCAGCCGTCGAGCGCGGATGACCGCGCGCTGTCCGTGGAACTGACCTACGTGGGGGTGAATCCGTTTCCGAAGGGCCGCGGGACGTTCGGCCTGGAGTCGCCAAAGCTCGACGTGCCGCTGAAGAACGCCCGCTGGGAAGTTTATCTGCCGCCCGATTTCGACTACGGCAATTTCGCCGGCACCATGTCGCGCGAGACCGCGGCGGCGGCGACGTCCTCGGCCAGTTTTTCCATACTGGACTACTCGCGCATGGAAACGGCCACCAAGCAGACCGCCAAGGCCGAGGCACGCAAGGACGTGGTGGAGGCGCAGCGCAAGCTGGCCGGCGGAAACATGCGCGAGGCCAATGCCAGCTTTTACCGGGCGAAGGGAAAATTCCAGGCTGCTCCGGCGGATGAGCTCGAGGTGAAAAAGCTGGAGAACGATTTGAAGACGGCGGCGGTGAGCAATTTGATCAACGCACAGAATGACTTCGCGATCCGGAACAGCTCCGCCTTTTCCGCCGACCGCTCTCCCGCCGGCGCCAAGGAAATGCCGCTCTATGACAACGCCGCGGCGGCGCAGCAATGGGACAAGCTCCAGCAGGCGCAGGAGATCGTTGCCGCCAAGGTCCAGCCGTTGCGGGTCAACCTCCCGGTGCGCGGAACCCTCCTGTCCTTCTCGCAGGTGTTGCAGACGGAAACCGCGCGGCCGATGACCATCGAGCTCTTTGCCGCGAGCACGAAGCCGGTGAACTGGCCGCAGCGGATCGGGATGGGCCTCGGGACGTTTGCCGGGCTGTGGGCGATGGTGGCGGGCTTCTGCCGGATGACGCGCCCGGCGGCAGCGGGGTGATCCGGCGATGTACGTCCGCTCGCATTCCGGCCCGCTGATGTGTTATATGTTGGCTGCATGCGCAATTTTTTCCGCCGGCTGTTTTCCGGTTTGCGGCTGCGGCTGCTGGTGCTGGTGGTTCTGGCCTCGGCGCCCGCGGTCGTCCTGACCTTGTATCTTGCCCGGGAGGCGCGGCGGCAGCAGGCGCAAAACTGGCGGCAGGAGGCGGGGCGCATCGTCCAGCTGGCGGCGCGCGAAGAGGAGGAGCTGATCGGCGGCACGCGGCAGCTGCTGCGCGCCGTGGCGGAGTCCTCGCAGGACACGTCGCAGCAGCAGTGGAAAAGCAACAGCAAGAAGCTGCTCACGCGGCTGATGCAGAACGACTCGCGCTACGCCAACCTGGGCGTGGCCAGGACCAACGGCGACATCCTCGTCAGCGCCCGGCCGCCGGCCGAGCCGGCCAACATTGCGCATCGCACATATTTTCAACGCGCGCTGTACGCCCACGCCTTGTCGATCGGCGACTACCAGGCGGGTTACAACAGCGACAAACCGTCCATCAATTTTGGCTTCCCGGTGCTGAACGCCGGCGACCAAGTGGACGCCGTGGTGTTCGCCGCGCTGGATCTTGAATGGCTCAACCGTTCGCAATACGCCCTTACGGTGCATCTGCCCGCCGGCACCACGTGGACCAAGATCGATGTCAACGGCACCATCCTGGTGCGTCAGCCGGCGGCCAACGGCTGGATTGGCCAGCTGCTGCCGGAACGGGCGCTGGTCAAACAGTTCCTGCAGCAGAAGAACGGCGAGCTCGAGGCGGCCGACGAACGCGGGGAGGAGCAGGTTTACATGTTCGCCTCAACGCGCAGCACGTTGGTCGCCGGCGACTTGATTTCCATCCTGAGCATTCCCAAGGCGGTTTTGTATGCCGAAGTGGACCAGATGGCGAAACGCAGTCTGGCGCTGGTCGGAATGGTGGCCGGGCTGGCCTTGCTGCTGGGCTGGCTGGGCAGCGATCTGCTGGTGATCCGGCCCATCCGGGCGCTGGTCAATTCCACGGCGCGGCTGATGACCGGGGATTTCAGCGCGCGCGCCGGCGTGCCGCATCGCGGGGACGAGCTCGGCCAGCTCACGCGCACCTTCGACCGCATGGCGCAGACATTGGAGCAGCGGGAAACCGACCGGCAACGGGCGGAGAAGGAGCTGCGCGAAAGTGAAATGCGGTTCCGCGCCCTGGTGCAGAACTCGACCGACGTCATCGGCATCACCGATGCCCAGGGCAAAATCCTTTACCGGAGTCCGAGCCTTCACAGCAGCCTGGGTTACGGTCCCGAGGAGGTGCAGGGAAAAAACATCGCGGACTATCTCTGGCCGGAGGACGTCGCCCGCGGCCGGGAGCTGCTGGCGGAAATTGTCCGCACTCCCGGCGCCACGGCCACGGGCGAATACCGCCTGCTGCATCGCGACGGTTCGTGCCGGCACATCGAGTGCACGCTGACCAATCATCTCAACGAACCCGCCATTGGCGGCGTGGTGTTCAACTACCGCGACATCACGGAGCGCAAGGAGGCCGGGGAAAAACTCAGGCACTACAGCCATCGCCTCGAACTGCTGTCGCGACATCTGGTCGAGGCGCAGGAGACCGAGCGGCGGCGCATCGCCCGGGAGCTTCACGATGAAATCGGCCAGTCGCTGACGGTGACGCAGATTCATCTCCAGGCCTTGCTTCAGGAACCGGCCGCCGCGGATCGACCGGCGCGGCTGAATGAAAGCCTCCAGGTCATCGACCGTGTGCTTGAACAGGTGCAGGACATCTCGCTCAACCTGCGGCCATCGATGCTCGACGATCTTGGACTCGAGGCGACGTTGCGGTGGTACACGAACCGGCACGCGGCGCTGACCGGCATCAACAGCATCGTGGAAATTGATCCGCTGGAAAACCGGCTCGACCCGGTCGTGGAAACGGAATGTTTCCGCGTCGCCCAGGAGGCGCTGACGAACATCGCCCGCCACGCCCGCGCCAAAACGGTCACCGTCCAACTGACGCGTGAAAACGGCAGCCTGCATTTGCGCGTGCGCGACGACGGCGTCGGCTTTGAAGTGAAGGCGGTCCGGCAGGACGCGGTTCAGGGCGAGAGCCTCGGCCTGCTGAGCATGGAGGAACGCGCGGCACTGGCCGGCGGCGGCCTTGAATTTTCCTCCGTTCCGGGCCAAGGTGCGGAGGTTCACGCCTGGTTTCCGCTGAACTGGCAGGCCTCGGCATCATGAAAGATCCAACTCAACATTACCGGCTGGTGCTGGCGGATGATCATCCGCTGGTCCGCGCGGGCATTCGCGCGGAGCTGGAAAAGCTTCCCCATGTCGAAGTCGTCGGCGAAGCCGGCAACGGCCGCGAGGTGATCGAGCTGGTGAAGCTGCATCATCCCAGCCTCGTGTTCATCGACATCTCCATGCCGGGCCTGAACGGATTGGAGGCCGTCGCCCGCCTCACCAAGGAGTTTCCCGACGTCCGCGTGGTGATTTTGTCGATGCATGAGAACCAGGAATATGTCTGGCGCGCCTTGAAGGCCGGCGCCGTCGGGTATCTGCTGAAGCGCGCCGCGACGACGGAGCTCAGCGCGGCGTTGGAGGCGGTGCGCGAGGGCCGCATTTACTTGAGCCGCCAGCTTTCCGTCCAGCTCGACCAGAAACTTCCCGGCCTGGGCATCGCGGGCGTGCGGACGCCGCTGGATCAGCTGACCGACCGGCAGCGGGAAATTTTGCAGCTCATCGCCGAGGGCCAGAACACCAAAGAGATCGCCGAAACCCTCAAGCTCAGCCCGAAGACGGTCGAGTATCACCGGCTCAAGCTGATGGAGATTGTGAAGATCCACGACGTCCCGGGCCTGGTGCGCTTCGCCTTGCGAAACGGGCTGGTGGCCTTGGACGAATAGCCGTCGTCGTCACAGACTGATCTCGCGCGTGCGGTAGTAACGAACCGGAACGCCGGCGGCGCCAATGTCCACCAACTCCGCCTGTCCATCGCCGCCAAGAGTTACGGAACCAATCCCCGCCCAGGCGGTCAGGTTGGTGGAAACCTGAACCTCGTAGGTGCGGCCGCCTTGTCCGATGACGACCACCGTGGGCAATTGTCCGACGGTGATTTGAAGCTGCACGTCCGGCCGGGTTTCAATCAGGCGATAAAAGCGTGAGGGATACTTCCAGGCGTTCGAGTCGGTGAAGTTCAACAAGCCATTGCCGGCCACCGTCAGCCGTTCGAGCACGATCCACTCGCGCAGGTCGGTGGAAGCCTGCACATCGTAGGTCTGCGGCGGGAGCGCCGTGCCGAGGAGCGTCATTTCCCCGCCGGCTCCGGGCAGAAGCTGAAGCGCCGGGACGGCGACGCTGGACAACGTCGGCGTGGTGTAGCTGGCTTCATTGGAAAAATCGCTCTCATAGCCCGTCGCGTCGTAGGCGCTGACAACAAAGAAATAGGTTCTGCCCTCCTCGAGCCCGTTGAGTTTGAGCACGGTGACATTTCCGGCCGTGACGGTGTTTGTATAAAGTCCGCTGCCGCCGCCGTAATAAATCCGGTAGCCTCCCACCGTGGCGCTGGGACTGGGATCCCAGCGGAGCGTCACGGTGACCTGCGCCGACGCCGCACTTTGGCACAAGGCCCCGAGCGCCGCCAACACCACGACCAGGGCGCACCGGGACAAAATGGTTTTCCATTTTTGCCTCGGCCGCAGCTTTTGATGGGTGATGTCGGGCGCATGATGCTGATGCGTCTCGGAACCATTGGGCATTCCCTTTCTTTTAAGGGCTGCGACCCGCAAACGCGACTAGGAGCATCCTTGCAGCTGCAAGGAATTTCCTTGTTGCCGGGAAAGCGAGCCTTGGCGCACAAGGCGGGAGCAAATTTTTCATGCGCCGCCGGGCGCTTTCACCCATACTCCGGCCATGCTTTCATTGACCAACGCCCAGATCCGGGATTTAAAAGCCCGCGGCCAGCTGCTGAAACCCTCGCTCAAGGTGGGCAAGGAGGGCCTCACGCCGCAGTTCCTGGCGGCATTGGATGAAGCGCTCAAACATCACGAGCTGCTCAAGGTGAAGTTCGATTTTTTCAAGGAGCAAAAGAAGGAGCTGGCCCCGCAGCTCGCCGAAAAAAGCCGCAGCCGCCTCGTCATGCGCGTGGGCAACGTGGTTGTCCTGTATCGCCCGAAAGTTTCCGGGGAGTGACTTTATTTGCCGCCGGCGCCGGCCTGCCAGCGCTTTGAATCGGCGAGGAAGATCTGTTCCGGCAGAAATCCGGCGGGCATTTCGTGCAGCGGAAATTCATCCGGCACATCTTTCAGAATCACCGCGCGCGTAATGAAGCTGCCCCAAGTGTTTTCCGAGGTGCGCGCCCAGTCGGACAGGAAACGGCCGTCCAACGTCCGCGGCGTGAGATACAGCGCCTGGACGGTCTTGAGGCGGTTGAACCAGAAGAAGTCTTCGTGCGGATCGGCGACGCCCGCACGCGGCGTGGTGGTCAAGCTGAGCCAGACGGCGGGACGGTTGCCATACCAGGCGACCGCCCAGGGAATGTCGCTCATCATCAGCTCGTCCGCCTTCATCCAGCCCGCCGTCTGCGCAATGACCGGCGGATGATATGGCGGATACACCACCGGGCTGACGCGCTCGAACAAAATGGATCCGGCCAGCGGGAAACAGACCAGCAGGCAGAAAAATCCCTGGGTGTACAGGCGCAGCTCGACCGCGGGAAACTGAATCTGCTCGAGCAGCACGAAGAACATGCTGACCGCATAAATCACCACCAGCGGCAGCAGCAGCACGAGAAAGTTTTCCGAGTTGATCTGCGGTGAATCTTCCGAAAGGTGCGTGCGCGCCAGGGCCTCAAAAACCAGGAAGGCCAGCAGCCCCAGGAGCAGGAAATGCCGCAGCCGGCGCAGCGCGGGATTGCGAAAGCCCACCATCAAGCCGACGGCGAAGAGCGACGTCAGCCAGAGATTGCCGCCGAGCTGGGGCAGGCCTTTGCGGATGATGTCGCCGGCGTTTTGGTAAAATTTCTGGCGGATCAAAACCGGGAAGGTCTGGAGGTCCGGATTCAACGAGCGGTCGAGGTGGTTTCCCGGAAACAGCGGCGTCGCCGCCACCAGATTATAGGAGGCGGTGCCAAAAAGGCTTCCGGACACGTGATAATTGCGCGCGAGCCAGGGACCCATCACCACGGCGCAGGCGGCGAGAATGGCCAGGCAGGCTGGCGGGGCCTCGGCCCGCAGATACACCACCACCCAGATCAGCACGGGAAGAATCAGGATGGCAAATCCGTAGCTGGTCAATCCGCCCAGGCCGAGCATCAGCCCGGTGGCCACGCTCAACAGCAGCACGCCCATCCGGCCCCAGCGCGGTTCGGCGGCTTCACTTTCCAGCAGCGTCACACACCAGACCAGGCCCATGAAGATCACCAGCAGCAGCATCGTGGGCAGGCCCGAGACGCTGAAACGCCAGAGCAGCTCCGTCCCCACCAGAAAGATTGCCGAGATCCACGCGACCGTGGCGTCGAACATCCGCCGCGCCCAGAGAAAGGCCAGCGCGACCATGACAACGAAGAGCAGCTGGTTAAAAAGCGCGATGAGAAAATCCGGCTGATAACGCCAGAACATGCGCTCGCCCGGAATGGACGATTCGGAATTTACAACGCTCCAGAAGGATTTTCGGAGGTTGAAGTCAAAATCGAACGGCAGGGTTTTCATCAGGCCTGCGAGCACGAGCGGATACAGCGGCGCGTTGGACACGTCCGGCACGGGGCCTTTGAGAATCTCGGCGGCGGCGGGAGTGTTCGTTCCGGCGCCGTGGCGCTCCGCCGTCTGTTGCAGCAAAAAAAGCCCGAAGGGCCGGATGAACTGCGTGGTGTAACCCTTGCCCGAGGCGAGATTGCGCGCCAGCTGCGCGTTGTCCATCGCCTCCTGGGTTGCGAAGTTCCGGTAGCCATTCACGTTGTAGACCAACGCCAGGAGCACCATGCCCAGGAACACGAGGAGGCATCGCAGCACGCGCGAACCGCCCACGACGCCGGTCAGATGAATCAGTTTTTGGACGAAGCCCATGGTCAGAAGTTTTCCAGTTGGTAGGTGTGAAGCTTGCGATGCAGCGTCCGGCGGCTGATGCCGATCCGCTGCGCCGCCAGGGTGCGGTTGCCCTTGGTCTCCTGCAGGGCGCGAATGATGAGCTGCTTTTCCGCCTCGGTCACCGTGAGATCGTTGCGGGCGAGAATGCGCTGGGGATCGCCCGCGCTGGGAATTCCCCGCACTGACTCCGGCAGGTCGCGCGCGGTGATTTTGTCGCCGCGGCTCAGAACGACGGCGCGTTCGATGGCGGAGCGGAGTTCGCGGACATTTCCCGGCCACGGATAGACAAGCAGCAGCTCCAGGGCGTCGGCGGCAAACTCCTTCACGGGCTTGTCGTTTTCGCGGGCGAACTCGCGCAGAAAACTTTGCGCGAGCAGCGGCACGTCGCCGGCGCGTTCCCGCAGGGCGGGCAGGCGGATTTCCACGACGCGCAGACGGAAGAACAAATCTTCGCGGAAGGTTCCGGCCTTGACCATCTCCTCGAGGTTTTTGTTCGTGGCGGCAATCAGACGGACGTCGGCGCTGAGGGTTTTGTTCGAGCCGACCCGCTCAAACGTGCGTTCGCCAAGAAAGCGCAGGAGCTTGATCTGGATCGAGGCGTCAATTTCCCCGATCTCGTCCAGAAAAAGAGTCCCCCCCTGGGCCTGTTCGATGCGGCCGACGCGGCGTTCGTGCGCGCCGGTGAATGCGCCCTTTTCGTGGCCGAACAATTCGCTCTCCAGAAGATTGGACGCCAGCGCCGCGCAATGCACGCTGACCATCGGCGATTTGGCGCGCGGACTGAGCTGGTGAATCGCCTTGGCGATGAGCTCCTTGCCGGTGCCGCTCTGGCCCTGAAGCAAAACCGTCGCGCGGGACGATGCCACCTGCTGCACCACCTCAAACACCTCCCGCATCGCGGGTGATTCGCCGATGATGTTTGTCAGGCCGAACTTCGCGTCGAGCTGTTGGTGCAGCGAGACATTTTCCACCTCGAGCTTTTGCTGGCGCAAAGCGCGGGCGATGCGCATTTCCAGCTCGTCAATTTGCAGGCGGCCCTTGGCGATGTAATCATCGGCGCCGCGCTTCATGGCTTCCACCGCGATTTCTTCGGAGCCGTACGCGGTCATCAAAATGCAGACAGGGGGCCGGGTGAGCGACTTGGCCCGCGTGATGAGCTTCATGCCGTCCTCGTTGGGCAGGCGAAAATCCGTGAGCATGACGTCAAAGTGCTCCTTCTCCAGCAAACCCATCGCGCTCTTGGCATCCTCGGCGACATAAACATCGTAACGGGCCTCGAGCGCGGCGCGCAGTCCGTCGCGCGTCGGCTTTTCGTCGTCCACAATCAATAACGTCGGTTGTTCGTTCACGGCTTTTCCTTTTCCTCGGACGGCTTCGGCGGCGGCAGCTGGCGGGGCTTGCGTTCATGCAGCGGCAGCCAGACGCGAAAAATTGTGCCGCGGCCAAGCTCGCTTTCCAGGTCCATGCGGCCGCCGTGCGCCTGCACGATGCGCTGGACAATCATCAGGCCCAGGCCGGTGCCCTTCTTTTTGGTCGTGTAAAACGGCTCAAAGATACGGTTCAACTGTTCCTGCGGAATTCCCCCGCCGGTGTCCGTGACGCTGACCCAGACGCCTTCCGAGCCTTCCCCCGTCTGCAACGTAAGGCGCCCGTCGCGGGTCATCGCCTGCATCGCGTTCTTGATGAGGTTCACCAAGGCCTGCTGGATTTGGACGGCATCAATCGGCGACAACGGCAGCCGCGGCGCGAGCTTCACCTTCACGTGAATCCCGCGATTGTCCAGCTCCGGCTTCAGCAGCTCCGCGGTTTTGGCAACGACATCATTCAATGAGGCGGGCTTCAACTGCGGCGCGGACGGACGGATAGCCTGCAAAAACTGGGTGATGATGTAGTCGAGCCGGTGAATCTCGCCTTTGGCGACGGAAAGATATTCCTCCAGCTTTCGCGCCACCATGGCGGTGTCGCCTTCGGCCTCAGTTTTGCGCGGGCGAAGTTTGTTGCGAACCGAACTGAACGGCGTGGCTGGCGGCGTCAGCTTTTTCACCTCGCGCTCCATCAGTTGCAGATGGATGTGGAGGGCATTGAGGGGATTTCCAATTTCATGCGCCACGCTGGCCGCCAGCAGGGTGAGCGCCTGGATGCGTTCCGTCTCGATGGCTTCCACGGTTTGCTGACGTGCCTCGGTGGCGTCGTGAAGAATCAACGCCACGCCGAGACTGCCCGCGGCTTCACCGTCGAGCGGCGTGGCGTAAAGACGGATGAAGCGGGAGCGGGGATAATGGACCTCGAATTCGTGCCGCACGACCCGCTGGCCGCCGACCTGGTCGAGCCGGGAAATATGCTCCCAGTCGAGTTCGGGCAGAAGCTCGGTGATGAGCTGATCTTCAGCGCCGGCCTGCGGGCCAAGCAGACGCAGCACGGCCTGGTTGGAATAAATCACGCGGCCGTTTTCGTCCACCACCATGACGCCATCTTCGATGGCGTTGAACAGGCGTTCAAGGAAGGAGCGTTCACGGGCGAGACGTTGGACGACATTTTGAAGTCCTTCGGCATCCAAACTGGCGATGCGTCCCAGAACTTTGTCGAGAAAACTGGATTTCGGCGCGGGCATTTTCAGAACCATTTGCGACGTTTCAAATACCAATAGGTCCCTAGCGTGGTGATGGCGGTCATGGCAAAGGCAAAGGCATAACCGTGGGTCCAGTTGATTTCGTGCATGTCTTTCTGAAAATTCATGCCATACCAGCTCGCGATGATGGTGGCGGGCGTGGACAGGATCGTGATCAGCGTGAGCGCCTTGACGATTTCCCCGGTGCGGTTGGAGGACATGTTGAGGTAAACCTGCAAAATGCCGGTAAGCGAGTCGGTATGGCTTTGGGCGAGTTCAGAAATTTGGAACAGTCCGTCATAGACATTCCGGTAGTACGGGACCATGTGTGGCCGGATGAGTTTGAACTCGCCGCGCGCAAACCGGGCCAATACTTCGCGCTGGGGTCCGATGATCTTGCGCAGATGCAGCACTTCCTTTTTGATTTGTAGGATTTTGTTGAGCGTTTCCTTGCCCGGATTTTGGAGCGCTTCCTGTTCCAGTTCGGAGATTTCCAATGAAAGCTCGTCCAGTGCCGGCTTGTAATTGTCCACGATGGAATCCAACAACGTGTGCGCCACCCGATCAGGTGCGCGGGCAATGTGCATCGTGCTTTTTACCGCCTGCTCCTCCGTGAGCGAAACACTCCGGAGCGGAACCTCGTGGTAGGTGACCAAGAAATTTTTGCCCAGAAAGAAATTAAGTTCACTGGTGGCAAACACTCCATCCTTGCGGCTGTAATCCACCGCATGAATCACCATGAACAGGTAGGAAAGAAACCGGTCCTCTTCCTTGGGAACATACTCATCCACCTTAGGTGAAGGACTCACGTGAACACAGTCCTCGATGGAGAGCGGATGAAAATGGAAAACCTCCTCCAAAACAAAGCGAGCCTCCTCCACAGTTGGCTTTTCCAAGTCGACCCAAAGAAATAGGTTCGTATCCGTCAACAACATCGGCATGAGAAACATCTCAATATCCTTGCTGTGCAGCTTTCCTTGCGTGCTGAAGACCAATGATCGAATCACGGTAAGCCTCCGGAATGCAGTGTTCGCGTCATTATGACTCGCATCTTAGGCGGAAGCGAACTCAAGGCAAGTCAGTTCGCTGGGAAAAGTGGCGGGAGCGGCGGGGCTCGAACCCGTAACCTCTGCCGTGACAGGGCAGCGCTCTAACCAATTGAGCTACGCCCCCGCACTGGGAATCAAGAAATTAGGGAAATCGGTTCCGGTCGTCAAGATGAACTGAAAAATATTCGGGCAGCAGACGCCAAGGAGGTGGGGGTGGGGAACCCCGCTGAAGAAACGTACTGCCGCCCGAACAGTACAAAGATTATTTCCGTACAATCCTTTGTCAAACGTTTAATCGGCAGCTTTCGCTTGTCCTGAAGGAGAAATCACCCTTTCGTTAACGCTCCCGAAGTGACTTTCCAACGTTGCAAATCCCGGCCCAATTCACGTGGCCAGTTCTCTTCCGTGCAGGTCATGAACACCTGGCCTTGGGCATGGTGGGATCGCTCAAGCAGGGGTATGAATCCAGAACGTCGCTTGACATCGAGCTCCCCCATGACGTCGTCGATGAGTAACACCGGTGGAGTTCCATGAAGGCCGGTGAGATATTCCGCCTGAGCCATTTTTAGGGCAATGGCCAGGGTTCGTTTTTGTCCTTCACTTCCGAATTGCGCGGCAGATTGTTCGTTTTGCAGCAGCTGCAGATCATCGCGGTGCGGTCCCACCAAAGTGGCGCGATACGTCCGCTCACGAGGTCGTGTTTGAGCAAGTTCGACCGCAAAATCATTTTTTACGCTCGGCAGATATTCGATGCGCAATTCCTCGGCGCCATGGGAGATGCGCCGGTAGGCGAGTCTGGCCAGCGGAGAAATTTTAGGAATCAATTCACGTCTAAGCCGGATAATTTGTTCGCCGGTAACGATGAGTTCTTGCGTGAAGCTTTCCAGCGCCGATTCATCGGGTGCCGGCCGCTTTAGCAGGGCATTGCGCAAACGCAACGCCTGGGCATAACGCTGCAACAGAGGCAGATATGCGCCGTGGGTCTGGCTGAGCAGCAAATCAATGAACCGACGCCGAATTCGAGCCGTTCCTTTGACCAGAAGCAGATCTTCCGTGCAAAAAACAACGGCGCGCAAGGTGCCTAAAAACTCACCTAGTTTTTTTACCGGCCGGCCGTCCAAGGCGAGGCTGCGTTCAGTCGGGGACCAATACATCTTAACTTCATGACCGCCTTGGGCTTCGATTTTTCCCCCGGCGAAATATCCCTTTTGCCCATGGCGAATCATTTGCGCGCCGCCAATACCACGAAAGGAACGCAATGTGGCCATCAAATAAATTGCTTCAAGAATGTTTGTTTTGCCTTGGGCGTTGTCGCCCAGCAAGACATGGAAACCCGGCGAAAAATCCGCATCCATCCGCGCATAGTTGCGGAAGTCGCGAAGTCGCATGTGGGCCAAATGCATCGAGCTAAAATACCGGGGTGGCCAAGTTCTGGGCGAGCCTTTTCCCGCATGGGCTTTTGCTCATCCATCCTGACTCAATGGGGATGAGCGGCTGCTCTCATCCCATAGAACTTTATGATTTATCAAATCGCTCCCTAGAAGTTCCCCGTAATTTTTGAAAGATTTTTGAAAGATTGGCCATCGGGGCTGCGTATTATAATTAGAGAATTAATCAGAAACACGTTTGCAATGCCTTCAAAGGGCCGGTCATCGGGAAACTTATGTCAAAAAGCAAATTGCATCTCGCTGGCTTGTCGGATGGGCAGCTGGTCCATCTCGGAACCATCATAAAATCTTCCATTTCCATCGACCCGGCCTCCGTTTCTCAACCATCCCCTACTGTCCATTTATCCTCCCTGCTTGCCGCTGCTCAAAATCAAATGGTGGTATCTGAAAAAGCTCTGCTCGCTGCCCGGCAAGCAACGACCGACAAGGAGCTGGCACTCGATGCCTTGCGCACTGGCTTGGTGCAGTTGATGACCCACATGGAAGCGAGTGGGGATGCATCTAAAATTCTCCGCAACTTTTTGAGTATCGATGACACTGAGACAGCGGCGTTCGCGCTCCGCCACGTTTTTAATCTCCATGCCAGTGCCGGCGACCACCCAGGGCAAATTGATTTGGCTTGGGATCCTGTGCCGGCGAGTCAGTCGTATGACATTCAAATCAGCGCAGATCCCATGTCACCTCCCACATGGAAAACGTTCCCCCCTTCAAGACAATCAAAAACCACGCTAACCGGCTTGGTCAGCGGACATCGGGTATGGGCGCGGGTGAGGGCAGTAAATGCGAGCGGTTCCGGACCTTGGAGTGATGCCGCCACTAAAATCGTTCCTTAGCCAGCCATTACAACCAACCCCGTCTCCCGCCTTTTTAATCGCAGCGACGTAAAATTTAATTCTTTGCCTGTTGAGGAAGGCACGTGAGAGAATGTCGTCGTGCTGAACGATGAAACAACAAACGCAAGTCCGCCACGCTATCGATGGCCATGGTTCGCTTTGGCGGCAGTCATTTTGGGAATTGGCTTGATGATTGTTTGGATGACCGTGGCTGTTCACCGAGTTCAACAGCAAAGAATTTCAAATCCCCTCTCCGGGCCTTCAACAAAACCTTCCAGCTTGCCACGTTAAACAAAGTCAAACCAGGCTTTGAGACCGAACAAAGACTTTCTATTTTGGAACTTTCGTGGTTTCTTCGACAGGAATAACGGATTTAGAATTCACCTTTATGAACCTTTCAAAACTACAGTTGTGGGAACGCTTCCAACAGTATTACAAAGAGTTCCCCAGCATTCATCTGGCCTTGGATCTGAGTCGCATGAACTTCCGGGACACATTTTTGGCCGAGATGGAGCCGCGCATGCAAAAAGCGTTCGAATCCATGGCAGAACTGGAGAAGGGTGCAATTGCCAATCCAGATGAGAAGCGAATGGTCGGACATTATTGGCTCAGAAACCCGTCTTTGGCACCCACGACGGAAATTCGCCATGAAATTGAAAATACCCTAAAGGCAATTAAGCAATTTGCCGCCCAAATTCATTCAGGGGAAATTGCTGGATCGGGGGGGGCTTTCAAAAATCTCCTGTTGATTGGCATCGGAGGTTCTGCTTTGGGACCTCAGTTCGTCTCGCATGCATTGAGCCACCCAAAGACGGATAAAATCCGGCTCTTTACCTTCGACAATACTGATCCCGATGGCATGGATCGCGTCTTGGAAACCATCGGAAATCACGACTTCAGCCGCACCTTGTGTGTGGTAATTTCAAAATCGGGAGGCACCAAGGAAACCAGAAATGGAATGCTGGAAGCCAAAGCTGCGTTTGAAACAGAGAAGCTCAACTTTGGAAGTCATTGTGTGGCTGTCACCCAATCCGGAAGTGAACTCGACTCCTATGCCATTACCAACAAGTGGCTTAAGAGATTTCCAATGTGGGATTGGGTCGGTGGCCGGACCAGTGAGTTGTCAGCCGTCGGTCTCTTGCCAGCAGCTTTACAAGGCTTCGATATAGATAGCATGCTTGAGGGGGCGAAGTTGTGTGATCAGTTAACCCGTGTCGCTAAAACTCTCGATAACCCATCCGCGCTGATGGCTTTAATGTGGCATCATGCCGTTAACGGTATTGGTTCCAAATCCATGGTTGTATTGCCCTATAAAGATCGTTTGGAGCTTTTTTCGAAATACCTTCAACAGTTGATCATGGAGTCTTTGGGAAAAGAAAAGGACTTGGACGGAAAAGTAGTTCATCAGGGTTTAAGTGTGTTTGGCAACAAAGGGTCAACCGACCAACATGCGTATGTCCAACAACTTAGAGATGGCGTTGACAATTTTTTCATTACCTTTATTGAAGTTCTCAAAGATCGCACTGGAACATCGATTTCTGTCGAAGGCGACGCGATTTCTGGTGATTATCTAATGGGATTTTTTTTAGGAACCAGAACTGCACTTACCGAAAGCGGACGTGAATCAATTTCACTCACAATTTCCGAAGTAAACGCGTTTTCTGTGGGAGTATTGATCGCCCTATTTGAGCGGTCTGTTGGGCTTTATGCCTCGCTTATCAATATAAATGCATATCATCAACCAGGCGTCGAGGCAGGAAAAAAGGCGGCGACAGAAGTTTTAGTTTTGGAGGGGAAAATTCGAAAATGCCTCGTTTCCGGATCAAAATTATCAGCGAAAGAAATAAGTATTCAGGTTGGAGCCCCTGATTCGATCGAACTAGTCTTTAAAATTTGCGAACACTTGGTTGCAAATGAAAAAGGAATAAAAAGAGAAGCATACAACTCGCTTTTTGATGCCATTTACTTTGCCTGTTAACTCATGTTCGTCTTTCCAAAGGTATATGATGTGATCGTGGTTGGAGGTGGCCACGCCGGCGTTGAAGCAGCCCTTGCTACAGCTAGGATGGGATGTCAAACATTGCTTTTGACCATCAATGCCGATTCCATTGGTCAAATGTCCTGTAATCCCGCAATTGGAGGGTTAGCGAAGGGACATTTAGCTCGAGAAATTGATGCCTTAGGTGGAGAAATGGGCAAGGCTACAGATTTGTCTGGGCTTCAATTTCGCATGCTCAACACCCGCAGAGGACCTGCCGTATGGGCACCTCGAGCCCAATGTGACAAAAAAGCTTACCAATTTCTTTTAAAGCAAACTTGCGAGCGCCAAGAGAACTTGGAAATTCAACAAGCTCAAACCTCAAAAATTCTTCATAAAAACTGCATCGCCTATGGGGTGGAAACCACCTTGGACGTTCAATATCACAGCAAGATCGTCATTATCACAACTGGAACCTTCCTGCGTGGTCTGATGCACATTGGGTCAAATCAACAATCAGGCGGCAGGGCGGGCGAGGCCGCTGCAATGGGCCTTTCGGCTTCATTGACGGAACTTGGATTAAATCTGGGCCGTTTAAAAACAGGCACTCCCCCCAGGCTTCTTAGACGATCGATCAATTTTAATAAAACCGAACCTCAGCAAGGAGACTTTCCAATACCATACTTTTCCTTTTGGCAAGAAGATGTGTTCCACGTGGAACAAGCACGCAAGCTTCCCTCCTCTGAATTCCCCCCGAAATCAATTTTGGCTCAAATCGGAGGTCAATTACCCTGCCATATCACTTACACAACCGAGGCAACAGCCGCTGTCATAAAAAAAAATTTGTGTCGTTCTCCCATGTATTCGGGCGTAATTGAGGGGGTTGGTCCAAGATACTGCCCTTCAATTGAGGATAAAATTGTCCGTTTTCCCGAAAAGGAGCGCCAACAAATTTTTTTAGAGCCCGAAGGTATAAACACTGAGGAAATTTACGTAAATGGTTTTTCAACCTGTCTTCCGTTTGAAGTTCAGATCGAAATGGTAAAGACAATTGTGGGGTGTGAAAACGCAGAAATTATCCGCCCCGCTTATGCGGTCGAATATGATTTTGTGTTTCCAACCCAGCTAAAGCCTAGTTTGGAAACTAAGGTGTGTGAAAACCTTTTCTTGGCGGGTCAAATCAACGGAACTTCAGGATATGAAGAAGCTGCTGCGCAGGGGTTGATGGCAGGCATCAACGCCGTTCATAAAGTAAAAGTGGTCGCACCATTGATTCTGCGCCGGGATCAAGCATATATTGGCGTTTTAATTGATGATCTAATCACAAAAGGGACTACTGAACCCTACCGAATGTTTACTTCCCGCGCTGAATACCGCTTATTGTTGCGACAAGACAATGCTGACCAAAGACTCTCCCAGATTGGATATGAAGTGGGTCTTCTCCCTGAAAAAAATTATTTTCATTTTCTCAAAAAGCACCGATCCATTACCGAGGAGCTCTCTCGTTTAGAGCGGGAACGAGCCGGAACTGAAACTCTCGCCCAGCTTTTGAGGCGACCGGAAGTTAGTTATAACGATTTACCCAGCAAACGCGATGAATTATCCAAAGAGGAGATTGAGCAAATCGAAATTACAATTAAATATGCAGGCTATATTGATCGTCAGCAGGTAGAGGTGGAAAAATTAAGGCGTTTGGAGGACAAACAAATTCCTCGAGGGTTTGACTTTTGGCAGGTTCCAAGTCTTCGAACAGAAGCCCGTCAAAAACTTTCTAAAATTCAACCTGCAACCTTGGGCCAAGCGGCGCGAATTTCAGGTGTTTCTCCCGCCGATATCAGCATTATCATGGTCTGGTTGAAGCGCGGCGCCGTAGGAAGTATTCCACAGGCATCTGAAGCAAATAGCGAAGATGAATGATAATCAAGTTATTTATATGTAATAACTTACACTATCATTTAAAATCCCAACTTGCTTAATTCCATCTCCAAAGCAGATTGAAATTTTTGAATATCTCCGGGAGTGGGGCGATACCCTTGAACCTGACTGACCAAACCTAAACGCCCCGTTTGATCCAAATGCCATTCCGCATTGTTGCCGTCGCTAAAACTCACCTTCCCACTTACCAAGGCGCCGGGACGGGTGATTTTATCCACTGCAACTGATACATCTGCGGAGATAGGCAAAGACTCAGTTGGAGCCACTGGCTCCACTGGTTTTGGAGTCGGACTGACACTTGCGAGCGGAGGGTTGGTAGGTTGCAATATTTCAGGATCCTTGAGACTTAACTTGAGGTCATCCACTAAAAAGCGGGCCTCCATGTAGGTCATGCGCAATCCCAACTCTGAATCCATCCGTTTTTGAATCTCAGCCAGCTTCAGTCCAGCCTCAACCCACTCAGCAACCTGCTTTCTTTGAGTTTCGTCCAATTTCATATCAAATTATAGGGCATGAGGTTAATGGATTGGTTAAAATATGTGAGGAGAAAATCATGACGGCTTTTGGAATGAGGTGAAGCTCGCTGAATCAAATGACTTCCCGATAAACGTCGGGGTGGGGTCTGGAAATAACGACAGCGTTGACCAAAACCCCTTCCTCAGCAATCACCGCACGACCCGCACCAATGGCCGCATTCACAGATCCCACGTCACCTGTCATGGTGACAAATGCCTTTCCACCCAAGGCCATTGCGAGCCGGATTTCGAGCAACTGAACGTTCGCAGCTTTTGCCGCCGCGTCTGCCCCCAAAATCAACGTTGCCACATTAAACGACTCCAAAACACCCAAAGCGCCATTTGGTTCCGGGGTTTGGGTGCGTCCTAGGGCTAGAAAAACATCACTATGCAGGCTGGGAATCACAATGCTGTCAATCAAACAGCCAGTTGCCGCCTCTTTGCCGGCCTCAACTGCCGCCGCCACCGCAGCTGTTTCTCCGCCGATCAAAACCATGTATTTGCCCGAGCAAATGGAACGGGACAGCAGAAGCTTGATGTTTCCGGCTTTCAACATCGTGTCCGCTACGGAAAACCCGGCGGCAACGCTGGAAAGCTCAATTAAACCAATGGATTTCTCTAGCATGAATTACCTCGTAAGAATGATTTGCTGGGGTGTCACCTGGCTGATGGTTCCAGCAATGGGAGCGTGGACAATGGCGCTCAGCGCATTCGCGGGGATTTCTCCCAAGGGCTGACCCGCCCGAACTTTATCACCGACCTTGACGATCGGAGAATTCGCAACACCAGCGCTTTGTTTCAGCGGCAAAATTAAGCGCGTCGGCTCAATTGTCCGACTCGTCCAATGCGCTGGATAATCAAATTCAGAAATGGCCAGCTTACGCATCAGGGATTTGATCGGAACCCGGCGGCCTTCACGAATAGGATGGACTTTGACCTCCATGGGACCCGTCCATTTCTGCTTGGCGGCACGCATTTCGGCCTTCGACTGGTCGCAGGCCTCCTTGGGGTAAAGCTCTTCGGGACAGGCATATAGGGTGCAAAGACCACACGAGCAACATAGCGAAGCCCACGAATTCCAATGCTCCTTGCCGGTTTGAGTGAAAGCCAGGCTCCGCATGACCTGATGCGGTTCTACTGCGTAACCGAGCAAAAACCGCGGGCAGTATTCCGTGCAATACCGACATTGATCACAAGCTGATTTGCCAATCGCGTTTTGAACTTTGGCCGGCTTGAACTTCCGCTCCATGACGTGATGCGAACGTGGCAAGACAATAAACCCACCCGTGGTTTTGGTCACCGGCCGGTCAAAATCATCGGTATGCTCACCCATCATCATACCACCAATGGCCAGAACCGGATCAGATATTGTTGCCCCACCTGCCAAGGCCAAACAATCGCGCAACGTCACTCCAATTGGGACCGTTATCGAAATAGGTTCAGCAACCGCCCCTGCCACAGTCAAGGTCTTGTGTGTCACCGGCTTCCCGTCAGCGGCAGCGGCGAGATTGGCCAACGTCTCTACATTGGCAACCACGGCTCCAACATTCAGCGGAATGCCTCCTGGAGGAATCAAGCGACCGGTCACAGTATAAACCAAGTCATATTCGTCACCGGCTGGATAATAATCTCCTAAAAGCTGCACCCGCACCGCCGTCCCACGGCAGGCTTCTTCCATCGCCTCCACGGCGTGCTTTTTCTTGGCTTTGATGCCCACGACGCCGGTTTTGGCGCCCACTGCTTCCATGGCGAGCAACATTCCTTTCACCACCTCCGCTGGTTGCTGTTCCATGACGGCGGCATCTTTGTGCAGCAAGGGTTCGCATTCCGCACCGTTGGCAATGACCGTGTCCGCCTTGCCGCCCAATTTGACATGGGTGGGAAAACCGCCGCCGCCGGCACCGACCACTCCGGCCAGCCTGACTTGATCAACAAGATTCATGGTGAAACAATGCGCCGAGTATTTCAGCCCGGGAGCGCAGTGACAAATTCAATCTGGGCTTCAACGGGGCCGCCGGGAATTTAGGGAAAATGGTGGACGCGGCGGGAGTTGAATTCATCAGGTGGTCAAAAAACTTTTTCGCAATCGTGCGTGGTGCATCATAGAGCTACTGTCAATACAGGTGTTGGTGCGTGTGTGAATTTTTCCCCGTCCACTGGTCAGCGCGCACCAAAACGCACCGCAAAACCGATGGCGTGTCCCGTCCTGTCCCGTCCTCGACAAGGGGCGGGGGTGATTCTTGGCGTGCCGCTTCGTTGACACGATCAATCCATGCCCGCAAAAATTTATACAAAAGGCTGTCATGAATTTCCAATAATCCGTCTTTGCAGACCATCGCGATTAGCTTGAAGATTCTCGACAACTTGTTCGGAAATTGTTTCCCGTCCAGACGCACAGACCTCGTGGAGGAAGAGCGAACTTCCGGTTTCGCCCCGAGCGGCAAAACCAAGCCCGCCATCCCGCAACACACTGAAACCGTTTCGCGGCGCACTTTTGCGGACGAATGCCGCCAGGCTCTCGATTTTTCCATCGTGCCGGACTACCGGGCCATACACCAGCAAGCCGCGCAGTTTGGGGCAGAGCGGCAGCAATCGAAACAGCCAAGAAACATCGCGTTCAACCATCTGGCGGAACTCCCGGCGATCAGTGCTTGGATTTCTGAGCATGGCCTTGGTAGAACGAAATGAAACATCGAAATGAGCGGCAGTCCCTTCCTTATAAGAGAGCCCCAACAGGTTTAGACCGGCTCGCCAAGGATCGAACCAGTCGTCAGGAGGAACATCACCGTTGAAGTAGCCTTCTAACTTTTTTCGCCACGCTCCAGTTTCCCGCACATATCGCCACCCGCGCTCTGGTGAAAACTCATTCGAGGAAGGATTCACTCCAATCGTAGCTACCAATGCAGTTTGTGGATTGCCAAAAAATGGGATGGGCCACTGCTCCGCTGGATATGTGTTCGATGGGAAGTCGTTGCGACTGGCCTCCCAATCTGCGCGAACGGCTTCCAGGAAACTTCCGATTTCTGAGGCATCCCGCATAAATGGAAGATGACTTTATTCTTGATAAGTCATTCCAAAGATTGTGTCCGTCAACCAGCGGCGGAATGAGTCGTTGTCCTGGAACTGTTTGAAAAGCTGGGCGTCGTCTTTGAACATTGCCGTTATAACTCGTTTGAGTGCCTTGTCGTGCTCGATGCGGGCGTTCTGGCGGTCTGAGTTCTTTTTGGCGTTTTGATACTTGGCGTCGGCCAGCACCTTCGGCGGGATTACTTCAATGATCCGCTTCTCGACGGCTTTGGGATCGGAAAAGAGGCCGCCGAACTGGTCGTTGAAAGCCTTGATAATGTTCGAGAGCTTGTCCATTTCCGGCTCGGGCTTGTGGCCGCCGCCGCTGGCGGGCACAGGCTCGATCTCTGCGTCTGTGTCGGGCAGCGTGATGGCCAGCGTCGCCATTTTCTCCGCTCGGTAGCTGTCCATGTCGATTGCTTCGAGGATGCCCTTGGAGAGATCGGGGTCGATTGGCGCGGGTAGCTTTGGAATCAGGAAGTTCAGGAAAATGGAAAGCTTCTCCCACTCCTTCACGCCATACGGCAAGATCGTAGCGAGGAAATCGTAGGTGCGGACGAACGCCTTGGCTTTGCCCTTGAAGTTCACCTGGCCGTCTTCGTCGAGTTCGCCAACGTAAACCGCCACACACGCATCAAGGATGGGATCGAGTTTGTCGCGCTCCGCCCCGCCGAGATACAGCGCAACCAATTCCGCGACCTTGTCCGGTGAATACACCTGAAACACATCCATCTCGCTCTTGAGCGTGTGCAGCTTGTTCGGGTCGGTTTCCTTGCTGAGGATGGTCGTGCGGTAATAATCCGCAAACGCCTGCTCGATGGTCTCGGTGTCGTTCTGGAAATCAAGCACGAAGACATCATGCTTCTTCGGGTGCGCTCGGTTGAGACGGGAGAGCGTTTGCACCGCCTTGATGCTGCTCAACACTTTGTCCACATACATCGTGTGCAGCAGCGGCTCATCGTAGCCGGTCTGGAACTTGTCGGCGCAGATGAGGAAACGATACGGGTCTTCCTGAATGCGGTCGGCAATCTCCCCGCTGGGAAAGCCATTGAGCTTGGCCTCGCTGACCTTCTCGCCCTTAAACTCCGGCTCGCCCGAGAAGGCGACGATGGCTTTGTAGGGGCTCTTGATCTCCGCGAGGTAATTGCGGAACGCGAAGAAATATTGAATTGCGCGCTGGATACTGCCGGTGACGACCATGGCCCGTGCCTGACCACCTATCTTGTTCTGTCCGATGACCTGTTCGATGAAGTGATCCACCATGATCTCCGCCTTGTCGCGGATGGCCTTGCTGTGACTTTCGACGTATAGGCGCAGCTTTTTGTGCGCCTTCTTTACGTCGAACACTGGGTCTCCGGGGATGGTTTTGGTCAGTCGATAATTGCTTTCAACCGGGGTGTAATACTTGAGCACATCGAGGATGAAGCCTTCCTGGATCGCCTGCTTCATCGTGTAGTTATGGAAAGGCCTGTGCTTCACCTCGCGGCCTTCGGAATACGGCTGGCCGAACATCTCCAGCGTCTTGTTCTTCGGCGTGGCGGTGAAGGCGAAGTAACTGGCGTTGCCCAACAGCTTCTTGGACTTTATGCGCTTTTCCAACTCGGCGTTGATTTTGTCCTCCGGCGATTCCTCCTCGTCACCCTCGCTCTCGTTCAAGGCCGCGCTCATGGCGGCGGCGGTGCGCCCGCCCTGGCTGCTGTGTGCTTCGTCAATGAGGATGGCGAACCTTCCACCACGATGTTCCGAGCCGATGGCGTCGAGCACGAACGGAAACGTCTGCACCGTGGAAATGATGATCTTCTTGCCGTCCTTCAAGAACTTGGCGAGCTGCTGGGTCTTCGATCCGCTACCGTCGCCGGTCACGGCGCCGATGATGCTGCCGACCTGCGCGAAGCCCTTGATGGTTTCGCGGATCTGCTTGTCGAGGATGCGCCGGTCGGTGACGACGATGATGGAGTCGAACACCTCCTTGTCATCCTTGCGCGCGTTGATGAGTTGATGCGCCAGCCACGCGATGGAGTTGGACTTGCCGCTGCCCGCCGAGTGCTGGATGAGATACCGCTGGCCCGCCCCTTTGGCGCGCACATCGGCGAGAAGCTTTTGCACTACGTCGAGCTGATGATAGCGCGGGAAGACCTGCACCTTCTTCTTCTTGCCCGTCTTGAAGTTCTCCTCTTCGACCACCTGCGCGAAGTTTTCCAGAATCTCCGTCAGCTCCGCCGGCGTGAGGATGCGCTTCCAGAGGTAATCCGTCTTCAGCCCGTCCGGGTTCGGCGGATTGCCCGCGCCATCGTTCCAGCCTTGGTCGAACGGCAGAAACCACGAATCTTTCGCCGCACCTTTCGCGCCCTTGAGATGCGTGCACATGGCTACGCGGGCATCGTCCACGGCGAAATGCACCACGCAGCGCCCGAACTCGAAAAGCGTCTCACGCGGATCGCGGTCGCGCTTGTATTGCTCGATGGCGTCCTCGACCGTCTGCTTGGTCAGTCTGTTCTTTAACTCGAACGTCATCACCGGCAGTCCGTTGATGAACGCGCAGAGGTCCAAGGCTCGTTTGGTTTCCTCGCGGCTGTATTGAAGCTGGCGGGTGATGCTGAAACGGTTCTGCCCGTGGCGCTCGACCGCCTTTTTGTTCTCCGGTGAAGGCGTGCCGTAGAAAAGGTAAAAACTCAATGCACCGTGTTTGATGCCGTTACGCAGCACGTCAATCGTGCCGCGCCGGGAAATCTCGCCCTGCAACCGCGCCAGGAACTTCTGGCGGGCAATGGCCTTTTTGTCCTTGTAATCACCGATGCCGAGCTTGGCTGTCTCATCCGGCTGCGTGGCGTGGAGAAAGGCGAAGAGTTGCTCCACATCCACGGCGAACTCGCGGTCATACGACGCAGCCCTGCCGGCGAACCAACCGCTGCCGCCTTTGTGCGGCTTGGCTTCCGCCAGCTTTCCTGTGTCGCCGACGGCAAAACCATCCATGCCGGTCATGTGGCGCATGATCAGCGTTTCGAGTCCTTTCTCGGAAGTGTCGGTTTTCATTATCAACTCCACATCAGCGGCAACCTTTGGTTGAGGGCTTTGTTAAACGCTTCCCGACTGCAAAAATCAAACAAAGCAAAAAGCTCTTTGAAATCGGGCACATCTGCGCCTGTGTTCAGGCTCTGGCTTTGTTTCATCATGGATTTTCTTTGTTAAATAACCTGCCTGTCCACGGTATGCCAAGCCGGGTGACCCCGGCTGCCGCGGTTCTCGATTCTGCCCTTCCGGGCCAACTCGGCCATCAGGTTGTGAATCTTGGCCTTTTTTTGCTTTTCGTTCAGCACCTCCGGAAGCTTGTCCAGCAGCAGCCGGTCAATTTCCGACCGCGGAATCGGCTGATGCTCGCGGATCAACGCCTCAATCGCATACATGTAGTATTGCTTGTTGAAGCCGCGCTCGCGGATGTGCCGAGCCTTCTGCCCGGTCAACTTGGCGACGCCAGCCGAAATCAGCAGATTGGGGTAACGCCCCTCGACCAAGCGCGCTTGCTTAAGTAAACGGGCCGTCTCATGGCTGATGGTTTGCCGCTTCTGCACGCGGTCAAGCTGGATCACCTGCCACAGCTCAAGGTCAGTCCGCTCCATCAGCAGCCGGCTGTATTGTTCGTCGAGAATGTTGCCTGGAATCGAAACCTGCACCCGCCCCGGCTCGGTCAGATCGTAGTCGGGCATCGGGAAGTATCGCTCCATCTGCTTTTGGAACATGCGCTTGATACCGCCTCCCTGCGTATCAATCATGTTCAGGTTGACCATCGCCTCGGCCAGAAACGGATTACGGTAAATCTCCAAAGGCGCATCCTGCTGGATGACTTTCTCCACGTCGCCCGGCAGAAAGCTTCCTACGTTCGTCAGCAAAGTGGAGGCGGGCGTCTCCACCACATTGATCCGCCCGCGCAGCCCATAATCCTGGTGCGCGATGGCGTTGTGCAGCGCCTCACGAATCACCCACGGATCATATTGCGTGACCTCCTGCGGGAACAATGTGCCGCTGGGCAACGTGCGAACATTCAAATTCCGTATGCGTGCCAACACTCGATCCACCTGCATGAGAAACGGCGGGCCGAAATGCTTATAGTCCAGTTCCCGGTTCTGGGCATCCTTGAGAATCCACGAAATCCGCGCCACAGCGGGCGAGAGTAATGTTGCCGCCTCAGGCTTTCCGAGAAGCAGCAGGGCCGCATTCGTGACCGCGCCCCGCACCATCAACCTCGCTTTGTTGAGAAACGCTGCATCGTCCCAGCCACCGACTTCGGACGCCTGCTTCGGATGCTTGATGCGGAATTGCTCACGCGCCTTGACCAAGGCGGCGGGGTCAACGTCCGCCAGCGTCGCCCCTTCGCACACCAGGCCCGACCAATCCGTTCGACGTGACCAGATCGCCCGCTCCTTCTCCGGGTGCTTGTGCAACTCCGTCTTGCTCGTGCCGATGCGGATGAACGCCGTGCCGTAGAACCGCACCGGCCTGTCCCAAGCCGGGCCGACTTCAAAGAACACCACTTTCCCTTTTGAATGAGCCAGGGTGTGGATCTCGAACCCGACGTTGGGCTGCAAACCCGCGCTGAGCCACACCAGCAAATCCTGATTGCCCTTGGCTTTCATGGCGTGCGGGTCGAACACTGTGCCCACCACTTCATGGCTTCCATCTTGGACACCGAAGACCAGATAGCCCCGCTGCTTCCCGGCCAGACAGGCGGCGTTGGCCAGTGCGGACAGATACTCGCCAAGAAGCTGCGGCTCATAGTGGTTCTCCTTGAACTCCAGCCACTCCGTCTCGTGCGGCTCGCGCCGGAGGCGATCCAACAGGGAATTGAGCTCAAGGGCATTCATGTATTCAGCTTCAACTGTTTCAGGTGTGGCCGCAGGGCTTTTTCAAGTCTGTCCATTGCCTTGATGATTCCATCTTGCAGGGGCGGCCAATTTTCCTCAGCAGTGCGATAGCCACCTCCACTCTGGGTGTATTTGATCCGGCAGGCGCGCTTTCCTTCCAACCGTTCCCAACTCAATGGCCCGCCAAACGCCTGCTCGATTTCCACCTTGTGCGCGTGCAACTGGTCGAAGAGGGATTTGTTCTCATCCGTAGCATCTTTACCTCGGTCGATGTAAAGCTCCGCCGCGCATTCGTCCTGGCCCACCACATAATTCAGATTCAAGCCGCGCACGCCGGAACTTGTGCCGATCCACGAATACTCGCCGGGCGTGATGTGCGCGTGCAGTTTGTTCACCTTGGCGGAACGCTCCACTAACTGTGTCCACCACCGCTTGCGAATGCTATAGCGCTCCGCAATTTCCTTTTTGGCCACGCCGACATTCTGCGATTCCTCCGATGGGCCAACGATGAGCGTGAACAACGGCGCGGGCGGCGAATCGCCGATGCGCACCGCCTCCACCTTCACCATGTAAAACGCCGCACTGCTGGACTCGTTGAGCCAGGTGATAGCCGCGACATGCTCGGGGCGCGGATCAGAAACGATCCAGATGGCGGCCTTGGCGCTCATGGCCGTGAGGTAGGTGATGAGCTTGCCGAGATGATCGTGATTACTCTTTTCGAGCTGGTTCTCGATGATGACCGTGCCACCGCCTTCATCCTCGGCGACGAGGTCGATGCTGAATGAACCGGCGGCCTGTTCGCGGTCCACGTTCACAAGGTTGAGGTCGAGCGCGTCGTTGAGCACGCCGATGTTATTTTCCAACCATTGCGTGAAGTTGTGCGCCTCGTGCTTCCACACTTCGCGCAGGTCCACGCGCTCCAATTTGCCGATGGGTGTTTTGGTCATAACGATTTACTCCAAACATGATCAAGAGTTAGCCCGCAACAGCGCTGGCAACTCTTGGAAAGACGTGCTTCGACCCAATCAGAGTTTCGCGCTTAGGATTCTCTTGGCTCTTGCAAAACTTGGTAACAAAGATTCAAGCGCCGCCGGGTTCAACTCGCCAACCACGACGAAAGAGCGCTTTCCCTTCTCGTAGGCGTTGGAACATTCCCGCGTCGCATGGGCCAGCTTGTCATGAACATCTCCGCGCCCGCGCGCCTCAAGGTTGTTGGTCGGCGGAAGCGCGTTTTCCTGCAACTTGTGGCCGTAGTGTTTCTTTAGCGTCTCCCGGTCCGCGACGATCCACGATTCCATGCACGTCGTCATGAAAAGCACCTGTTCATCGGTTGCGCCGTTTGGCTTATCCCAATTGTCCCGAACTTTTAGATGCGCCCATGTCTTTTCCAAGTCTGCCACCGTATCTTCGCTATCAATCAACATCGCCACGAAGTGTCCGACTGGAGCGGCGGTGAGGGCGGTCTTGAAATCGTCAAACGCCGAGTCCCGTCCGCCGCAAGCTGACAGGCGGGGCATTCGCTTTTGCGCCGCGAATCCCATTTTTTCCAAGAGCCGGCGGAAACCCTCGCGGCAGCGAATCTGATCCTGCTTGGAATCCGCTCCTTCGATGTAGATGTGCGCGCTCACCAGCGTGTCCCTCCGATTTCACCCTTGGTCCAAAGCTGGCCTAATCGGTATTTTTTCAGCCACTCAGTCAGGTCCGTCGCCTTCAACCGCGCCATGTTGGTGCGACCTTCGGTCTTTGAGCATACCACCACAGCCTCTGGCGTCTTGGTCATCGCATCCACCAGAATGTCCGAGTGCGTGGTGACGATGAGTTGCGTCCGCTCAGCGGCTTTGCTCAACAGGTCCGCCACTTTCGGCAGGATGTCTGGGTGCAAACCAAGCTCCGGCTCTTCGATGCACACCAGCTTGGGTGGCTCGGGATCGCAAAGAATCGCCAGCAGGCAAAGGTAGCGGAGCGTGCCGTCCGAGAGACGGGTGGCCGGAATGGAAAAATCCCCCTCGGTAAAAAACACCTGAACCGTGCCGCCCTCGATGAAGACGTCGAAGTCTTGAATGCCATCGTAAAGATCTTTCAGGCCATTCAGAATCGCCTTCTTGGCTGCGGGGTGTTTCGTCTTCAACCGGTTGAGGAACAACCCAAGGTTCGAGAAATCCTCTTCCAGCATGTCGTTCCGCATATCCGCCTTCTGCGGCTCGCGGAACACCGCGCCACGGCCAAACGCCCACTCGCGATAGATACGGATACTCTCGTAACTTTGCGCCATACTCGACAGCTCCGGGTAAATGTCAGGATCGCGACGCTGCGCCAGAATGGACAGGTCTTGCTCAATAGCCTCCCGCGCCAACTGCCGACGACCGTTACCTTTAGTGTTCAGGACCGGATGTCCTTTTTGATAGCGGTAAAAAAAGTAAGCATCGGTCTCATTTCCGTATGGCTTCTCGTTTTCAACCTTCTCATCGTCCAGAGTGAACGCTTGGGAAACTGCGTGGAAGGTGACCGTATGCCGCAATGCTTGCTGGCCCTTCGGGTTGGTCATCACCGCTTCCACGGTTGCCTTGCCTTTCTTTTCGCCCTTCCAAATCCACTCGCTCACGCCGCCGCCCTTGCGGGTCACATCCCGCCAGTCTTTTGGCGCAGCCCGCAGCAGATTGATGGCCTCGATCAGGTTGGACTTTCCACTCCCGTTCGGCCCGATGAACAGATTCAGGCCGCGCAGTTCAATCCCAGGAAAATCCGGCCCAAAAGAAAGAAACCCCTGCGGCTGCACCGAGTGAATCAATGGTGGATTGGTGTCGTTTGGCATAATTCAAGTATCTCCGTTTTCATCGTTTTCGGCAATGTCTCCTTCACCACCCTCAACGGTGGGCGGAACATTTTGAGCAACAGGATCAGGCAGGTGAGCGGCGGCGGGGCGGACGTCCAGCTTGCCGGTCACCACGTCCGCCGTCAGCCGCGTCCGGTATTCCTGCATCAGCGCGATCTCTCGCTCCGTCCGGGCGATGGCGATGTTGAACCCAGCCAACTCCTTGTTGAGCTGTCCTGCAATACATGCCTGTTCCGGTTTCGGTGGCACTGGAACTTCAATCAAACGGAAGTGCTCTGGGCGGAGACTCCACATGTCCGACGCGATTCCGTAAGACCAGCTCTCGGCGACCTTGGCAAAGGCAGGTGTGCGGAAGAGAAAATGGTAATACTGGCTGTCAGCTAACGCGGTTGGGCGGACCACGATGTAGGCTGGACTGATAATTCCGCGATATGCCGAAACTCCAAATGCACCCTGCCACGCGCGCATTTTGTTGTAACCAATGTCGCCCGGAAGCAGCAGCTTGTATTTCGATTTATCCTCGTTCGAGCTGTCGCGTTTGATGCTGTTCTCAAGAAGTTCGGCTTGGGTGATGACACCACGTTTGATGGTAACCGAGAGCATCGGTTCTCCTTCATGACCGCGTTCCTTGATTTCGGTGAAGAGTGCTCTCACTGGGCGCACTTCCCAATGCTGTGGAATGTCGCCGAGCCAGGGGATGCCGGAGGGTTTGAGGGGGGCGTTGGGGTTGAGGCCGCGGGTGACGGCGCGGTGGATGATGGCCTGCTTCTGCTCCCCAAGCAGCGCGATCAGCTTCCGCTTCGCCCGGATGAACCGGTCGATCTTCCGGTTCACATGGTCCAGAAACCGTGCGATGGCACTTTGTTCGTCGGGGGACGGAAGTGGAAGGTCCACCAGCACGAAGTTGTTCATGTTCAGGTCCTGCCCGTCACGAATGAAGTTCGACGTGGCCTGCAATGCCCGGATGTAGTCCTGGCATTTGAACAAGTGAGCGAAGTAGCCAACCCGAACTTCGGGCGAGGGTTTCAAAACGACGTAGGACGAACGGATGCACCCGCGAGCCCAAGCGCGTTCCAGCCCACCCTGAAAGCTTCTCATGCTGATGACGAAGTCGTCCGGTTCAACGTGTGCCCGCTTGTCGAGGTGCTGGGTGATTCGAACTACCTTGCGCCCGACTCGCCGCTCGAACTCAGCCTGTGGAATGACACCGAAGGCTTGTGTTGCCGATAGCTGTTCATCTTCGGGCCGCGCACGTTCCTTTCGTGGGGCGAACAGGCCTTTGCTACGAACGATCTTCCAGTGTGCTGGAATCGAATCGAGCCACGGGACATTGATCGAACTTGTCCGTGCCATCGGCTTCATGGCGCTGCTCGAATACGGCTGGAGTCCTTCGATCATGCTTGGACACCTTTCGTGATTTCGGTGAGCAGGCCCTCGGTTTCCTGTTCCAGCTTGAGGATGTCGGCACTGATCTCGGCGAGGGTGCGGAGCTTCGGTGGCTGGTAGAAGTGGCGGGTAAAGCTGACTTCGTAGCCGATCTTGGTGTCGGCTTCGACGATCCAAGCGTCGGGCGTGTAGGGCAGGACTTCGCGGCGGATGAAAGCTTCGATGCCGCCTTCCTCCAGCAGCGGGATTTGCTCAAAGTCGCGCAGCTCGCTGTCGGGCTCGTATTCGACGAGGCGAAGTTCGCCTTCCACTTTGGTCTGAAATAAACCACGCAGTGGATCAGCCTTCGCCTTGCCAGGCTTGTGGACTTTCTTGATGACGGGCGGAGCGGATTCGTCGCGCCAGCTCACGGCGGCGATGATTTGCTTGAGGTCGGAGGCGCTGGGTTTGAGGCCGAGTTTCTTCAGGGCGGCGTCCACATTTTCGAGAAAGGCATTGTGGTCCGGGTAGAGGTCGCCGCCGAGTATGTCGCGGAGCTTGGTCGCGGTCTCGACGAGCGCGGCGTCGCGCTGCCAGGTGTCGCGATCGAGCAGTTTCTTTTTCTTCTTCTCGGGAAGGCCGGACTTGCCGCCGCCGTTCTCGCCATCGCCTTCGTCCTCGTCGGCTTTGCCCCAGTCTTCGAGGAGCTTTTCGAGGTCCTTCCGCACGGCGGCGAAGTTTTCAAAGAGGTCGTCGCCGAGTTCTTCGTGCAGCTTGGCGCGGATGTCTTCGTCGCCGCTGGCGTAACGGAGGGTTTCGATGCGCGGCAGCGTGAGCTGGCTGTGGAGGCGGAGCGGGCGTTCGACCTTGACCTTCCAGTAGCCGAAGGCAGCGTTGGGGAAGATTTTGGACTGCGGCGTTTCCTCGAACGCGAGGAAGGTGTCGCAGATGCGCTGGATGTCCTCGGGGGCGAGTTCGCAGTTCTTCTTGCCCATGTTTTTGCGCAGCGGGCGAAACCATTGGGTGGCGTCGATGAGCTGGACCTTGCCCCGGCGGTGCTCGGGTTTGCGGTTGGAGAGCACCCAGACGTAGGTGGCGATGCCGGTGTTGTAGAAGAGGTTCAGCGGCAGGGCGACGATGGCCTCCAGCCAGTCGCTCTCGATGATCCAGCGGCGGATGTTGCTCTCGCCCTGGCCGGCGTCGCCGGTGAAGAGGGACGAGCCGTTGTGGACCTCGGCGATGCGGCTGCCGAGGGGCGTGTCGTGCTTCATCTTCGCCAGCATGTTGGCAAGGAAGAGCATCTGGCCGTCGCTGCTGCGGGTGAGGAGGGAATACTCGGGGTCGTCGGCATGCTGGATGACGAAGCGCGGGTCTTTGATCGCGCCCTTGCCGCCCATGCGTTCGAGGTCGGCCTTCCAGCTTTTGCCGTAGGGCGGATTGGCGAGCATGAAATCGAACTCGCGGCCGCGGAAGGCGTCGTTGGATAAGGTGCTGTGCTCCGAGCCGCCGACGATGTTGTCCGCCGCGTCGCCGTCGCCCTTGAGAAGCATGTCGGCCTTGCAGATGGCGTAGGTCTCGTCGCTGATTTCCTGGCCGTAGAGGTGGGTGGCGATCTGTTTGCCGCGCGCCTTGGCGATCTGCTGGAGGGTTTCCTCGGCGACGGTCAACATGCCGCCCGTGCCGCAGGCGCAGTCGTAGAGGAGATACGTGCCGCTCTCGATGCGGTCGGCCACCGGCAGGAACATGAGGTTGGCCATGAGCCGGACGGCGTCGCGGGGCGTCCAGTGTTCGCCGGCTTCCTCGTTGTTCTCCTCGTTGAAGCGGCGGACGAGTTCCTCGAACATCGTGCCCATGCTGTGGTTGTCGAGGCCGGGCAGGTCGCCGACGGCGTGCGGGCTGAGGTTGATGTCCTTATCGAGAAACTTCTCGATGAGCATCCCGAGGGCGTCGGCCTTGGAGAGCTTGGGGATCTGGTTGCGGAAGGCGAAGTTGTTCAGGATGTCCTGCACGTTCGGCGAGAAGCCGTCGAGGTAGGCCTCGAAGTCGTCCTTGAGCTTCTGCTGGGTGGCGCGGGACTTGAGGTCGCGCAGGAGGAAAGGCGAGGTGTTGTAGAACGCCTGGCCGGAAGCGGAGCGCAGGGCGTCGTCCTGATTGGTGACGCCTTCCTTGTCGAGGGCGGCCTTCATCTCCAGCACGGCGGCCTTGGTCGGCTCAAGCACGGCGTCGAGGCGGCGCAGGACGGTCATGGGCAGAACGACATCGCGGTATTTGCCGCGCACGTAAACGTCGCGGAGGACATCATCGGCGATGTTCCAGATGAAGTTGGTGAGCCAGTTGAGTTGGGCGGAGTCCATTAAAAGGGGTTTCGTTTAAGGCGGCTAGGCGAGCATTTCAGAGCGGTAGTGGTTGTCGGCGTGAGACGCTTTTCGAGCGTGATGGTTATTGTCATTTTCCGACGGGGCGATCCAGTGCATGGTTTTATAATGCCTAACCTCGTATTTGTTCGTCGGCAGGTTATTTCAAATCGTTTCAGAGGCAAAGGAAAAGGAGGGGGTTAAGGGAAGCGCGCCGCAAGAAAGTTTCAAATTGATTCAGTCCACCCAGCCGGAAGAGACCAAATTCGCGGCGAAGAGTTTCAACAAATTTCCCTGAGCGTAAAAGCCGGAGCGCGACAAGGTCAGGGCGGCGCACTGATGCGAATAACACCAGTTAAAAGAACGGAATGGAAAACTAGCTCCCCGCTGAATAAACGAAGGTCACGTGTCATTGGAAAGTAGCAGTCCTGGACATTAAGCAACCTGCCGGATGGGTTGGAGCGCGGGAAAGGTTTTCCAAAAGGGTGGCGGTGCGGTCGCGATGATCGGGTGAACCGCTACCACGAGGTCCAAGCGGTTGTCACGGTCGTCACGATTGTCCCAAGCAGAGAAGAAGAATTATGATTATTCCAACTCTTTCAAAAGTGAATTTCAAGAATGAGCCGGTGACAACCGTGACATTCGTGACTATCGAGGCGGGCGGTTGTCACGGTCGTCACCGATTGTCACGGCGCAACAGGCAGGGCGAAGGCCGTGCAAATCAGCGGCAATCAGCGGGAATCTGGACAGTTGTCACGGTTGGCGCGATTGTCACCGGGGAGATGGTGAAAGTCGATTTTGCACACATTTAATTCCACGACAGGCGAATCTTCTGCTTTTCAATCTTTCGGTGGCAAATGCCGCAGAAATACTTGAAAGCGTCCAAGCCGCCGTCTGGGATTTTGGCCTGGGCAATCTGCACCGCTTCGAGCACTGCCTCCGGCGGCAACCGTTGCGCGAACCAGTAAACGTCTGCCTTGTAGCTGATTTCTGGCAGACCAAGCCAATCGTCCATGAGTTGGAGGGCGAGTTCGAGAGGATGTGGCAGCTTGTGCATGACTTAACCGGGGAAAGGGCTTTTTACGGCCCGGTAAATTCGCGTAGTTTTGCCGCCGTGCGCCGGGGTGATGTTCTCGCCGGCCAACACGCCGTTGCGCTCCATGCAGTCGAGCAGAACACGGGCAGCGTCCGCCGTGGCCGTGATGCGAGCGCGGTGAACGTCGCGGGCGGTGACGTAATCCACGCCTTTGCGCTGGCGGTTTGAGTCGATAAGTTCCAACACCTCGTCTTCCTGCTTGGTGGCGGCGGCGTGCCGGCCTTTGGCGAGCAAGCCGAGTTGCTGGTCGGCAAACCATTTGGCAAGGGTTACAGCATTGTCGGCGGTTTCCAACTCCAGCGGGTGCTGATGCGCCGCAGGCCCGTGCAGGCCAGCATGAAGCGTAATGGCGAGGCGGGCGGCCTGCTCGCACCAGCGGGAAGCGTAATGGCTCACGTCCGCCAATTCGCCTGCCTTGCGGCGGTCCACGATCTGGTTGAAGTAGGCTTCGAGCCGCTGGCGGGCTTCAGGCGTAGCGGTAATGGTGAAGGAATTCATCAGAGTGGTTCGTCCATGGTTTCAGTGGCGGGCAGCGTGGGCGGCTGTCGGTAGGTGATGAGCAGGCTGCGGATGAGGTTTTCCCAGCCGGCGCGGACTTCGTCGGAAATGGGTCGCACGTCGCCGCCGATGTATTGCGGCTCGGCGTGGGTGTGGGCGATGAGGCAGCGAGCCAGCCAGCCGCCCTGCTGCAAGCTCTCCTCGTCCAGCAATGCTTCGAGGGCGTCGGGCTGGAGCGCCCAGTTCAACGTCATGCAGGGGTTGGCCAACCGGACGCCGTCGCGGCCCTGGCGATCCACTTTCACGTCGTCGCCGCTGTAGGCGTTGAGGTAAATGCCATCATCGGCAAATTTTTTGTTGGCGGAGTAACGGCCGAGGAGGTTGTCGCAGAGTTTCCGGGCATCGGACGAGGTGCTAAAAATGGTTTCGTCATTGTGGTGCATGACGGTGGCAACCTTTTCCACGGTGGCATCCTGAATGGACAATTGCGGCTCATGGAGCTTGAGCTTGAGTTCATCCACCTGCGCCTGATGGAAGACCATTTCCGACCGGAACCGTTCGGCATCCTCGGCACTGGTGGAATCTTTGGCGAGCTTGCGGTCGAGTTTCTTCAACTGGCCCTCATGAAACCGGAGATCGGCTTGCAGTTTGGGCATCACTTCTTTGCGCCAGCGTTCCTGGAGCGCACGCTCAAACTCAAGAAATGGACTGGCGAGCTGCTTGGAACATTCAGATTTGCCGGAACCCGACAGAGCAGAGACCACTGCAAACAGGTTGGCCGGCGTCGGCGATTTGTCGGGTCGCCAATCCAAAACCAGCCCCTTGCCGATGCTGGCCGCGACCAAGGCCAGGGCCATGACGCCCGGCAGGGAATCCGGCACCCGCTGGGTGGTGGCTACCGCCCGGACCATGAGGGCGATGGCGGGCGGCAGGCATTCGATGGGGAATGCGGCCGGGGCATCATCCGGCCCGTCATCTTCCGGCAACGTGATGGCAGGCTTTGAAACAAATTTTTGCGGGGCGGCGGGCGCGGTGGTAAAGGCGATAGGTTGCGCGATGGCGATAGCGGCCTGAAAATCATCTCCCGTGGCCCCGGTAGCGAAGAAGTCGGCGGCATCCTTGACGGGTTGGCCGATGAAATCCGGCAGCTCAACGATGCGGATTGATTTGGCCTGGCCATGGAGTTTGCCAGCAACAAGGCGGGCATGATTGCGGCCCGGCTCATCCTTGTCGGCGATGATGACCACGTCCGCGCCAAGCAAGGTGGCGGTGTAATCGTCCAACCATTTTCCTGCACCAGCAGGGTTGCAGGTGGCCTCGAAGCCATGGGCGACGAGTGCGGCCACGTCCTTTTCCCCCTCGGCCAGAACGATCAGCTCCCCACGCTGGGTGGCGGCGACAATCTCCGGCAGGCGATAGAGGACCCGGCGGGTGTCACCCAGCTTCCACGTCCAACCGTCTGGACTGGTCGCATCGGGCCGACGTTGCCGAAAGGTTTTCGGCTCAAACCGAACGACCTGAAACAGCAGCGCGCCGGTTTCGTCCTGATAGTCGTAGGTAGCGACGATGTTACGGGGTCCAGTGGCAATCGGAGCGGGAGCGTCGTAACCTCCGGCGAGCTTGATGAATTCCCGGCAGGCGTCGCCGTTACTGAGTTTGAGATGCTTGGCCAGCCATTCGACTTCATCACCGCCGCCACAGCCAGCATGGCACTTCCAAGCCCACGCTCCATCAGCGCGCTGGTAGAGGCTGAAACTGGCGGACGAATCTTCGTGAAACGGGCACCGCGCGGATTTCTTGGCACGGTCGCCATGGCCACACTGAGCCATGAGCGCCGGCAGCGGCAGACGCTGCTTGGCTTTTGCGAGTAAATCTTGACTCACTGCGCGCCTCCCGGTTGCTTGCTCGCGGTTTGCAGTTCCAGGAAACGAACGAAGTCCGTCTCGCGGCAGAAGATTTTCGCGCCGACCTGGAGCGTGGGCAGGCCGTTCTTGCGCCAGCGCCATGCGGTCGTGCGTGAGATGTTGTAGCGCTGAAGAAAAAAATCCAACGGCATCGGGCAGTCCTTGGGATCGTAAGCGGTGGTCATACCCTCCCCCTTTCCGAGCCGTAGGCGTGAATGGTCAGGTTTTCGCGGATGTTCCGGAGAATTTCCCGCCGGGGAAAACGCACCATTTTGGAGGTCAATTTGACGAACGAGATGCGCCGCTGGCGCATCAGATTATCAATTGAGCGAGTTGAGACACCGAGCAATTGCGCGGCTTCGGCTTTGGTCAACAGTTCTGGCTCGATTTGGACCGCCGAGCTAGGGGCGGGTTCTTCATTGAAAGGCATAGTTTCAACGCCTTGCTGCAAGTGCGGGCGTTAGATGCCTGTTCAGGGCTTCACCGGTTACGACCGGTTATCCAACGCGCTCCGGTTGGTTGCAGTTTCGCGCTGGTGCAGTTAAGCAGGGACTTGAGGACGGACTCCGAAACGCTATTTGAAATAGCGTCAAGAATCTCAAACGGACATAGCAGATGCCGGCGGGCTTGGTCTACCAGGGAAGATTTTTTGGACAAAACCGGTGCCAGTAAGCGGGGCGTCCATTATGCGATAGGTCTTCTGCCAATCCGCGCCGCGCCGTGCCCAACCTTTCTTCTGATCAGGAACAGGCTGTCCCTCATGCCATTTGTCAGCCTTTAAGTGCAGTATTTCAAAGCTTTCCTGCAAAGCTTCATCGAACGGCGCCCCGTCGCGCATGAGGTCTTCGACTGTCAACAAGATGTCCCATTGGAGGGGACTACCAAATAGCTCCGGCTCACGTTGAGGAAGTCCATCTGCGATCTGGTCAAAAAACCATCTTGCCACTTGGCGCGCTTCCATACGCGTGCGGATAGAGTTGGGAATGGCAAAAACCCGATAGTGCCGAGCCAACTCGTCAAAAGTGATAGCGCGTTCCAGTGCCTGTTGCTCGATGCTATTCTTGGCGAGTGCTGAAAGTAGATTCCACCCCTGGAAGAAGTCGGTTTCGTGCGCGTTCGGAGCGTCGAACCGATGGCCGGTGACTGAATCTTTTGCGCGACTGTCGCGTTGCCGCCATAGCCAGCAAAAAACACTTTTGAACTGCGGCGGCGCGCTTTTCCAGGGATGGGTGACTTTGAAAAGCCCCTGACTTTCTTGATATTCACGCCACTGTGCGATGGGGTTAACTTTGTTATGAAATTGCAGATTTCCACTTGTCTGCCATTCGATCGTTGGGCCACGTCGCATCATGTTCCCACCCGCGCGCGGCTGTTTCGGCTTCAACCTTCGCCAAGCCCAACGTTCACGGTCTTTAATGTCTGGTGTCGTGCTTTCGCCTTGGGTGATGGTATCGAGGGCAATCCAGCTTTTGCCGGAAAGATCAATGTCTCTTGGGATTGCAACCTTGCTAATTCGGAACAATGGTTCTGGAACAAGCCATTGAAGGGCGTGACCAGCAAATTCGTGATGTTCTTTTAATGTTTTGACGAGGCGGTCGGCTGAAAACCAGGCATCTCCGATGATGAGTTCAGCTTTCGCAGCGGCGTCAATGCGTTGAAGTTTAGCCACCGCCCGTTGGAATTTTTCATTCCTGCGCAGCAGCTCCCAAATCTTTGCCGGAGTTTGCTCGTTTTCGGAAAATGAGCACGGGTTGTGTTCATGTCGCGGATTGTTAGCCATGATTCTGCAATTATCTTACCCGCGCGCGTTGAAAACTCAACGGCTCCACGATTTTCAACCAGCAATCCGCACGGTTTCGTCACGTAGCGCCGCACAGCCGGTTTCACCCATGGGCGGCGGCTTGCAGCGGGACAACATTTTCAGCCTGCTTTGGCGGCAGGATGGAGAACCACGCCTTCGCCTCGCTTTCGCGCACGAGCTGCCGGTAATGCTTGAAAACCATCTGCGGCGAGTTGCCCGCCTCCAGGCTCACCTGTCCCACGTCCTTCACCACGGCCAGCCGGTAGCTGATAAAGGAGTGCCGCAGGCCGTTGTGCTTCCAAGGCACTCCGGATTTTTCCGCCAGATAAATGAAAAGTTGCTGGTCGGCGCGCGAAAGATTGGTGACGGGTCCGGAAGGCTTGGCGTAGCGTTCGAGCCAGGCGGCGCAGTTGTCATTGATCGGCACGGTGCGACGCGAGGCGGTCTTGGCGTTGCCGGCGGTGACTTCGACGAATCTTTCCGGGCCGACGAGGTGAATGTGCGACCAGTCGAGACGCTGAATCTCAGCGGCGCGCAGACCGCAAAACGCGCCGATGGCCAAGTATGGAATCATTTCCTCGCGGGTGCGCCATTTGCCGCGCTCTTTCACGGGCGTCACGCAGGCATCGAACAGCTTTTGGAGTTCAGTTGGACTGAACACTTCGATTTCGCTGCTGTCCACGGTGGCTCTTTCGACGGCGCTGATTTCGTCGTGGTCTTTGGGCAGGTAGCCGCGCTTGATGGCAAACTTGAACAGGGTGCTGATCAGCCGGCGGATGTTATTCTGAGTTCTGCCGGACAGGCTTCGCCGCTGGCTTTCATCTTCGTTTTGGGTTTTCAGGCCACGAATGTAATCTTCAATCTGTTTCCCGGTGACGGTGGAAATGAGGATGTTGAACTTGTCGGCGAAAGCGCCAAGGCGCGAGTTCAGGTCTTTGATGTAAACCACACTCTTGCCGGAGCCGGTCTTGGACTTGATCAGTTCGTTCACTACTTCGCGAACGGTTTTCGCCGGCAGACCAATCGGATGGCGCTTGAGGTAAAATTCAAGGATTTCATTCAAAGTTACATTCTCCGGCAGCCGACGCATGACGGCGACGTAATCGGTGATGGCCATGTAGAGATTGGCGTCAGGCTTCCATTCCCGAAGCTTTTCCATGGTGCGGATGTGGTCGGCTCGATCGGCCCCTGTGAGTTTGAGGACTTCGCCTTCAAAGTTGGCGAGCTTCACGCCGATCAGCTCAGCTTCGCGCCTGGCCTTAGCCAGATCGGAGAATTTTTTCCGCACCCGCTTGGTTCCCTGGTAATAGGCGACCGTGTAGATGACACTCTGATATTTGACGAGCGCCTTGAGTTTCCCATCGGGCAATGATTCGTAAAGAATGGCTCCTGTCTGGGGATGCCGTTTGGGAATAATGTTGGTATGGGCGTAAATCGGAATGGAGATGCTGCCCTGTTTGATGACTTCAAAAGGCTTGGCGGTTTTTCGGCTTTTGGCCTCGGAAGAGTCGGTTTTCATGCCGACATTGTCCCGTCTTTGTCCCGTCCCATCAAGCCAAATCGCAAAACACCAACAAAAAGTGGTGGACGCGGCGGGAGTTGAACCCGCGTCCCTGACAATTGAACCAGCCGCGACTACATGCTTAGTCCGAAGTGGGTTTTCTGCTATGCGATGACGTCCGGACTCGATTCGCACTGCCTAGTCCGCATGTAATTTTCTCGGCTGACGACGCGCGGTCTCCGTCTTCAACCATGCCTGCTATGGCGTTCATCCGGCCTAGCAGGTGTCCGCCAGTGAACGTCGGGGCACTTAGGCCGCGAGAGCTAGTTCTTGATTAGCTTTTAATTTTTGATCCGATTTTTTACGAGGCCAACGAATCATCCTCGGCATGCCGCCTCTGGCGCATTCATCAGGTCGAAACCAGTACGCGCCCAAAATTGGCAGCGTCATCTTCCGACACACCTCCTCGGGAGTCAAGCGTGCGGCCATGGCTTAGCTCGAAAACACCTTCGCCTCCCGCAGCAGACTCAGCGTCTTCTCCGAGCCGAGGGAATCGCCATCGGAGAAAATCCCCCGGATGCTTTCCCCGCCCTGCATGAAAATGAACTCGATCGTCTCCTGACGATTCATCAGGGCCGTCTCTTCCTGCTTGCCCCGCGACTGATATCGCACCTGGTATTTCTTGTCGTCGATCATATTCCGATTTTCTGTTTTGTGCTGCCTGGCATTTAAAAGCCGCGGCATATCCGCATAACCTGCACGCTGGACAACGTGGAGACAACGTAGGGCACCATCACCGGCAATGCCATTTGGAAAATGCACCGCCGGAAGGTGCCGCCGCGCGGATTCGCCTCCCCTATGGTTGATGGAGACCCGTGCCAACGCCGTCACCACGCGAACTCTAGGCGCGCCTGACCACAAAAATCCGCGCCAGCTGGAAAAAAATTTTCATCCTCTGCTCACAACCGCTTTAAACGCAGATTGCGATATTCAACCTTCATTGGCGGTCCCACATGCACCTGCACGCCCAGCAAACCCTCCGGCATTCGGTCCTTCGCGTCCTCATCGATCACCACACTCATGACGTGGCCGTTCAAAATGTGCGTCATCACGTTGCCGCTCACGATGAGATGATACTCGTTCCAGTCCTCGCTCTTGATGGCCGATGCCAGCTCATTCGTGGAACCCAGCGAGCCGATGATCTGCGGCCCCTTGTTTTCCTCCAAGCGCGTCACCTGTCCGCGCAGCGCAAGAAACGTCCGGCCCTTCTCTTCGTAATTTTGCCCCGTGTAACGGTCCGCCCCGTCGATGTCCGCTTGATAACCGCGCATGGCCCAGGGACCAAAGTTCGTTGCCATCACGCTGCGATAATTGATCCCGCTGTTGCCCTTCGTCGAAATGCGATACTCGGCCTTCAGTTCAAAATCCCGCGTCTCACCGCCGCGCCACACGATGAATGAATTCGCCTTCAGAATATTGGTCGGCGTGACTTCACCAACGAGACAGCCATTCTCCACCCGCCAATAATTCCGGTCGCCTTCCCAGCCGTCGAGCGAAGTGCCGTCGAAGATTTTCAAAAACCGGGATTCGTCATTGGTCACCGCCGGCATCGGCCGGGGCTGGGCAAAGGAAGACGCGGCAAACATCAGCAGCCCGGTGATAACAAAGGTGAAGGATTTCATGACGGGCGATTCTGTGACCGGCCTTTGTCAGCGTCAATCCCGGGCAAACAAAACGCGGCGGGAATTTCTTCCCGCCGCGTCGTGATTCATCGGTAGGGTCGCGCTGCTGCGCGACCGGACGACCGGCCGGTCGTCCCTACCATTTTAGTATCCGCCCATGCCGCCCATGTCGGGAGCGCCGTGGCCGCCAGGAGCAGCCGGCTTCTCCTTCTCGGGAGCATCGGTGATGAGGCACTCGGTCGTGAGCAGCAGGCCCGCGATGGACGCGGCGTTCTGCAGCGCGGAGCGCGTGACCTTCTTCGGGTCAACGACGCCGGCCTTGACGAGGTCCTCGTAATTGCCGGTGGCGACGTTGTAGCCTTCGTTGCCCTTGCGCTTCTTGACTTCCTGCACGATGAGCGAGCCTTCGACGCCGGCATTCGCGGCGAGCGAACGCAGCGGTCCTTCGACGGCACGACGGATGATGTCCACGCCGATCTGCTCGTCGTCGTTCGCGCCCTTGACGGCTTCGATCGCCGACACGCAGCGTAGCAGCGCCACGCCGCCGCCAGGAACGATGCCTTCTTCCACGGCCGCACGGGTCGCGTGCAACGCGTCTTCGACACGCGCCTTCTTCTCCTTCATTTCGGATTCGGTCGCGGCACCGACGTTGATGACCGCCACGCCGCCGGCGAGCTTCGCCAGGCGTTCCTGCAGTTTTTCGCGGTCGTAATCGCTGGTGGTCTCTTCGATCTGGCGGCGGATCTGGTTCACGCGGCCCTGGATCTCGGAGGACTTGCCGTAGCCTTCAACGATCGTGGTGTTTTCCTTGTCCACGACGATGCTCTTGGCGCGGCCGAGGTCTTCCAGACCGATGCTCTCCAGCTTGATGCCGAGGTCTTCGGTGATGCACTTGCCGCCGGTGAGGACAGCGATGTCTTCCATCATGGCCTTGCGGCGGTCGCCGAAGCCCGGGGCCTTCACGGCGCAGATGTTCAACGTGCCGCGCAGCTTGTTCACGACGAGGGTCGCGAGCGCTTCGCCTTCGATGTCTTCCGCGATGATGAGCAGGGGCTTGCCGACCTTGGCAACCTTCTCGAGGATCGGGAGCAGATCCTTCAAGGAGCTGATCTTCTTTTCGTAATTCAGGATGTAGGCCTCTTCGAGCTTCGCTTCCATCGTGTCCGCGGCGGTCACGAAGTAAGGAGACAGATAGCCCTTGTCGAACTGCATGCCTTCGACCACGTCGAGCGTCGTCTCGATGGACTTCGCTTCTTCAACCGTGATCGTGCCGTCCTTGCCGACCTTGTCCATCGCGTCGGCGATGATTTCGCCGATGGTGGTGTCCCAGTTTGCGGACACGGTCGCGACCTGCTTGATCTCTTCCTTGTCCTTGACCTTCTTGGCGATCTTGCCGAGCTGCTCCACGGCGGCTTCCACCGCCTTGTTGATGCCGCGCTGGATGCCAATCGGGCTTGCGCCGCTGGTGACATACTTCAGGCCTTCGCGATAAATCGCCTCGGCCAGAACCGTCGCGGTGGTGGTGCCGTCGCCGGCGGCGTCGCTGGTCTTGCTGGCGACTTCCTTGACCATCTGGGCGCCCATGTTTTCATAGGGGTCTTCCAGTTCCACTTCCTTCGCGACCGTCACGCCGTCCTTGGTGACCGTCGGGGAGCCGAATTTTTTGTCGATGACCACGTTGCGGCCTTTCGGTCCGAGCGTGGCGACCACGGCGCGGGAAAGTTTCTGCACGCCGCGCAGCAGCGCCTGGCGCGCCTGTTCGTCGAAAATGAGTTGTTTTGAAGCCATAGTTTTAAATCAGTTTTGAGTGTTCAGTTGTTGGTTTCGAGTTATTCGAGCACGGCGAGGATGTCGTCGCTGGACAGGATCTTGTATTCCCGGCCGTCGATCTTGATTTCGGTGCCGCCGTATTTGGAGACGAGCACGCGGTCGCCCTTCTTCACTTCGAAGGGAACCTTCTTGCCGTTGTCATCGGTCTTGCCCGTGCCGAGCGCGACAACGATGCCTTCCTGCGGTTTTTCCTTGGCGGAATCGGGAATGATGATGCCGCCCTTTTTGACTTCCTTCTCTTCGGCAGGTTCGACCAGAAGACGGTCGCCGAGAGGTTTAACGTTTAGTGCCATAGTTGGTTCTTTGTTTTTGTTTTTCGTTTACTGCTAATTTACTCCCGCCGCCCGAGCGGACGGGAAAAGTGTTTTAGTTTCGGGCCAAAAGATTCTGCGGCCAATCCCAAAGGGATTGTGTCATGCAGCCCAGGGTTGCGAGGAACGAGCTACCCTGGGTCAACTCATTAAAAGTCCGCCAACCCCAACGGGGTTGCGTCTGTGCGGTGGTCGCATTCGTCACAACCCCGTTGGGGTTGGAAAAATCATGGACGCTTACCCAAGGTAGCGCGTGCCGCGCAACCTTGGGCTTTGAGCCGGAATCCCTTTGGGATTCAACGACCGACTTGCTCGAATTTGTCTGGGCCAATTCCATTTCAAGTTTTAAGCACGAACGGAATCTTCAAGCCACTTTTTCAGACTGGCTTTTGATTTCGCGCCTACTGTCTGGCCTAGACATTTGCCATTTGAAAAAGCGAGAAACGTCGGGACAGCCCTGACTCCAAACGACGAGGCCAGTTGACCTTCCGCAGCGGCGTCAATTTTTACAATTTTGAATTGTCCATTTGCTTCGGTCTCCATTTCTTGAAGAACTGGAGCCATCATTTTGCAAGGCGAACAGCCATCCGTGTAAAAATCCACAAGCACTGGCTCTTTCGAACCAAGCACTTCTGTTTCAAACTCTGCTGCGGTAATTTGTTTCATGGCGCGTTACTTCTTCTCGTCCACGACTTCCGCGTCGATCACGCCGTCGTCCTTTTTCTTTTCCTCGGACTTCGGGGCTTCGCCCTGCGGGGCCGCGCCGGCCTTCGCCTTTTCGGCCTGGGCCTTGTAGAGTTCCGCGCCAATCGCCTGCGCGGCCTCGTTCAGCTTCTCGCCCGCGGCCTTGATGGCGGCGGTGTCGCTGCCCTTGAGCGCGTCCTTCGCGGCGGTGATGGCCGTCTCGAGCTTCGCCTTGTCGTCGCCGGAAATCTTGTCCGCGTTGTCCTTGACCAGCTTCTCGGTGCGATACACCGCGCTGTCCACTTCGTTGCGCGTCTCGACTTCCTCCTTGCGCGCCTTGTCTTCCTCGGCGTGGGCCTCGGCGTCCTTGCGCATCTTCTCGACCTCGTCCTTGGAGAGGCCGCTGCTGGCGGTGATGGCAATCTTCTGCTCCTTGCCGGTGCCGAGATCCTTCGCGCCGACGTGCAGGATGCCGTTGGCGTCGATGTCGAAGGTGACTTCGATCTGCGGCACGCCGCGCGGGGCCGGCGGAATGTCGGCGAGGTTGAACTTGCCGATGGTCTTGTTGTCCTTGGAGAACTGGCGTTCGCCTTGGAGGACGTGGATTTCCACGCCGGGCTGGTTGTCGCTGGCGGTGGAGAAAATTTCCGACTTCCGCGTGGGAATCGTGGTGTTGCGCTCGATGAGACGGGTGAACACGCCGCCGAGCGTTTCGATGCCGAGTGACAGCGGGGTGACGTCGAGGAGCAGCACGTCCTTGACTTCGCCCTTGAGCACGCCGCCCTGGATGCCGGCGCCGATGGCGACGACTTCGTCCGGGTTGACGCCCTGGTGCGGGGTCTTGTTGACAAGCTTGCGGGCGGTTTCCACGACGCGCGGCATGCGGGTCATGCCGCCGACGAGCACGAGCTCATCAATCTTGCTGGCGTCGAGGCCGGCGTCTTTCAAGCACGCCTGCGTGGGTTTGATGGTGCGCTCGAAGAGCGTGTCTGTGAGCTGCTCCATCTTGGCGCGGGTAAGCGTCTTCTGGATATGCTTGGGTCCGCTGGCGTCCGCCGTGATGAACGGCAGGTTGATGTCGTATTGCTGCGAGCTGGAGAGGGCGATCTTGGCCTTCTCGGCTTCTTCCTTGATGCGCTGGAGGGCGTCGGGCTGCTTGCGCAAATCCATGCCCTGCTCCTTCTTGAACTCGTCGAGAATCCAATCCATCAGGGTGTTGTCCCAGTCGTCACCGCCGAGGTGCGTGTCGCCGTTGGTCGCCTTGACCTCGAACACGCCGTCGCCGATTTCGAGAACGGAAATATCAAACGTGCCGCCGCCCAAATCATACACGGCGATTTTCTCGTCTTTTTTCTTGTCGAGACCGTAGGCGAGCGACGCCGCGGTGGGTTCATTGATAATGCGGAGGACTTCGAGACCGGCAATGCGGCCGGCATCCTTCGTGGCCTGACGCTGGGAGTCGTTGAAGTAGGCGGGAACAGTGATGACCGCCTGAGTAATCTTTTCGCCGAGACGGGTTTCGGCGTCGGCCTTGAGCTTGGCGAGGATCATCGCGGAAATTTCCGGCGGGGAATATTGCTTGGTCTTGCCTTCGACCTCGACTTCGACGGCGCAATCGCCGTTGGCGGCCTTCACCACCTTGTAAGGCATGCGCTTAATTTCTTCGCCGACCTCGTCGAACTTGCGGCCCATGAAGCGCTTGATGGAGTAGATCGTGTTGCGCGAGTTGGTCACGGCCTGGCGCTTCGCGGCATCGCCGACGACGCGTTCACCGCTCTTGGTGAAGGCGACGACGGACGGGGTGGTGCGTTTGCCTTCGGAATTCTCCAGCACCAACGGTTCGCCGCCTTCCATGACCGCCATGCAGGAGTTCGTAGTGCCCAAATCGATGCCTAATACTTTTGCCATAAAATTTTAAAAGTTCGTGTTTAACTGCTCTGTCGCTTACGCACTCCTTTGCAGGAGCGATGCCGCCAGCGGGCGCAAGTGGAGAAACCCCTTGGGAACAAAGGCGGAAAACTTTCTTTCTCGGCAAATTTGCGGAACGGCTTGGCGAAAATTTGTGCCGCTGTGTCACGGAAAAACCGGGCGTGTCACACTTTTTCTGGCACAAGGGAGGAGATATTACCTCACGCCAAGGGCGCCAAGGACGCGAAGGAATTGATTATTTATTTTATCTTTGCGCCCTTGGCGCCCTTGGCGTGAGGCACCTCTACCCAACTAATCTATTTGCTGCCGGGCTTGCTGGCGGGAATCTTGGCGAGGTCGGGCGGGAGTTTATCCGCTTCAAATGCCTCGACGTGCAGGGAAATCAGGCTGACGAACGGCATTCCAAAGCTGACCGCACCATTCGAACGATCCACCACCATCGCCACGCCGACGGTGTTGCCGCCGTGAGCGCGAACGATATCGAGAGTTTCCTGAACGCGGCCGCCCTTGGTCACCACGTCTTCGACAACGAGAATCTTCTCGCCGGCGGCAATCTTGAAGCCGCGACGCAGCACCAGTTTGCCTTCTTCCTTTTCAACGAAAATGAAACGAACGCCCAGTTGCCGGGCGACTTCCTGGCCGATGACCAGCCCGCCCATCGCCGGGGCGACGACGGTGACGGCACCAAGCGACTTCACTTTCGCGGCGAGCGCGGCGCCGAGCTTTTCGACGATGGGCATCTGCTGCAAGGCCAGCGCGCATTGGAAGAACTGGCGGCTGTGCAGGCCGCTGCGAAGTATGAAATGCCCTTCCAGCAGGGCCCCGGTGTTGCGGAAAATCTGAAGCGCTTCGTCTTTAGTCATCGCGCGGATGGTAATTTTAATGCCGAAAGATAAAAGTCATTTTTACCGCGGAGACTCGGAGGCGCAGAGTTTGAGGTCCAAAAAGTTTTTTCTCTGCGCCTCTGCGTCTCTGCGGTTAATCTCCTGCCCGTGCCCAAGTGGCTTAAATTCATCATAGCCCTGCTGTTGCTGCCGGTTTGCTTCGGCGCGGCCTATGCCTTGGCGAAGGTGGTGCAGACCAGCGGCAGCGCCGACACCACCTGGGTGCCGCTCGGCGCGGGCATAGCCTGCTGGGTGGTCATCTTTTTCCTGCTGCCCAAACCGATGTGGATTTACGTCTTCGGCCACGAACTCACCCACGCCATCTGGACCTGGATTTTTGGCGGCGAAGTGAAACGCATGAAGGTCACCTCCAACGGCGGCCATGTCATCATCTCCAAAACCAACTTCGTCATCGGCCTGGCACCGTACTTCTTTCCGCTTTACGCCGTCATTGTCGTGGCGGTGTTCGCCGCCGGTCATCTCATCTGGGGCTGGACCCGCTTTCTGCCCGTATTTCACCTGTGCCTCGGGGCCGCCTACGCCTTTCACGTCACGCTGACGCTCTACACGCTGCAAACCCGCCAGAGCGACATTACCGACCAGGGCTATCTGTTTTCTGCCGTGGTGATTTTTCTAGGCAACATCCTCGTGCTGCTCTTCAGCATTCCGCTGTTGACGGCGAAAGTCAGCGTGTTGTCCGCGCTGGGCTGGTGGTTCGAAGGCATCGGGAGTTGCTTTCACCTGCTGGCGCGCTGTTTTTAATCCGGGCTTTGAGCAATTCGGTCTTGAATTGCGCCGCCGCTTCAGGCGAAATGCCAGAGCGCGAAATTTTTGACGCTATGGATCTAGGCGACATTCTATCTCAGGAACAGATCATCACCGATCTGCAGGCGGCGGACCGCTGGCAGGCCATCGAGGAATTGATCAACAACCTCGTCGCCACCGGCAAGATCAAGGCCGAGAACAAGGCCGCCATCTCCGCCGTCGTCAAGAAGCGGGAAACCTCCATGAGCACGGGCATCGGTTTCGGCATCGGCATCCCGCACGCCTCCACCGATCTCATCACCGAGGTCGTCGGCGCGCTGGGCCGGTCGAAGAAAGGGGTCAACTTCGATTCCCTCGACAACCAGCCGGTCAACCTCGTCATGCTCTTCCTCGTTCCCCAAGGCCAGTTTCAGAAACACCTCCACACCCTCGCCAACATCGCCAAGCTCCTCCACAAGGCCGAATTCCGCCAGGCCCTCGAGCACGCGCCCGACGCCGAGGCGATGCTCAAGATCATCCGCGAGCACGGCAAGAAGTAGTCCGCCGGTGGGTGGTTCAGGTTCCGTCCCCCTCGTTTTATCTGTGTTCATCCATGCCCGTCTGTGGCTAAAATTCTCCCCATGCTGCCGCTGAAACAAATCGAGTCCGCCCTGCAAACCGCCGTCCGCGCCGTGCTGCCCGATGCCGACGTCGCGTCGGTGCTCGTCCGCCCGTGCGATCCCAAATTCGGCGATTACCAGACCAACGCCCTCATGTCGCTCGCCAAGGCGCGCAAGCTGAACCCCCGCCAGCTCGCCACGGATGTTGTCGCCAAGCTCAACCTCGCCGCGCTCTGCGAGAAGGTGGAAATCGCCGGCGCCGGCTTCCTGAACTTCCGTTTGTCTCCCGCCGCGCTCGCGCAGACGCTCAACGCCGCCGCCCAGGGCCAGCATCTCTTCTTCGACCGCGCCCAGAACCCGCGCACCATCGTCGTGGATTTCAGTTCGCCGAACGTTGCCAAGCCCATGCACGTCGGCCATATCCGCTCGACCGGCATCGGCGACGCCTTGCAACGCACGTTGCGGCTGCTTGGGCATCGCGTGATTTCCGACAACCACATCGGCGACTGGGGCACGCAGTTCGGCAAGCTGCTGATGGGCTGGAAACAAATCCTCGACCGCGACGCCCTCCAGCGCGACGCCATCGCCGAACTCGAACGGCTCTACAAGGTCATCAACGCCGAGTGCGACGCGAACCCTGCGCGCCTCGACGAAGCCAAGCAGGAACTCGTCAAGCTCCAGGCCGGCGACGCCGAAAACGTCGGCATCTGGAAGGAGATGACCGCGCTGTCACAGAAGCAGTTCGACGACATCTACGGCCGGCTCGGCGTGAAGTTCGACGTCGCGCTTGGCGAAAGCTTTTACAACCCCTGGCTCGGGGACGTCGTGGATGACCTGCTCAAACGCGGCATCGCCCGCGACAGCGAAGGCGCCGTGGCGGTGTTCAGCGACGGCTCCATGCCGCCCAAGGAAGACGTGTTCCTCGTCAATCGCGACGGCGAATGGGTTCCCGATCCCGCGCTCGTCCGCAAGAGCGACGGCGGTTTCAATTACATGACCACCGACTTGGCGACGATTGATTACCGCCTCAAGACGTGGTCGCCGAACGAGATTGTTTACGTGGTGGACGACCGGCAGGCCGGGCATTTCAAGAAATTGTTTCTCACGTTCGCACGGTGGCAGACCGACGCGGCGAAGCGGGTGAAGCTCGTCCATGTCGGTTTCGGCAAGATCATGGGCGACGACGGCAAGCCATTCAAAACCCGCAGCGGCGACACCGTGAAGCTCGGCGAACTGCTCGAAGAAGCCGAGGAGCGCGCCTTCAAGATCGTCTCCGAGAAAACGCCCGACGCACCTGAGGCGAGCCGGAAGGAAATCGCCCGCGTCATAGGCATCGGCGCGGTGAAATACGCCGACCTGCTGCCGAACCGCCAGAGCGATTACATCTTCAGTTGGGACAAGATGCTCGCCTTCCAGGGCAACACCGCGCCGTATCTGCAATACGCCTATGCGCGCATCCAGAGCATTTTCAGAAAAGCGGAAAGCGGAAAGCGGAAAGCGGAAATCATCCTCGCTGCGCCGGAAGAACTCGCGCTTGCGAAGCATCTGCTCAACTTCGGGCTGACGTTGGAGGCCGTGGGCGAGGAATACCGTCCGAACTATCTCTGCAATTACCTCTACGACCTCGCCGGCAAGTTCACGTCGTTCTACGACAACTGCCCCGTGCTGAAAGCCGAGGACGAAGCCACGCGGCTGTCCCGCCTCGCCTTGTGCGATCTCACCGCGCGCGTGCTCAAGCTCGGCCTGGAAACGCTCGGCATCGAGACGGTGGAACAGATGTGACGGGAGGAACATCCCGGAGTGCGCCCGTCCTCGGGCGCAGCAAGGTCACGACTTCCAGCGCGTCGGAAGAGGGCAGCCGGCTTGCCCGGGAATGTTGCTGTGGCCGGGACGGCCACACTCCTTGATGGAGGTAGTAGCTTCTCCGACGACGGCTACAGGCATCAAAACGGAGGTTACAGCCATCGGATTGGATGGCTAGCGGTCATTTTCGTTGTCTTCATAAAAAATAAACGACGGCGACCATTTGGTGAAGTGCCAACGCCACCACGACAAATATCCGATCTCATCCATTCTGACCCTGCAACTATCTCGGCGGCCCAACTCGCGCTCGGTAGTCTTGACCAGATACCGATACCGCTCTTCCTGCTGCAATGTGACAATCGCGCTCCGCTCTGCCTCCTCTGGGCTGTCAGCCAAAACGCGGCGAATCGTGAAAAAACCTCGTATTGGCTTTGCGTCCTCGACCGGAACTAAAAAACCTGTTCCATGCAAAGTGACTTGATAGCGGCGCAACATGAGATGGTGGCTATGACCCATACTCAGTGACCGGCGCACGGTTCGCAACAGTTGGAACCGCGATGCTCCGCTGCGTCCGTCTCTGCGCATGTTTAGGTCTCACATGACCCTCCTGAGCAATTCCTCTCCTTTGGTTCGTCGGACTTCTCCGCGTCCACAATGCGTATTTCGACCCGATCTTCTTTCTGCATCTGGTAGTGAACCCAGCTATACATCTTCTTGTCCTTCATGCCATGGACGGAGAACTGAAGCTTCCGCTCATCTGGATTGCCGTCCATTTTGGTCAGCGAAAAAAGTTGTGCGCCAACGAACTCAAGCTCGTCAAGAGCGGCGGTGCAAACCTTCACTTTGTTGACGTAAACTTCAAAAGCGAGCATATGCGTAATTCGGTCTGACTGCCTTTCGACCGCTGATTTAAACCTACCCAAGTTAACATCAATCCGACAACCACCGCGGTGATCAGAAAAAAACCCGCAGATTGCTCCGCGGGTTTCTTCTTAATTCCGTGCTGCGGCTAGCTCAGCCGCATCGGCATGACCACGTAAAGGAACGGGCCGTTGATCTTCAACACGCCGGGGCTGAGTTCGTCGATCAATTCCAGAAACACCTCGTCCTCGGTCAGGGCGTTAAGCGGATCAATCATGTATTTCGGATTGAACGCGATGGACATCTCCTTGCCCTTGTAATTGATGGCGAGGCTTTCGCGGGCTTCGCCGACTTCGGGTGAATTGGCGGTGATGGCGAGATTGTTCTTGGCGAAGGTGAGTTTCACCGAGTTGGACTTCTCGCTGGTCATGATTTCCGCGCGGCGCAGGGCGTGCAGGAATTCCTCGCGGACAAGGCTGATGCGTTCCTTGGCTTCGCTGGGAATGACCTGGCGGTAGTTGGGATAATTGCCCTCGATGAGTTTGGTGATGATGAGAATGGAGGATCCTTTCTCATCCTTCAACGTGAACGACGCCTGGTTTTCGGTGTAACGGAGTTCGACGTCGCCCTTTTCGGCGAGCAGGCGGTTGAGTTCGTTGACGGCCTTGGAAGGAACGATGAATTCGCCATGGCTTTTCTCCGGAACATCGACCTCCTCATCGACCAAGGCGAGGCGGCGTCCGTCCGTGGCGACCATGGTAATCTTGTGGTCCTTGAGGCTGATGAAAATTCCGTTCAGGACATAGCGGGATTCGTCGGTGGAGATGCCAAAGGAGGTTTTCTTCATCATGCCCTTGAGCTTTTCCTGGGGGACGGAAACCTTTTTGTCTTCCTTGAACTTGGGCAGGGGCGGAAATTCATCGGCGGCGAGACCATGGATTTTGTAAAAGGAAGCGCCGGCGCGAATGCTGCAGATGTTTTTGTCGTCCACCTCGATCTCGATTTCGCCGGCGGGCAGTTCACGGATGATGCCGAAGAGCTTCTTGACCGGGACGGTGGTGGCTCCGGGTTTGTTTACCTTGGCTTCCACGCTGTTGGAGATGGTGACGTCGAGGTCGGTGGCGGTGAATTCAAGACGGTCGCCCTCGGCCCGAAGGAGCACGTTGGAAAGAATGGGCAGCGTGGTCCGACTGCTGACGACGTTCTGAACGGACTGCAGGCCGCCGATGATTTGATCCTTCGAGATGGTCAGGTTCATGGATAGCTTAATAGATGACTTCTTTTCTAAAAATCTCTCTTCTTATTATGGGTTGTGAATATGCCAAACAGCATCCAGTGTCAAGGTCACGCCAACGACTTACGAGCCAAAAAAAATCCAAATAAAATCCGAATCGAAACGGGCTTCCGAAAACAGTCCGGCTTGTTCACAAAACCGACAAGTCATTCACAAAAAACCCCGGAGTTATTGGCCAGCTTGTCCACGACGGATGAGCGCCGGAAGCCGCTGGATGACGTAATCAACTTCCGCCTCCGAGGAGAAACGTCCCAGGGAAAAGCGAACAAGAGAATTGGCCAGAAGCGGCTCAAAACCCAGCGCGGAAATGACGTGGGAGGGTTCCAAGGAACCGGCGGAGCAAGCCGAACCGCTGGAGGCACAGATGCCTTCGAGGTCAAGATTGGCCAGGAGCGTGATGCTGTCGGTCTTTTCCACCAAAAACGAAACCGTGTTGGCCAAGCAGCCTTCCGCCGGGCTCACCAGATGAATTCCGGGAAGGGAATTCAATTGGTCAATCAATGGAGCAGAAACCGTCGTCAAAGTGGCGCGATCAAAGACTGGTTGGCGGACAAAAAGTTCAAGAGCGGAGACCAAACCGGCAATGCCCGGGAGGTTTTCCGTTCCGGCGCGGCGTTCGTTTTCGTGACTGCCACCGAATAGAATGGGATCCGGATGGAGCGGCGAACGGATGTATAGCGCTCCGGCACCCTTGGGACCGTGGAATTTATGGGCGCAGATGGAAACCAGATCGGCGTTGAACTGCGCAATATCGGTAAAGGACTCCTTCCCGAACCATTGGACGGCGTCGGTGTGGAAGAGAACGCCGCGTTCCCGGCAGATCGCGCCCAGCTCGGCGACGGGTTGGAGGGTGCCGATCTCGTTGTTGGCTGCTTGAATCGACACCAGCACCGTGTCCGGACGCAAGGCAGCGCGGAGAGCTTCCGGGGAAACGCGTCCCGCGGCATCCACCGGCAATACAGTCAGCTCGAACCCTTCCTTGGCCGCGAGATATTGGCAGGCATGGAGCACCGCATGATGTTCGACGGCGGAGGTGATGAGGTGCCGGCCCTTAGGCTTGAGCAATCGCGCCGCGCCGAAGATGGCGAGGTTGGCGCTTTCAGTTCCGCCGCTGGTGAAAACGATCTCGCTGGGTTTCGCGCCGAGCACGGCGGCGGTCCGTTCGCGGAAGGCATCCAGCGCTGAGCGGGCCTTGCGGCCGACGTGATGGATCGAGGACGGATTGCCCCAGATGTCCGAGAAAAACGGCTGCATGGCGTCGCGCACCGCGGGGTCGAGCGGTGTGGTGGCGTTGTAATCGAAGTAGATCGTCTTCATGCCGGCCGGCGCAGCAGCATGGGCCAAAGCCGGGTGGAGGCGAGTCAAAAAGCGGTGCTCAAATTTAATTTCGTTAAGCACAAAAGAGAGGCCGCGTTGGGCGACGGACTCTGCTAATGTCTTTCCAGCCCAAAACCATGCCATGAAAACGCTGAGCAAGTCTTTTTGTCGTCGCACCGGCGGCTTCACCTTGATTGAACTGCTGGTGGTCATCGCGATCATCGCCATTCTCGCGGCGTTGTTGCTGCCCTCGCTCAGCAAGGCCAAGGAGCGCGCCCGCCGCATCAAATGTCTGAGCAACCTCCGGCAGCTGGGCATTGCCATTCAGGGCTACGCGTCGGACAACAAGGACCGGCTGCCGGGCCTGTCGCGCGACGGCGACTGGCTGCATGACATGTCCAAGATCAACGCGGATTTGATCGTGTCCGCCGGCGCGACGCCGAAGATCTTCTATTGCTCAGGCCTGATGGCGTCGGTGAACGAACAGGAAGCCTTGGCCCCGCGGCTGCCCGGCAGCACCAGCTGGTGGGACTTCAACACCACCCGCCGAATTGTCGGCTTCGGTTTCCTCATTAAGCAGGACGCCTCGGATGCCCGGACCGGCGTCAACGGGTTCCGGCTTTGGAGCAAGACCACCGAGACCAACAACACTTCTTCCGCCGAATTGATCGTGGACGAAAACATGTCGCTGACCCAGACCTCCCCTTATGACTTCAACGTTCCCAGCGGCAACGTGCCGGCAGTGTATGGCGGCGCCTACCGTCCGCCGCATCCGGCGGGCAAGCTGCCAGACGGCGGCAACATCCTGTATCTGGACTGCCACGCCGCGTGGAAGCGGTTCAAGGACATGCAGGTGAAGTATCAAGCGCCTTCCAGCTCCCAGCCGTATTACTTCTACTGAGACGCGGCAGGTTGGCGGCGAAAGGTGCGGCGGATTTTTTTCTGCCAATTGCGCGGCCATCCGCTATGCTCCCGCGACATGAACATACCGGAGCATCGCCAGGCCATTGATGCCTTGGACGCGCAGATTGTCGAGCTGCTCAACCAGCGGACGCAGCACGTTCTGGCCATCGGCGAGATCAAGATCAAGGCCGGCGAGGAAATTTACGCGCCCCACCGCGAGCGTGCCGTGCTGCAGCGCGTCTGCAAGCTCAACTCCGGTCCCATCACCCACGAATCACTCCGCGCCATCTACCGCGAGATCATGTCCAGCGCGTTGTCGCTGGAGAAATCCCTGACCATCGCCTATTTCGGTCCCGAGGCCACGTTCACCCATCAGGCGGCGATCCGGCGATTCGGCTCCAGCCTGCGCTACTCGGCGGTGCGGACCATTCCCGACGTGTTCACCGAGGTCAGCAAACATCGGGCGGATTACGGCGTTGTGCCGGTGGAAAATTCCACCGAAGGCGTCGTGACCCATACCCTGGACATGTTCGTGGACAGCGACCTGAAGATTGTCGCGCAGATCATTTTGCCAGTGCAGCAATGCCTGATGAGCAAAACGTCCCGTGACCGCATCAAGAAGCTGTTTGTGCATCCGCAGTCCCTCGCGCAATGCCGCGGCTGGCTCCAGCGCAATCTGCCGCAGGTCGAGATCATTGAGACCTCCTCCAACGCCCGCTCGGCCGAAATGGCCGCCAAGGAAAAAGGCACGGGCGCCATCGGCGGCGTCCTGGCGGCGGAGAAATACGGGCTGGACGTCTTGGAGCAGGACATCCAGGACAACGCCGCGAACGCCACGCGCTTTCTCGTCCTCGGCCGCCAATGCAGCCCGCCCACCGGCAACGACCGCACCAGCATCATGGTCAGCATCGCCGACAAGGTCGGGGCGCTGCATCACGCGCTCGCCGCGTTCCGCAAATACAAGATCAACCTCACCAAGATCGAGTCCCGCCCCAGCAAGCGAAAGGCCTGGGAATACTTCTTCTTCATCGACTGCGACGGCCACATGCAGGATGCGAAGGTGGCCAAGGCGATTGAATCGCTGGGCCGGGAATGCAGCTTCGTGAAGGTGCTCGGTTCGTATCCGAACACCGACTAGCTCATTATTTGGTAGGGCAAAGCTGCCGCTTTGCTTTTTATGGGGCGGCGCGGCAACGTCGCGCTGTCATTTGCCGGGGTCTCTGCATCCCGTTTATTCCGGATGGCTCCTGGGCCACTTTCCGCTTATCAACCCGCGGAAAAGCTGGTAAGAAACGTTCCCCATGCAAGGCGAGCCGGCCAACGACCGTTATTTTATCTGGGGCATCGACGAATCCGCCTATGGTCCCGTGGACCACGCGACGCTGATCAACTGGATCAAGGATGAGCGCGTCCTGCCCGACACGTGGGTCTTCAAGCGCAGCAACAGCTCCTGGACGCCCGCCCGAGATCTCGCCGAGATCAAAATGTTTTTCAGCCGCGTGACCAAGACCGGCACCGGCGATGTTTCTCCCGCCAAACTTTCCCCGGGCGCCTTGCGCCGCATCAAAATTCTCTCCGCCTTGGACGATGTGCAGCTCGCGCATCTCTCCGACTTCATCGAAAAACAAAACGTCAAACAATGGTCGGTGGTCGTCCGCCAGGGTGAAATCGGCGACGCCATGTTCTTTGTGTTGGAAGGCGAACTCCGCGCCCGGACGATGGTCGGTGAACGCGAAACCATCCTGTCCACGTTCGGCGTCGGGGAAGTTTTTGGCGACATGGCCTTGTTTGACCACGGCCCGCGCTCGGCCGACGTGGTCGCCAACGTGGACAGCACGGTCGTCAAATTGTCCGCGGCGCAGTTCAACCGGCTCATCAAGGAAGCGCCCTCGCTCGCCGCGCCGTTTCTGCAGGCCAGCGTCAAGACGCTCGCCGCCCGCATCCGCGCCGACAACAAACGCCTGGACCGCGTCACGCAGCAGTTCAGCGCCAGCTCACGCTGACTTTCGCGCCGCCGCTTCGGGATTGAAAAGGCGGAGCGTTGTCCACATCTTCTCGGTCCATGAAGCATCTGGCGCAGGCCCGCACTGTTTTCGACGTGGAAATCGCCGCGCTCAAGGCCGTGCGCGCGCAGTTGGATTCCTCATTTGACCGTGCGGTGGAGTTGATCGCCGACACCGTCCGGCTTCGCGGCAAGGTGGTCATCGTCGGCATCGGCAAGTCCGGCAACGTCGGTGCAAAGATTGCCGCCACCCTCACCAGCACCGGCTCGACCAGCGTGGTGCTCAACAGCGTGGACGCCCTGCATGGCGATGTCGGCATTGTGAATGACGGCGACGTCATCCTGGCGCTGAGCTATTCCGGGGAGTCCGAGGAGCTGCTGAATCTGCTGCCCGCGCTGAAGCGTTTTTCCGTCCGCGTGATTTCTCTGACCGGCAATTTGAAGTCCGCCCTCGCCAAGCATAGCGACCTGACGCTGAACGTGAAGGTGCCGAAGGAGGCTTGTCCGTTCAACCTTGCGCCGACCAGCAGCACCACCGCAATGCTGGTCATGGGCGATGCTTTGGCGATGGCGGTGCTGCAGGCGCGCGGCTTCAAGCAAAGCGATTTCGCGAAGTATCATCCCAGCGGTGCGATCGGCCGCGCCATGCTGCTGCGGGTCGGCGACATCATGCGCACTGGCGACCGCAACGCCGTGGCCAGCGCGGCGCTGACCGTGCGGGAGGCGTTGCTGGTGATGACCCGCGCCAAGTCCGGCAGCCTGGCCATCGTGGATGCGCACGGAAAACTGTCGGGCGTTTTCACCGACGGCGATTTCCGCCGGCACATGGCGGCGGACGAGCAACTGCTCATACGGCCGTTGAAGAAAGTCATGACGCCCCGCCCGATCTGCATTCGCGACGACGCGCTGGCGGTGGAGGCGTTGAAAATTTTCAACGAGCGGAACATTGACGACCTGATCGTGATCAACGCCCGTCGCGAGCCGGTTGGCCTGGTGGACTCCCAGGATTTGCCCAAGCTGAAAATCATGTGACCGTGCCGCCCATGAATGCCCGACATCTTTTGCTGATTGCCGTCGCCACCCTTTTTGCTGTGACCATGAACGCCCAAAACCCGCCCGCTCCGATCACCTCCGCCGCCTTTGACTGGAAAATTTCCCGGCAGGATCGCCTGCAATATCTGCAATACCTGCCGAAGGATTACGCGGCAAATTCCGGGAAGCGCTGGCCCTTGATGCTGTTTCTGCACGGCTCGGGCGAGCGCGGTGCGGATGTCCAGCGCGTCGCCATTCACGGGCCGTTGAGCCTGGTGAAGCAGGGGACGAACTTTCCGTTCATCATCGTCGCGCCATTGTGTCCGGCGAAGCAGCTGTGGGAAAGTGAACCGTTGCTGCAACTGCTCGACCACCTGACCAACACCCTCGCGGTGGATTCACGGCGAGTTTACCTCACTGGCCTGAGCATGGGCGGCTACGGCTCGTGGAAGCTGGGTTTGCAGCATCCCGGGCGTTTCGCTGCGCTGGTTCCGATTTGCGGTGGCGGGAATGCCATTGATGTGATTCTCGGACCGGGCGACAGCGGCGACGCCTTCAAGACGCTGCCCATCTGGGCGTTCCACGGGGCGAAGGACGACGTGGTGCCGCTGGATGAATCCGAGCGCATCGTGAAACATCTGCAAAAAGTTGGCGTCAAGGAAGTGAAGCTGGCGGTTTATCCGGATGCGAAACACGATTCCTGGACGGCGACCTACAAGAACCCGGAACTCTACGACTGGCTGCTCTCCAAGTCGCGGTAGGCCGGGTTATTCCAGGCCGCAATTTTTGCGGGCGCGCTGCAAAACTTCGCGCGCCTTGCTTCGCGCCTTGCCGGCACCCTCGCGGAGCACCTGGTTGACGTAATCTAGATTGGCGGCGAGTTCCGCACGCCGGGCGCGGGCGGGCGCGAAGTAATTCCAGTAGTGCTCGAACAGCGCCTTCTTCAGGTCGCCGTAACCAAAACCGCCGGCACGCAGACGCTCTTCCAGAGATTTGGCCTCGGCGGCAGGCGCGACGAGCTTGAGGAGTTGCACCGCGAGATTTTGCTCGGCGTCCGGCTTGGGTTCGGCGGGAGTGCGGCTGTCCATCTTGATGCCCATCACTTTCTTTCGGAGCGCCTTCTCGTCGCCGAAAATCTCCAGCGTGTTGCCGTAGCTCTTGCTCATCTTTTCACCATCGAGCCCGGGAACCTTCGCCACCTCGCCCCGGATGCGCGGCTCGGGAATGAGGAACGTCTCGCCATATTGCTCATTGAACTTGATGGCGATGTCGCGGGTCATTTCGACGTGCTGCTTCTGGTCCTGGCCGACGGGCACCAGGTTCGAGTCATAAATCAAAATGTCCGCGGCCATCAGCACGGGATAGGCGAACAGGCCGTGATTGATCGGAATGCCCTTGGCGGACTTGTCCTTGAAGGAGTGGCCCTTCTCCAAAAGGCTCATCGGTGTGAGGGTGGAAAGAATCCACGCCAGCTCGCAGACTTCGGGAACGTCCGACTGACGGAAGAACACAGACTTCTTCGGATCAAGTCCGCAGGCCAGGAAGTCGAGCGCGACGTCGAGGGAATTTTTCCGGCGCTGCCCGGCATCGAAGAGCGAGGTCATCGAATGATAATCGGCTATGAAATAATACGCCTCGCCCTGGTCCTGAAGCTCGATGGCGGGGCGCATCATCCCGAAGTAATTGCCGAGATGCAGTGAGCCCGAGGGCTGGATGCCGGATAAAATTCGCATGGGCAAAAACATAGCGGACAGACCTGAAAACGGGAAAGCGGAAACGTCTGGCTCATGGCGCAGTGGACAGAACCGCCGGGCGCAGGCAAAGTGTTCCGACGTGAACACGCAAACACTCACCGGCCAGTCCATGATGCGCGACGTGCTGGAGCTTTATCCCGGCGCGCAACGGGCGTTGTTCCGCCGGTATCACATCGGCGGCTGCAGCAGCTGCGGGTTTCAGCCCACGGAAACCCTGGCCCAGGTTTGCGAACGCAATGGCGGCCTGGACGTCGCCGAAGTGCTGGCGCACATCGCCTCCAGCCACGAACAGGACGCCAAGATTTTCATTGAACCAAAGGCGCTGGCGGAGCTGTTGCAGCAAAATCCCAAGCCCAAGCTGGTCGACGTGCGGTCGCGCGAGGAATTTCAGGCGGTGAACCTTCCCGGCTCGGTGCTGTTGTCGCAGGACGTGATGCGGGAGCTGATGGCGAGCGGTTCCAACTCGGAAGCCGTGGTGGTGGTTGACCACGCCGGCAAGAACGGCCTGGATGCCGCGGCCTATTTTCTCGGACATGGTTTGCAGAACGTCCGTTGTCTGCGCGGCGGCATCGATGCCTGGGCGCAGGAGGTGGACGTCAACATGCGCCGGTATAAACTGGGCTGAGCGATGAACGACGACTTGCAAAAACGAATTCAGGCCGCCTTGGCCAATCCGCAAAACGTGGGCGAGATGGCCAACGCCGACGCCGTCGGCACGGTGGGCAACTCCGATTGCGGTGAAATGCTCCGGATGTGGGTCAAGTTCAAGGACCAGAACGGCAAGAAAGTCATCGACCGGGCGACCTTTCAGTCATTTGGGTGCGAGACCGCCATCGCCGTTGCCAGCCTGGCGACGGAATTGATCCGGGGCAAAACCGCCGAGGAAGCCCTGGCTTTGAAGCCGGAGGAACTGGCCGGCGAACTCGGGCCGTTGCCGCCCATGAAGATTCATTGCGCACAGTTGGTGGAAGGCGCGATGCGTTCGGCCCTCAGTCCGCAGGCGGCTGTTTGCGAAAAGCCGGTTATACCGGCTCCTGGCGCGACCGCCCCCACCCTGCTGGACAATTTCAGTCAAACCAGGTCGGACGCAGTCAAAATCGTCTTTCTGGACCCGTAAATCTCCCGGCCACTCCCGGTGTCCCGTTTCCGAACAGCCCTTCCACGAAACAGGACACCGGCAAATCGCCATTTCGTGCGAATTCGCAAATCCCTTACCGGCATCCGGTCTGCTTTCCACAGAGGCATGAGTATCTTAATTATTGCCGCGGCTTTTGTTCTGACGGGCATTTTGGTGGGTTCGCTCACCGCTTCGAGTGCTCCGATCGGATATGAGGACGAAACCGGGTTTCACTTTGGCAGTGAACACGGCGCCGAACTCTCCAGCCCGCGCCAGAGCCACATCGCTTGTCATCCGAGCGCCGTGAGCCTGACCCCCAAGCCGGCGTAAGACGGATTTTGCTTTCCGTTTTGGAAAGCAGGATGGCCCGTCCCACCCTGTGGTGTGCCGGCAACCCATCTTCCTGAATCCTGCCGGGGGCGCAGGCTGCGGTTGGTTTCATTTGCGTGTCGCCATTGCACTCGCGCTCTCGGTGAGGATTCCAGTTCTCCCGGCAGTTTTTCCAAACTTCGCCCTTCCTTTTCCGAAAAAAAACTTCTTCCCCCTTTCTGGCTCGTGTTAACTGTCCCGCGCTATGAGCCAGACACATCCGTTGACCACGACCGCGTTTGAACTGCCGGGTTATCGCGTCGTGAAAAACTTTGGGGTCGTCCGGGGCATCATCGTCCGTTCCCGCTCCGTGATCGGCAACATCGGGGCCGGCATCCAGGCGCTTTTCGGCGGGAACATCACGCTTTACACGAACCTCTGTGAACGCGCGCGGGAGGACACGTTCAACCAGATGCTGGAGCATGCCGGCCAGCTCGGCGCCAACGCCGTCATTGGCGTGCGATATGACGCCACGGAAATTGCCCAGGGCATCACCGAGGTGCTGTGCTACGGCACGGCGGTGTTTGTGGAACGGGCGGGTTGAAAGAAGGCGGCCGCTGGTTTATTAGCTGAGGAATCATGTCGGCGTCGATGCATCCACAATGAAACAACTGACCGATGAATCCAGCATGGCCAGATTTCTGGCCTGGGTCGCCCGGTTGGTCTTCCGCCATCGCCGCTCGTTTCTGTACGCCCAGCTCGTCCTCTTCGTTCTGAGCATCCTTTACACGGTCCGGTATCTCGAGTTCGACATGAACCGGGACAATCTCGTCGGGGCGAACAAGCAGTATCAGCACAATTTTCTCGCCTTCAAAAAGGAGTTTCCGCAGTCGGACGATCTCGTGGTGGTGGTGGAAAGCGAGAACGAAGAGCGCAACCGCCAGTTCGTCGAGCGGCTGGGGTCCAAGCTGGAGGCGGCCCGGATCCGCGTGCCGATGGCACCTGGTTCCAAGGAAACCATCGAGACGAACCTTTATGCCGACGTCTTTTACAAGGGCGATTTAAAGATGATGGGAGCCAAGGCGCTGTTGTTCGTGCCTGAGGATGATCTTCAGGACCTGACCAAAAAGCTCAAGGACTTCGAGCCGTTCGTCACCCAGTTCACCCGCACCACGAATCTGATTTCGCTCTTCGATGCGATCAACGCGCAGTTCCGCACGGCGAAGCAGGAGCGAAACGCCGAGAACGAATCCTTGGTGAACGCCGTGCCGGCCTTGAACCGGATTGTCATGCAGGCCACCGCCAGCCTGAATCGCGCGGGCACGCCGCCGTCGCCGGGCGTGACGGCCTTGTTCGACGCCGGCGACGAGGCTGAGCAGCAGACCTACATCACCTTTGCCCGGGGCCGAATCTTTCTGGTCAACGCCCATGCCCTCAGCAATGACATGAACGGCGACGCGGTGAGCCGTCTGCGGGAGCTGGTGGCCGAAACCCGCCAGGAGGTTCCGGGACTGAACGTCGGGATCACCGGTGAACCTGTGCTGGAGCAGGATGAAATGGCGCAGTCGCAGAAGGACACGACCGTTGCCAGCATTGTATCGCTGGTCCTGTGCGCCCTGATCTTCATCTATGGCTACAACGAAACCGGCCGGCCCATCAAGGCCACGCTTTGTCTGGTGGTGGGACTGGCCTACACCTTTGCCTTCGCCACCTTGGTGATAGGGCACCTGAACATTTTGACGATCACCTTCCTGCCGATGCTGATCGGCCTGGCCATCGATTTCGGCGTGCATCTGATCACGCGTTACGAGGAGGAGCTGCGCCATGGCAAGAGCAAGGAGGACGCTCTGACGAAGGCCATGGTCTTCACAGGGCAGGGCATTTTCACGGGAGCGTTCACGACGGGCGGCGCGTTTCTGGCGATTGGCTTCACCAACTTCAAGGGCATTCAGGAAATGGGCATCATCTGCGGCGGCGGGCTGCTCATCTGTTTGATTCCCATGATGACCCTGCTGCCCGTGCTGCTGTTGCGCGGCCGGCAGAATGTCCTCGACCACCTGGTGGCGAAGGAACCAGTCACCCGTGCCCGGATTGAAAACATCTGGCTGAAGCGCCCGGTGCTGACTGTGGGGGTCGTGGCGGTGATATCCTTGCTGGCGCTGTGGCAGATCCGGAAAGTTTACTTCGACTACAACCTGCTGCACATGCAGAGCGCGGGCTTGCCCGCGGTGGAGTTCGAGCAAAAGCTCATCAACTCCGCCGGCAAATCGGTTTTGTTCGCGGCGGTCGTGGCGGATTCACTGGACGAAGCCGTCCGGCTGCAGTCCCAGATCACCAACCTGCCATCCGTCGCCAAGAAGGACGGCGTCATTTCTATGGCGACCTACCTGACGCAGAACCAGACGAACAAACTGCGGCTGATCGGCGACATCAAGCAGCAGCTGGGCGCGGTTCAGTTTGCCGATCCGGACACGAAGCCGTTGAACCTGGCGGAGTTCAGCCGCACCTTGTATTCGCTCTACGGCTACCTGGGCGCGGCCTTGCATGAGCTCGGCACCAACGAGCCCGCCCTCGGCCAGAGCCTGGCCACGCTGCGGAAATCCGTGGGCAATCTGCGCAAGCAAATGCTGGAGGGGAATGCCGCCGAGCATGAGGTTCATTCGCTGAAATTGGCCGCCTACCAGCAGGCGTTGTTCAATGACGTGCGCGGAACGTTCCAGGCCTTGCGTGACCAGGACAACAGCGCGCCGCTGCGGGCCGAGGACTTGCCGGTCGCCCTGCGCAACCGGTTTGTCGGCATTACCGGCAAGCACCTGCTTCAGGTTTATCCGGAAAAGGACGTCTGGTCGCGCGCCAACCAGAAGGAATTCGTGGAACAGCTTCGCACCATCGATCCCAACGTCACCGGTACGCCGGTGCAGCTGCTGGAATACACCGAGCTGCTGAAGACAAGCTACGAAGTGGCGGCACTATATTCACTCGGGGCGATTGTGCTGCTGGTGCTGGTACATTTCCGCAGCCTGATTTCCGTGGTGCTTTCCCTTTTGCCCGTCGTCATCGGCTCCATCTGGCTGGGCGGGTTGATGGGCTGGCTCGACCTGCCGTTCAATCCCGCCAACATCATGACCTTGCCGCTGGTACTGGGCATCGGCGTGACGAATGGCATCCACATCTTGAACCGGTTTGCCGAAGAGCAGCACGCGAACATTCTTGCGCACAGCACGGGCAAGGCGGTTTTTGTTTCCGGCCTCACGACCATTGCCGGATTTGGCAGCCTGATGCTGGCGCAACATCAGGGCATTCGCAGTCTGGGGTATTTGATGGCGATTGGCACCACGACCTGCATGGTGGCGGGTCTGACCTTTCTGCCCGCCTTGCTGAACCTGACATCGGGACGTCGGCAAAAAAAAGAGCCCGGCGTCGACAATGCATGGCCGACACCGGGTCAGGAGGAACCGAGGTGAAATGACCTCAAGTGTTGTGACAATAAATCGAACCCCATTTAAGTCAATCGATTTTGCCCCCAAACAAGGGGCATTCTCATGGCCAACCCGGGCAATAACGTTATCCGGCGGCCGGCGCAACAGTCTGATTACAATTCAATGAACGCCCGATGGAAAATCATATGCGGGATCATTGTCAGCGTGGCCTCGCACGTCGTAACCGCGGCCGAATGGGCGCACGCGGGTCCGCTGTTCGATGACTACTCGCTGACCTTGGTGGACGGACATCGCACCGAGGCCGCCGGTCCGCTGTTCTATTCCGAATGGGCCGACACCCAGCACACGTGGGGCGTTCCTCCGTTCTGCTGGGGGATGAATGACCACGGGGCGGACGTGGACAAGTTCGCTTTGGTATATCCGTTCCTGACTTGGAATCGTTACGGAACAGAATATCGCTGGCAGCTTTTTCAACTGCTCAGCTTTGCCGGCGGGCAAAATCAGGATCAACCGCCGGCGCGACGTTTCACGGTGTTTCCGTTGTACTTCAGCCAGCGTTCCCCGGACACCAATCTCAACTACACCGCCTTCCTTCCCTTCTACGGGCATCTGCGCGGCCGGATTTTCACCGATGAAATGTTCTTCGTCATGCTGCCGCTTTATCTCAAATCTCGCAAAGGCGAGGTCATCACTGAAAGCTGGCTGTTTCCAGTTTACAGCCGCAGCACGGGCGGCGGCGTGGACGGCTGGAAACTCTTTCCCCTCGCCGGACATCAGCACAAGGAAATCACCACCCGCAGCATCGGCTTTGGCGATACCGAACCGGTCCCCGGCTATGACCGGCGCTTCATCACGCCGTTGTATTACCGGCAACAGTCCGGCATCGGTTCCGACAACCCCACCGATGAACTCGCGTTCCTCCCATTTTACAGTTCCTCGCGTTCCCCGCAGCGCGACTCCACTGCCGCCCTGATGCTGTTCTCGCACGTCACGGACCGCGCCCGCAAATACTCCGAATGGCAGCTTCCCTGGCCGCTTTTTGTCTTTGCGCGCGGCGAAGGCAAGACGACCACGCGCGTCTGGCCGCTCTACAGCCACGCCCAGAACGCCAACGCCCAGAGCGATTTCGTCCTGTGGCCGGTTTACAAATACAATCGTTTCCACAACGACGTCGTGGACCGCCGCCGCACGCGCTGGTGCCTGTTTCTTTACTCCGACATCGTGCAGAAAAACCTCGCCACGGAAAAGACCCGGCGACGCCAGGATTTCTTTCCGTTGTTCACGCGGACGGTGGATTACAACGGCAACGAGCGTCTCCAGATTCTTGCCATCGCCGAGCCCATCTATCCGTTCAGCGAAAACATCGAGCGCGAATATTCCCCGGCGTGGTCGCTCTGGCGCGCCGAGAAGAACCCGGCCACCGGCTCCCGCGGCCAGTCCCTCCTGTGGAATTTTTACCGGCGCAGCACCACGCCGCTCACAAAAAAGGTCTCGCTCTTTTTCGGACTTTTCCAGTATCAATCCAGTCCGACAGGAACCGAAACCCGCTGGTTTTATCTGCCGGCGGCATCCGCCCGGAACAACCCTGCGGCCGACGCCCGATTTGACGAATCGTCCGTCCCGGCGAAGTAGTGGAAGAGCAAACTATGTTTCATAACATCGGCGAAATGGTGACGCTGTTCTGGCGCACCCTGCTGGCGGTGCCGCTCGCATGGCGGCAGCGGCGGAAGGTGTACGACCAGTTTTTCGAAATCGGTAACGCCAGCCTGCTCATGGTCTGCATCCTCTCCTTCTTCATCGGCGGCGTGCTCGCCCTGCAGACCGGACCGTTCATGGCGGAACGCGGACTGCAAAATTACATCGGCGGCATCGTCGGCTACTCGCTTTGCCGCGAACTCGCCCCGGTCATGATGGCCATCCTCATCGCCGGCCGCATCGGTTCGGCCATGGCGGCGGAGATCGGTTCGATGCGTGTTTACTCGGAGATCGACGCGCTGCGCACAATGAACATCAACCCGATTCATTACCTTGTCCTGCCGCGCATGATTTCCATCGCCATCGCCCTGCCGCTGCTGCTGGTGTTCGCCATCCTCGTCGGCTGGCTGGGTGGCGCGGTGGTTTCGTCAGCCAACAACCGCATTGATGTTCCCTTCCAGGCTTTCTTTGCCAACCTCCGCGAGGTGGTCGGCATCAAGGATGTCGCCAACGGGCTCTTCAAAAGCTTCTGCTTCGCCATCGTCATCGGCGTCGTCTCCTGCCACCAAGGCCTCGGCACGCTGGGCGGACCGCGTGGCATCGGCCGTTCCGTCACCAAGGCGGTCGTCAATTCCATCGTGCTGATTGTGCTGATGGATTACCTGCTCACCCGTGTCATGATCAAATGAGCGACCCCACCTCCAACCCTGCCGGCGTGGCCGTGACCGTGCGCGGTCTGCGGAAAAGTTTTGGCGACCAGGAAGTGCTCAAGGGGCTCGACTTCGAAGTCCGTCCCGGCGAAATCTTCGTCATCATGGGCCCGAGCGGCAGCGGCAAGAGCGTCTTGCTCAAGCATCTCATCGGCCTGGAACGTCCGGACGCCGGCGAGATTCTCATCAACGGCGCCTCCATCGAGGAGCCGGAAACGATGGACCACCATCGCATGGCGCTCGTCTTCCAGTCCGGCGCGCTGCTCAACTCGCTGACCGTCGGCGAAAACGTGGGCCTCTATCTCGCCGAACATCGCCTCAAGCCGCCCGCGGAAATCAACCGCATCGTCCTGGAAAAGCTTGAGGCCGTCGGCCTCAAGGGTTCCGAGGACAAGATGCCCATCGAGCTTTCCGGTGGCATGAAAAAACGCGCCGCCATCGCCCGCGCGCTGGTCATCGAGCCGCAGCTCATTCTCTACGATGAACCGACCAGCGAGCTCGACCCCGTTTCCGCGACCATCATCGGCGAGGAAATTTTAAAGCTTCAGCAGCGCATTCATGTGACCTCGCTGGTGGTTTCGCACGACCGCGACCTGGCCTTCGGCATCGCCGACCGCATCGCTGTGATGAACGAAGGTCAGCTGCTCGCCATCGGCACGCCCGACGAGGTGAAGCGCCTGTCCGATCCAGTCATCCACCGGTTTCTGCACGCAGATTTCAAACGTCCCCAAAAAGCCAGCCTATGAAAAATTCACTCGAAACCCGCATCGGCATCTTTGTCGCCCTCGTCGTGCTTGCGGCCGTCTTCATCCTCGACATCATCGGCGGCCCCGAGAAGTTCACGCGCGGCCAGCGCATCTACGCGCAGTTCAAGAACGCGCAGGACCTCAAGGTCGGCGACCGCGTGAAGATGGCCGGCGTTGAAGTCGGCCGCGTCGAGGAGATCAAGCTCACCAACAACCTTGTCCTCGTCGGCATGAAAATCCGCTCCGAAGTCGAGGTGAAGCTCGACAGCGTGGCGACGATCAAGTTCACCGGGCTCATGGGGCAGAACTTCGTCGCCGTGGACTTCGGCAGCCCCGGCGGCACGCCCGCCGTGAACGGCTCCATCATCGGTTCCGCCGAGCAGCCCGACCTCAGCGCGATCATGAAGCGCCTCGACAATGTCGCCGCCGGCGTGGAGAACATCACCAAGACCTTTTCCGGCGACACCATCGACAACCTGCTCGGACCGTTCACCGACTTCCTCAAGGCCAACCGCGAATCGTTGACCGCGACCTTCGCGAACATGGAATCCATCTCCGGCCAGATCTCCAAGGGCCAGGGCACCATTGGCAAGCTCATCTACGAAGATTCGTTCTACACCGCCGCATTGGACACCGTGAGCAACCTTCAGACGGCGACGGACGAGATCAAGGTCACCATCGCCGACGCCCGCAAGATGCTGGCCGACGTCGAGGCCGGCCAGGGAACGCTCGGCAAACTGGTGAAGGACGAGAAGCTGTACACCGAAACCACGGAGTCGATGACGAATCTGAAGGAGATCCTGCAGAAGATCAACCAGGGCGACGGCACCATCGGCAAGCTCGTCAACGACCAGGAATTTTACAAGAACGCCAAGATGACGTTGCAGAAGCTCGACAAGGCCACGGACGGTTTGGAAGACCAAGGCCCGTTGAGTGTGCTGGGCATCGTGGTGAATAGCTTATTGTAAAACCTCGCCTCAGCCGACGTCCCGGAAAAGAAAAAGGGCCGGAACGAATCCGGCCCTAGTAAAGGTTTACAAAGACCTGCCTGACTTACGCCCGGCGGGAACGGCGGAATTTCAGGAAAGCACCCGCGCCCAAGAGCAGCAACGCACCGCTGCCGGGTTCCGGAACAACGTTCAGGAATTCCATGTTGCCGGTGCCCTGATAGAAGACGTAATAGCCGCCATTGGCCGCCTTCGACCAAGTGCCGCCGCCTTCATTGTTGAAGCCGGCCACGCCGAAGGTGGCTCCGTAAGTTTCCGCCAGGCTTCCGGTGTTCACCAGATTCCAGGTGTCGCCCACAGTTGATCCTGCACCGGTGACATCAATGTTAAAGATGCCGGCAAAATTCGCGACGCCGGCGCCGAAGATGTTGTTGTTGATGCCGCTGGCGCCGACCAGGAAGTTCATATTCGCCCCGGCGTCCAGGCTGAAGCGGCTGCGGTTGGCGGTGACGAGATTGATGCTGCCATTGTAGGTGTTGGCCGAGGAGGTGAGGTGAAGCGTGCGCACGGCATCACCGCTGCCCGGGTCCAGGATCTTGATCGCCCCCGAACCGGCGAGCACGGAACTGATAAACGTGGGGCCCTGTATGTGCACGACCATGCCAAGGCTGCCGACCGTCAGGTTGCCGGCGAGATTGAAGAAATCAGCGTTGCCGCTCGCGTTGCGGAGCTCTCCGCCATTGACCACGAGGTTGTTGACGGTGAGCAGCCCCGACGCGCCGGTGCCTTTGAAGAGCAGCGCATCATTGTTGCCCACATTTTGTCCGCCGGGACCGGTGATTGTCAGGGAGTCGCCGAGAAAAGTGTGGATGCCATTTGCGGTGGCCGGCGTCCGCAGCAGAAAACCGGCGCTGACGTAGTCGTTGCCGCTGGACGGAGCCGCGAGATTATTCCAATGGCCGGCCGTATTGAAGGAGGTGGTGCCGGACGCGTCATCGGCGTTCATGGACACCGTTGCCGCATGGGCTGAGGGGATGATGGCCAGGGCCGCGAGCAGGCTCACGCCCAAGGAGCAAGTTTTCAACGAGTGGTTTTGCATGGAAGTGTTGTTGCGTTAGTTGTTTTCTGGGACTGGAATCCATGTTGTTCAAGGAGGGCAGCGAAGTCAAGCGGTGAGGATTGGGCAAAGCGTATGGAATTATACTGACCCAGCAGCTGGATGCTCAACCACCCGGTCTTGGGAGGCGGTTGGGTTGGCAGGTGGTGTTTGCTTCCCGATGGTTTGGTCTGCTGCATTGGTGGCAGACTTAAACAGACCCAAGCGCCGCATGCTGGGTTGTAATTTCGCACAGACCACACCCGGCGGATGCTGCTGGCAAGCCGGACAGATCCCGTAGTAGATCAAGTCGTGGCGCAAACGAGTGTAATGCTTGGTGGCGGCAATTTCCGCCTCATAGGCGGCGAAGGGTTCCGGAACCGGCAGTTCGCAGAAGGTTCCACAGCACTGGCATACCAGAAAATGGGAGCTTTCCCCGGGAATGTTCAGGACGAAATAAGCGGCCTTGTCCGGAAGGCTCACCTGACGAAGCACGGCCAAGCCCTGCAACAGCATGAGCGTGCGATAGACGGTGGTGGTGTTGCAGACTTCACCAAGCCTGTCGGCCTGAGTCAATGATTCCAGGCTGACCGGAACGCGTTGTTCCGCCAGCAGGGAAATGACTTTGGCCCGCAGAGGCGTCACCCGCATTTGTGCTGCCTGACAAACCTGCAACGCCCAAGACTCGCGCTCTGCCGCGGTTTTCATGGATAGTTCAACCGCACGCGGAGCTGGTAAAACCGATGAGGTGCCTGTTCCCTGGGCGTGGAGTCGCGGACGGTCACGGATTCAGCTCCGTCCAGGGTGATGACGGCGGCTATGTTTGTCAGGGTTTCCGTAAGCCAGACCGGGGTGTCGTCGGCCCGCACCTCGAAGCTCACATCGGTGGCGTTGGTTGCATGCCGGTATGACAATGCCCCGTAGTTTGTGCCGTTGTCGTTTACGAAGGTCACCACCGGTGCATTTGTAGCAAGTGCCACGCGGGGATCGTTTCCAAACGCATACTCGAGCAGATTCACCGTGCCGTCACCATCCGGGTCGGCACCGGCGCCGGTGATGTTGGTGCCGGTGGCCGGCAGCCAGTTGGTCGAAACCCATTCCTCCCAAGGTCGCAGCGGGAGGATTTGAAACGCCCAGGCGACGTCCTTGCCGATGATGTTGGTGGTTTCCCCGAGGCGCCGGCCGGTGACACGGTAGGTGATGCGATAGAGGCCGTTGGTGCTGAAACCCCAGTTGTAGTGCTCGTGACTGCCGGTGAACGGGTTCATCACGTTGAAGTTGGTCGCCACCACGCCGTTCGTGCAGATGAACTTGATGATGGGCGGCTGGCCGGCACCGGTGTTGGCCCAGGCAAAAAAATTGCCCGGTCCTTCGACGGAGCGGAGTTCCAAATTGAGCGGTCCGTCGAACACTCCCAGCGGAATGTCCTCGGCCGAGGTGCCGAGATAGGGAAGCGAGAGGTTCTGGCTTTGCGGCAGGATCCATACCGGCGCGCCGGGCGCGCCAAGAAATGCGTAGTCGGGATTGCTCGGGATGAACAGTTTTGCCGCCGGACCGCCCACGATGCAAACCTGCTGATTGGTTGCGGTCAGATGCTCCGTGCCGGTGTCATAACCCAGGATGATGTCCAGACGGTTGGTCCCCTCGGCAGTCGGGAGGTATTGCAGACGGAAATCGGCATGTTGATGATCAATGTCGATGATCTGGGCATCGGCATTGAAGGAAACACCGAGCAGGCAGGCGAGTAGGATTCTGCCCGCGCTTTTGGTCAGGAAATTCATGTAGGTCCAGGGGTGGGAAATCGGCGCGACGGCGGGGTGCCGTCGTCGCGCCGGGTTTTCACTTCCGTTGCCGCCACGCTGCCAGGGCGACACCGATCAGGCTGGCGAAGGCGATCGGCGAGGGCTCAGGCACAGCCTCCACCCGGAAGGTGTAGGCCACATCCCCGCTGGTGGTGAACTGGGAGTCGGACGCGCGAAAAGCGGATGCCTCGAAGAGCACCGTGTAATCGCCCGGAGCGGTAAAGCCCCAGTTCACGTGACTGTGATCGCCGGAGGGCAGCACCCGGGAGTCGCTCCCGTTGATGCCGTCCGCGCTGTTCATCCAGACGACGGGATTGTCAAAGGAATCGGTGTCGAACACGGCGAAATTGCCCGGTCCGGTCACGCCTTTGAGCGACATGGTGAACTGGTCGTTCAGAAAGGTGCCGGCCGCAATTTCTTCGGCGCCAAATCCGAGAAACAGCAGGTTCGGATCCTGCACCTTCGGCAGAATCCAGAGGTCGCTGCCGGCGGCCCCGAGAAAGCTCCACGGCGCTCCGGCTGGCACGGTGCCGAGAGCGGAATTCTTCACGAACAATACGGCGTCGCTCGGCGGTGAGTACTCCGTGTCCGTGACTTCATGGTGCACATGGAGGTTCCATGCGTTCAGGGCGCTGTCGTAGTCGATGCCGACGTCCGTGTGTCCGTCGTAGAGGATGGATTGTGCCTGAGACGTCAGGCCCGTGGTCAACAGGGCCGCCAGCCCGAGCTGGCGGATGCGGCCGATAAGGGACGAGTTTGGTTTGGTCATGCTGTTTGTGGTTTTGGTGGTTTGGTTTGGTGATTCACGGACGTGGCCGTGAAAGGGTGTTGCCCTGCTATGGCAGCGGTTTGGCAAAGTTGTCGCCGGCGGCGATCCGTTGCCGGAGGTGTTCCTGTTTCAACGCCGCGACGTGCCAGTCGGCGAACAGATAGTTGGCGGTGGATCCGTGGCGGTCCGGCTGGATGTCGTCGAGCACGCTGCTCCACCCGTTGAGCCAGTTGCGGGAGTGGGTGTGATCCTGGCCGGTGCCCGAACCCTGCCGGTCGGAAATTTCAAAGACGAGGATGGTGTCGCAGGGTTTGGTGATCGCATTCAACCGGTTCCAGGTGGGCTCGCCGGCGATTGGACTGCCGAAGGGATCCAGTGCGGGGGTGGAGGTGTATTCGTTCATAATGTAGCTGGTGCCGTGATTGGCGAGCCGGGCATCGCGCGCCTGGTCCGCCGGGCAGATGCGGATCTTGTCCACGCTGGCGAGATAGGGCGCCAGACTGTAAATCCAGCTGTTGCTCAGGCTCGAATGAGAGGTGCCGGGGAGGAATCCGTTGGCATCCTCGGCATACAGGTTCATGGCCAGTCCGATCTGGCGCAGATTGGAGAGGCAGCTGACCGACTGCGCCTTGGCCTTCGCCCGCGCCAGGGCCGGCAGCAGCATGGCCGCCAGAATGGCGATGATGCCAACGACCACCAGCAGTTCAATCAACGTGAAGCCACCACGGCATTGGGGTGTCCGGATCGATTTCATAAATGTTCTGCCCGCTTTGATCCATGCGCAACGGATCCGGGCACGGGATGCCCGCAGAGAGTTCAACCGAGGGAGATGTTTGTTCCTGCCGGTGCAGAGTGCGTCAGGCAACTCAGGCGTTCCGGGGAAATCCAGTGGGAATCAGGAGGGCAGCACGGGAGGGCCGCAGCTGGGAGGGAGGAAGCAGTCAGCAGATGAGGTAAAACAAGCAGCCGATGATGGATAGGCAACGGAGTGCTCAATCATCCGCACGATGACATCCGCACCCGTGTGAATCTCCACCTGTCCGGCTTGCAGCAGGGTGACGGCGCAATGGTGGTTGAGCGCGCCGGCATCCGGATGCATCGCCTGATGCAGTGGCTCGAAATGGGCCAGCATCGAGACAAAAAGAAACAAGCCCAGCAGCAGGGTGGCGAGAGCCATCCTGCCCCGCCCGGCACTTTTTGCCCGTATGTTGGCCATTGTTTTCAAGGCATCTTGAGTTCAGCAAAAACCATGCACAGCGGCAATGGCGATTTATGCAACCAACTTGCAGAAGCCCTTTCGCCGCCTGGCAGCCACATTGCCCTGGCAGCGATGAAAGACGAATCACCACCTTCGCCGCCGGCTTGAACGAAGGCTTTGACGCCCTTGGGCAGCATTGGCTGGTGGTGCGCTCGACGTTCAGCTGGTGTTGTGGTATTTGCAGTCCTGGTAATCAGCATTTCGGAAAACCCTTTCAACTATCACATATGAAGAAATTCATTCTGTTCGCAGGATTCGTTTCACTGGCAACCGTCGCCTTCGCCCAAGGCACCGCCTTTACCTATCAAGGCCGCCTGAACGACGGCGCAAACCCGGCCAGTGGCAGTTACGATCTGCGGTTCGCCTTGTTCGATGCCGCCAGCAATGGCACTCAACAGGGGAACCCGCTGACCAACTCCGCCACGGCCATCAGCAACGGCCTGTTCAGCGTCTCGCTCGACTTCGGCAACCAGTTCGCCGGAGCGAATCGTTGGGTGGAAATTGCCGTGCGCACCAATGGCGCGGCGAGCTTCTTCCTCCTCGCGCCGCGACAAGCCCTGACCCCCGCGCCATACGCGATCTACGCCGCCAGCGCGGGATCGGGCGGTGGCAGTCCGTGGCTGGTCAATGGAAACGACACTTATTACAACAGCGGCCGCGTCGGCATCGGCACGGCATCGCCCACACATTATTTGCATATTGCAGCGGGCGGCCCAGCGATTGCGCTCCAGGATACCAACGCGTCCTCGCAACAGGCCGGTTACGTGAGCTATCGGGACAACGGCAACATCGAGCGCGCCTGGATTGGATACGGCACGGCCGGGAGTCCGGACTTTTCCATCGTAAACGCGCGCACCAGCGGAGACATTGTTTTGCTGCCGTTCTCGGGCAACGTCGGCATCAACACCGCCACGCCGGCGGCCATGCTCGATGTCCGTGGCGACATCCGTCTTGGCGCCAGCGGTGAATTTTTCCCGGTCAAGAGCTTGCAGAACGATCGCACGCTGCGCGGGACCGTCGGTGGCACCGGTATTATTGCGGTGGGCAGCGGCGCGGGATTCACCATCACCCAGACCGCGACCGGCCGCTATACCATCAACTTCAACCAGGCTTTTGCCGCGGCACCGACGGTGGTGGTCACGTCACTTTCGGCGGCACGTCAGGTCAATTTGAACACCACGCTGAACACGGCGGTGGGAATTCAGGTCACGGATTTGTCCGGCGTGGATGCCAACGGCGGGTTCACGTTCATCGTGATGGGCCAGTAACTCCTCGAAGGCAGGGCATCGTCTTGCTCTCGTTGACGGTTTCCTGAAATTCGGCTTCGAGGTCGGAGATGATCTGCATGGCGCGAATCTTCGGCGCGCCGCTGACCGTGCCCGCCGGAAACGTCGCGCGCATCAGGTCGTAGAACGTTTTGCTGGAGGAAAATGAAAACACAACACGGCCAGGTGAACACTCCGAGTTGAATCAGACTTCAATCTAAACTCAAACTGAGTCCAACCTTCTGCTCGCTTTGATTCCAGCCGGACAAAGCAGGGATGTTCTGGAGCACCGCTGGAGATTTGTTCCAGCACAGGACCGAGTTCCTTGTTGCTTACGAAGCAAACAATTGCAGCCTTCGAATCACGCCACGTAAGGTAACCAAGGATCTGATCGATGGTTTCGTGAAAGGCTTTTAAGCCGTTCCAGAACTTGCATTCGCCTACAAAGACATTCGCGCCCTCGTAACGAACGAGAATATCGGTCTTGCCCTTCTTGTTGAATGTTTCTCCGGTCGTGTTGGGATAGTGACTGCAAAGAGTCATCAGGAGAAAATCTCTCAAGTCTTCTTCTTGCTTCGCCGCGTAGGTGCTCGGGTGACGTTCCATTGCGACGCCGGTATCGTGGATGATTGAGAGAATATCTTGATATGTTGTTAGGTTGAGGGTTGGTTGCGGTGCAAAGGTCTTATCTGAACTGGTCGGCTTCACGGCCAATTTCTTGGGAGCGATTGGTACTGCGAATGTTTGAGGAACGCCCGACGCCTTGCGGAGAGGTACCCCCAAAGCCGCTACAATGCTTGTCTGCTTCAACAAAAGTGCTCTGCGTGCCGAAATGGCTTGTCGGGCGTGCTCTGCAATGTGTTCGTTAAAATGTTTAACATCTTTCTCCACGTTGGCGCCTAGTTTTCGGATTCGTTCGATGATGTTAGCTTGTTCTCGCTTCAGTTCTTCGGTGTCATCCCGCCAATTGATCAGATCAAACCTCACCTCACCGTTTGAAACGGACACCTCCGCAGTCCCTCCTGTGAAATAGTTTGATGGTTGGCAGTTCAGCAACCCCTGATCGCCCGTGAAGGGAAGATGAAAGGTGATTACCTGCCGCGGGTAGGCTTCCTTCTTGGAATGGCTGAAACGCGCTCCGTAGTTAAAGGGATGCTGTTCGATTGGAATCAATTTTTCGGCTGAAGAAACTTGAAGCGCATCGAACTTAAAGCAGAGAGGTTCAATCCTGTACTTGTCGGCCAAGTAATTTACGTAGTCCGACTCGTTGACGTTAAGCAGCCGATTCGGAGGTTCGATTTCGATCTCACGGATTATGGCTTTGTGTTGCCCATATAGAACCTCAGACAGCAATCTCTCCGCGAAAATTTGCATGGAGCAACCTCACGTTCTCGCAAACGTCTCCGCCAGCGCCACGGCTTTTAGCATGGCCTTGCTCTTGTTGACGGTTTCCTGGAATTCCGCCTCGGGTTCGGAGTCATTGACCCAGCCGCCGCCGGCCTGGACGTAGGCTTTGCCGTTCTTGAGCAGCGCGGTGCGGATGGTGATGCAGGTGTCGAGGTTGCCGTTGAAGCTGAAGTAGCCGACACAGCCGGCATACGGTCCGCGCGTGGTGCCTTCGAGGTCGGAGATGATCTGCATGGCGCGAATCTTCGGCGCGCCGCTCACCGTGCCCGCCGGAAAGGTGGCGCGCATGAGGTCGTAATTGGTTTTGTCCTTGGCCAGCTTGCCTTCCACGCTCGACACGATGTGCATCACGTGGCTGTAGCGTTCGATGATCATCAGGTCTTTCACCTGCACGCTGCCGAAATCACAGACGCGCCCGATGTCGTTGCGGGCGAGGTCCACGAGCATGACATGTTCGGCGCGTTCCTTCGGGTCGGCGAGCAGTTCCTTTTCGAGCGCGACATCTTCATCAGCGGTCTTGCCGCGGCGACGCGTGCCGGCGATGGGGCGGATCTCGACGTGGTTGTCTTCGCAGCGGACGTGAATTTCCGGCGACGCGCCAACGAGTGAAAAGCCGTCCAACTCCAGCAGGAACATGTAGGGCGAAGGATTCACCGAACGGGCGGCGCGATAAACATCCACCGGCGACGCCTTGGTCTCGACGCTGAAGCGCTGCGAGCCGACGACTTGGATGATGTCGCCGGCGTTGATGAACTTCTTGGAGGCCTGGACGTTCCCGAGAAATTTTTCCTTGGTCTGGTTGGAGGCAAACGCCAGCGGGGCGACTTCCGCAGGCACGCTGACGGGCTGATGTTCGCTGGGCTGTTCAAGCAATGACAACAGTCGGTCAATTTCGTCCACGGCGGACTCGTAGGCCTCGGCCGGACTGGCGGCTTCATCAATGGCGGCGTTGACTAGCACGGTGATCGTCTGCGCGACGCGGTCGAACACGAGCAGTTGGTCCGCGACGATGAAATACATCGTGGGCGTGCCGAGTTCGTCGTGGGCCGGCCGGGGAACGGACGGTTCGACGTCGTGGATAAATTCGTAGCCGATGAAGCCGACGGCGCCGCCGGTGAAGCGCGGCAGGCCCGGCAGAGTGACCGGACGATATTTTTTCATCAGACGTTCGATGACTTCGAGGCCGTCCTGCACGCAATTCTCGCACGGCTCCTTGCCGGGCGCGGGAATGCCGAACTTCTGCGTGACCTTGCCGTCCTCGATGACTTCCACCTTGCTGCCGGTCTGCTTGATGACCGCGCGCGGATTGCAGCCGACGAAGGAGTAGCGTCCCAGATGCTCGCCGCCCTCGACGGATTCGAAGAGGAACGATTCGCCCTGGCCGCGGATTTTGCGGTAGGCCGAGAGAGGTGTTTCGATGTCGGCGAGAATGCGCGCGGTGACGGGCACAAGGTTGCCCTGTGTCGCGAGTTTCAGAAACTCATCAAGGTTCGGTGAGTGCATGCAGTTCAAATTCAAATCAGTTCAGGGACACGTCGTGCTCCATTTTCGACGAAATGGCGGGATTTACAACCGTCAGATGCGGTTTTCTGACGTGCCGCCGGATTCGCCAGGCGGCCAGCGAGGTGTAAACGACGACGGCAATCGCATAGACAACCATGCCCAGGCCGATGGCGGCCGCGATCCAGTTGTAGCCGCCGAACCAGATCAGCGCCACGCCGATGCCGACGTGGAGGAGTGAGTTGCCGGCCAGGCAGACGAGGTAAACCGCCAGGTTCGCCTCCTGAATCCGCGCCACATACCAGTCGCGATAGGCCTCTTCCCCCATCAGGCGCATGAGCCACGCCGATTGAAAATTCCGCGCGGCGACAAGCACGCTCGTGGTGCTGACCGCCACGGCGCTCGCCGGCCAGAACGCCACGCCGAGGCAGATGACAATGTTGAGGAGGATGCCGCGCCGCCAGCCGAGCTTCTTGGCGATGGGATTGCCTTCCAACACCAGCTCCGGCGTTGCCACCCACGTGCTGATGAAATCCATCGCGCGCGCGAACGCAAGCAGGGCGAGCATCAGCCAATAGACGTTGCTGGCAAATGGAACCGTGTCATCCATGAAAGTCCGGGCCGGCTGGCGGAGGCGTGCCGGCTATTTTTTCTTGTACATCTGCTCGGGCTTGAGCAGCTGGGACTCGGTGGTCTTGAAGGTCTCGCCCTTGCCTTCGATGGAGCGGAAAAAGCAGGATTGATAACCTTCGTGGCACGCCGGGCCGTTTTGCTCAACCTGGATCAGCAGGCAGTCGCCGTCACAGTCGAAGGCGACATCCTTCACGGTCTGCGTGTTGCCGCTTTCCTCGCCCTTCATCCAGAACTTCTGGCGGGAGCGGCTCCAGAAGTGCGTCTTGCCGGTGGCGATGGTGCTTTCGAGGGAGGCGCGGTTCATCCAGGCCATCATGACCACTCGGCCGGACTTCTGTTCTTGAATGATGGCGGGGATGAGTCCGTTGGCGTCGAATTTCAATTTGTCGTAAAAGCTCATGGTCAGACAGAATGAACGGAATTTTGCAGAATTAAACCAGAAAACGCCGAGTGAAAGGTGTTCATCCGGTCACTTCTGCGGCAGAAAGGTGAACCCGACGGCGGCGAGGATGCAGACAAACGCCGCGAGATGGTTCCACGCCGGCTTCACCCCGAAATACAGGAGCGCGAACACGATGAACACCGCCAGCGTGATGACCTCCTGCAAAATCTTCAGCTGGTAAGGTGAGTAAACGTTGCTGCCCCAGCGGTTGGCCGGCACCTGGAGCACGTATTCAAAGAAGGCGATGCCCCAGCTTGCGAGGATGACGATCCACAGCGACTTGTCCTTGTGCTTCAAGTGGCCATACCACGCAAAGGTCATGAAGACGTTGGAGCAGACCAACAGCAGCAACGGCAGCCAGCGGGATTGGAGGAGGGTGTTCACAGTCTCACCGGGATATTTTTTTCCGCCAGATGCCGCTTCACGTCGCCGACGGTGTAGGTGCCGAAGTGGAAGATGCTCGCGGCGAGGACGGCGTCGGCTTTGCCTTCGAGCAGCACTTCCGCCATGTGTTCCTTGCTGCCGGCGCCGCCGCTGGCGACGACTGGCACCCCGACGGATTCGCTGATGCGCCGGGTGATGACGAGATCAAAGCCCGCCTTGGTGCCGTCCGCGTCAATGGAGTTCAGGACAATTTCCCCGGCACCGAGCGACACGGCGCGCTTCGCCCATTCCACCGCGTCGAGCCCGGTTTCCTTGCGCCCGCCCGCGGCGAAAACCGACCATTGGTCCGGCGCGGTTTTCTTGGCGTCAATGGAAACGACGATGCACTGGCTGCCGAACTTTTCCGCGCCCTGCCGGATGAGCTCGGGATTGGTGATGGCGCTGGAGTTGATGGAAATCTTGTCCGCACCGGCGCGCAGCATGGTGTACATGTCGTCCACCGACCGGATGCCGCCGCCGACGGTGAGCGGCATGAAGCACTGGTCGGCCGCTCGTTCGATCACGTCCACCATCGAGGCGCGTTTGTGGGCGGTGGCGGTGATGTCGAAGAACACCATTTCATCCGCGCCCTGCTCGTTGTAGCGCAACGCGAGTTCAACGGGGTCGCCGACGTTGCGCAGGCCGCCTTTTTCGGCGAGCCCGAACTGCACGCCGCGGGTGACCTGGCCGTCGTGAACGTCGAGGCAGGGAATGACTCGTTTTGCCATCATGGGGGTATTTGAACTTCTGCGGCGTCCGGAAGCAATCTTTACATGGCGGAGCGCGAAACCGCTTGGCACCCTGTGTTCCCTTCGTTTAGCCTGCGTCGCCGAATGACACGATTGCCCGCCATTTTCCTTGCCGCGCTCGCCTTGCTGCTGGCGGCGGGGAATGTTTCCGCGCAATCGACGGACCGCGATCATGAGCTGATGATCCGGGGCACGGTGGATGTGGATTTGAAGAACAACACCGCCACGTTCACCAACGGCGCGGAAATCGTCTGGTATGGGGCGGTGATGAACGCCGACCGCGGCCTGCTTGACCGCGAATCGGGCGAGATCGTCGCGGAGGGCAATGTCCGCATCCAGCAGGACGACCAGCTGTGGGCGGGCGACCGGATCTTCTACAACTTCAAGACCCACCAGATGAGCACCGCGCAGTTTCGCACCGGCAAATCGCCGGTGTTCGCGACCGGCCGCGGTCTGCGCGGGGACATCACCAACAACGTCTATTACGCGACCAACGCCTTTGTCACCACGGACGATTATTCCGAGCCGGATTTCCGCATCCGCGCGAGCCACATCCGGCTGATTCCCGGCAAACGCATCGTGGCCCGGAATGCCACGCTCTGGCTGGGCAACGTCCCGGTGTTTTATTTTCCCTATTATTCCCGCAACCTCGGCAGCCGCGCCAACAACTTCAACTTCACGCCCGGCTACGGCAGCCTTTATGGCGCGTATCTGCTGACGGACTATACGTGGTTTTGGAACGACGAGGTGGACGGCAAGCTGCGGCTGGATTACCGCACCAAGCGCGGCGTCGCGTTCGGGCCGGACTTGAACCTGCACCTCGGCCGCTGGGGCGAGCTGGGCTTCCGCTTCTACTATCTGGCCGACGAACGTCCCGGCACGAACATCTACAACATGCCCATCCCGGCCAATCGTGAGCGGGTCACGTTCACCTACCAGGCGACGCCGTGGACGAACTTCAACGTCAAGGCGCGGCTGCGTTACCAGAGCGACACCGACGTGCTGAAGACGTTCTATCAGGGCGAGTATCGCGAGAATCCGCAGCCGGACTCGTTCATTGAATTCAACAAGACCCTGCCAAACTTCAGCCTCGACCTGCTGGCGCATCCGCGGCTGAACGGTTTCCTCGAGACCATCGAACGCCTGCCGGATGTGCGGCTGACCGGCTTCCGCCAGCAGATCGGCGCGTCGCCGCTGTATTACGAGAGCGAGAGTTCAATGGGCTATTACCGCCGTCTGTTTGCGGACACGAACATCGGCCCGGCGATTGGACTGGATTACGAAGCCGCGCGGGCGGACACCTATCAGCAGATCACTCTGCCGCAGACGTATTTTGGCTGGCTGAACTTCACCCCGCGCGTCGGCGGACGGTTCACCTATTACAGCCGCGCGCAGGGTCCGGGTGGAATCACCGAGGAAGCCTACCGCGGCGTCTTCAACACCGGCGCGGAGATCAGCTTCAAGGCGTCGCGCGTGTGGCCGCAGGCGGAAAGCAAACTCCTCGACCTCGACGGCGTGCGGCACATCATCCAGCCATCGGTCAATTACGTTTACGTCCCCCGGCCGAACGCGCTGCCGTCGGAACTGCCCCAGTTCGACTACGAGCTGCCGAGCCTGCGCCAGTTGCCCATTGAATATCCGAACTACAACGCCATCGATGCCATCGACAGCCAGAATGTATTCCGGCTCGGCCTGAACAACCGTCTGCAAACCAAGCGCAACGACCGCATCGAAGACTTCCTGAAATGGGATCTCGTGACCGATTTGCGGATGGATCCCGGAACCAACCAGGGAACCTTCAGCGACCTGTATTCCGACCTGACCTTCCGTCCGCGCTCCTGGCTGCGGCTGGAATCGCAGACCCGCTACGATCTCGACGACGGCGGGTTCCGCATGCTCCTGCACACCGTCACCTTCGAGCCAAACAACGTGTGGAGCTGGACGGTCGGGCATTTCTATCTGCGCGACGATTTGAGCGGCCTGCCGACGTCGCTCGGCCGCGGCAACAATGTCATCACGAGCAGCCTGTTTTACCGGGTGAACGAGAACTGGGGCTTCCGCGGCACGCATCACTTCGACGCGCGCAACGGCCGGATGCAGGAGCAGTATTACACGCTGTATCGCGACCTGCGGAGCTGGACGGTGGCCGTCACCGGCGGCGTGCGCGACAATGGTTTCGGCCCGACCGACTACAACGTTGCGTTCACCTTTTCGCTGAAAGCCCTGCCGCGAAATCGTCTGGGCGCCGACACGGTGCGGCCCTACTCCCTGCTCGGTCAGTGACCTTCAACGCGGCAGGCGGTGCCGCCGGAACTTCACCGGCGCATTTCCCTCGGGATCCACTTCCGCCGTCAGAAATCCGCCGTCCTTGAACAGCTCGATGCCCGTGAGCGACGGACACAGCCGGACGTTGAACGGTTTCCAATGCCGTGCCTCACCGAGCGCCGTGCTCATGCGCCGGACGGAGCTTCCCAAAAAACCAATGGTCGGCAGGCCGGCCAGTTTCCAGCTCAGCGAGAGGATGAATTGTGAATGAAGATGGCCGATGATCGTCTGCTCGATCTGTCCCAGCCGGGCGGCGATCTCGGGTTCACGTCCAAGAAACGGCAGCGCGGTGGGATCGTGACAGAACAACAACACCCGTTGTTCTGGCCGCAGACTAGCGAAGGTTTGCCGAATATCGCGGAGATGTTCTTCCCGTAACCGCTGCCAGCCGGAGAATTCCTCCGGCAAGGATTCTCCCGCAAACACCGGCAGCGCAATCAAGGTGGACGTCACGCCGATCAGCACATAGCGGCCAAGGGTCAGCGTCCAGAAGGGTTGCAGACCCAGTTCCTGCCGGGCGCGGTGATAGCTGGCCAGCCGCATGCCGCCGGTGCCATTGACGAAGCCGCGCTTGCCGAGTTCGTGGTCGCCGAAGGTGGCGTGAAAACCGTCGCTGAAACGTTCCCGCAGCCGCGTCAAAACCGTCCGGGCGCTTTCATAGGCCGCGTCGTCACTGACCCCGCAAAATCCCGTGTCGCAGGAATAATCGCCGTTGGCGACCACGAGGTCGGGAGTTCCGGCCTGGTCGAGAAAACGGTCCAACAGAGGGTTGTGATGCAGCTGACGATGCAGCCAGAACCAGCGGTGATGCGCCTTGAGGAAGAGATGCAGCAGCGGGTTTTTGACGCCGACCAGCTCGTAATCATCGCCGCGGGACTGTTCGGCCGGGCAGGCGTGATGGATGTCGCTCAGGATGGCGAGCGTGACGGGCCGGGTCATGGAGCGCGCGGGAATCAGGCGTGTGCCTGAGGCTCGCCGGCGGGCAGGGAGATCGTGAAACAGGTGCCTTTGCCGACCTGGCTTTCCACGCGGATTTCACCCTTGTGTTCTTCGATGATGCCGCGGGTGATGGCGAGGCCGAGACCGGTGCCGCGCGGCTTGGTGGTGAAGAAGGGCTGAAAGATCTGCGCGAGATTGTCGGCGGCGATGCCTTCGCCGGTGTCGGCGATGCGAACCACGACGTGGGAGCCGCCGGGAGCCTCGGCCAGCGCGCTGTGGACTTCGAGGGTTCCGTTCTCGCCCAGGGCATCGACGGCATTGAACAGGAGGTTGATGAAGGCCTGTTCAAGCTGCGGTTCATCGCCGGGAACGGAAATCTCGGAGCCGGTGAAATGGCGCTGGATGGAGATGGTTTTGCTGCCGGCGCGGGTCTGGGCCATTTGCAGGGAGCGCTCCAGCACGGTGTGCAGATGCACCCGGCCGACCACGGCGTGCGGCGGCGCGGCAAAGCGCAGCATGTGGGTGACGAGTCCGTCCATGCGGGTGATTTCATGGCGGACGGTTTCGGCCAGCTCGGCGTCCTGGTTCTTTTCGAGGAGGAGATCGACGAAGGTTTTCACCGAGACGAGGGCGTTCTTGATTTCGTGGGCGAGGCCGGCCGAGAGGGTGCCGATGCGGGCGAGGCGGTCCAGCCGGCGGAGATTGTGCTCCAACCGCGCGGTGGCGGCGGTTTCACTCAGCATGGCCACGACGCTGAAGCCGAGCTCACCGGACACGGGCATGGCGGTGACGGAAAGCGTGGTGGCGGCGGGCTTGGAGGCGTCCAGGGTGATTTTGCGGTTGGCGGCGGGTTTGCCGGTCTGAAACACCTCGTGAATGAGCTTCGTGATGGGAAGCGGGAGCGTCTTGGCGGCGGCGGCTGGAGAAGGCAGCGCCGGCAGCTGCAGGACACGTTCGGCCTCGGGGTTCAGGGAGGTGATGTTTCCCGAGCGGTCCACGGTGATGAGGCCGCAGGAATAGCAGTCCTGCATGAAATTCTCAAACGTCGTCCCGCTCATCCTGACACTTCCTAAACTTGATGAAGCCATAGGGTGAGCGGAGACGAGGATGGCAATTTCAGCCCGGCGGCAGGGATATGTGTTTGCCACTGCATGATAGTCATACGTCGGTGCAACTGACTGTCAATCGGCTCCCGGATGCTGAAGCCCGGCCAAAATGAAAACGGCCTGTTTCTACGAAGACTGACATCCGCCCGTTATGATTTGCGCCATCTTTAACGCGGTCCCGGTCAGAAGCAAGATTTGTATTGGGAAAAATACGTACATTTAACCAGACGAAGGCTTCCTGCCAGTTCGGGTGGTGGCCGGGGCGGCCGGGTTCCCGGTCTTTGCTTCGTTCCGGATTTTGGTTTTGCCGGCTGCCTAAAATTGCTATCTCAACGGCGCGCAATCCGTCCCGGGATTCCGCACCTTGATGCCGCCCATGAATTTGACCGAGCCGCCCCGCACCACCGCTTCCGCCCCGGAAGACCGGCGGGAAAACTCCCAGATCGCCTGCCGGACGGCGCAGGGCGTGGAAGTGCAGGCGCCGCTGCTGCGGGCCGGCCGGTTCACGGCGGCGTTTGAAATTCATCCCTCCGATGTGCTGCTGCGGGTCTCCGAAATTTTGGAGAACTTCCAGATTACCCGGGACGGTCGGATCGTTTACCGGGGGAACGCCGTGGTGCGCGGGCTGGTGGATTTCGGGCCGCGGATGGTCTGCGAGGTGGGGCTGGAAGAATCCGCCTGGGCCGAAGGCGCACCGGATTCAGCGGCGGCGGCGGCGCGGCTGACCCGGGAGAGTTTTCAAAATTTTTTGCAGGAGTGGGAGGGCTTTTACAAAATTTTGCCGGAGTTCAAGCTGGCGGTGGCCGACCTGCACAGCTTTCTGGACGCGCTGCGGCTGTGGCTGGAGCAGATCGAGGCGGGTCTGCGGGCCTTGCCGGCGAAAACTTTCCGCGAAGTTGAGCGCGAGACGATCCGGGAGCTGTTGGGCACCTGCACGCCTGCCATCGGGGCGATGTTCGAGCGTTTTGAATGCGCGGCGGCGGCGGTGCCGTCCGGGCTGATTCCAGCCCATCAGGCGTTTTGCCGGCGGCAGCTCCATCCGCTCCTGCTCTGCTGCCCGTTTATGAACCGCATCTTCACCAAGCCGCTCGGCTATGCGGGCGATTACGAGATGATGAACATGATCGTGCGCAACGAGCCCGAGGGGGAATCGCTGTTCGCAAAGCTGCTGCAGACTTACATTCTGAACCAAGCCCCGGCCTGCGCAGTGCGCAACCGCGTCGATTACTTCGTCCGGCAATTCGTCACGGAAACGTCCCGCGTGTCCGCCCGGGGCCGGGCGGCGAACATCTGCAGCCTCGGCTGCGGACCGGCGCGCGAGGTGGAGAAGTTCATGGCCGAACAGGCCTTGTCGCATCACGCCCGGTTCCGGCTGCTGGATGCCAACGAGGAAACCCTGGCGCACACCGCGCAGTATCTGGAACGGGTCCGCGAGAAGCATGAGCGCCACACCGCCATCCAGGTGGTGAAGAAGCCCGCGCAGTTCCTGTTGAAGGAGACCGCCTGCGCCACTCTGGGCGACGAGCCGTTCGACCTGATTTACTGCTCGGGCCTTTACGATTATTTGAATGACCGCGTGATCAAGGCGTTGAACACCCGGCTCTATGACCGGCTGCGGCCGGGCGGCATTTTGATCGTGACCAACTTTGATCCTTACAACCCCATCCGGCACATCATGGAATTTCTGTTCGACTGGTTTCTCATCCACCGTGACGGCAAACAGCTCGCGGCGCTCGCCCCGGCCCACGCGCCGGCGGAGCAGAGTGCGGTCCGGGCCGAACTTTCCGGCTGCAACATCTTCCTCGAAACCCGCAAACCCTTGTAATGTCCGCCCATCATCCTGAATTTCAAAGGGCCTACGCCGAGCAGAACCGGCAGGACCAGATCTACTATTCCACCCTGGCGACGGTCCTCTCGATCGTGCTCAACCTTTCCTGCTCGGTCATGGATCATTTCATGTATCCGAACCTGGCGGAGCTGTTCTTCAAGGTGCGGCTGCTCAGCGTGGTGCTGCTCGCGCTGGTGTGGGTGTGGTTCCGCAGTCCGCTGGGCAACCAGCATCACCGCATCTTCGGCGCGACGTGGTATGCCATCCCGCTGGCCATGATCCTCTGGATGATTTACGCGGCGCATGATCCTTACTGTCCTTACTACGCGGGCTTGAACATCATCCTGCTCGCGGTCGGGCTGCTGTCCCCGTGGACCTACCGCCAGAACCTGATCTCCGCGGCGTTCGTCGTGGTGTTTTATGTCGTGGTGGACCTTTCGATGCGGGATTACGAGCTGTCCCCGTTCATGGTGAACAACACCACGTTTCTCCTGCTCACGGCGGTCATCGTCGTCTCCGGCAGCCTGGCCAACGCCCGGCAGCGCCAGCGGGCCTTCGAGCTGCGCTGGGAGCTGGACCAGAGCCGCAAGATGACCGAGTCGAGCCTGCTGCAGCTGAAGGAAAATGAAATCCACGTCGTGCAATCCGAAAAGATGGCCTCGCTGGGCCGCATGAGCGCGGGCATCATCCATGAGATCAACAACCCGTTGAACTTCGCCACCACCGGCCTTTACACCCTGCGCAACAAGGGCAAATACCTGGCGCCGGAACAGCAGGCCGAATACGCCGAGGTGCTGCGCGACGTCGAGGAGGGCATCAGCCGCGTCCGGACCATCGTGGCGGATCTGCGGACGTTTTCCCATCCGGACGGCGGGCACCGCGATGACATCAAGATCGCGCCGGTGGTGGCGCTCTCGCTGCGCTTCCTGAGCAACGAATGGCGGGACCGCGTGGAAATCCGCACCGAAATCGCCGAGGGCCTGACCGCCTATGTGAACCAGAACCGGCTGGTGCATGTCCTGGTGAACCTGCTCCAGAACTCCATCGACGCGCTGAAGACCAAGTCCTTCAGCGAGGGCCGGCCGACCATTGTCATCACGGGCCGGACCGAGGACGACCGCAGCCTGCTTTCCATCCGCGACAACGGCCCGGGCATCAATCCCGAGCACATGGACAAGATTTTCGAGCCGTTCTACACCACCAAGGAGGTGGGCGAGGGCATGGGCATGGGCCTGAGCATCTGCCACCGCATCGTGTCCGAAAACGGCGGGAAGATTTCAGTGAAGACCCGGCCCGGGGAGTTTTGCGAATTTACACTGGAGTTTCTCAGCAAAGGATGAGATTAAAGGCAGCTCCGCGGCCCAGTCATGGATCCGAACAAAGATTACAAACGATTTGCCGTTCTCTACGTCGATGACGAGGAGAAGTCGCTGAAGTATTTCGCGCGCGCCTTCGGGGAGCATTTTCAAATCCTCACCGCCACCAACGCCGCGGACGGCTTCAAGCTCATCCAGGAAAAGGGCGACCACATCGGCCTGCTCATCACCGACCAGCGCATGCCCGGCGAAAAGGGCATCTGGCTGCTCGAACAGTCCCGCCGGCTCCGCCCGGAAATCATCCGCATCCTCGCCACGGCCTTTTCCGACATGGACACCGCCATCGACGCGGTGAACACGGGCGCGATCTACAAATACGTCACCAAGCCCTGGGACCCCGCGCAGATGGAGCAGATCCTCAAGCGTTCGCTGGACTTCTTCCTCGTCACCCGGGAGCGCGACCAGCTGCTGCGTGAGAAGATGTCCGTGCTGCACAACATGATGATCGCCGACCGGATTGTCAGTCTCGGCCTGCTCGCGGCGGGTCTCAGCCACCATATCCGCAATTCGCTCGTGGCGGTGAAGACGTTTCTCGACCTCGCCCCGGCGAAGCTCGCCGAGGAAAAGATCGAGATGCACAACCTGCGCAACCCGGACTTCTGGAACAGCTACCACCGGAACGTCCAGTCGCAGATCGAGAAGATCAACAACCTGCTCCGCGACCTCTGGTCGGCCTCCGAGCCCGGGGACTACGAATTCTCAGACACCGTCCAGATCCACGAGGTCGTGGCGGCCAGCCTGGACAAGCTTGCGGCCGGCTTTGCGAAGAAAGGCTTGGCGGTCAAAAATGAAATTTCCGCGGACCTGCCCGAACTGAGGGCGAACCGGGCCAAGATCCTGCGCCTCTTTGAACTGCTGTTTAAGGACGAGCTGGCCTCGCTGCCCGACGGCAGCCGGATTTCCCTCTCGGCCAAAAGTGTCGGCGGCAGCATGGGGCCCGCCCTGGAGATTCAGGTGACGGACAACGGCCCCGGTCTGCCGCAGGAGGCTTTGCGCGTGGTGTTTGATCCCTTTGTGGTGCGCACGGACAGCCCGATGGAGTATGGCATCCATCTGATGGCCTGCTATTTCATCGTGCATCACCACGGCGGCAGGATCGAGGCGCGCAACGAAACCGGCGGCGGCACCACCTTTACGATCCGACTGCCGCTGAATCCCGCCGCGACCTCGCCGCTGGCGAGCGACTCGGAGTTTTTCCGCAAGGCGATGTTGAACGACGGCATCTGGAAGCAGCTGGTTTCGCAGTAGGCGGCGGGCTTTCTCATCGTTGAGGCCATCCCCGGTGAACCCCTGTGACGGCGGTGCGTATTCACCCATAGGTCAAAATCAGTAGTCCACAGCGTTGAGCTCCTGCGCCCCGGAACTTATTGTTGTGAACAGTGTTAATAAGAAGCAATTGACCGAACGAAAATCGTATGGATCATGTCACAACAATGACGGTGGCGGGCAAGTCCTTCCGGATCGTGAAGGAAGGTTTGAGCCGCCAGAAAATCGTCAGGCGCGAGAACATCGTGACGCACACGGGGTCGCAGGCTCCCCAGCCGCAAAGTCGGCGTCAGCATTTGTATCTGGCGCTCGCCGGTCGCTTTTGAAATGAAGACAATCCTAGTGCTGGCCCCGCATCCGGAACTCGCCGAGAGTCTCCGCGCGGGCCTCAGCCCTGAACAATACCGCATCGTGCACCGGGTGCAGGTGGAGGAGGCTGAACCGTTGCTGACGCACGGCTTGGCCAGCGCCTGCATTGTCGATGTCGAGGTGACCAGTGTTCAGGATGTCTGGATCATTGAAAAGCTCCGCCGCCGCGCCCCGCGCATCCCGATCATCCTCTTCGCCGCCGTGAAACAATGGCAGTGGGAGGAGGAGGCCTATCTCAAGGGCGCCACCTACGTCCTCACCAAGCCCGTCCGCATCCGCATGCTGACGGCGTTGCTCGAACGGCTTTGGATCTCCACGGCCACCAGCCGCATCCCCACCCTGCCGCCGGCGAAACCGCAATACGCCCCGGCCTGGCCGGCGGAACCGCCGCCCGCGCCGTCACAGCCGAGCGGACATCAGATGGCCCAGCAAAGCCTCGGCGCCTTGCGCGGCTTCTCCGCCATCCTCACGCATTCGCTGGATGCCAGCGCGATGTTGAAACAATTTCTGCTGCAGCTGCGCGAGATGATCGGCATCAACCGCGCCGCCGTTTTTCTGCGCCAGCCGGGAACCTGGATGGCCGAGCGCGGATCCGCCAATGAAAGCCGCCGCCTGCGCTCCACCTGCGCCATCGGCGTCGCCCCCGCCCTGCTGGAAAACATCGAGCTGTCCTTCGACGCCGGCATCGCCGAACAAGCCGCGCGCTTCGGGCGCATTCTGCGCCGCAACAGCGAGGAGGCGCGGCAGGATCCGGAAACCCAGCGCGAATTTGAACTCCTCGGCGGCCAGGTCGCCGTGCCGATTCTCGACCGGGAAACCGTCATCGGCGTCGCGGTCTTCGACGGACACATCACCGGCGAGCCGTTGAGCAACTCCGAGCTGGAGCTGATTTTCCATCTCCTCGAGGAGGTCGGCCTGGCGATTAAAAACATCTGGCTCCACGCGCAGGTCGTTGGCAGCCAGAAGCTGATGTCGGAGATTTTGCGGGAGCTGGGCAGCGCCTGCGTGGTGGTCAGCCGCGATCTCGCGATCCTCCACGCCAACAAGGCCGCCCGGCAGTTCTTCACCATTTCCAACCAGCACACGCGCGAACTGGAGTTCAGCGACCTGCCCCAGACCATCGGCACCAAGGTTTACATGGTGCTCAAGACGGGCACGGCCATTCCCACGTTCAAGTTCGAGCCGGAGAATTCCCCCGGCAGCACCTACAACGTCACCATCGTTCCGACGCATGCGCAGAACTCCCAGATGCCCGGCTCGGCCTTGGTCATGGTCGAGGACCTCACCCAGAACGAACGTCTGCGCCGCCTGGAAATCGAGGCGTCCAATCTCCGCCTCATCCGCAACATGGCCGACCGGCTGGCCCACGAAATCGGCAACGCCATGGTCCCGCTTTCCACCCACCAGCAATTGCTGGCGGACAAATACAAGGACCCGGATTTCCGCGCCTCGCTGGATGCGGCCCTGGCCGACGGCGTCAAGCGCGTCACCCGCCTGCTGAACCAGATGCGGTTCCTCGCGCACGATTCCATCGGCGGCGAGGAAGCCTTCCCGCTGCATCAACTGCTCAAGGAATCCTTTGAGGAAGCCCGCAAGCATCATCCCGTCAAGCACGCGCAGCTCAAATACGAAGGCGAGGAAAAGCCTGTGTTCGTCACCGGCGACCGCGCCGCGCTCAAGCACGCCATGACCGAGATCATGCTCAACGCGCTCCAGGCCAATCCGGCCGATCCGAAGATCGGCGTGCGGCTCTCCTCCGAGGCGGGCAGCAAGGGCCGGGCGGAATTGCAGATCGAAGTCCAGGACAACGGCAGCGGTTTCACCAACGAAGCCGCGCAGAAGGCGCCCGTGCCCTTCTATACCACCCGCAACGTCGGCCTCGGCCTCGGCCTGACCGTCAGCCGGAAAATTGTTGAGACGCATCGCGGCAAGCTGGAAATCGTCCCGCCAAAATCCGGACAGTCCGGCATCGTGCGCGTGATGCTGCCCGTGGACACCGCCGCCCTGGCGCGGTCCTGAGAGACGCTCAAGGGATCAGCCCGCGTTTGCGGAGCAGCGCATCCGTCGCCTTCTCCATCAGCAAATCCGCCAGCGGTTTCGTGGCCTCGTCTAATTCAGCACACGCGGTCTGCAATGCCTTCGGGTCGCCGATCTTCGTCTCCGGATGTTCGGCGGCGACGGCAGATTCCACCTTTGTCAGCGCGGTTTGCAATTGCCCGGCATAGCCTGCATCCAGTTCGCCGGCGCAGTCGGCCAGCCCTTTGCGCGTGGCGGAAACCAGGGCGGACGCCTTCAGCCTCGCCTCCACCCAGCGCCGCGCCGCCAGATCCTCGAAGGCGTGCTCGACGGATTCCTCGACCATCTTCTGCACGGCGGAGTCGTCCACATCCACGGCGGATTTCATCTCCACGATTTTCTGCCGGCCGGTCTTCACGTCGCGGGCGAGCACTTGCAGGATGCCGTTGGCATCAATTTCAAACTGCACGCCGACGCGTGGAACGCCGCGCGGCGCGGGTTCGAACTCCAAGGTGAAGCGTCCCAGGCTCCAGTTGTCCTTGGCACGTTCGCGTTCGCCCTGGAGGACGTGAATCAAAATGTCGCGCTGCTGATCCATCGCCGTGGTGAACATCTCGCCGGCCTTCACCGGAATGGTCGAGTTGCGCGGAATGATGACGTTCATCAGACCGCCGAAGGTTTCGATGCCCAGCGACAACGGCGTGACGTCGAGCAGCAGCACGTTCTGGAATCCGCCGCTGAGAATCTCCGCCTGAATCGCCGCGCCCAGCGCCACGGCCTCGTCAGGATTCTGCGACGTGTTCAACTGCGGTCCGTCCGCGCGGTGAAAATCCGACCCGACCCGAATGCCTCCCCGCGTTTCCTCGAAGTCAGCGCAGCCGAACCATTCGCCGACCAGTTCACGCACGAGCGGCATGCGCGTCTGGCCGCCCACGAGAATGACCTGGTCGAGATCCTTCGCCTCGAGCTTGGCGTCGGCAAGGGAGCGCAGGCAATGCGCCCGGGTGCGCTCGACGATGTCGCGGGCGAGGTTCTCCAGCTCCGTGCGCGTCAGCCGGTGATGGAAGCTGAACTCCGGCGTGAGAAACGGCAGCGCGATCTCGGCTTCCGATTCCGTCGAGAGCCTTATCTTGGCGCTCTCGGCGGCTTCGCGGATGCGGGAGAGGTGGTTTGGCTGACGGGTTTCCAGTCCGGGCTTCTCGGCTTCAATCTTGTGCACCAGAAACTCCACAATCTTGGCATCAATGTCATCGCCGCCCAGGCGGGTGTTGCCATTGGTCGCGAGAACCTGGAACACGCCGTTGTTCAATTCCAGAATCGAAAGGTCGAAGGTGCCGCCGCCCAGATCATACACGGCGATTTTGGCGCGCTCCTGCAAACGGTTCAGGCCGTAGGCCAGCGCGGCGGCGGTGGGCTCGTTGATGATGCGTTCCACCGTGAAGCCCGCCAGTTCGCCCGCCTGCTTCGTGGCGTTCCGCTGGGCGTCGTTGAAGTAAGCCGGCACGGTGATGACGGCGCGCGACACGGGTTCGCCGAAATAACGCTCGGCGTCCTGCTTCAGTTTGCGGAGGACCTCCGCGGAAATTTCCTCCGGCAGATGATTTTGGCCGTGGATGGGAATCGTGACCGGGCCCGCGCCTTCGCCGCGCACCGGATACGTCACCAGCATGTCCTCGCGCGGGATGTCGGCGCCGCGACGGCCGATGAAGCGCTTCACGGAATAAACGGTCTCGGCGGGTTTGACGACCCGCACCCGGTTCGCCGCCTGGCCGACCAGCGGCGCGGCGCCGGCGGGAAAATGCACGACGGAAGGCGTCAGGCGCCGGCCTTCCGCATCCGCGATGACCAGCGGGATGCCCGAATCCACCGTGGCGACCAGCGAATTCGTGGTGCCCAGATCAATGCCGACAATTTTGCTCACCCGTTGAGCCTGCCACAAAACGACTTGCCCGCCAAAACAATGGTTTCATTTTCTCCTCGTGAAGCCTCTGATCCCATGCCCGCATGAGCTGGGCACCAGCAGGGCGGCACCGCCGCCGCTTCGCAAAATTGTATGGATTCAGCGACTGGGGCGACCCATCTTCAAACGCATGAACTGCATTGTCACCGCCGGGCCCACCTACGAGACCATGGACAACGTCCGCCGGCTGACCAATTTCTCCACCGGCCAGCTCGGCACCGAACTGGCCAATTTCCTCACCGCTCAAGGCCACGAGGTTACCCTGCTGTTGGGCTTGCAGGCGACGTATGGCGGCGAACCGAAGGCGTCCCGGACCGAACGCTTCACCACGACGGCTGATTTGCTGGAACGTTTCCGCGCGCGCGCGGGACAGGAAGTCGGCGGGATCTTTCACGCGGCGGCGGTGAGCGATTTCGCGTTCGGCAAAATCTGGCAGCGGTCCGATTCCGGTGAAATGACGGAACTGAAGTCGGGAAAAATTTCCACCCGCACAGGCACCCTCCTGGCCGAACTCGTGCCGACGCCCAAGATCATCGGGCAACTGCGCGGCCTGTTTCCCCGGACGAAGATCACGGGCTGGAAGTTCGAGGTGGACGGCGACCGCTCGTCGGTGCTGCGGGCGGCGGCGAACCAGTTGCGGGAGTGTGAAACAGATTTCTGCGTCGCCAACGGCCCGGCCTTCGGTCCGGGCTTTGGGCTGGTCACGCCCACGGGCGCCTGCACCCAGCTGGCGAACAAGGACGAACTGTTTGCAGCTTTGGTAAAAGTAATTCCGGCAAAGTCATAAACATCAAGAGCGTTCAGACTGCGGTACTTCCGCCAGTCGGGGAGGCGACAGATGGGTCAGCGCATAAAGCATCAGATACGCAAGAAACAGAAATACGGTGAACGAAATGGGAAACGTGACGGTTGGCTGGTAAAACTTCGCGCCGCTCGCCCAGGAGCTGATCCCTTCGTAAACCTCCGACGGTTTCGTCACCACGTCCCAACTGTTGAAGCGGTGAAAGCGTCCAAGGTAGATGCCGAAGCTCGTGAGCGCCGCCATGAGCGTCACAAACCACCACCCCATTCGCCGGCTGAACTTTTGGGTGACGAGCTCCTGCATGAGATAGAGCGACACAAACCACAGCAGCAGTCCGGTCAGCGAGCACGCGAGAATCATGGCGAGGTCCGCCCAGTAATGCCGCGACGTCGCGGCGGAGATGTGGACGAGGTCGGTGAAGATGTAGGGCGCGTTCGGAAAGAACACCAGCCAGCCGCCGCCGAAAAACGCCAGCCGCCATTTGGACCCGCGTCCGGAGCGGATGTGGTCATAGACCAAAAGCGCGAACGCCAACGGGATCCAAGCAAGGAACAGGTTCCAGATCAGATAGGCGTGCCGTTGCAGTCCTGCCCGCAGCGTTTCCGCCGCCAGCACCTGGATGATGACGAGGGCCGAGCTGACCACGCTGGCCAAACTCATCGCCATCACCGGTGCGAAGGTTTCTGGCTTCAAGATGACTTTTAACAATTTCATTTTGTTTCACGGACCGTGGCGGTGGATTCCAATTCCCGGCTCCACTTTCGGCAGAACCACAAAGGGATGAATCCAAAGACGCCAAAGGAACAATCAATGAGACGCCACCAGAGGGGAATGCCGCGCAGACTGCCGAACGTCAGTGCGAAAGGCACAACGAGCACACAGGCAATGAGACCGAAATCAAACAACCAACGATTGCGAACGGGATCCTTCAACGCGCCCACAAACGCGAGCGCGATAACCAAATGACCGAACGCCAGCCAGTCTGTTCCGTAAAACAAAATGGGATGATGGGATTGAGTGGTTTGCAACGCGTCTCGCACCGTCAGCAGCCATCGGCTTATTTCATTCGCGGATGTTGCCGAGTTTTCATTTCCGATCCCGAGCGATTTTACGAGGAGGTTCACCTCTTCGAGCAAAGGCATTGCCGTGACGCCGCTGATCACCAGGCCAACAATGAAGAACCAGGTGCTCAGCACGATCCGGCAGCGCAGTTGTTGTTCGCGTTTCAACGGTCAGTCCCGTGAACGTTTTTCCGAATGGTCGATGGTGTCGAACCAGTGGCTCAGGAAAAATTTCTTCTCAGTCGGCAGGAAGGTGTCCGCCTTGCCGACGATGGGCCGCAGCGCGGTGCTCATCTGCAGCATTACCAACATGAAGATGATCACCCAGGTGACGAGGCCGGCACTGGAGCGCGCGTTGGTGTGGGCGAAAGCGCTGTTGATGAAACGCACGCCGAAGGACGTCGCAATCAGCCAGAACAGCAGGTGCAGGAATCCCATCCACGGCAGGGAATCGGTGGATTGCGAGAACAGCCAGGCCACGGGCGCGAACCCGATCAGCAGGATGGTCATCAGCATCAGCAGGCCGGCGACCATGCCGACGATTTCCACCAGCCGCGCCTGCGAGCCGCTCAGGCAGGCGAAGATGTAAAGGCTCGGCAGGCAGATCACCGCGGAGATCAGGAGGCCGACGGAGATTTTGGCCGGCGCCGCCCACCATTGCATGCCGCCGGAAAACGAGCCGACGATGACGCCGTAGACGAGGCTGCACGCGACGGCGATGAAGAGCATGGCGGCGATCAGCTTGCCGCCGCCGGGCTGGCGCAGTTGGAACATTACGCGCCGGGGTTGCCGCAGGATGGATTCGATGGCGGCAGCGAGACCTTTGATGGCCTCGCGCTCCTCGGGAATCTCGCCGAGACCGACGCGCGGCGGATAGCTGGAGGGCGGCGTGGCGGAGCCGGACGGGATGTGCGGTGGCACCGGATTGGGGTTGGGATTGGATTCGTTCATGGCTTTGGCTTTGGTTTAGTTGAACAGTTGGACCGTGGAGCGAAACACCGACTCGAAAAAGCCTCCGTGAAAGGCATCAGGCCGCAGAAACTGCACCGGCATGCCAGGGTTGCCGATGAAGGGCCGCAGCACCCAGGACAACTGGCTGCCGAGAAACAAATTCCCCGCCAGCCATGCCAGCAAAACCCGCCAGGACGTCGCCGTGTCACCGGCCAGCGCGCGGAGCAGTTGGAGCAGCCGGAGGTTCGCCGTCACACCGGCAAACGCGATCATCACCACCAGCAGCAGCAGGATGGCGGAGTAGGTGAAGGAGTAGGTGGCCCATTTGTCGGCATCAACGGTCAGCGGCGGAGAATTCCAGATGACGAACGCCGCCAGCGGGCTGAAAGCGCCGAGGATGGCGGAGACCAGGGCGAAGCTGGCGAGGATGGACAGGAATGACTGGCGGAAATGCAGCCGCAGACCCAGCAACGGCGCAAGCATGGCGTTGAGCATGGCATTGCCGGTGGCGGTCAGCAGCATGATCAGGGGCAGCTTGATGGCGGCGAAAACCGCCTGCCAGGGCGAGCGCCAGCAGCCGAGCGCCGCGCCAAACGCGCCCGCACCGATCAGGATCACGGAGACGTCCCGCGTCACGTTCGGCATCCGCCAGTCCGCCGTCCACGCCGCGAGCGCGGCCACCTCGCCGCGCAGCAGCGTGCCGAGGGAGGCGTTGGATGTCGCGTCGGTTTTCACGAAGGGCGTGCGCAAACGGAGGGGGTTGCGATGGATTGATCCATGAGGCTTTGTAGCACGGACGCCCCAAGCAACACCACCTGTTTTATTGGACTTATCCTCAACGGGTGGAAATGGCAGCAAGTGATTTCAAACCACGTTCTAAGACCCTCAATCGTTCTTCGACGCCGGCAATCGTTTCGTCCGGCGTGGACGTTCCGGCGGTGACGCCCACCACATCGGTTTCCTGAAACCAGTCCGCGCGCACATCGGCGGCGGTCTGGATGTGATGCACCCGGGAGCAATAAAGCCCACACGTCTTCACCAGCTCGTGGGTGTTGTTGCTGTGGGCACCGCCGATGACCAGGACCACGCTGCACCGCCGGGCGAGGTCCACGGCCGCGTGCTGCCTTTGCTTGGTCGGCTGGCAGACGGTATCCACGAAACGCACCTCGGCATCCGGAAAACGGCGGCGAAGCTGGCTGACCAGATAGCGGACCTTTTCGATGGGCTGTGTCGTCTGCGCGGCGACGCCATAGCGCGGCCGCCAAGGAAGCTGCTCCAGATCGGCATCAGACAGCACGACGGAGCATTCCGGCAAATCCTCCGTCAATCCGCGGACCTCCACATGACCGGCCTGACCAACAATGACCGGATAAAATCCCTCCCGGACCAGTTCGCGAACGGCGCGGTGGGCAACCTGCACCAGCGGACATGCCGCCGACACGACGTTGAAGCCAAGTTCGCGCGTGGCATTGATGCGTTTCGCCGAAGCGCCATGGGCGGTGATCATCACGGTCTTGGTGGCCACGGTTTCCGGATCAGCCTGGAACCGCACCCCGCGCTGATGAAGGTCTGCCAGCACCACTTCGTTGTGGACGAGGTCGCCGAGGACGGTCAGCGGTTCGGTGGCCGCGTGGTTGATGGCAAACGCGATGGCATCGCGGACGCCAAAGCACATGCCCAGATGTTCAGCCCGGAGTATTCTCATGAGTGACTCGCTTTCGTTGTTTTAACTTTGTGACGCAAAGTAAAAGACCAGCCGGTGGGGTGCTTGTTCAAAAATTATTTGGGTTTGTTTTGCCGGACGATTTGTTCGAGGAGGGAGATGTAATCCGCGAAGGCTTTGCGGCCGGCGGCCGTGAGCGAGCAGGTCGTGAGGGGGCGGTTGTTCTGATACGACTTGGCCACCGCCACCAGGCCCTCCTCCTGCAGGATGCGGACGTGGGTGGAGAGATTGCCGTCCGTCAGATTCAGCCCGTCGCGGAGTTCCGTGAACGACAGCTCCGGCGAGGCCGCCAGCATCGCCATGATGGCGAGGCGGCCCTTCTCGTGGATCACCCGGTCGAGCTGGAGGAACGGTTCAGGGTTCACAGCGCGGGCTTCCGGTTTTCCGTGAAGTAGAGATAGACCCCGTAGGCCAGGTGCGAAACACCAAACAGCACGCCCATCATCCAGCAGGGCAGCGCGGGAATTCGGTCGGTGAGCGTGGGAATGAACAGCGCGCAGCCGCTGATGAGGAAGATCCAGCTGAACAAACGAATTCCCCGCACCATGAAAAATCCGGCGGAGTGAAGCGCGCAGCCGTACAGCCATGACCAGACGGTGATGAAAAGGATCTGCACCTCGGGATCATTCCCCCGGAGCTTGAAGCCGCCGACGAGATTGATGAAGGCGCCGATCAACAACGGCGGCAGCAGCGCCTGGGCGACTCGTCGCGTGGGCGAGGACCAGAGGGGTTCGGAGTCCTTGAAGGCCTGTTTGCGGACCAGCAGAAAGGCGCCCGTCAAGGCCAGCACGGCGGTGCCGCTCCAGAAGAGAATGAAGCCGCCATCGGTCTTGAACGTCAGCCAACTGCCAACCAAACCCGCCACGATTCCCACTGCGCCGCAAAACACCATGATCGGTGCCAGCGCCCGCCGATAGAGCGCGGAACGTTCCATCAACGTGCGGATTACCTGGAGATGCTCGCTGGCCTGCTGTGTTTCCATAGGCGGACTTTGCAATGCAAAGTGAGCGCTGGCAAGCGGAAATTACCGACGGCTTTTGCTTTTAGATCTGGAAGTCCACGACGCCCTTTTTGTCGTCCTTGTTCAGGACGCGCATGTCGAGGCCGTCGTAGATGACGAGCGAGTTGGGCGCGACGCTGTCCATGATGAACACGTTGCCGCCGATGGTGCTGCCTGCGCCGATGATGGTTTCACCGCCCAGAATGGTGGCGCCGGGATAAATCGTGACGCGATCCTCGATGGTGGGATGGCGCTTCTTGCCGCGCAACTGCTGGCCGCCGGAGGTCGATTTCGCGCCGAGCGTCACCCCGTGATACATCTTCACGTGATTGCCGATGATGCAGGTTTCGCCCACCACGGTGCCGGTGCAATGATCGACGAAGAAGTGCGTGCCGATCCTGGCCCCGGGATGCAAATCCATGCCGGTGCGGGCGTGCGCCCATTCGCTCATGATGCGGGGTATGAGCGGCACCTGGTTTTTATAGAGCTCATGGGCCAGCCGCTGCACGGCGATCGCCTCAACGAACGGGTAGGAAACGAGAATCTCGTCCTTGCTCGCCGCCGCCGGATCGCCGTCGAAGGCGGCCTCGATGTCGGTCTGGAGAATTTCCCGGACCTGGGGAAGCTTGGAGAGAAAATCCATCGTCAAGGAACGGGCCAAGGACGTGACATCCTTCTTGTCCACGTTCGCCGGCGGATTGTATTCCAGGCTCTTGCGGATTTCGTCCTCCAGGCTGCCGATGACGTTGTCCAGCAAGGCCGCGGTTTCCACCTTGATCTCCGAGGAATGGATCAGCTTTTCGTCGAAGAACCCGGGAAAGAGCAGCCGCAGCAGATCAACGGTGAGATGGGTGATCGCCCGTTTCGAGGGCAGGTTTTTGCCGTCGAGATGGTTGATTCCGCCCGTGCGCGCGTACGAGGCGACCAGTTCGTTCGTCAGCTGGGTGACGGTTTTTTTCACGGGCGAAGTATTCCGCAGACCCCGTCCGAACGCAAGCGGCACGCAGCCGGGCGGTCAGCGGAAGCAGATCTTTTCGACGCAGTCGTGGAAGTCCTCGGCGCCGGCAACGATCTTGATCTCCACGCGCATGAAATAGAACGGCAGGTCGCGGCGGTCGAGCTTGGGAAAGCGCACCGCGTCCTTCTGGGTGGTGATGATGAACTCGGCCTGCCGCTTTTTGCTGCGGTTGATGGCGTTGAGAATCTCCTGCTGCGTGAAGCGGTGATGGTCGGCAAAGCGTTTCGAGTAAACCAGCTCCGCGCCGAGGTTCACCAGGCTTTGCTCGAAGCTTTCCGGCTGGGCGATGCCGCTCAACGACGCGACGCGGTGGCCCTTGATGAAATGATAATCCAGGCGCTGGCCGGTGAAGACGTCCTCAAGGTAAAGCGGATGATGCACGCATTCGATGATCCCCGCCGCGGGATTCAACCTGGCGATGCGTTCCCGCAAAGCGCCGGTGTTGCCGTCGCTCTTGGTGATGAAGACCACGTTGGCGCGGGCCAGATGCGATGGCGGTTCCCGGAGCGTGCCGCGCGGAAAGAGAAACTCGTTGCCAAAGGGCTGCTGCCGGTCGATCAGCACCACATCCTGCCGGCGGCCGCGCAGTTTCCAGTATTGAAAACCATCGTCGAGCAGGAGCGTGTCGCAGCCAAACTTTTCAATCGCATATCGCCCCGCCTTCACGCGGTCCTTGTCCACCAGCACCACCACGTCCTTGAGATTGGAGGCCAGCATGTAGGGTTCGTCGCCGGCGGTTTCCGAGTCGAGCAGGAGCGATTTGCCGTCGGACACCACGCGCGGCGGCGTGGTGTCGGCGCGGAAAAGAATCCGGTCCAGCAAGGTTTTGTGCAGCGGCGGCGGTTTGGAACGGTAGCCGCGCGAAAGGATGGCGACGTTGCGCCCCTGGTCGCGCAACTCGCGGGCAAACTTCTCGACCACCGGTGTTTTGCCCGTGCCACCGACGGTGAGGTTCCCAACGGCGATGACCTGCACGCCGAGGGTTTTGTCGCGGAAGATGCGGACGTTGATCAGCCAGCGATGAATTTTGACGCCCAGGTGAAACAGCTTGGAGCAGACAAACAGGAAGGCGAAGACCAGCTTGACGCGCAGGCTGTGACGTTCCCCGGCGGGCAGTTCCTTGAAAACCACTTCGCTGAAGAAGGTTTCAATGTTTTCAAGCCAGGTCCTGAAGGTTTCGCGCATCGTGCCCACTTTGCCAAGCCGGGCGGCCCGGGGCAAGACAAGCGGAGAACGGAAGAGACCGGCCGGGGAGGAAAACCGTGGTCAGGACGTGGCCGTGATGGAGCGGTTCTGAAATTTTTCGCGGGCCCGCTGCAGCGCGCATTGGAAGCGGGCCTTGGTGCAGGGCTTCAGCAGGTAATCCACGGCATGCACCGCCGACGCCCGGTCCGCCAGCGATTCATTGGCTGTCACGAAAATGAAATTCGGCATGTGCTCCTGGCCGATTTCGGACACGACCCCGAAGCCGTCCAACTCCGGCATCTGCACGTCCATGAAGACCAGGTCCGGGTTGAGCTTTTGAATGGACGCCACGGCTTCCCGGCCGTTTTCGGAAGTGCCGACGATTTCAATGTCCGATTCATGGCGCAGCAGGAGGCGGATGACCTCCCGTTGAATCACCTGGTCGTCCACGATCAGCGTGCGCATCTTGCGCGTGGCCGTGGTGGTGGTCGTAGTTTCCGTTTTCATCGCGTGCTCTGGTTTGGTTCGGCCAAAAGCATCGGATGACGAGCAGCGGCGAACAACTCGCGCGATTACGGAAATTTTCTACGCGAAACTACGTAGCAAATCAGGCCGGCTCCTGCTGCGTCAGGCAGTGCAGTGAACCGAAGCCGAGCACCAAATCCACCGCGTGGATGCCGACGACCGGGCGGTCCTTGAACAACTCGCCGAGAACGCCGAGGGCGACGCGGTCGTTCGGATCATTGAACGTGGGAACGATGACGCAGGAGTTGGCGATGTAGAAATTCGCGTAGCTCGCGGGCAGGCGCCAGTTCTTGTAATGCACCGGCGCGGGCATTGGCAACGCGACCACCTCGGGCTTTGAGCCGTCTTCGAGGCGGAGATGTTTGATGCGCTCCCAGTTTTCGGCGAGCGGCTTGTAGTTCGGATCCTTCTTTTTCGTCTCCTTGATGAGCACGAGCGTCTTGTGGTCGGTGAAACGACAGATGTCGTCGATGTGGCCGTGCGTGTCGTCGCCGACCGGGCCAGCGACGAGCCAGAGCACGTTCTTCACGCCGAGATACTTTTTGAACTGCGCGTCATACTCGGCCTTGGTCATGCCTTTGTTGCGCACCTGAATTGACGGATGCTGATAACACTCCTCGGTCGTGAGCAACGTGCCGCGGCCGTTCACTTCAATGCCGCCGCCTTCGATGACGAATTTCTTCCCCTTGAACTGGGCGTCGAACAGCGGGCGCTTGAGCAATGCCGCCGCTGTCTCGGGAACCTTCGTGTCGAGCTGCCAGTTGCTGTATTTGGCCCACGCGTTGAAATGGAAATGGACGATGGCCTTTTCCTTTTTGCGCTTCACGTGGATCGGGCCGCTGTCGCGCGTCCAGCCGCGGTTCGTCGGATGCACGACGAACTGCAACTTCTTCAGATCGCAATGGGCCCGCTTGAGATAGCTCGCGGCGAACTTCGCCTCGGCTTGGCTGCGCACGAGCAGGCGGACGATCTCACCCTGGGAAATCTTGCGGACCATTTCGCCATAGACCCAGCGGATGGTGTCGATCTTGTCGGGCCAGTCGGATTCGTTGTGGGGCCAGCCGAGCCAGGTGGCGGCGTGGGGTTCCCATTCGGCGGGCATGGTGAAACCGAGTTCGGCAGGCGTGGCATTCTTTGTATCAATGGTTCGCGGCATAAGCGCGCGCAGAATAGAAGCTCGCGGCACCTGGTTCAATCCTGTTCCCGCCGGGATTTCACCAGTTTTACGTTTCCGCCCGCCGGCCGGTCCGTTAACTTGGCATCGTGAAGCTTTCGGTAAAGAGTGATTACGCCGCGCGCGCCGTTCTCGGCCTGGCGCGGCATTTTCCGGCCGGCTCCGTCCTGCGGATCGAGGAACTCGCCACCGGGCAACACATCCCGCCGAAATACCTGGTGCAGATTCTCATCGAACTGAAGGCCCAGGGCATCGTCAAAAGCGTGCGGGGCAAAGAGGGCGGCTACCTGCTTGGCCGGGCGCCGGCGGAGATTACCTTTGGTGACGTGCTGCGCGCCGTGCATGGGGAGGTGTTTGATGCCCCGGCCCTGGCCGACCCAAACTGTCCGGCGGAACTGCGCCGTTCCTGGCAAAGGCTCAAGGGCGCCGTGGATGCGGCCGCCAACCAAACCACGTTCCAGCAGCTGCTTGACGAGGGCGCCGAGAAGGAAAAGATGTATTACATCTGAGGCTTCCCCGCGTTCCTTGCCTGCCTCAAAACCGGCCAGACTGCGCCGCTTCAAGACAGCGAAATGGCGCCGCTTCTCAAAGTTGCGCCGGCTAATTTCACCAAAAAAAGTTTCTTCTGCTGCGCTTAAATCATCGTGGAGTTGAGCAATTTCCCCGGGTCCGTTGTCAGAGGGAGGACGTTTTGTCAGCAAGGCCGCCGGAAAATGTTTCTCTGAATTTGGAAAACGTGTCGGCACGCAATTTGCGAATTTGATCCGCAGATTATGGCTTCATCAGAATCATTGTCAGTCAGGATGCTCACGGTGAAACTTGACGGTCTCGCGGTGGAAGTGCCGCCGCATCGTCGCAGTTTTGCGGCGATCCGGTCCTATTTGGAATCGCTCGCCTTGAAAAACCAGAAAATTCTCTGCGCCCTGAGCGTCGATGGCGAACCGGTACATCTGACGGAGCCCCGGCGCAGCCCGAAGCCCTTTGGCCGGATTGAAGGCGAGACGATGACCATGAGCCAGGTGCCGGCGCAGCTGATCAGCGCCGCGCTGCAGCAGACCTTCACGGTGCGCGCGCAGGTGCAGGCGGCCGTTGAACTCGTGCTTATCAACGACAGCCGCCGCGCGCGGGAACTCTGGTGGAGCCTGGCCATCACGCTCAAGGAACCTTTGCTTACCCTCAGCCTGCTGCCGGAAAATTTTTACCTCCCGGCCAACGGCGCCGCTTCGCCGATGCAGCTCCACAAATGGCAGCTTGAACAGCTCGGCCTGGTGATTCAGGACGTGGACAACTCCTGCGACTCCGAAGATCCGACCGGATTGTCGGACGCCTTGGAAAAGCGCGCGCTCCCTTGGCTCGACAAGCTGCATGCCTCGCTCAAGCTCTGGCTGGAAACCATTCTGGCCGAGCCTGTGACGCCGCTGAAGCCAGCTGATCTGGTTTGAAGCTGGAATCTGCCGGCTGTCCTTGGTGCCGCGAGAACGGTTTTAGCATCCGGGAGTTTGTCAGTGCAGCGACCGGTAGATGACGTTGGTGGCAAAGAGCGCCATCATGATGACGCAGATTGCGCTCTTGCCAACGGCTCCAAGGAGCAGGCCAATCACCGCCCCGGCACCCGCCTTTGCCGCCGCCTTCAGTTGCTTGTCTCCCACCAGTTCAAACAGCGTCGCTCCCAAAAACGGGCCGGCGATGATTCCCGGCAAACCAAAGACCAGGCCGATCGCCCCGCCCAGCACCGCGCCCAGCATGCCCCGCCAGGTGGCGCCAAATTTTCTCGCCCCCAGGGCTGTGGCGGCAAAGTCCACAATCACCGAGACGGCCGTGAGGATGATCAACACCACCATGACGGTGATGCTGGCGCTGGCCTCGCCGAAATACAGCCGGTGAACCACGGCCGCCGCCAGCGCGAGAGGTGTGCCTGGCAGCGCAGGTATGAGGTTGCCGATCAAGGCGCAGCCCATGATCAGCAGCGCCACGCTCAGTCCGATGATTTGTTCCGCAGTCATGAGTGAAAGACTAGCACGATCAGCCTATCGGCGTCCGCGTTTTTTCCCGTATGAGACCGGCTTGGCCGCTGGTTGTGCTGGCGCGCCTTCAGACATCCGTTTCAACTCCTTGAGCTGGTCCCGCAGCAGCGCGGCTTTCTCAAACTCCAGGTTGTTCGCCGCCGCCAGCATCTCCTGCTCGATCTCGCGGATGGTCTCGACGACGTCAAAATTCTTTCCGGCATCCTTCATCACCGCGACGGCCTTGCTGTCATAGGCATGCGCGGACGTGGCCAGGCTGCCCTCGACCTCCCGGCGGACGCTCTTGGGCGTGATGTTGTGCTCGGCGTTGTAGGCCAGCTGGCGTTTCCGGCGATACTCCGTCACCGCCAGGAATTTCTTGATGCTGTCCGTCATCACGTCGGCGTAGAGGATGACCTCGCCGTTCAAATGCCGCGCGGCCCGGCCGGCAGTTTGAATCAGGCTCGTCTCGCTGCGCAGAAAACCTTCCTTGTCCGCATCCAGAATGGCCACTAGTGAAACCTCCGGCAGGTCGAGACCTTCGCGCAGGAGATTGATGCCGACCAGCACGTTGAACTCGCCCTTGCGGAGTGCGCGCAGAATCTCGACGCGTTGGATCGCATCAATCTCGCTGTGGAGATACTGCACGCTGATGCCGATGTCGCGGAGGTAATCCGTCAACTCCTCGGCGGTGCGCTTCGTCAACGTCGTCACCAAGACGCGTTCCTGGAGTTCCACCCGTTTGCGCGTCTCCTCGATGAGGTCGTCGATCTGGCCCTTCAACGGTTTCAACGTCACCTTGGGATCCACCAGCCCGGTCGGCCGGACGATGAGTTCGACGATGCGTCCCTGCGACCATTGCAGCTCCCGCGGCGCGGGCGTGGCGCTGACATAGATCGTCTGGGTTTGAATGGCCTGGAACTCCAGAAAGTTCAACGGGCGGTTGTCGAGCGCGCTGGGCAAGCGGAAACCATGCTCGACGAGAACCGTTTTCCGCGAGCGGTCGCCGTCGGACATGCCGCCAATCTGCGGAACCGTCACATGAGATTCATCCAGCACGAGGAGGAAGTCGTCCGGAAAGAAATCAATGATCGTCGCGGGCCGCGAGCCGGGCAGGCGGTTGGCGATGTGCCGGGAATAGTTTTCAATGCCCGAGCAAAAGCCCATCTCCTCCATCATTTCGAGGTCATACTCGGTGCGCATCTTGATGCGCTGCGCTTCGAGCAGCTTGCCCTGTCTCTCGAACTGCACGATGCGTTCGCGCAGCTCCTCGCGGATGGCCAGGGCGGCGCGCTTCATCTTGTCGTTGGTGGTGACGAACTGCTTGGCCGGGAAAATCATCGTGTTCGCCGGCAGCTCCAGCTTTTCGCCGGTCAACGGCTCGAAGCGGGTGATGCGCTCGACTTCCTCGCCGAAAAATTCCACGCGCAGCGCGTCCTCGCGGCCGGCAGGGCAGACTTCGATCGTATCGCCGCGCACGCGGAACTGGCCGCGCTCGAACGCCGTGTCATTGCGGCTGTATTGCAGGTCGATGAGCCGGGAAAGAAACTGTTCGCGCGACAGGGTCTGGCCGACGAACACCGGGATCACCATCGCCTCGTAGTCCTCCTTGCTGCCGGTGCCGTAAATGCACGACACGCTGGCGACGACGATCACATCGCGCCGGGCGAAGAGCGAACTCATCGTGGACAGCCGGAGCCGCTCGATCTCCTCGTTTATGCTCGAATCCTTCTCAATGAACGTGTCGGTGCGCGGAATGTAGGCCTCGGGCTGGTAGTAGTCGAAGTAGCTGACGAAGTATTCGACGGCGTTGCTGGGGAAGAAGCTTTTGAACTCGGCGTAGAGCTGGGCGGCCAGCGTCTTGTTGTGGGAGATGACCAGCGTGGGCTTGTTGACGTTCTTGATGACGTTCGCCACCGTGAAGGTCTTGCCCGAGCCGGTGACGCCGAGCAGCGTCTGATGTTTCGCGCCGGCCAGGACGCCGTCGGTCAGCTTCGCAATGGCGGCGGGCTGGTCCCCGGCAGGCTGGTAGGGCGCGACAAGTTCGAACATCGCGGGCAATCTAGCGGCAGCCGGAGCGGGGAACAAGTGTCGCCGGCGATTAACTCATTGCCAGTCCGCCGGGCGTTGGCGTAATGTCCGGCAACCGAAAGGAATCTCATGAAACTGAATGTCGTGCTGCCATGGATCATTGCGCTCGGACTGGGCGCCGCGTTCGCCTCCGCCTTCGTGTCGGGCAAATCCCGTGAGACCGAACTGACCCAGTTGCGGGCCGATGCCACGCAGATGAAACAGCGATTGACGGAACTGGAGGAGACGGAGGCCAAGAACCAGCGGCAGGCCGAGCAGATCGCCACCCTGCGCAAGGACAATGAAGAACTGCTCCAGTTGCGCGGCGAGGTGGGCAAGCTCCGCACGGAAAGCCAGCAGCTCGCCAAACAGTTGCAGGCCGCGCAGACGCAGGTGCAGCTCGCCCAGACCCACGCCGATCAGGCGATGAAGATGGGCAGCGCGCGCGCCGAGGAAATTTCAAAGCTGCATACGGAAATTGCCGCGCGGACCAAGCTCGCCGCCGGGGATGCCTCGCGCAATGCCTGCATCAACAATCTCCGTCAGCTCGACGCCGCCAAGCAGCAATGGGCATTGGAACACAACAAGACGGCGGACGCGCAGCCGGCCGGGCCGGATATTCTTCCTTACATGCCGGGCAACGCGGTGCCGATTTGTCCGGCCGGCGGGAGCTACACGCTCAACGGAATGAGCAAATCTCCGACCTGCTCCGTCCCCGGCCACGCGCTTCAATAAGCCGGGCCGCAGTCAGAACTCTTCAATGCTTCGGGCGAAGCAGAATCGCCTTCTTCTCGGTGCCGTCGACTTCGACGCTGTGCGTCTCGATGCCTGGATCGTCTTTCAACGCGTGGTGAATGATGCGGCGGTCAAACGCGCTCATGGGTTCGAGTTCAACCACATCACCCCAGCGCCGCACCTTTTCCGCGGCGTCCTTGGCTTTCTTCACCAGCGCTTCGCGGGCCTGGGAGCGATAACCGCCCACGTCCACCATCACCTTCGGCGCGGAGGGGTCCTGCTGGAAGAGCAGGCGGTTGGTGATGTATTGCAGGTCGGAAAGCGTCTGGCCCTGGCGGCCGATCAACCGGCCGGTGTCGTCGATTTTGACGTCGAGCAGCAGTCCGTCCTCCAGGGTGTGTTCCTCCACCGTGGCTTGGAAGCCGAGGAGGCCGAGAACTGTTTCGAGCGTGGCTTTGGGTTGGGCGGGCATGGTGGTTGATCGTTGAGAGTTGAGGGCGGTTGCTTATTTGGCCTTCTTCGTCGGCGCGGAGACCACGGCGGCCACCGGTTCAGTCTTGGTCAGCTTGGTCTGGAGAATCGTCAACAGGTTGCTGACCGTCCAGTAAAGCGCCAGGCCGGCGGAGTTGTTGTAGAAGAACACCATGAACATGAGCGGCATGTATTGCATCATCTTCTGCTGCGCGGGATCGACGCCGGGTGAGGGCGGGGTGAGCTTCGCCTGCCAGAGCATGGTCGCGCCCATCAGCAACGGCAGCAGGTTGAACGGCAGGCCGATGCCGGGGACGCCGATCACGGGGATGAAGTCGAGTCCGGGGATGATGAACAAGGTGTCGGGCTTCGAGAGGTCGGAGATCCAGAAGAACGTCGAGCCGCGCAGTTCAATCGCCGTGCGCACCATGAACACGAAGCCGAAGAACACCGGCATCTGCAGCAGCATCGGCAGGCAGCCGCCGAGCGGGCTGACCTTGTTCTCCTTGTAGAACTCCATGACCTTCTTGTTCATCTTGACCGGGTCATCCTTGTATTTTTCCTGGATGGCCTTCATCTGCGGCTGGAGCGCCTGCATCCGTTTCATCGAGCGCGTGCTGGCCTGGGTCAGCGGCCAGAAGAGAATCTTGATGATGACCGTGATGGCAATGATCGCCCAGGCGTAGGGCAGTGAGAAAATGCTGTGCAGCCAGTTCATGCCCAGGAGCAGCGCCTTGGCAAAGAAGCCAAAGAAGCCGCCGAAGCCCATGACCAGGTCCACGTTGTTTTTGAACTGGTCGGCGATGCGCGCCAGCGTCTGGTATTCCTTGGGACCGGCAAAAAAATTGAAGTTCCGCTCCAGCTTGCCGCCGGCGGCGAGCGTCACCGACGGATAGACCAGCTTGGTCTCGTAGCTCTTCATGGGCGGCGTGTTGGAGAAGCTGTAACGGCCCTCCGCCGGACGCGGCAGCGTGACGATGTCCGAGACAATCTGCTGCGCGGCGTCGCCGGGCATGGCGATCAGCGCAAAGAACTGGTTGTGAACCGCGGCCCAGACCACGTTGCTGGTGCCGGCTTCGTAATGCGGCCGGGGCGTGCCGGGGAAACAGCCGAGCGTGCGGTTTTCAAACCACGCCGGCGTGATCTCCTGCATCTTCGCGCCGTTGTACCACATGAAGCCGAGCGCCTCGCCATTGTCGTCCGGATCCATCGGCGTGGGCGTGCCGATCGACCACTGCTGGGCGGCGATGGTCAGAGGCGCGCCCGAGGTGTTCTCAAGGCCGACGCGGGCCTGGAGCAGGTAATTGGTCCCGATGGTGAAGTCCTTCACGATGCGCAGGCCGCTGGGAAGCAGTTGCTCGGCGCGAACGCCCGTGGCTGTGCGGCTCAAGGTGAACGAGGCATCCGTCTGCACGGAGGCATCGCCGAGCAGGGCGAGCACCGGCATGGACACCTTGGCGTTCAGAGTGGCGACGGTGTTGGAGGATGTCGCCTTGGTCTTTTGCTGGACCTTCTCGGGATACTGGACCAGCTCGATCTCCTTCAGGCCGCCGCCGTGGGAGGTGAAGACGTAGCGGGCGTTTTCGTTGGTCACCACCAGCAGTTCCTCGGGCGTCTTCGCGCTGACGGCGAGCTTGGGAACATTCGTCGGCGCGACGGTCAGCACCGGCACCGAGGAGGTCGATACGGGTCCGGCGATCTGAGTGATGCCGTTGGTGGCGCCGGCGGGCAGCGGCCTGGCCGGCGGGGTGAATTTGGGGATGACGACCGTGACCCACAGCACCAGGGTGACAATGCAGGCCGCGATGACGATGATTGATTTGCGATCCATGAAATTTTAGCAGCAGGGCTTTTTGACCAGCCGGGGGGCGGCCGCCGGGTTCGGCGTTTGGGGAACGGGGTCATGCCCGCATTCACCCCACGGATGACAGCGGCAGACGCGTTTGAAGGCGAGCCAGGAACCTTGGACGGCACCATGCGTCTGCAAAGCCTCCAGACCATACTCCGAACACGACGGGGTGAAACGACATTGAGCCAGCGGGCCGCAGATGAAGCTCTTGGCCGGGGAAAGCGTCCAGCGATACAGCCGGACGAGAAAGATCAGCGCGCCCCGCAGCAGCTGGGCGAACAACCGGCCGATGATTCCAAGGTGCCGGTTCATGCCTTCAACAATCCTGCGCGGCGCAGCGTGGTCAGGTAATCCTTTTCCACCCCGGAAAAGTCTTTTCCGGAAATGGAGTGGCGCGCCACCAGCACAAGATCCAATGGTTTCAAAAGTTCGTTTTGATGGAGCCGGAAGGCCTCCCTCATCAGCCGCCGCGCCCGGTTGCGGACCACGGCGTTGCCGATTTTGCCGCTCGTGACCACCCCCAGCCGGGTCACGGACCCCGGCGGCAGCTCCAGCCAGTTGGCAATGAGGCAGCCCATGACCAGCCGCTGACCGGATTCCCGGACCCGCGAAAAGTCCCGGCCCTGTTTGATGTGCATCGCGGGGATGAACCTCAAACGCTGGGGCGTCGCGGCCGGCATGGCGGACGGAAAAGTTAGACCGGCGTCAGGCGTTTGCGGCCCACGCGACGGCGGTTGGCCAGGGTGGCCTTGCCGTTCTTGGAGCTGTTACGATTGAGGAAACCGTGCTGCCGCTTGCGGCGAATCTTGGACGGTTGGTACTGTCGTTTCATAAAATTAAATGGCCTGCTGCCGGCTTAGTGCCGGCAAAATTCACCCGTTCGGGGATCTTCTCCGAAACCGGAACGCGGGAGAATACCAGCGAAGACTCGAGTGTCAAGCCGAGGGCTGGCCCTCCAGAACACCTCCCGCCCGGCCGGTTCGCCGCGATCAAGCTTGCCTCCGTTCCCCTCACGGTGAAGATTGGCGTCATGAAACGATTCACAGCTCAGGGACTGCTGCCCATCATCGCCGCCGGCCTGCTGGCCGGCTGCGGCGACAAGGCGAAAACTCCGGCGGCCACCACCAATGAAACCACCACGGCGACCTCCCCGGCGGATTACGTCGGTGCCATGGGCCGGGCGCAGCAGTCGGCGGTGAAAACAATCGACACCGCTTCCATCAAGTCCGCCGTCCAGCTCTTCCAGGCCGACCAGGGCCGCCTGCCGAAGGACCTGAACGAACTCGTCGAGACCAAGTTTCTCCCGCAGATACCGCCCGCCCCGGCCGGCACCCGCCTGGACTACAACCCCCAGTCCGGCGAGGTGAAGGTCATCAAGCAATGACCGGCGGGCGCCTGGCCGCGCCGCCTGGCCGCAAAAAACGGGCAGCCTTTTTCAAAATCAAGCGGGCATTCTTTCCCTGCCCGCCTAGCATTTCGCGTTGACCGTTCTTCACCCCGCGGTATCATGCGCGGTCGAATTTTGGTGAGTTGAACTGAACAAATAGAAATCGAACTATGGCAATTAAAGTCGCAATCAATGGGTTTGGCCGCATTGGACGCCTGGTCTTCCGGGCGCTGGTCGAACAAGGTCTGGTCGGCAAGGACATCGAAGTGGTCGCAGTCGGCGATATCGTGCCGGCGGACAACCTCGCCTACCTCGTGAAGTATGATTCCACCCAGGGCCGTTTCCAGGGCGAAGTCAGCTCCAAGAAATCCGCCGCCGACAAGGCCGAGGACGACGTTCTCGTCGTCAATGGCAAGGAAATCAAGGTCGTCAGCGCCAAGTCCCCCGCGGAACTCCCGTGGAAGGCCCTCGGCGTCGATCTCGTCATCGAATCCACCGGTTTGTTCACCGACGTTGAAAAGGCCCAGGGCCACATCACCGCCGGCGCCAAGAAGGTCATCATCTCCGCTCCGGCCAAGGGCGACTGCCTCACGGTCGTCATGGGCGTGAACCAGGACAAGTATGACCCGGCCAAGCATCACATCGTCTCCAACGCCTCCTGCACCACGAACTGCCTCGCGCCCGTCTGCCACGTCCTCCTCAAGGAAGGCTTTGGCATCACCGAAGGCCTGATGACCACCATCCACGCCTACACCGCCACGCAGAAAACCGTGGACGGCCCCAGCAAGAAAGACTGGAAGGGCGGCCGCACGGCGGCGCAGAACATCATCCCGTCCACCACCGGCGCCGCCAAGGCCGTCGGCCTCGTGCTGCCGGAAGTCAAAGGCAAGCTCACCGGCATGGCGTTCCGCGTGCCGACGCCGACCGTCTCCGTCGTGGACCTCACCTTCAAGACCTCGAAGGACACCAGCTACGCCGAAATCTGCGCGGCGATGAAGAAAGCCAGCGAAACCTACATGAAGGGCATCCTCGGCTACACCGGCGACGAAGTCGTCAGCACGGACTTCATCCACTGCAACCTGTCCTCCATCTTCGACGCCGGCTCCGGCATCGAGCTGAACAAGAACTTCTTCAAGCTCGTGAGCTGGTATGACAACGAATGGGGTTACAGCTGCCGCGTGGGCGACCTGATCAAGCTCATGATCAGCAAAGGCCTGTAAGTCAGCCTGACACAATTCACGAACGGCGATCCGGTAACGGGTCGCCGTTTTTTTTGTGTAAAGCTTGAGAGGGTTTGACCATCGAACCGGGTCAAAGCGGGGCTGAGGAAGAGAGGAAGCAGCGAGTTTTGCAGCTTATCCTCATTTTAGGCGGCTGGTTCATTGTCTGGCATCATCGCGCCGCAACCCTCATACCTGACGCGTAGTATCTCTGCAAGGCGCACATACCGTCTAGTCCTGTCTTGCAGCTTCGCAAGCGACCAAGTCGTCTCTTCAACTCCTGTGATGGTCCAACCTTTGAAAACCAGAAATGTCCGTGCCGAGGAAATCTGAACCTTGGTGAGTCCCCATCTCGGCAGGTAATCGGCAACCTCTTGTGCGGCAGTCTTGTTTGTGGCGTAGAAAAAGACATCTACAGCAAGCATCGTGCTCTCGGTAACACCTTCCTCACGCCACCTGCGCCATAAGCTCTCATCCTTTGCCAATTCGTCATCGAGTATGCTCATACGTGTAAGCCGCCTGACGACCCAAGCTCAGCGAGCCGGCGCACGGGACGCAATGATTGCAACTGCGACGCCCTCGCTGGGTTTGCATGCGGTGCATGATTAGGCGACGAATTCATCCCTGCGTCTCCTGTCGCGAAGCCAAACTACTCCGGTGATAACTGCTGACCAAAGTAAAAAGTCTGCGAGGTGGAAAACTGTGCTCACAACTGCCCCGTGACGCTCCAAAATCTCGTCTCCGCCGAGCGTAATGGCTGATGGCATGTGAATGGCCCACCAAACCGGAACAAGAAACTCCAGCCCGCTAAGAAAACAAAACAACTCGAAAAAGGAGAATGCGGCCAAGCAAACAGCGAAGACGCGCAGAAGGCGTCGACGCAAGGCGCCGAGAATACCCGCAATGACTGCAACCGCTCCCATGCCGACATAAACACTGTGGGGATCAATTTTCATAAATGCGGAGTGGCTTAACAGATACTAGGTCTCAAGTCTTGCAGCCGATCCTTCTCCATGACTTGAGCCTGCGCCGGAGCCAAGGTGCTGTCGAGCCTCTTTCTCGTTCGGGCAAGCTCCGGGGAATTCTCCGACCGCCAATCACTTCCCGTCTTTCAGCTTCTTCTCGAACTTCTCCACCTTCGGACGAATCACCACCGCGCAGTAGGGCTGGTTGGAATTGTCGTTGTAGTAATTCTGGTGGTAGGCCTCGCCCGGGTAGAACTTTTTCAACGGCACGATCTGCGTCACAATCGGCGACTTGAAGTTCGCCTGCGCCTCGAGCTTGGATTTCTCGGCCTCGAGCTTCTGCTTTTCGTTCGCGTAAAGAATGATCGACCGGTATTGCGTGCCCTCGTCCGCGCCCTGGCGGTTCAGCGTGGTCGGGTCGTGCGCGTCCCAGAAGTAATGCACCAGCTTCGAGAACGACACCTTGGCGGGATCGAACTCGATCTGGATGACTTCCGCGTGGCCGGTGTCGCCGCGGCAGACTTCCTTGTAGGTCGGATTCTCCGTCTTGCCGCCGGCGTAGCCGCTGGTGATGGCGAGGACGCCGGGAATCTTTTGATAAACCGCCTCGGTGCACCAGAAGCAGCCGCCGCCGAACACCGCGAATTCCGTGTGATTGGTTTTCATAGTTTGCGCTGAACCAGCCGTGACTCCGGCCAGCAGCAGGCCGGCGGACAGCAATGCGATTTTGAATGGGTTGAACATGACAACAATTGGTCGCACCAAACCGGCGCGCCTTACCAGTATCACTCCTCCGCCGGGTTGTCCAAGTGCCGACCCGAAGGCAGCTCCGCGTATTGGTCAAGATGCTCCGCGCGCAACGGCTCCGAGATGGCGTGCTCTTCGCCAAACCATTTGCCGAGGTCAATCAGCCGGCAGCGCTTGGAGCAGAACGGGCCGAAGTCCGCGGCGAACCAGTCACCGCGCTGCTTGCAAACCGGACACGCGATGTTCGCGAGCTTGCTCACTTCGTTTCGGCGGCGATGGTCTTGAAGTCCGCCGCAATCTTCGCCGCATCCTCCGCCGAAACGCCAGCCGCAGTCAGGAGCTTTTGCAACTCCTCGAGGATGGTGCGTTGCTGGGCCGGGGACAGATGCGAGCTGTTGCAGAACGCGCGGAGGTATTGGGCGAGCTTGGTGCGCTGATCCGGGGAAAGGGTTTTGCCGGACAGGACGGCGAGGTCGGCGGCGAGCTTGTTCAAGGACGCCTTCGTCGGTGCGGTGCCCTGGGCGGCGGCGTTGAGGTCATTGATCAACGGCTGTTTCTTGGAAGGGTCCGACTGCAACGTCGCCAAGTCCGTGGCAATGCTCGCGATGTTCTGCTGCATGGCGGTGATCGCCGGGTTGGGTGCGGCCGGAGCTGCGGGGGCCGGCGCGGCCTGGTTGCGGGAGGGCACGGCCTGACCGCTGCTGACCGCCGCGGAGGTGTCGCGCGCGCGCTGCCGGGCGATGGCCAGCGGATCGCCGGCGGCGACGGTGAGCGCCAGTCCGAAGGTGCCGCAAAGAACCAGCAAGGATTTCATAATGGACGATTAGAGGTGATGGTGCCGCGTTTCTGCATCAGGGAGATGTAGTCTTCGAGAATGTGTTCGGCCTCCAGCAGGTTCACGTCGTTGGCCGGGGCCTGTTCGTCGTCGGGATCGGTGCTGGCCGTGGCGGTCAAGAAGTTGGTGCCTCCCGAGGTTTTGGTGGAAACCTTCGCCAGCGAATTGGTCTTCTGCACCGGCGCGGGCAGGCCGGGCAGATCGGCCTGTTTCAGGGTAAGCTCATAGACCTTCTGCTCCGGCTCCTTGCGGGCGAGGCGTTCCTTGTTGCGGGCCTTGTCGCGCGCCTGGTTCTCCTGCATTTCCTTGCGGCGCTGCTTTTCATTCAGCGAAACGGTCTTGTCCTCCTGCTGCTTGCGGAAGCGTTCGATCTCCTCGCGGACGTACTCGAAGTCCTTGTTGGTGGCGATGCGCGAGGTGGAGCTCTTCAACAGTTCGGGGAGATAGGGCTGCACCAGGTTGACGCGGTCATAGGGCGCGGCGGCGATCTTGTCGCACTCCAGCGGATGGTCGAGCGCGTTTTCGCCGATGTCCTTGGAGTAATTCCAGACCGTCGGCAGCACGATGTCCGGCAGCACGCCTTTGAGCTGGGTGGAGACGCCGGTGGCGCGGTAAAATTTCTGCACCGTGACCTTCAAGGCGCCGTTGTTCTTTTCCGGATCGGTGAGCCTCAGATAATTGGTGATGTAGTTCACGCTCTGCACCGTGCCTTTGCCGTGGGTGGAGACGTCGCCGACGATCAAGGCCCGGCCGTAATCCTGCAAGGCGCCCGCGACAATCTCCGACGCCGAAGCGCTGAAACGGCTGGTGAGGACAATGAGCGGTCCGTCATAGGTTGTGCTGGGATCCGGGTCCGGCGCCACGATCACGCGGCCGTCGGAGGTTTTCACCTGAACCATCGGGCCTTCCTTGATGAACAAGCCGGCGAGCCGGATGGCCTCCTCCAGGGAGCCGCCGCCGTTGAAGCGCAGGTCGAGAATCACACCGCCGACATTCTCCGCCTTGAACTTGCGCAGCAGCTTGGCGACGTCCACCGAGGTGTAAACCCCGTCGGTGTCCGTGCTGGCATGGGCGCCGCCGCCCATGGGCGCATAGAAGGACGGCAGGTTGATCACGCCCAGACGCTTGGTTTCGCCGGCGCGGCCGGGAACTTCGATGACCTTGCCTTTTGCGGCGGAGTCCGGCAGCGGAATTTCATCGCGGACCAGTTTCAGCACCGTGCGCGGGGCGGAATCGTGCTCGGGAATCAGCGTCAATTCCACCTGGGTGCCTTTCGGACCGCGGATGAGCTGCACGATCTTGTTCAGGGACATCTCGATGACATCCACCGGCGGCTGGTTGCTTTGGGCGACGGCCACGATGCGGTCGCCGGGCTTGATCTGCTTGCTCTTTTCCGCCGGACCGCCGGCCAGGAGCTTGGTGATTTTACAATAGCCGTCGTCGAAGCGGAGTTCCGCGCCGATGCCGAACAGGGCGAGGTTCATCCCGATGGTGAACTGGTCGAGCTGTTCCTTGTTGAAGTAGTCTGAGTGCGGATCGTAAACGTGCGCCAGCGCCGTCAGATATTCGCCAAGGACGTCCTGGCTGTTCCAGTCGGCGAACAAACGCAGGCTGCGCTGATAGCGGTGGGTGAGCGTGTCCACGATCTGGTCGTGGATGGATTTCGTCGGGGCGTTCGTCGGCGAGGCATTCTTGCGGGCGTCTTCCTGCCCGAGCTTTTCCTGCAAGTATTCCAGCCGCAGATTTTGCCGCCAGAGCTTCTTGGCCTCGGCCAGGTCCTTCGGATAGGGCAGGTCCTTGCGGTTGATGGCGACCCGTTCATCGGCGGTGAAGTCAAATGTTTCGGTCTTCAGGAGTTCGTTCACATAGTCGAACCGCTGCTGCAGCCGGTCGATGAAGCAGTTGTAGATTTCAAACGCCGGCGTGACGTCCGCCACGTGCTGGCTGTTGATGGTCAGGCGGTCGAGGTTGGTGCGATATTTGTCAAAGCCCGCGATGTCCGTCTGGAGAAAATGCAGATGCTGGCGGTCGAGCTTTTCCAGATACATGTCCATGAACTGGCCGGCGAATTCCTGGTCCAGGGGGTGATGGGAGAAATGGAGATACTCGAGCATCTGGGCCGTCTTGAACGTGATGCGGCCGTCCTCCTGCCCGGGTTCGAGGTGGCTGGGTTTGTGGAGAAGGTTGGTGCCGCCGATTTCCGCCCGCAGCGGCAGGACGCCCAACACCAGTGCCGCCAGCAGGCCCGCGTAATGTTTCAAAATCATGGCTTTTAAGTCCGGAGACGATAACACAGCTTCGACCGTTTGCAGCAATAACCGTTCAGAATCCCGTGGATTCGTGGATTTCCCCGGGGGCGGATCTCCGTATTCCCGCTGAGCATTGGACAACGGGAAGGTTTGAATTACACTGCCATCGTAATCCGGCGCGCCTCTAAACCAACCGGCGGGCTGGACGGAATCAAACAACAAACCAACGCATGAAACACATCAAACTCATCGCCCTGCTGGTCTGCGCGTCCTCGCTCCTCCTCACCGGCTGCAAAACCTGCAACAAATGCTGTTCGGACACGAAGCCCGCCTGCGGCCACAAGTGCTGCGCCGAAGGCCACACCGACTGCGCGCATTGCGCGACGTGCACCAAGCACTGAGATCATTCTCAAACAAAAAGACGGCCGGTTTTTAGCCGGCCGTCTTTTTTGCTTCCCACCCCCTCAACGGCCGAACATCTGCCCGGCCATCTTCATGCCGGCAAGCTGCAAATTGCGCTGCTGTTCCAGGAACGATTGATAGGCGGTGAACTGATCCTCCGACAGCAGCGGCTTCACCCGGTCGAGGACTTTTTGATCCAGCTGCTCCTTCTCCAGTGCAAAGGTGTTCAGCTTGTCCTCGGTGAACATCTTGCCCAGGTCGCCGTTGACTGCATTCTGGTTGCTGTAATCCGTCGTCCATTTGAAGCCCGTCCGCTCCTGGCTCATGATCCCGATGATCTGGTTTTCCAGTTCCGGCGTCAGCGCGTTCGGGGTGTTCGCGAGCTGGTCGTGGAGCTGGCTGATGGCCATGCGGTCGGGCACCGTCTTCTCGTAATCCTGAAAGGCCTTGTTGGTGTCATCCCCGAGCAGTTCCTTGATCTGGCGGTCGTAGTTGTCCATGTTCGTTTTAACCTGCCGGGTCAGTTCGGCGCGTTTCTCGGCGTCGAGGCTGCCGTCCAGCATCGACATCCCCATGTCCGCGCCGGAAAGCATCTTGTCCGTCAGCAGTTGCTTCAAGTTCGCCGCCTGCTCCGGCGACAAACTCGACTGCTTTAAGAACGCGGAGTAATTTTTTTCGATCATCGGCCCCATCACCATCTTCTGCTGGGTCTTGATCATCTCCTTCATCTTCGGGTCCTTGAGCATCGCGGCGAACGGATTGGCGGGCGTGTTGGTTTTCGCCGCCGCCTGAAGCTGCGCCACGCGGTTGGACTGTTGTTCGACGCTGGCGGCGGTTTCTTTCAGCGTGTCCTGCAGGATGCGCGCCTTGGTTTCGGCGGCGGTCACCTTCTCGTCGGCCTCGGATTTTGACTGCACCTCCGCCTTGGCCTCGGCCAGTTTGGATTCGGTGGCGGCGAGTTGCTCAGACTTTGTTTTGGCCTGTTTCTGTTGCGTGAGAAACAAAGCGCCCAAGGCCAGCGTGGCGATCAACAGGATGCCGATGATTGCGTTTTTCATAAATTTAAGGAGTCGGTGCCGATAAGAGCGTCTATCTGACAATGCCCGACGGATAAAGTCACGTGCTTTTCGGCGACTTGCCGGAACGGCGGCCCAGCGCCTTCCACCACGCCGCCAGTGGCAGCAGCCACAGGAGGTTCAGCCAGTAAACATGGTGGGAAAGCCTCTCCACGAAATTGAAGAACAGACTGCCCTTGGTCAGCTGCCGGGCGGCTTCATTGTTCGCCTGCGCGGCATAGGCGACTCCTCCCAGCGCGAAATCTCGCGCCACCGCCAGCCCGCCCATCGCCGCGTGCCACGCCACGGCACAGCCGCCAAACGCCTCCCAGCCCAATGCAAAACCGCCAAACACCCAACCGCCCATCGCAATGCCGCCCATGGCCAAAATTCCTGCCGCACAACCTCCCCAGGAAATCAGTCCAATCGCCATGCCGCCCAGACTGATCGGTGCAACAGCCACGCCACCGAAGGCCATCAGCCCCCCGATCGCCGTGCCGCCGGCGGCAATCCATCCGACCACCGGTTTCCGTTTGCCGGTCGACGCATCGGGAACGGTGTTGAGCTGGATGTGAATCAACGGCAGACCGAACAGCTCCAGGCTGCTGCGATAGGTCCAGCCGGGCTGGAGGGCGGCTGGATTCTCCGCCATCACCGCGAGCGAAAACTCACGATAGCACCGGGCAAACTTCCGCGAGAGAATGATCAGGCTGACAATGAAGCCGAGCGTCAGGCCGACGAGCAGCGCGGCGAAGACCGCAGGATAGGACGCCAGCAACGGCGACCGGAACAGGCTGATGACCACCAACACCGCCACGTAGCCGAAGGCGACGGCGAAGATTCTCCGGTAGTAACGCTTGATGACCGCCCGTGCCTCCTCGTTCGGGGCGTTTTGCAGATACATCCGGTATTGAATCCACGGCCCGACGAATCCCAGCAGCGGTCCCAGCACCATCTGGAACAGTCCGCCCAGCGTCAGGCTTTTCGCCGCCATGCCGCCTTTTATGGCCGCGCCCACCGTCGCGGCCTTGGCCGAGGTGGTCAGCACCGCTGGCAGCGCGGCGAGGACGGCCACGGTGAACACCTTGCCGGGGTTGGTGCGTTCCAAGGTGCCTTCCACAAAGGCCACGACCTGTTCGCTCAGCAGCTTTCTCCCGCGCGACAGCCGTTGCTTGACGGTGTCCTCGGTCAGGTCCAACTGCTCCGCCACGGTGGTGATGGACTGGTGTTCGCGATAAAACAACACGAGCGGTTCGCGGTAGATTTCGGGAATGCGTTCGAGCGCGCGCCAGAGAATCGCCTGCTCCTCGTTGGAGATGGTCTGTTCGTGCGGCTGCGGTTCCTCTGACGGCGAATCGTGTTCGTCGGCCAGCGGTGCCGCATCCCGCAACGGCTCCCGGCCGTCACGTCGCAGGCTGCTGTTGATGCGGTTGCGGGCGATGCCGCAGAGCCAGGCGCGGAGCTTGTTCCGCTCCCGCAAATGCCCGAGATGTTTCCAGGCGGTGATGAAAGTCTCCTGCGCGAGATCTTCGCTCTGGCCGAGGCTGCCGGTGGCGCTGTAGGCAAGCGAGCAGATGAGCGATTGATAACGCGACACGATGCGTCCAAACGCCTCGCGATTGCCCCGCAGGCTTTCGGACACGAGTTCCGCATCGGCCAGTTCCGCCATTCCCGTCATGGTATTTTCCATCATATCACCGCATACGTGGTGGCTGGATGGAAAAAGGTGACAGGATATTTCGCTCACGGATTGTTGCCGGCCGGCGTGGCGGCGGGCCGACCGGAAGCAGGATCAGCTTCGACGCCGTGTTTTCGCACCGCCGCCTCGGCATCGTCCACCGCAGACTTCAACCGGCTGTCATCGACCACGGCGATGGCTCGGTCCCGAATCTCTTCCGCTTCCGCGCGGCGGCTGGTGCCGACGAGGATTTCGATCAATTGCCGGGTTTGGTCCACGAACCGCCGGTCGGCATGCGGCGGTGCGGAAGCGGACTGTTCGTAATGATCGGCCAATGACTGGAAGGCGCTGTTCGTCTTTGCCATGGACCGGTAGCGTTCGGTCATCTCTTTGCGCGTGGCGGCATTCCTGTCCTCGAAGTTCCGGGTCACTGACCGTGTCCGCTGGATGTTCTCGAATCGCTGCTGGGCGTCGCCCAGATGCCGGACGCACGTCGCATACTCGCCGCGCTTCACCAGCTCGTCCTGGATGTAGAAATAGCATTGGTCGGCCAGCTTCGGATTAGACGTTTCCAGAGTTTTGAAAAGCTGAACGGACGAATCGTCCTGCTGCAGTTCGCCGTTGATGGCTGCCACATCCTGGAACAGCTCGGAATAGCCGCGGCCTGACAGCAGTTGATTTGTCTTCAGGTCGCGGACTTCCACCAGCGCCTGCCAGGCCCGCGGATAGCGGCGGGCGAGTTCCATCCAGTCGGACAGCGCGAACGACAGCCGCACGCCGAGCTGGGCGCGGTCCACTTCTAACGCATGTTCGTGATACCAGAGATGCCGTTGCAAGGCCTCCTCATAACGACCGGCCTCGCGGAGAGCCGTGGCCTCCTGGAGAATCGCTTGCAAGTCCGGCTTTCCATTCGACGTCGGCACCGGCGACCAGGTGATGAGGGAATAAACCGGATCGTTCGCCGTCTCAGGGCGCCTTTGATCCGGCAGTTTGTTTACGACTGCGGGTCGCATCTCCACGGGTCTTACGCGTGGCCTGGCCAATGCCGGAAAGAGCAGCGCCGCCAGCACGCCGACCACCGCCAGCGCGATCGGAATTAGAACTATCGCCGCCATCGCCATGGCAAAGCGCCGCCAGAAATAATCTCCCGCCGGCTGGGCGGGTGCCGGTGACGCCACTGCGACCGCCTTGCGGAAGAGCGCCGCCAGGATCCGCCACACCAGCAGGCCCACCAGCGGCAGACAGAGCACGGCGAAGGTTCCCGGGCTAATGGTGCATCGTTCCCATCCCACCGCGTTGTTTCCGAAGGCAAACAATCCCGTCGCCGAAGACAACCCGAATGCCAGACCGCCCGTGGCCTGCCAGCCCCACGTTACCAAGCCCACCGCCAGCAGCCCGACGGAAATCAATCCCACCGGACATACGCCCGCTGCCAGCAGGCCCGAGGAAAAGACGCCGACGGCTTCCCAGCCCACGGCCACGACGCCGATCGCCCGCGGTCCGACGGCCACGATGCCGCGCGCCACCCGCGGCCGGCCGGTCGCGGGATCAATACCCGACACGCTATGCACCAGCGGCCAGCCCAGAATGGTCTGGGTGGTTTTGTATTCGCGACCGGCGTCGGAAACCATTTTCCGACCCGGCCCCGTGATCGCGCCGTAGTTTTTAATAAACGCGACCAGTCCGCCGAGAAATCCGAAGAACAGTCCCAGCCCGATGCCGCCGACAAATCCCAGGGTGAAGTTCATCGGATAATCCGGCTTCACCGGCCGGAAAGGCTGCGTGGCGCGATTCACGAGCTTGCGGTCACTGGTTGAAAGCTGGCAGAACTGCTCCGCGACCTGGTTGGCAATCTCGGCAGATTCCACGGCGGACTCGGAGTAACAAATGATTTGGAGCAACCACGTGTTCCGGACCGGTTCAACTTGGACGCGGCCACGAATCATGGTTGCCACGGCATCGTCAGTCATCGCTTCGCCTCCCATATAGCGGCGGGACCAGCGTTCATTCAACTTCAACGTCTTCCCCACCGAACGCAGCACGGCGTCGGACGTGACGTTCTCCACCTCGGTTTGCAGATGATACGGATCGACCTGCGGCGTTGGCTTGTTGTCCACGTCCACCCAGCTGACTCTGGCAGTGGCCTGGTAGGTCTTTGGCAACACGAGGGTGACGGCCAGCACGACCAGCCAGACCAATACACACACCACCAGACCCGTGCGCCACGCCGCGCGCAGGCCGCGTTGCAGTGATTCCTTGAAGGAAGGTCCGGCCGGTTTCGTGGTGTCGGCGGATTTCGGAAAGGTCGGCGGGACGTTCGCCGCCCCCGCCGGCGTGTCGGCAATCGTCTCGACGCGCGTGCCGACTTCGCTGACGTGCTGGTAGCGCAGCTCCCGTTCCTTCGCGAGCGAACGCAGGACGACTTCATCCAGCCGCACATCCACGCCGACCTTCTGCGACGGCGACTGGAATTTTCCCAGCGGCAGCTCGCCGGTCAGCATTTCGTAGAACACCACGCCGAGGGAATAAATGTCCGCGCGATGATCCACTTCCTGCGGACGTTCCACCTGTTCGGGCGCCATGTAATGCGGCGTGCCCATGATGTCCTTGGCGCCGGTCAGCCGGAAATCCCCCTGCCCGAGAATCTTTGCCAGCCCGAAGTCGGCGATTTTCACCCGGCCCTTGCGGTCGAGGAGAATGTTCTCGGGCTTGATGTCGCGGTGCACGATGCCCTCGTCATGCGCGAACTGGAGCGCACCGCAAATCTGCGGGATGATCTCCATCGCCTCCTGCGGCTTGATGCGGCCGGCCTGGCGGAGATTCGGGCCGTCCACGAATTCCATGATGAAGTAGCTGAGATTGGCGGCCTGGCCGAAGTCGTAAACGGCGACGATGTTCGGATGATTCAACCGCGCCAGCGCGCGGGCCTCCCGGGTGAAACGTCCGGCGAAGTCGAGGTCGCCGCCGGAGCGCGGGGCGAGAATTTTCAGCGCGACGAAGCGATCGAGCGAAGGCTGCCGCGCCTTGTAAACCGCGCCCATGCCGCCTTTGCCGACCAGCTCCTGAATTTCCAACTGCGGAAAAAGCTGGGCGAGTTCGGCCATCGTCGGCGGCACAAACGGCGGCGTGCCGGGCGGAACCCCGCCTTCGGTGGCAATGCCGTGCTGCAAGAGGCACGACGGGCAAAGTCCTTCCGGAACATCGGCGGCGAGCGTTGCGCCGCATTGCGGACAACTGCGCGGCTTGATTCTCACGGTGCCGGTGGGATGAATCGGCGGCTCGGACCTGGGCGCGTCCGGCTTTTTTTCCGACCGCCGCATGAGCCAGATGACCAGCACAACACCGCTGGCGACCACCACCATCACCAGGAAAGCCAGCACCATCAGGATCACCTCGCTCCAACTGAGGCCAATCATGGCGAACATGGGTTCAAACGTAGTATTCATTCCAGCCGTTACAGAAGGAAAACCAGCAGAAGGTTACTGTTTATTTAACCGCATAAAACGCAGAGATCGCAAAGCTTCGTTTGGGCTTCAATTCTTTGTGTTCTCTCGCTCTCTGCGGTTAACTACCCCGCCAGCGCCGCGAACAGGTTCCGGATCTCCGCCTCCACCTCTTCCGGCGTCGCCACCGTGTCCGAGATTTCCGCGCGCAGCACTTCGCGGTACCGCTGCCGCAGCCGATGCACCGCCACCTTCACTGCGCCTTCCGTGGTGCCGAGCCGTGTGGCCATCTCCGCGTAGGCCACGCTGCGGCTGGCCTCGGTCAGCGTTGGCTTCAACTGCTCAAAGAGCTTTTCCTTGCCGTCGCGGACGTATTCGGCGCGCATCCGGCGCAGCACCTGTTCAAGCAGCGTCAGTGCCCAGCGCCGTTCAAAAATCCGGTCGGCCATGGTTGGGTCGGCGGGTTCAAAGCCGCCCGTCGATTCAAGGTTGGAGGCGTCGATGGGAATGGGGATTTGTCCGCCGCCGCGTTTCTGTGCCTGCGTCTTGTCCCATTCGTTGGCGAGAAAATGCTTCACCGACGCGAGCAGGAAGGAGCGGAAGCGTCCCTTCGAGCGGTCCACGTCGGCGAGATAGTTCTTCGCCAGCAGGCGCGCGAAAAATTCCTGGGTGAGGTCCTGGGCATCGTGGGCGTTGTGGCCTTGCCGCCGCACGAACACGTAGATAGGCGGCCAGTAGGTCCGGCAGAGTTTCTCCAGAGCCGAGCGCGCATGGGTGGAATCGCCGGCGGTTGCCGCCACGACCACGCTCCAATGCGTCGGAGTGAACGCCGCCCCGGCGGGAACCGTCGGCTGGGTGCGATGTTCGGTGGAGGTCATGGCGTCAGCTTTGCGAGCGTGCCGTCGCGGCGCAAATGAAATCGCTGGCCGCGCCATTCGACAGTGTGGCCGAGAAATGCCCCCAGCCACAGGGCGAACTGCAACAGATCCTTCAACGGCGCCAGCAACGGCGCGGCTCCGCCGGACTTCTGCGTGAGCTGCCAGGAAAGATTTTCCGTGATCAAGATGCGCGCAACCAATGCCGCACCGAAAAAGCCTGCTGAGAGAATTCCCGGTTGTGCCATCAGCCAGACCAGCGGCCACAGCGTCGGATTGCTGAGGATGCTGAAGAAGTAGGGCGCCGGCTGACAGACCCGTACGGTTCGTGCCCAGCGGAGCTGATGTTTCCACACCGCGCCCCAGGTCTGCGGCGCGTGCCAGCATTCCACGACCACGGGACACAGTTCGATGCGATGACCCTGCTTCGCGATGCGATGGCCGAGTTGGTAATCGTCCGCCAGACAATCGAGCAGAGCTTCGAAGCCGCCGATCTCGCGGAGGTTGCTTCGCCGCGTGACCATCACGGCGCCGAGCGCGAAGTCGAGGGGCTTGAGCGTCTTCGACTGGAGCACCTGGCTCCAGAAATCCGCGTTGATGGCGATGGCCTCCCAGTGCATGGCGGGCGTGGACGGATTGGCGAGGCGGTAGAAACAATTGACCAGACCGACTTCAGCGCTGGCTGAAGTTGCTCCGGACACATTGTCTTTCTCCCTCTCCCCGCCCAACCGGGGAGAGGGTTGGGGTGAGGGGAGTTTGGAAGAGTTTGCCTCCTCACCCCGGCCCTCTCCTCCTTTGCGGGAGGAGAGGGGGAGGACGGCGTTGGTCAGAAAATCCCTGGGCACGCGGATGTCGCCGTCGCTGATGACGAACACCTCGTGCTTCGCGTGCCGGGCGAGCTGGGCGAGGTTCGACACTTTGCCGTTCGTGCCGAGGTCTTCGCCGGTGAGGACGAGCCGGGCGTCGCGGTCGGGAAATTCCGCCAGCAGCTTGTTCACGACTGGCCCGGCGGAATCTTCGGCGAGATGCGTGCCGAGCAGAATTTGAACGGGCCCGGCGTAGTCTTGCGCGAACCAGCTGCGCAGACAGGCTTCCAGCTCGTCATCCGCGCCCTTCAACGGTTTCAACACCGTCACGGCGGGGGCGTACGAGCGATCGGTCCGGCGTTGATGCAGCGGAAAGCGCAGCGCGGCCAGCCATTGCCAGAGCAGCAGGCCGAGGCTGAGGACGGCGAGAATTCCGAGGACGACATTCAAAAGCACGGCCTGTTCGTAATCGCGCCGCGCCGGCCGGGCAAGAAGTTTTGCAATTCCCATAGACAAAAGCCGTCCGCCGGTGCGTCATCTACGCAACCCATGCAGTCCGGGTCCGAACTTGAACGGCTCTACGACGAACACGCCCAGGCGTTGTTCGCGTTCCTGCTCAATTTGACCCGCGACGAACACGACACCCGCGACATGCTTCAGGAGGTCTTGACCAAACTGGCCCGTCAGCCGGAAACGCTCCGGGGGGCGCGCAATGAACGGTCCTTTCTCATCCGGCTCGCCCACAACGCAGCCATAGACCTGATGCGCCGCCGCGGTGTCCGCGAAAAATACCACGGACAGCTGGGCGAGGAGGCCGTCGAGGTCTTTGCGCCGGCGAATGATCCCGACGAAGCCGCCTATCGCTCGGCCTTGACCCGCGCCCTCGCCGAATTGCCGCCCGAACAGCGCGCCGTCGTGCATCTGAAACTGTGGGAGGGTCTGACCTTCGAGCAGATTGCCGAGACGCTGGACATCCCGCTCAACACCGCCGCGAGCCGCCATCGGTATGGGTTAGACAAACTGCGCGAGCGGCTGCGTCCTCTTTACGACGAGATGAAATGAAACCGGAACCGTTCGAGAACCAGCTTCAGCAACAGCCCCTGCGGCCGGTGCCCGCGGAATGGCGCGCGGACATTTTGGCGGCGGCCCGAAAGGCTGAACGTGCCGACGGGCATTCACCGGCCGAAGACCGGCAGACCTTCCTGCAAATGCTCTGGCGGGAATTGTTCTGGACCCGGCGACGTCTCTGGGCCGGGCTGGCGGCGGTGTGGGTGGTGATATTGCTGTTGAATCTCGACGGTGCTCGCGTGGCTGAGCTGGCTGATTCTCATCCGGCGCCGGCAAATGACGTGATCATGGTGTTGCGGGAGCCGGACCGCTGGCTCGCACAGTTGAACGTGGCGGGCGAGACGCTGGAGGCGGACCGGCCGAAACGCGCGCCGCAGCCGCACAGTCGTCGGCGCGAAAACTTCGTCCAAGTCTGATCCCATTTATGAAACAGGAAACTGCCACCTTGGAAAGCACCCCGCGTCGTCGCCTCGTGAAGATTCTGCGCGGCACAGTGATGGTCATCGCCGTCCTGCTCACGCTGCTGGCGTTGGTTTGGACGGAGGAGAACTGGCGCGGCCGGCGCGACTGGGAAAAGTTCCGGCAAGCCGCCGAGGCGCGTGGGGAGCGTTTGGACCTGGCGTCTTACATCGCCGCCCCGGTTTCGCCGGAAAAAAATTTCTACGCCACGCCGCTGCTGGAGCCGTTGTTGGATTTCGAGATTGTGGACGGCAAAGTCCGCTGGGCGGATTCAAATGGAGTGGCCCGCGCGAAAAGCCTGGGCAAGATCAGCGGGGCGGCTTTGGGCCTGGAGAAGGCCGACTTGAAGGCAGCACAGAAGCATTTCCTCGGCAACACGAACTTTCCCACGCCGCCCAAGGGACAGACGCCGGCGGCGGATGTTCTGTTCGCGATGAAGCCGTTGGAGCCGATGCTGGCCGAACTTTACAACGCCGTGCAACGTCCCGCCGCCGTTTTCTCCCAGCATCCCGACCGTGATCTCCCGGCGATGATGACTGTCTTTGAAATTTTCAAATCCATGACTCAGGCCGGCTGTCTCCGCGCGCTGGCGCATCTGGAGAGCGGCGATTCCACCAACGCGCTGATCGATGTACAGTTTCTGTTTGGCACCGCGAACATCCTGCGCGGCGAACCGCTGCTCATTTCACAGATGGTTCGCGCAGCCATCCTCAACATCGCGCTTGTGCCCGTGAAGAAAGGTCTGGCGGAGTATCGCTGGTCGGAGCCGCAGTTGGTGGAACTGCAACAACTGCTGGGGGGCGAGGATTTGCTTCAGGATTACGCCGCCGCCATGCGCGGCGAGCGGGCGTTCGCCAATGAAATCATGACGCACTACATCGCGGGCAATTACGAGGTGCTGGGACAAAAGCAGCCCGGGTTCAAGTGGCTGGGAGTGTTTTCGCCGCGCGGTCTGCTTTACCAAAATCAAATCGCGCTGAATCTCCTGACGGATGACTTCAGTCTCAAGGTGGTGGATCTCGCGTCGCGCCGGGTTTATCCCGAGCGCAGCACGAAAGAGGCGTTCGAAGCCGCCTTGGGCCGGCACACGCCTTACAACATCTTCGCCCGTCTCACCACACCAGCGTTGCAGAAGGTCTCGCTGCAATGCGCCTATCTTCAGTCGGCGGTGGATCAGGCGTCGCTGGTTTGCGCATTGGAACGCAGCCGGCTGGCGGACGGACGATTTCCCGAAACGCTCGAAGCGTTGGTGCCCAAGTTCTGCGCGGCCATTCCCCGCGACGTCATCGGCGGCGGTGCATTGCACTATCAACGCAAAGCCGACGGCATGTTTCTGCTCTACTCGGTTGGTTGGAACGGCGTTGATGACGGCGGAGTGCTCGGACCGGTGAAGGACGGTAAGCCGGATCGCGAGCAGGGTGATTGGGTTTGGTATGCGAAATAGCCCAAGGAATTTTTTCCCTGCGGCTTCTCACCGCTGCGGTAAAGTGTCCGGGTGAAAGCCATTCAACTTGTCGCCCACGGTGCGCCCGGAAGGTTGGAACTGAGAGACGTCCCCGAGCCTTCGCCCGGCCCGCAGGACGTCGTGGTGCAGGTGCAGTCCTGCGGCTTGAACCATCTCGATCTCTGGCTGGAGGAGGGTGGGCTTCCCGTGACGGTTGCCTTGCCGCGCACACCCGGCGGTGAAATTTCCGGAACGATCTCTGCCACGGGCAGCGCGGTGACGGATTGGAACGTTGGCGAACGCGTCGCAGTGCAGTCGAACTTGTTCTGCGGCGAATGTGAGTTCTGCCGGCGCGGGGAGGAATCCACCTGTGTCCGGGGCGAACTGCTGGGCGTCACGCGCGACGGCGGCTTTGCGGAACGGGTGCTGGTGCCGGCGAACTCCTTGGTGCGATTGCCGGCCGCCGTGGATTTCGACACGAGCGCGGCGTTGACGCTGGCGGGCAGCACGGCGATGCACATGTTGACTGACCGCACGCAAGTTCGACCCGGCGACTGGGTGCTGGTCATCGGCGGCGCGAGCGGCGTGGGCTCGGCGGCGATCCAAATTGCCCACCAGCTCGGGGCGCGGGTCATCAGCACGGCGTCCACGGAGGCCAAGCGACATCTCGCCGGGCAGCTCGGCGCGGAGTTTGTCGTGGACGCCACCGACCCGCACTGGCCTTCGGAGGTTCGCAAGATCACCAACAAGCGCGGCGTGGACGTGGTCGTGGAACACGTCGGCGGCGACGTGCTGCTGAAATGCTTCGAGTGTCTGGCGCGCAACGGCACCATCGTGACCTGCGGCGCCACGGCGGGCCGCGAGGTGACGTTGAATCTCTGGCCGCTGTTCGTGAAACAGCAGCGGCTGGTGGGCAGTTACGGCCGCAGCCGCCGGGACATTCAGGCCACCCTGGACTGGGCGGCGGCCGGGAGATTGAAGCCGGTGATAGATTCCGTGTTTCCGCTGGACCAAGTCCCGGCCGCGTTTGCCAAGCTGCGGGCGCGGCAGGTTCTGGGGACAATTGTCATCGAACCATTCGAGCCGGAAGCGGAAGGCGACTGAATCAAAGCGGCAGCAGTTCCGCGCTGGTGGGACGGCGGCGGCGGGTGTAGCGGCGGCGCGGAGCCGGGATGCCCTGGAGCTCCCACTGGATTTTTCGGAGATGATGGGGACAGATGCCGTGCGAAACCTGGCCGACACCGCTGCCGCGTTCCTGGGGTTTGCACCAGGCGCAGACCGCCACCGGCAGCGAAAGGTCGAGTTGGTTGGCCATCATGGATCCGTCGTTGCGTCCAACGTCGCGCAACGCCGTGGCAGAATCAACCCGGAAGTTGCTGCGAAAGATTTGACGGCGGTGGAAAGCCTGACGATGCTCGCCCAATGAAATCAGTTGCCCGCCGCTGGTGTAATTTGTTTGCCGCCATGAGCATCCTTTTTCAAACCCTCGATGGCGTCGCTGGTCCGCAGCTTATCCGGCCCGGCGAACTCTGGCCGGACGACCAGGGCCATCACATCCAGGCCCACGGCGGTGGCATCCTCAAGGTCGGCGACACCTATTACTGGTTTGGAGAACAACGGTCGCGCGGATTGAATCCCACCTATCGTTACGTCAGCTGTTATTCCTCGACGAACCTCGCGCAATGGACGTTCCGCAAAAATGCCTTCCAGGTTCACGATCCGGAAAACTTCCGCCCCGGCTGGGTGCTGGAACGTCCCAAGGTTTTTTACAACGCCAAGACCAAAAAGTTCGTCATGTATATGCACGTGGACGATGCCGGCTACAAGCTGGCGCGCGTCGGCGTCGCCATCAGCGACACGGTGGACGGTGATTACCGCTGGGTGAAAAGCTTTCGTCCGCTCGGTCACGAAAGCCGCGACATCGGGCAGTTCATTGACGATGACGGCACGGGCTATTTGATTTTCGAAGATCGGCCCAACGGATTCCGCATTGCGAAGCTGTCGGACGATTACCTCGAGGTGGAGAAGGAGGTGTGCCTCATCCCGATGCACATGGAGGGCGGCGCCGTGGTGCATTACGAAGGGCTTTATTACGCCATCGGCTCGGCGTTGACGGGCTGGAATCCCAACCCGAACAAGTACGCCACGGCCAAATCACTCGAAGGCCCGTGGTCCGAGTTCAAGGACATTGCGCCGCCGGAAAAAAACACCTACGGCTCGCAGTCCACGATGATGCTCAAGGTCGTCGGCACGAAGTCCACGACGGTGATTTTCATGGGCGACATCTGGAAGCCGTCCACGCAATGGGATTCGCGCTATCTGTGGATGCCGTTGGAGATCGGCGGCGGCAACCTGCGGTTGCCCGAGCCCAAACCGTGGACGCTGGACATTGTGACGGGTGAGGCGGTGATTCAGTAGGCGGCCCTACTTTTTCAACAGCAGCCTCAGTGCAATGATTGCGGCGGTGATGCCCCACCCAACTAGGTCGTTTCCGTTCCCAAGCCAGGGACTCGGGGCGGGACGATTCAAAGAATCTCCGAGAACCGATCCCGAGGTTTCCAAGGATTTCAACTTCCGTTGTTGTCTTTTGATTTCCTCGATTTCGTAGGTGCGCTCCTTGTCGAAGCCGCCGCTGCGAATGAATTCCACGATGCGCCGGAGCTCGTCCTTGTCAAACCAAGTTCCATGTTCGCGGCAGACATCAACGATCACTGCTGAGCACCGCGCAAAGTTCACCCGGTTCATCAACGATTTGCAAATGGGACAGGGATAATAACGAACTTTCAAATCAGCCGTTCCCACCTCCTCTTGTGGAATAGAAAACGCCATGCCCAAAATCACAGACTGCTGTTCCCGGTCAGTGCAGATGTGTTCAAACAACGACTTGTTGACCCAGAGGCCCTCGCATTTAGCACATTCACGCAGGGTTGAGTTTCCGACTGTCACCGACCTGAGGAGGATTTTGCAACGCGGACAAGACACATCCGCTCCATCATCCGCTTCGTTCCGCTCCGCCCGCGATCCGCAGTGCGAGCAGAACTTCGCCCCTTGAAAGATCATCCCGAAGCAGGACGGGCACGCCACCGTCGCCAGCCGCGCGCCGCAATGATCGCATTTGGTGGACGCCGTGGCGGCCGACGCGCCGCACATCGGGCAGTTGAGAGTTTGAGCTGCCATGACGGGATATTTTGCCCGCCGGTCAAATTTCGCAAGCTCGGAGTCGTTACACAGCCGGGGCGAAATTGTACTTCCCAGAATCCTCCCTTCGCCCGATGATGCGGCCAACGATTCAGGCAAACAACAGAGAAAGAAAATAACTATGGGCCTCATGGATTACCTCAAGACGCAGTTCCTCGAAATCATCGAGTGGCAGGACGATTCCCGCGACACGCTTTCCTTCCGCTATCCGGACATGGACAAGGAAATCAAAAACGGCGCGCAGCTCATCGTCCGCGAATCCCAGACCGCGCAGTTCGTCTATCTCGGCCAGTTCGGCGACACCTTCGGACCCGGCAAACACACGCTGACCACCGACAACATCCCGATCCTCTCCACGCTCAAGGGCTGGAAGTACGGCCTGCACTCGCCGTTCAAGGCCGACATCTACTATGTCAACACGCGGCTGTTCACCGGCAACAAATGGGGCACGGCCAACCCCATCATGCTGCGCGACCAGGATTTTGGCATCGTGCGCGCCCGGGCCTACGGCATCTACGACTTCAAGGTCGTGGACGTGAAAACGTTCCTGAAGGAAGTCGCCGGCACCGACGACCATTTCCGGCTGGATGAATTCGCCGACACCATGCGGTCGCGCATCGTCAGCGTGTTCACCGACGCGCTCGCCTCGGCCAAGGTGCCCGTGCTCGACGTCGCGTCGCGCTACACCGATCTTGGCGAGGCGTTGCTGCCGCTCATCAATCCGGCCGTCACGGCAAAATACGGCATCGAGATTGCCAGCTTCATCGTCGAGAACGTCTCCGTTCCGCCCGAAGTCGAGCAGGCCATCGACAAGCGCAGCAGCATGGCGGCGATCGGCAACCTGAACGACTACGTGAAGTTCCAGATGGCCGAATCGCTCACCAAGGAAGGCGGCATGGCCGGCGGACTCGCCGGCGCGGGCGCGGGACTGGGCGCGGGACTTTCCCTCGGCCAGCAGATTGCGGCGTCCTTGAATCAGCCGCAGGCGACGCCGGCGGCGGCGGGCGCGGTTCCGCCGGTGATGGCTGCCGGAGCCATCGAACTGCTCGGCAGCGCCGACGTCGCGCGCATTCTGGGCGTGAGTGAAGCCGACGTACTGTCCACGCTGGAAAAGGGCGACCTCAAGGGCAAGAAGATCGGCTCGACCTGGCGCGTGACCAAGACGGCGCTGGATGAGTTTTTGAAGAGCTAAAATGACCCGACCGTGCAATCCCAACGGGATTGTGTCCATAAGCCCAGGGTTGCGAGGCACGAGCTACCCTGGGATATGGTGCCAAAAATATTCTACCCCAACGGGGTTGCGTCGTGTGCGTACGGCCCGGCCACAACCCCGATGGGGTTGTTTGATTTCACGTTTCGGTTCCCAAGGTAGCTCATCCCTCGCAACCTTGGGCTTTGTGCCGGAATCCCTTTGGGATTCATGCTGTCTCTTCGCCGGTCGAAATTCGTAAATCGAAATTCCCATGCCCAACCAACCGCCCATCATTGGCCAGGCCACCGCGCAGAAGAAATTTTCCTGCCCCGCCTGCGGCGCCGAGGCGCAGTGGAATCCCGCCAAGAAGGCCCTGGTCTGTCCGTTCTGCGGCACGACGTCGCCGGCGAATGTCGAGCTGACCGGCTTCGGCGAGGAGAAAATCATCGAGCATGATCTGGTCGCGGCGCTGCGCGGCATTCCCGATTCCGCCCGCGGCTGGCAGGCGAACAAGACTTCGGTCAAATGCCAGAGCTGCCAGGCGATTTCCGTTTTTGACGCCACGCGCGTCGGGCAGCGCTGTGATTTCTGCGGGTCGTCGTCGCTCGTGCCGTATGAGGAGATCAAGGAGGCGTTCCGCCCGGAAAGCCTGCTGCCGATGAAGATCAGCGAGACGCAGGTGCGGGACACGATCCGCAAATGGTATGGCAGCCGGTGGTTCGCGCCCAATCAGCTCAAGCGCGCCGCTCTCACCGACACCGTGAAGGGCCTTTACATTCCTTACTGGACCTTCGACGCGCAGGTTCACGCCGACTGGACGGCCGAGAGCGGCTATCACTACTACGAGACCGAGTATTACACCGACGCCCAGGGCAAACGGCAGAGCCGGCAGGTGCAAAAAACCCGCTGGGTGCCGAGCAGCGGCTCGCTGGATCATTTCTTCGATGACGAACTGGTCGCGGCGTCACGCGGCGTGCAACCGGACATGCTGCGCAAGGTGGAGCCGTTTCCCACGACGAAGGAACTCGTGCCTTACAACGCCGGCTTCCTCTCCGGCTGGGTGGTGGAGCGTTACCAGATTGATCTGGTGTCGGCGGCGAAATCGGCGCGCGACTCGATGAACGGGCAGATGTATGGCCTTTGTGGCAGTCAGGTTCCTGGCGACACGTATCGCAACCTCCAGGTGGACACGGATTATTCCGGTCAGACTTTCAAGCACATCCTCGCCCCGGTGTGGCTGCTGACGTATCACTACGGCGCGAAGAATTTTCAGGTCGTCATCAACGGCTACACCGGCGTCATCGCGGGCAAATATCCGTTGAGCTGGGTGAAGATCCTGCTCGCCGTGCTGGCGGCGCTGGCGGTGGCGGGAATCGTCCTGGGCATCGCGGCGCTTTCCGATCACCGGTGA
>JAXMHO010000030.1:0-28975 GCA_046346715.1 Verrucomicrobiota bacterium
CGCGCCGCCAACACGCCCTACCGGCCCCGCACCCGCACCAACGTCCGGCGCAACAGCTTCGGCCTCACCGGCACGATGAGCTATGACGAGGGCGAGACGGCCGGCGTGCATGCGTTCTTCGACGGCACCGGCGCGGATTACCGCAAGGTCCTCCAGACCGGCGGCAACATCGCCATCTTCAAGGTTGGCGGCATCACCGCCGACACGGTGACGCTGGTGCACGAAACGAACACGGTGGTGTTGAAAATCGGCCAGCAGATGCGCGAGGATTCGCCGGGACGCTGGTCCCTTTCTGCTGAAACGGTGAACTTCGCAAAGGCTTCCTCGTCGGATTCACGGGGCTCGCGGCGCTACGGCCAATCGAACAACAGCGCCGAGCCCGCCTCCGAAATCACCGACACGAATTCCATGGAGATGCCGGCCGACCAGATGGAAGACCCGGGCGGCGAACCACCCGCCATTGAGTCCAACGAAACGGCGCCCGAAGCCGCCCCGGCCGAATCCCCGGCCCTGCCCGGCGGCCCTGGCAACGACGCCCTGCGGCGCCTGATGGAACAGCGGGCACGGGAAGAACAACAATCCGGAAATTGAAATGACGATCATGAAAACGACCAACGCAATGCTCCTCGCGGCCGCCCTGGCCGCCGCCTTCCGCGCCGCGGCTCAGACCAACGACGCCGCGCCCACGGAAGTGTCCGCGCCAGCCACCGCCGCGCCAGCTGAAGCTGCCGCTCCGACACCGGCCACCAATGCCGTCGCTGCCGCCGGCATCCCCGGCGGACTGCGGCTCAACTTCAACAACGTGCCGCTCGAACTGGTGCTCAAGTATCTCAGCGACGCCGCCGGTTTCCATATCATCATGGACACCCAGGTGCGCGGCAACGTCACCGTCATCAGCAGCCAGCCGATGAGCAAGGACGAGGCCGTGGTCCTGCTCAACAGCGTCCTGAACAAGAACGGCTACGCGGCCATCCGCAACGAGCAGTTCCTGACCATCGTGGACAAGAACGACGCCAAGAACCGCAACATCCCCGTCATCGTCCAGAGCGATCCGGCGCGCGTGCCCAACAACGACATTATTGTTACGCAGATCATTCCGCTGCGCTTCGTCGAGGCCGCCCAGCTGGTCAAGGACCTCTCACCGTTCGTCGCCCAGTCGGCCACCATCGTGGCCAACGAGGCGGGCAACTCCATCGTCATCACCGACACGCAGGCGAACATCCGGCACCTGTGCGAGATCATCAAGGCGATCGACTCCAGCGCCGAGGCCTCCACGGAAATCCGCGTCTTCCGTTTGCAGCACGCGAATCCGACCGACGTCGCGACGCTGCTGAGCGGCGTCTTCCCGACCCAGAGCGGCGGCAGCGGTTCGCAGACGCCGGTTCGTTTCGGCGGCGGACCTTTCGGCGGCGGCAATCCCTTCGGCGGATTTTTTGGCGGCGGCGGACGGGGCAATGGCGGCGGCAACACCGGCAGCTCGGGCAGCGGCGCCAATGACCGCATCCGCAAGCAGACCCAGGTCATCGCCGTGGCGGATTTGCGCACGTCTTCGGTGGTCGTGACGGCGCAGAAGGATTTGATGGAGCAGATCGCCGGCATGATCGAACAAATCGACATCCAGTCCACGCGCGACCAGAAGGTCTATGTGTATCACCTCGAAAACGGCGATGCGCAGCAGGCAGCGACAGTGCTGCAGAACATGTTCCAAAGCAGCTCCACCTCCCGCGGCAACAGCTCCTCCTCGTCCAGCAGCAGCGCGCTGCAAACCCGGCAGAACCAAAATGCCACGCAGATGGGCAGTTCCTCATCCACCAGCACGCTTGGCGGCGGCACCAGCCGCACCGGCGGCGGCGGTCGCACCGGCGGCGGCGGCTTTTGATCAACAACCTTTCCAATCCACAGGCACTACATGAAAACGCAATCCTTGAAAAAAATTCTCGGCGGTCTGGCCTTCCTCGTCGCCGGCACGCTCGCCCTTCACGCCCAGCAGGGCGGCGGCAACCGCTTCGGTGGTTTTGGCGGCTTCGGCGGTTTTGGCGGCGGCAACAACGCCAACCGTTCGACCACCAGCGCGACCTACAACCCCAACGGCGCGGTGGGCTCCGCCAGCTTTGCCGTCGATCCCGACACGCACAGCATCATCTTCAGCACGGACGAGGACACCGCCGCGCAAATCCGCGAGGTGCTCAAGAACCTTGACCGCCCCAAGCCGCAGGTGCTGATCAAGGTCGTGTTTCTGGAAGTGCAGCACAACAACTCCTCGGACATCGGCATCGAGGGCACGTTTGGCAATTACCTGGGCAATTCCCTCACCAGCAGCGTGGCGAATGTCTTTGGCGTGAACGGCCTCAACAACCTGACGACGAACTTCAATGTCTCGGGTCCGGCCACCGCCATTCCCGCGCTGACGCAGAGCGGCCCCGGTGCCGGCCTCTACCAGGTGCTCGGCACGGACTTTCAGGCAACGCTCCGCGCCATCGCCCAGAGCGGCAAGGCGGAACTGCTTTCCCGCCCGTCCATCCTGGCGCGCGACGGCCAGCCGGCCACGATTGTCGTGGGCCAGTCCGTGCCGCTCGTCAACGGCGTGACCTACTACACGTCCGGCGGCTCGACCATTCCCATCAACAACGTCGCCTACACCGATGTCGGCATCATCCTGAAGGTGACGCCCTACATTTCGCCGGAAGGCTTCGTGGAGATGATCCTCCAGCCGAGCACCACCGCCGTCAACGCGACGCAGACCCAGACGATTTCACCCGGCGTGAATGCGCCGTATCTGGATGTGCGCTCGGCCGACACCGTGGTGGTCACGCCGGATTTGCAGACGGTCGTCATCGGCGGCCTGATGGGCAACGACAAGTCCTCCACCGAAAGCAAGGTTCCCTTCCTCGGCGAAATTCCCGTGATCGGCAACCTCTTCAAGCGGCGCACCACGGCGTCCGCCAAGACCGAGCTGCTGATCTTTCTTACCCCGCACATCGTGAAGGCGCCGGGACAACTCGCCGCGCTTTCGACGCAGGAAAAGAACAACATGCTGCCCGCGAAATCCTATTCCGAGGACGAGCTGAACCGGTTCCTGGACAAGGTGCCGCTGAAGAAACGCTGAGCGGGATTTAATCCGGGACGCCGCGCATCATGGAATCCAAACGCCGCAGCACACTGGTTTACGGCCTTCTGTTCGCGGTCTGGGCCGTGGTGGTCGTCTGGCAGTGGAGCGAACATGCGCGGGTGAAGGAGGGTGGGCGCAGCTATCTCCGGCGGAATTCCAAGACCATCGCCAACACGCTGGGCGCGGTCGTCCGCGGCCAGCAGTTCCGCGGCGCGGTGTTTCGCGACCGGCTGGAACCGGTCCTGAACGAGCTGGTCAACGGCTACACCAACGAGTTCACCAAGTCCGGCGAGCTGATTGCTATTGCGCTGCTCAACTCCGCCGGCGAGCCCATCGTCGCCGCCGGGCGTCCCGTGGACTGGCATCAGCAGGAAATTTTGCAGGAGGGCGAACGCTGGGGAGCCCGCACGCTGACGATCGTCTATCCGCTCGAAGGCGTGAGCCTGACCCCGGAAGGCGGGACGAACATCCAGGCGCCGCTGCTGCTGGAGGCGCCCACCAACCGTTCGCGCGGCTTTTCCCGCCGGGACCAGCGTCCGCCGGAACAGCCCGGCATGTCGGACACGAACAAGCCTGAGATGGGTCCCCGGGAAAATTTCCCGCCGCCCAACCGCGACCCGGGCGGCGACGGATCAAACCCGCCCCCACCGCCGGGAGAACGCCGCGGCCCGCCGCCGGGCGAAGGGGAATCCCGCCAGCGCCGGCCCTTCTGGGCGCGCGGCCTGGGCGACGCCGAGTATCAGACCCTCATCGAAAAGCGCGAGCTGCACGGGCTGGTGCTGACGTTGTCCACGGATGTTTCGCAGGCCATCGTCCAGCACGACCTCTGGCTGCGCTGTGTCATCTGCTTCTTTGCCGGCATTGCGGCGGCGGGCGCGGGCTTCACCTGGCGCAACATGGCCAAGACTTCCGACCTGCAAATCCGCCTCGTGCGCGCCAGCGAGCTCAACACGCACCTGAAGGAGATGAACCTGGCCGCCGCCGGCCTCGCGCACGAGACGCGCAACCCCCTCAACATCATCCGCGGCATGGCGCAGATGCTTTCCAAGCAGACGGATGTTTCAACCGCCATCCGCGAGAAGACGCGCGCCATCGTGGACGAGACCGACAAGGTCACGGCGCAGTTGAATGAGTTCATCAACTACTCGCGGCCCCGCGAAGTGCGCCGCACCGCCCTGCCCCTCACGGCGGCGTTGAACGAAGTCGCCCGGGCCCTGAGCTATGACGTGGAGGAGAAAAAAATTCAGCTGGAGGTGAAGGGCGAGCCGCTGACCGTCGAGGCCGACGAACAATTGTTCCGGCAGGCGTTGTTCAACCTGGTGCTGAACGCGACGCAGGCCGTGGGTGAAGGCGGACGCATCCAGATTGTCGCCCAGCGCACCGGCGCCGAAGCCGCCATCGAAGTCCGCGACGACGGCCCGGGCGTGCCGGCGGAGCGCCGTCAGGAAATTTTCAAGCCCTACTTCACGACGCACCAAAAGGGAACCGGCCTCGGTCTCGCCGTGGTCCAGCAGATTGTCCTGGCGCATGGCTGGGAGATTGAATGCGCGGCGAACGAACCGAAAGGCGCGGTCTTCCGCATCAGGCATCTGAAACTGACGGCGTGATTTCGTCAGGAGGCAGGGAGGCCACCCGGCCCGGATTTTTCCAACTCGCGCGCGTTCCTCAGAACAGCCTGATCTGCCGCTTTTCCTTCACCAGCGCGTCGCCCAGACCTTCGCTGCGGTTCTTGCGGCGCTCAATGATGTCCTTGTCGGTCGCGGGGTCGTAGGCGACGGGATAGTTGCCATCCCAGCAGGCGGTGCAGAAGTTGGATTTCGGCAGACCGGTGGCCTTGACCATGCCTTCCTGGGAGAGGTAATGCAGTGAATCGGCGTTGAGATACCGGCGGATTTCATCCACGGAATTGTTGGCCGCCATCAGCTTGCTGCGGTCCGGAAAATCAATGCCGTAAACGCACGGATGCATGTGCGGCGGGCAGCTCACGCGGACATGCACTTCCTTCGCGCCCGCCTCCTTCAAGGTGTTGACACGGGTCTTGCACGTCGTGCCGCGCACGATGGAGTCGTCCACGATGACCACGCGCTTGCCCTTCACGAGCTGGCCGATGAGGTTCAGCTTCACGCGGACGTTGAAGTCGCGGATGAGCTGGGACGGCTGGAGAAAGCTGCGGCCGACGTAGTGGTTGCGGATGAAGGCCATCTCGTAGGGAATCTTGGACTCCTCGGAATAGCCCAGCGCCGCATAAACACCGCTGTCGGGCACGGGAATGATCAGCTCGGCTTCCACCGGATGCTCCCGCGCGAGCTGGCGGCCCATCTCCTTGCGGACCTCGTACACGTTGCGCTCGGAGATGGTGCTGTCCGGGCGGGAGAAATACACGTACTCGAACATGCAGAATGCGCGGCGCTTCTGCTCGGGAAAGGCCTGGACGCTTTCGATGCCGTTCTTGCTGATGACGACGATTTCACCGGGCTCGACGTCGCGGACGAACTTGGCGTGGATCAGGTCCAGGGCGCAGGTTTCGCTGGAAAGCACCCAGCCGTCGTTGAGCTTGCCGATGCAGAGCGGGCGGAAGCCCTGCGGATCGCGGACGCCGATGAGTTCGGTCTCGGTGAGAATGGCCAGCGAGTACGCGCCTTCGAGCCGGCGGATGGACTGCATCACGGTGTTTTCCTGGCCGCTCATGCTGGGCTGGGCGAGGAGGTGCAGGATGATTTCGCTGTCCACCGTGGTCTGAAAAATTTGTCCACGGGCCTCCAGCTCCTCGCGAAGCTGGGCGGCGTTGGTCAGGTTGCCGTTGTGCGCGATGGCGATCTTGCCGCGGCCGCAATCCACGGTCAGCGGCTGGGCGTTGCGGATGTGCGAGGAACCGGTGGTGGAGTAACGGGTGTGGCCGATGGCGTTGTGGCCGGCAAGGTCGTGCAGAATCGAGCCCGTGAAAATCTGCGGCACCAGCCCCATGCCCTTGTGTTCGCGGAAGACCTTGCCGTCGCTGGTGACGATGCCGGCGCTTTCCTGCCCCCGGTGCTGGAGGGCGTAAAGGCCGTAGTAGGTCAGCTCGGCGGCGTTCGGATGTCCGAAAACGCCAAAGACTCCGCAATAATGTTTGGGATAATGTTGCATCGCGCGCGCGGAGAATATGCAACAGGGGAACCCGCCTTCAAGCAAGCTTCAACTCCAGTTAAAAATTTTCTGGAATAAATCCGCGCGACGTCACCGGCACCAAATCCGCCGGACGCCTCAAGGTCCGCCGGATTCCGGCTTTTTTTGGCGGTCGAGACAATCCCGGACCGCGCTGGCCAGCACCTTGGTCACGTAGGGCTTGGGCAGGTAGGTGATGCCGGCCTTGGTCGGCACGCCGGCCTGGACAATTTCCGCGCTATAGCCGCTGGAGATGATCGCCCGCAGCCCAGGCTTCAAGGCGCGGAGCTTTTCGGCCAGCTCCAGGCCGGTCATGCCCTCCGGCATCACCATGTCGGTGAGGAGCAGATCGATGGCGGCTGAACTGGACTGCCAGAGCTTCATGGCCTCCTGGCCGTTGGCGACCTCATAAATCTGGTAGCCAAGCTCGCGCAACACCCGGGCCACCAGCCGGCGGACGCTCGCGTCGTCCTCAACCAGCAGAATGGTTTCGCGTCCGCGCTGGATGGCCTCGGGCGCGGCTGCCTCCGGCTGGGCCGGCGCGGCAGATTCCATGGCGGGGATGAACACGCGGAAGAGACTGCCCTGGCCGGGTTCGCTCTCCACCTCAATCCACCCCTTGTGTTGAGCGATGATGCCGTGCACGGTCGCCAGGCCGAGGCCCGTGCCCTTGCCGGCCTCCTTGGTGGTGAAGAACGGTTCAAAGATGCGTTTGCAGGTGTCCTCATCCATGCCGGTGCCGTCGTCGGCAACTTCGAGGGAAAGGAATCTCCCCGGGCGCCGGCTGTTGTGCGGCAGGACCGCCGCCTCGTCAAACCGGTGCTGGCCGGTCGTGATGGTGATGCGTCCCCCCTTGGGCATGGCGTCACGGGCGTTGACGACCAGGTTCATGATGACCTGGTCGAGCATGCCGGCGTCGGCCTCAATCGGGGGCAGCTGCGAGGCGCCGTCGAACCGCAGGTTGATGTTCTCGCCGATCAGGCGGCCGAGCATCTTCAGCAGGTTGACAACGAGGTCGTTCAGGTCGAGCGGCTTGACATTGAGCACCGAGCGCCGGCTGAACATCAGCAGCTGCCGGGTCAGGGCGGCGGCCCGGCGGGCGGCGGCATCGACATCGGTGAGGCTCTGGCGCGTGTCCAGATCAAAGTCCGGATTGGTCTGGAGCAGGGAGATCTGCATCATGATCGCGGCGAGGATGTTGTTGAAATCATGCGCCACGCCGCCGGCAAGCTGGCCGATGGCCTCGAGCTTCTGCGTCTGGCGGAGCTGCTCCTCAAGACGTTTGCGCTCGGTGACATCCCGGTCCATGCCGCGATAACCGAGGAAGACTCCTTTGCCATCGAAGATCGGCACGCCGCTGGATTCCAAGACGACCAAATGTCCGTCCTTGTGGCGGTTGATGTTTTCCAGCGTCGAAAAGCTTTCCCGGCGCTCATGAATTTTCCAGAAAATGTCGCCCACCCGGCGCGCCTCCTCCGGCGGCATGAGTTCAAAGGGAGTGCGCCCGAGCACTTCCTCCGGCGCGAAGCCCAGCAGGTCGGTGACCTTCGGACTGGCGTAGGTGTAGCGGTATCCGGCATCCACCTCCCAAATCCAGTCAAAGGCGGTCTCCACCAGGTTGCGGTAGCGCTGCTCGGTGCCGCGCAACGCCTCCTCGGACTGGATGCGATGCAAAGCGCCGCCGCAATAGTCCGCCAGGGCCTGCAAAATTTCGAGATCCTCCGGCGTGAAGGCGCGGATCGTGTAGCTCTGGAGGGAAAGGACGCCCACGGGCCTGCCCTCCCGCCGGACCGGCACGCACATGATGGAGGCCGAAAGCCGGCTGGTGTCGCCGAACGCCTCGGACTCCCGGTCAGGCTCCGCCGGCGCCTCGCTCAGGATGAGTTCCGCGCCGTGTTTCAGCACGCGCGACATGCGGGGACTGAGCGCGGTTTCGGGGGCGAGGGAAACCTCCCGCCGGACCCCCGCGATGACGTCCACCGCCAGGACCGAACGGATGCGTTCGCGGCTGTCGCCAAACATGTGCAGCGTGGCGGCGTCCCATTTCCACAGCTGATCGGCGGCGTCCAGCAGCGCCCGGGCGGCGCTCTGGGCGTTGTTGGTCTGGTTGAGATGGTCGCCGAGGTTGAGCATCGCCTGACGGAGCGCTTCCAATCGTTTGCGGGCGGTGATGTCCTCCTTGATGGAGACAAAATGTGTCATGCGCCCCGAGGCGTCCCGCAGGGAGGAGATGTCGGTCAGCTCCCAGTAGAGGTCGCCGCGCTTGCGCCGGTTGAGAAATTCGCCGCGCCACGGCTTGCCCTGGAGAATGGTCTGCCACATCTCCTCGTAGACCTTGGGAGGAGTGATCCCCGATCTCAGAATGCGCGGCGTGCGGCCGCGCGCCTCGGCCAGGGTGAAGCCCGTGGTCTTGGTGAACTGCGGGTTGACGTATTCGATCACGCCATTGACATCGGTGATCAGAATGCTGGCCGAGGCCTGCTCCACGGCGCGGGAAAGCTGGCTGAGCTGGCGCTGCACGGAGCGCTGCGACACAATTTTATGAAGTTCGTTGGCGACCAGCTGGAGCTGCTTCACGTCGTCTTCGACATAATTCTCGGCCTTGTCCGCCACGCCAAAAACGATGCAGACCTTGCCGTTGTCGATCACCGGGATGCTCATGAAGCGTTTGGACACGACGGTGACCGGCGGCAGCCCGCGCCGGCGGCGGGAGTCGGGGTAGTCGTTCCAGATCATGGGCCGGCGTTCCTGCACGCAGTCGGTGCATTCTCCGCCCTCGTGCAGCGGATATGGGCCGGTCCGCGTGGTGTGCGGCTCCTTGATGGCGTCCCGGTTCCAGTTGGTGAGGAGGATGGTCTTCTGGTCGGCGGCAATCTGATGAAAGAATCCAAGGGTGCTGTCGGTCAGTTGAATGGCCTTGTCGAGGACGTAGTCGTAAAGCTCCTGGTCCGTCATCTGCGCGCCGCGCTGATGGAGCTCCAGCAGCAGCTCGGTCCGGTGCGCATCCCGCGCCGCCTGGCGCTGGGCCTGCTTGAGACGGGTGATGTCCGTGTGAGTTCCCAGCATGCGCAGCGGCCGGCCCTTCGCATCGTGGGCGACGATTTTACCCGTGGAATAGACCCATTTCCAACCGCCGCCGTGGGTGCGAAGCCGGAACTCCAAAGAGTAGGTCGCCTGCCTGCCGTTGATATAGTCCTGATATGCCTCCACCGCCCCGGCCTTGTCCTCCGGGTGCAGCCGGCTCATCCATCCTTCGAGACTCTCGATGAAGGTGGCCGGATCGTGGCCCAGCATGGACGCATACTCCGGGGAGACCACGCACACGCCGGTTTGCACGTTCAAGTCGTACAGGCCTTGGGCCGCCGCGCTCAACGTCAGCCGCAGCCGCTCCTCGCTTTCGCGCAGGGACTGCTCAACCAGCTTGCGCGCGGTAATGTCCTGGAACGTTCCCATGACGTAGGGTTCGCCCTCCTCGACGATGCGCCCCAAGCCGCGGACTTCCGTCCACAGGCGTTTGCCCGTCATTGTGACCAGCGGAGATTCGATGCAGAACGGCACACCTTCGTTCAACGCCAGTTCCAGCGCGGCCTGCAGCCGTGGCACATAGGCGGGATCATAAAACTTCAACCCCTCCTGCAGGCCGGGTTTGTAATCCATCGGCACCTCGAGGATTTCATAGACGCCCTCGGTCCAGTACAGGTAGTCCGTCTTCGGACTGACCTTCCACGCGCCGACCCGCGCAATCTTCTCGGCCTCGCGCCGGAACAGCAGGCTTTCGCGGATGACCTCTTCGGCGCGGCGACGCTGGGTGATGTCCTCGATGGTGGCAACGGTTCTCACCGGCCGGCCGGCCGCATCCCGCACCACGGTCATGTTGACGTTCACCCAGATGACACCGCCGTCTTTGCGAACATGGCGTTTTTCGATGCGATACTCCTTTTCCTCCCGCCGGATGACTTTTTGAAACAGCTCCCAGTCGCGCTCCCGGTCGGCGGGGTGGGTGACATCCTGCACGCGCAGGCCCATCAGTTCATCGCGGGAATAGCCCGTGATGTCGGTCATCTTCTGGTTCACCCGGAGAAGCCGCCCGGTATGGGGATCGGCTTGAGCCATGCCGATGGCGGCCAGTTCAAACATCGCCTGAAAATTCGCCTCGCTCTGAAGCCGTGACTGCTCGGACAGCTTGCGGTCGGTGATGTCCAACGTCACCCCGAAAGCCCGCCAAGGCCGGCCTTCGGCGTCAAACTGCACCTCGCCCCGGTCGTCCACCCAGTAGAGCTTGTCCCCGATCTTCACGCGGTATTCGGCCTGGTAGGGAGCCCGCGTCGTGATGGCCTTGTTCATGGCCAGGGTGGGCAGTTCCCGGTCCTCCTCCAGGACCAGCTGGAGCAGCAGCTGGAAGGAAACCGGCTGATGGGGAATGCCAAAGACCTCAAAAACCTCGTCGGACCAGTTCAACGTGTCGGTGGGAAAATCATAGTTCCATGCGCCCATGCGCGCCGCCGTAAGCGCAAGCCGGTTGCGGGTCTGGCTGTCGGCCAGCTCCTGCTGCACCTGGTGCCGGGCCGTGATTTCCATGACCATGCCGCGCATGTTCAGGGGCTGGCCCGAGTCGTCATAGGAAAACTCGCCCCAGGCCTCGATCCAATGAACGCTCCCGTCGGGCCAGACCACCCGCAATTCCTGGTTGTAGGGAGTCATGGTCGTGATGCAGCGCTTGATTTCGGCCTCCATTGGTTTCACATCCTCCGGATGCAGCCGCTGGCGAAAAGCCGCGTAGGTGCCGTCGAATTCCCCCGCTTTGAACCCCCACAGCTGCTCGTGGATGCCGGACCATACGATGCGATCCTCCGCCATTTGCCAGTGAAAGCTGCCCATCTTGGCGGCGTTCATGGCCAGCCGATACCGCGCCTCGCTTTCCAACAACCCGTCGGAAACCTGCTGCAGGCGCCGGAGGTAGCGGTTTAAAATGAGCCACCCCGCAACGCCGACACCCAGCACGAAAACCACGCCCTTGACCGTGTCAATGAGATGGCTCAGGCCTTCGTCAATTTTGAGGTGATGTAAAAGGGAATCGGAAACGGTCACCCAGGTGCAGCCGGCAATCAGGAAACCGAGCACTATGGGAAAGGGTGAGAGCGGCCGGAACAATCGACGGGAGGCAGGTAAACGGTCCAGTTTGCCGGAAGATGACGTTCGCATAAGAGTTTGTATCCAACTCGCAGAGCTGGCAACAGGTGTCGCCCTCCTCCCGGCAGGTCCAACCTGAGAAACCCGCCAAGCCCATCCAAGTCGACCAGACTGCGATACTTACGGAATCCGGGTCCATGGTAGCCGATGAGCAACCATTGTCACCAACAAAGCCCGCCGCACCGTTTTTCTCCAACCGTGAACGGGCCTTTTAATCATGGCGCGAGGCTTGACTCAAACCCGGCACTTGCCTAGCTTTCCCGGCTCGCTGAAGGGCGGAGTTCATTCCGATTCCGCCGTGTGTTCCGCGATTAACTGAAAGGTCTGTCTGTGAACGTAACGGTAGAAAATCTGGCCCCCTGCAAAAAACTGGTCCGCATCGAAATCGAAGCCGCCAAAGTGGACGAAACCTTCGCCGCCATCACGAAGGATTTCCAGAAACAGGCCGCCCTGCCCGGCTTCCGTCCCGGCAAGGCGCCGCGTGACATGGTCGTGAAAAAATACGAGGCGGACATCACGGAGGAAGCCAAGCGCAAGCTCATCTCCGAAGGTTACCGCAAGGCCATCGAGGAAAAGAAGATCGAGGTGCTGGGCTATCCCGACATCGAGGAAATCCAGTTCGGCAAGGGCCAGGCGCTCCAGTTCGCCGCCACCGTCGAAACCGCCCCCGAGTTCGAGCTGCCCAGCTACGCCGGCTTGGAAGCCAAGCTCGAGGCGCGCACCGTCACCGATGACGACATGAACCGCGCGTTCGACACCCTCCGCCAGCAGCAGGTGACGTTCAACACCGTTACCCGCCCCGCGCAGACCAACGACGTGGCGGTGGTCAATTACACCGGCACCAGCGACGGCAAGCCGATCACGGACATCGCCCCCACCGCCAAGGGCCTGACTGAACAGAAGAATTTCTGGGTCGAGATGGAATCCAACTCGTTCATCCCCGGCTTTGCCGACCAGCTCCTCGGCGCGAAGGCGGGCGACCAGCGCACCGTGAACGTGGATTTCCCCGCCGACTTTGTGACCCCGGCCCTGCAGGGCAAAAAAGGCTCCTACGCCGTGGAGGTCGTCGAAGTGAAGGAAAAAGTTTTGCCGCCGCTCGACGATGCGTTTGCCAAGTCGCTCGGCGCGGAAAACCTGGAGAAGCTCCGGGAGGGCGTCCGCCGCGATCTCGAAAACGAACTGTCGAGCTCCAAGAACAAAAGCGTCCGCAACCAGATCATCAAGTCCCTGCTCGGCCGCGTGAACTTTGAACTGCCCGAAAGCGCCGTCGCCCAGGAAACCAAGAACGTCGTCTATGACATCGTCCGCGAAAACCAGAAGCGCGGCGTCTCCCGCGACCTGATCGAGCAGCAGAAGGAGCAGATTTACTCCGCCGCCGCCACGGGCGCGAAGGAGCGCGTCAAGATCGCCTTCCTGCTCCAGAAGATCGCCGAGAAGGAAAGCATCAAGGTCGGCCAGGAAGAAGTCGCCCAGCGCATCGGCCAGATGGCGGCAATGTACCAGATTCCGCCGGACAAGTTCATCAAGGATCTTCAGAAGCGCAACGGCATCGTGGAAATCTACGACCAGCTCGTGAACGAGAAGGTGGTGGACTACCTCCAGAAGAACGCCAAGGTCGAGGAAGTTCCCGCCGGCACGCTGGCTCCGGCCTGATTCGTTCCCGGTCCCTTTTCAAAGGCAGGTCGCAAGACCTGCCTTTTTTTATTGGGAACGTCCGAACTTCTTTTCCAGCTCGCGATAGTTCATCTCGATCAGCGTCGGCCGGCCATGCGGACAGGTGTAGGGCATCGTGCAGCGGCGCAGATCCTCGACCAGGTTTTCCAACTCGCGGCCCGCGAGGGGATCGTTCGCCTTCACGGCGTGACGACAGACCGTTTTCGCCACCACGTGTTCCCCGAGCCGCAGCGAGTTGACCGCCTGACCGGCGGCCTTGAGTTCATCCACCAGCTCCAGCACGAACCGGCGCGGATCGCTCGCCTTCACAAACGGCGGCAGCGCGTCGAGGAGAAAGGTCCGCTCCCCAAACTCGCTCAGCCCCACGCCCAGCCGCGACAGCACGCCCAGCTGTTCACGCAGAAAATTTGCGTCGCGCGCGGAAACCTCGACGGTCTCGGGCAGCAGCAGTTTCTGCGAATCCGCCGCCTGCCGGCTTTCGAGCCGGGTCAGCATCTGCTCGAACAAGATGCGCTCGTGCGCCGCGTGCTGGTCCAGCAGCACCAGGCCGCGGTCCGATTCCAGCACGACGTAAAGCTTCCCAATCACCCCGACCAACCGCAGCGGGACGCTCAGCAACGGCGCCGAGCCAGTTGATTGCAGTTCACGAACCGGGGCGCGCGGAATCTCCGCCGGCGGTTGTCCCGTCTCCCCTCGCACCTCCGGCTTCGTCCCTCCCGCAAATCCCATCTTCAAGGCGGGCTGCTCGACCGGCGGAAACACCTGCTCCGGCGCGGGAGGCAGCGGAAACTGCGGCAGCGAGGGGGTGGAGAACTCGGGTGCAGGTTGAATCTCGCGACTCACGCCCGCGCTCTCGGCCCGGCGCGGTTCAAACCGCGGCGAGGTCGGCGGCTCAACGACCGGACCAGCCTTCGGCAACGGACTGGCCGAATGAAAATCCAACAACGTCTCCCGCACGGCCTGCGCCACGAGCCGGCGCACCTCGGCTTCGCGATGAAACTTCACCTCGCGCTTGGCCGGATGAATGTTCACGTCCACGGCGGCCGGATCAATTTCCAGAAACAGGCAGCAGACCGGATAGCGCCCCTTCATCAGCGCCGTGTGGTAGCCTTCGAGCAGGGCGAAGTTCAGGCCGCGATTTTCCACCGGCCGGCGGTTCACAAACACATGCTGATCCTCGCGGGTGCCGCGCGAAACACCGGGCGCGCCAATGAATCCCCACAGCCGAAACTCGCCCTTGCGATTTTCTCCGGCGGGCTTGTCCTCCAGAACATCCAACCCCTCCTGCTCGTCCGGTCCGGCATCCTCGGCGAGACGCGCGGAGAAGTTCACGGCGACCAGTTTCGTGTCGCCCATCAGCGCGCGGAGACGTTCCTGCAAACCCGACAGCCGGGCGGAAATTTCCACGCCGGTCTTTTGCGCCGGCAACTGCCAGACGGTCCGGGCGTCCTTGATGAACGTGAAGGCCACCTGCGGAAACGCCAGCGCCGCGAGCGTGAGATAATGCTGGATGTGCGCCGCCTCGGTCTCCTCGGTGCGCAGAAATTTGCGCCGCGCGGGCAGGTTGAAGAACAACTGGCGGACATCAATGCTCGTGCCCGGTGCGCTGCCCGCGGCTTTCACCTCGGTGATCTTGCCGCCGGCGATGATGATCTGCGTGCCTTCGGGCGAATCCCCTTCCCGCTCCCGCGTCGTGAGCGTGAACCGGCTGACACTGGCAATGCTCGGCAGGGCTTCGCCGCGAAAGCCCATGGTGGCAATCGCGCTCAAGTCCTCGGCCCGCTGAATTTTGCTGGTGGCGTGACGCTCCAGACACAGCAGCGCGTCGTCGCGGCTCATGCCGAAGCCGTCGTCAGTCACGCGAATCAGACTGCGGCCACCCGCCTGGATCTCCACGACAATGCGCGTCGCGCCGGCGTCGAGCGAGTTCTCGACCAGTTCTTTCACCACGCTGGCGGGACGTTCCACCACTTCGCCGGCGGCGATCTGGTTGGCGACGTGGTCGGGCAGAAGGCGGACGCGGTTCATGAGGGGTTCACCGGGAGGGCGATGGCAAAAACGGCGCCGCGGCCGGGTTCGTTGCGCGCCCAGATGTGGCCGTGATGGTCGTCGATGATTTTCTTGCAGATGGACAAGCCCAGCCCGGTGCCGTGCGCCTTGCCGAAGGTGGCGAAGGCCTGAAAGAGTTTCCCGGCAATCTCCGGGGCGATGCCGGGGCCGTTGTCCTCGATCTCCGTCACGAGTTCAGCCCCGCTGACAAAACTGCGGATGAGAATCTTTCCGCCCGACAGCAGGGCGTCCGTCGCATTGTGGATGATGTTGTAATAAACCCGGCGCAGGCGCTTGGGATCAAAGGTCAGCCTGACGGCGGCGAGCGGTTCCTCGACTTCGAGCTGCGAGCCGCGCAGTTCCACCTCGGGACGAATTTCCGCGACGACCTGGCGAACAAACTCCGCGTGGTTCATGGCGCCGAGGATCTTCTGCGACGGCGTGCTCTGCGTGAATTCCATGATGTCGCCGACCATCTCGGTGATGCGGCCGACCTGCTTGCGGATGTTCTCGACGGCGGTGCGGCGCGCCTGTGGCGTGGCCTTCTCCATGGCGGCAAGTTCCGCGGACAGGCCGATGACGTTGAGCGGATTTTTCAGGTCATGAACAATGGCGCGGGCAAATCGTCCGACCACGGCGAGCCGTTCCGCCTGCAACAAATCTTGAACATGCCGCTGGTCAAACTCCCGCAGCCGCCGGCTGCTTTCGCGCAGCAGCCCGAAGGCGACCGACGGCGCATGATCCAGCAGTTCCAGCAGCGGTTCGCGGGGAATGAAATAGACCGTGCTCGGCTGCGTGGCCGTGGCCGTGGCGGAACGGGGCTTGGTTTCCAGGACGGCCATCTCGCCGAACAATTCGCCGGGGGCCACCTGCGAAAGCACGCTGCGGGAATCCGGCGTGACCGCCGCGGAAATCTCCACCTGCCCGTCCTTGAGCAGATACACGCCGTCGCCAGGATCGCCCTCGCGGAAAATGTCCCGTCCCGGGGCGATGCTCCGCTCCTGGGCCAACCGCGACAACGCCGACAACTCCGCCGCCGGGAGATCGCGGAAGAGCGGGCTGGTTTCGAGCGTGACCATGGGAGGAATCTAGGAAATTGGAAAGCGATGGCAAAGAATAGAATTGGCGAAGCGCAGAACGGCCTGCGGAAGCCTTAAATTTGACCGCGGCCAAACTTGACGCGCCCCGCGCAAAAACCTATTCTGGCGACGGTCGGTGGCTATAGCTCAATGGTAGAGTCCAAGCTTGTGGAGCTTGTTGTTGCGGGTTCGAGTCCCGTTGGCCACCCCACCTTCTTTTTCACCCCTTGAAATGCATGACCGCTTCCGCGCAGCGCCCGCACAGGGTCGGATGCGCGGCGTGCTGGCCGATGTCGTTTTCCCAATGCCAGCAACGCTCGCATTTCTGACCGTCCGCCTTGCCGACCGACGCAAACACGGTTTCGCCGCCTTCCTCGTTGAGTTGCACCAGCGACACGTACAGCAGTTCGCGCAAGGAATCGAGGTTCAGCCGCGCATCCAGCATCAACGGGCCTTTGCCGTTGAGCGTCAGCTTGGCCTCCAAGGACTTGCCGATCTGCTTCGCCTGCCGGGCTTTTTCCAGTTCAGGCAAGGCCAGTTCGCGCAGCACGAAAAGGTTCTTCCACGCTTCGACTTCCTGATCGTGGCGGGTGAGGCCGCCGGTTTTCCATGTCGAGACGTGAACGCACGCCGCCGGTTTTCCGGGAACGAATTCCCACGCTTCATCCGCCGTGAACGTGATGATCGGCGAAAACAACTGACTCAACCCTGTCACCAGCCGATGCAGCGCGGTCTGCGTCGAGCGGCGGCGCGGTGAATTCGCCGCGTCGGTGTACATGCGGTCCTTGATGACGTCGTGGTAGATCGAGGACAGTTCCACCGCGATGAACTGGCTGAGCTTCTGGTAAACGACGTGGAACTCGCACTTGTCGTAGGCGGCGATGACTTCCGCTTCGATCTTGGCGAACTCGCCGAGAATCCAGCGGTCCAGGCCGGTGAGTTGGTCTTCGGCGACGGTGTGCTTCGCGGGATCGAAGTCGTAAAGGTTCGAGAGCTGATAACGCAGCGCGTTGCGGATGCCGCGATAGGTCTCGCCGACCTTGTTGATGCGTTCCTCGCTGACGACGATGTCGTTGCGGAAATCCTGCGACGCCACCCAGAGCCGGACCACGTCCGCGCCATATTTCTTCACATAGGCTTCGGCGGTCTGCGGCTTTTCGTAACCGCCCTGCTTGCTCTTGGAAATCTTCTCGCGGTCGGCGTCCACCATGAAGCCGTGCGTCAACACGGTCTTGAACGGCGCCGCGCCATTGCCCGCGAGCGAGAGCAGCAACGAGGATTGAAACCAGCCGCGATGCTGGTCGCTCCCTTCGAGATACATGTCGGCCTGGAACGCCTTGTCTGTGCCGGCAATTTCCTTGCGCCGCGCGATCACCGCCCGCGACGACGAACCCGAATCAATCCACACGTCGAGGGTGTCGCCGGACTTGGCGACGGCGTCCGCGCCTTTCCAATCCTTCGGCTTCACCGCCGCCCAAAGTTCGGCGACGGATTTCTCGAACCACACGTTCGAGCCGTGTTGTTCAATCAACGCGGCGGCATTGCGGACGATTTGCGCGTCGAGGATGGGTTCACCCTGGGCGTCATAGAACGCCGGAATCGGCACGCCCCAGGTGCGCTGGCGGCTGATGCACCAGTCGGGACGCGACTGCACCGCGCCTTTGATGCGGTTGACGCCCCAGTCGGGAATCCACTTCACGTGGTCAATCTCGCCCAGCGCCTGTTTGCGAAATTCGTTGTGGTCAATCCGGATGAACCACTGGTCCATCGCGCGGAAGATGACGGGCGTTTTGCTGCGCCAGCAATGCGGGTAGCTGTGGTGGTAATTCTCCTGGTGCAGCAGGGCGTGCCGGACCCGCAGTTCGTGCAGCACGATTTCGTTGGCGTCGCTCTTGCCGTGCTTTTCCAGAATGGATTTGCCGAGCCATTCGACCGGCATCTGCTGGTCCACCGGCAGTTCGTTCGTATGCGCAAACGCACCGTCGTCGTTCACCGGCGAATAAACCGGCAGACCGTTCGCGCGACCGAGGTTGTAGTCGTCCAAGCCATGACCGGGGGCGATGTGAACGAAACCCGTGCCGGTATCGCTGGTAACGAAGTCGGCGGCGAAGGCTTTGCCGGTGCGTTTGCAGAACGGATGCTGGTATTGAATCGACGCCAACTGTTCGACGGGGAACGGCGTCTCGGTGTAATTCGCCCAGCCGCATTTCTCGGCGACGGCCGGCAACAGTCCACGGAACAGAGGATGAAATTTTCCTCGCCGACCTTGGCCGTGACGTATTGAAAACTTGTTGTAGGTGACCGCCAGGTTCGCGGGCAGCGTCCAGACGGCGGTCGTCCAGATGACGATGAAGGTGTTCGCCTGACCGACGACGGAAATTTCACGAACACGCTCTGGCTGACATGGTCGGCGTATTCGACCCCGGCCTCGGCGAGCGCGGTGCGGCAGGAATGCCCCAATACATCACGCTTTCTTGCCGCGATAAACAGCTCTTCGCCACGATGTCCGCGAACAGACGGAGTTCGTCGGCCTCGTATTCCTTGTTCAACGTAAGGTAGGGATTTTCCCAATCGCCGAGGACGCCAAGCCGCTTGAACTGCGTGCGCTGGAGACTAAACAACCTGCTACCGCAGGCCTTGCGGATGGTGGCCGCGTCCGCCGAGGTGTCGCCGGACTTGGCATTTCCTGGGAGACTCCGAATTCAATCGGCAGCCCGTGGCAGGTCCCAGCCTGATGTAGGGCGCGCTGTTGCCGCGCAGGGTCTGATACTTGATGATGATGTCCTTGAGGATCTTGTTCGAAGCTGTGCCGATGGGCCGTCGCTGCTGGCGAAGGGCGGGCCGTCGTGGAGGATTAACCCCGCGCGGTGGCGCGGCGGCCTGATGGCGGCTGTAGGTTGGCCGCCTGGCTTCTTCAGACGTTCCCGGCTCGCGCGCACAAGGTCGGCCTTCATCGCGAAGTCCAGGCAAGCGGCAGATCACGTATTCTTTGTATTCCACGTAGCCCAGGAACGCGCAACGGCAGCAGCGGGGAAAAATGCTGTCACGCGGGAAGTCGGGCGGGCGACTGCCCGCAGATGTCGCAGATGGCCGCTGAGAAGCGGGCAAAACCATGATGGGAGCATTGGTCGGAAACCAACTCCGCCGCAGACTTGGAATCTTTCCACAATTCTCAAAAAAGCCGTTGCATTTTTCCCCCGCGACTGTAAAACAATCATGTCTGTTTTCTTAACCGTCAGTTGCTTGGACGATAAATCGGTTCCTCCCGACCAAGTTACACAGCGCCCTTATGTACGTACATTGCCTATTAGCCGCAGGAACCGCTTCCGCCCAACCGAAGTGGGAGCTCGTTTATATCTGGGGCCAGGCCACCGCCGAGGCGAAGGCCATCATCGTTCTCCTCGTCATTTTCTCCATCGTGGCTTGGGCCGTCATGATCTCGAAGGCCATCCAGATGCGCCGCGCCAAGAAGCTCAACCAGTTTTTCAACGCCGAGTTTCGCTCCCAAAAGGCCGTGCTGGATGTCTATGACCGGCGCGTGCAGGCCGAGGGTTGCCCGTTGTTCGCCGTTTACAGCGCGGGCAGCATCGAACTGGATGCGCGCCTCAAAAACGCCGACGGCACCCGCAAGAAACAGGCCTCGCTCAAGGGCATCGAACACGTGAAACGCACGTTGGAAAACACTGTCGCGCAGGAATCTCTCAAGCTGGAATCCGGCCTCATCCTGCTCGCCATCGCGGTGAGCGGCGCGCCGTTCCTCGGTCTGCTCGGCACCGTCTGGGGCGTGATGAGCACGTTCGGCGGCGTCGCCCAGGCGGCGGCGGCGGGCCGCGCGGCGGACCTGAGCGCGATGGCTCCCGGTGTTTCCGCGGCGCTGATCACCACGGTCGCCGGCCTGCTGGTGGCGATTCCCTCGATGTTTGGCTACAACTGGCTGGTCCACAATCTGCGCGTCCTGACGGTCGAGCTGGACAACTTCGCGCAGGAGATGGTCTCGAAGATGGAGACGGAATATCTCGAAGATTAAGCCGGCGGCATGAAACGTTTTTCCCAGCGCAATTCGCTCGTCACGCTGAGTGACATCAACATCACCCCGCTGCTCGACCTCGCGTTCGTGCTGCTGATCATCTTCATCATCACGACGCCGCTGTTGGAGAAGGGCTTTGAACTCAAGCTGCCCAAGGCCAGCGCGGCGGCGGCCCCGCAGATTGACAAGCGCGACACCCGGACGGTTGAGATTGATCCCAAGGGCAATTACTCGATGGACAAGCGCATCTTGAAGCTCGACCAGCTCATTCCGCAGCTCGCCGCCGACTACAAGGCGAACCCCAACCTGGTCATCTTCATCCGCGCCGACGAAAACAGCCGGACGAAGGATCTCACCGCGCTTATTGACCGTTGCCAGAGCGCCGGACTGACACGCTATTCATTGCGGACGCAACCGCAGGGAGGCCGATGAACCGCCTGCAAAAAAAATGTTTCATCGCGGCCACGGGACTTCATCTGTTCCTGGTCCTGCTGCTGTTTATCGGCCCGGCGTTCATCACGACGAAGTCCACCACCGAAGAAGTTCCGGTCATTGAGTTCGTGCCGATGATCACGACCGATTCGAATGCGTCCGGCGGCGGCGATCCCAAGGGCGGTTCACCCCCTCCCCCGGCGCCGAAACAAGAAAACCTTCCCATACCGCCGGCTCCGGCTCCGCCCGCGCCGAAAGTGGAAAAGCCGCAACCGCCCCAACCCAAGGCCGACAAAGCCGAAGAGGTGGTTCCGCCGAACGAAAAGTCCGATATCGTCGAAAGCAAAAAGGCGCCGCGCAACAGCAACAAGATCGAGCTTGGCAAACCGGTCGTTCGCAATGCGCAGGACCTCGCCAAGGCTCGTGCGGAAGCCCAGGCCAAGGCCGCCGCGGCTGAACGCGCGGAACGTCAGCGCATCGCCTCGGCCTTCAACCGCGCGACCCGCGGACTCTCCGACAATCTTTCCGGCGAGACCAGCATCGTTCTCAAAGGCCCTGGCGGCGGCGGCGTTCCCTATGGCAACTGGCTCGCCGGCGTGAAGAAAGTTTACACCGACGCGTGGATTGTCCCCGACGGTGTCGCCGACGATTCCGCCACCGTGGCCGCCACCGTGACCATCGGCCGCAACGGCGACGTGCTTTCCTCCGGCATCGCCCGCTCCTCGGGCAACGCCCTCGTGGACCATTCCGTCAAGGCCACGCTCGACCGCGTCCGCTCCGTGCCGCCGCTGCCGGACGGGGCGAAGGAAGATCAACGCACCGTCACCATCAATTTCAACGTCAAAGCCAAACAAGGACTCGGATGAAACATATGTTCGGATTTAAAAACTTTTTTGCCCTGATCGGCCTCGGCCTCGTCGCCACCCGCGCCTTCGCGGCGGACGAAATCGAGATCACCACCTACACCACGCCCGGCAACACCCCGCCCGTCTGGGTTTCGCTTGGCGGATTTTCCGGCGAGGCGGCGGAGGTTCTGCGCTTCGATCTCTACGTGCAGGGCTTCAACTTCACCAACTCGGACAACGCCCAATACGTCATCAGCGGCAGCGACAACGGCAATCTCACCGGCGGCGTGACCGACCGCATCCAGAAGAAAAGCATTCTCTCCAAGAGCTATTCCGGCGCTTCACTGCGTCGTCAGGCGCACAAGTTTGTGGACGACTTTCTGGAAACCATCAGCCGCAAAGGCATCGGGTCCTCGAAGATTGCGCTCAAGGTCGGCGCGCAGGGCAGCACCGAAATCGCCGTGGCGGACTTCGACGGAAAAAACTCCAACGTCGTCACCCGGGACGGCACCATCGTCACCGCGCCGAACTGGGTCGGCGGAAAGTTCGCGCTCAACTACTGCTCCTACAAGCTCGGCAATCCGGCCATCTTCGCCCACGACCTCGCCTCCGGGGCGCGCAAGACGGTCGCCTATTACGGCGGTTCGAGCATCAGCCCGGCGTCCTCGCCGCGCGGCGACAAGATCGCGATGATTCTGAGCAAGGACGGGTGGCCGGATCTCTATGTCGCCAACGCCGACGGCACGAACCTGAAACGCCTGACCAAGACGCCCGAGGATGAATCCTCGCCGTGCTGGTCGCCGGACGGCCAGTGGATCTGTTTTGCCACGAAGATCAAGGAGCGCCGTTCCCTCTGCAAAATCTCCGTCAACGGCGGCACAGCACAGCGCATTTCCACCAGCGGCGTCAGCAACCCCTCCGAACCTGACTGGTCGCCCGACGGCAAGTGGATCGCGTTCACGTCGCAGATGGGCGATTTCGAAATTTGCGTGGTGCCGTCGCAGGGCGGCAGCGCGACTTCACTGGTGGCGGGCGAGGATCCGTCGTGGGGGCCGAACTCCCGCACGCTGATCTTCTCGAGCCGCGCCGGCGGCGGGCACCTGTCTTTGCTTGACGTGCCCACCAAACAAGTCAAGGATGTCGCCCGAGTTTCAACGGGCGTTAACTCACAACCCAGTTGGGCTAAATAAGCCCGTTCCACACACGAAGGCAAAAATGAAAGTAACTAAATTGGTATATTTAATGGCCGCCGGATTGGCGCTGACTTTGATCGGCAGCGGCTGCAAACACTCCCCCCAGCGGGTCACCCATATTCCCGGCCGGGCGCCGGAACGCGGCATCAACGACATCGGCTCGGGCAACCCCCTTGATTCCGGCGGCGGTTTGAATGGTAACAACGGCGGCGGTTTGAACAGCACGGGCATCGCGGCCAACCCCGCGGGCTCCCATGCCGGCTGGAACCGCAACGAAAGCGCCCTCTCCGCGCACACCGTTCATTTTGCCTATGACAGCTCCGCCATCAAATCCAGCGAGCAGGCGAACGTCGCCGCCGTGGCGGATTACCTGAAGAGCAACGCCGGTGCGGCCGTGGAAGTCCAGGGCCATTGCGACGAGCGCGGCACGGACGAATACAACCGCTCCCTCGGCGAACGCCGCGCGCTCGCCATCCGCGAAGCCCTGGTCGCCCTTGGCGTGGAAGCCGCCCGCGTGGACACCGTCAGCTTCGGCCGCGACAAACCGGTGGACCTCGGCCATTCGGAAGCGTCCCACGCGAAGAACCGCCGCGGCGAGTTCGTCGTGCTGACGGCTCCCTGATTTTCTCCGGGAATCGTTTTCCCAGCCGGTTTTGGCGCTTTACTAAAGCCCATTACCGGCTTATTTATTTCATGCTGATAGATTTTTATGAATACAACCTTAGCAGTCTTGGGATTGAGCGGCGGCGAACTGGTGTTGGTGCTCGTCGTAATTCTCGTTTTGTTCGGCGCGAAGCGGATTCCGGAGTTTGCCAAGGGACTCGGCAAGGGCATCAATGAGTTCAAGAAGGCCTCCCGCGAAGTGACCGAGGAGATTGAGCGCGCGGGCGACGAACGTCCCGAACACAAGGCGCCGGCGCCCTCCACCGCCCCGGCCAATGTCGCCGCCCAGAACGCGAGCCAGACTCCCAAGGCCTGATTGACCTTTCGTCATGGCCGATCCCACCGAAGAACCGCCTGAGAATCCGGAAGAAGGCGGCGGGCCGGTAAAAACATTTCTCGATCATCTCGAAGACCTGCGCTGGATGCTGGTCAAGAGCGGCGCCGCCCTGCTCATCGGACTGATCATCTGCCTTTACGCCACCCCGCAGATCATCTGGCTGCTCAAACAGCCGCTGCGCCAGGCCGCGCTGATTTCCATCGCCAAGGAGCAGCGGGTGATGGTCCGGTTCGGCACCAACACCCTGACCACGTTTGAAACGCTGACCAACCGGATCGGCCCCGTTGACCTCGGCTCGAACCGCTTCGTCCGCATTCAAATCGACCCCGTGCTCCTCGGCACGAACATGGTGCTGGGTCTGCATACCGAGACCCCGACCGAGGCGGAGATGATGGCGACGGCCACCGACCTCGTTTACCTCGATCCCTCGGCGCCGTTTCTCTCCGGGCTGCACCTCGCGCTCTACGGCGGCATCCTGCTCGCCGCGCCCTTCATCTTTTATTTCATCGCGCAGTTCATCCTGCCGGCGTTGAAGGTGAAGGAGAAGAAGTATGCCCTGCGCGCCTGCGCCGTCGGCGTGGGACTGTTCCTGACCGGCGTGTGCTTCTGCTATTTCTTCGTGCTGGCGCGGGCCTTGAAGTATGCCGAGGCCTTCGCCATCTGGATGGGCGTGAAAGTTCCTGAATGGCGGGCGGAGACGTATTTCAGCTTTGTGACGAAGTTCATGCTCGGCATGGGGCTGGGCTTCGAGCTGCCCGTGGTGCTGCTGGCGCTGGTGAAGATCGGCGTGCTCGACTATGCCCGGCTCAAGGCCATGCGCCGCTACATGATCGTGGTCAACCTCATCCTCGGCGCCCTTCTCACCACGCCGGAAGTTTTCACCCAGGTGGTCATGGCGGTGGTGCTGCAAATCCTCTACGAAATCAGCGTGATGATTGCCTGGTATTGGGAACGGCAGGAGCGGAAGCGCGAGGCCATGGAAATCTGAATTGCCACTTTACAAGCTTTTGAATCGCGATAACCTGAAAACCATAAATCAATTCACTATGCGAAACACCATTTGCCTTCTGTCTGTGATCGCCTTGCTGGGCCTGCTTTCCTCCGGCTGCGCCAACATGGAGCGCAAGCTCGGCCGGGGCCTGAGCAACACCACCGAAATCGTCCGCGCCGGCGAGTTTCGCCGCTCGATGGAGCAGGCCGGCCTCTATGAAGACCCCGATGTCGCCTACACCTACGGCTCGATTCACGGCATCAACCGCAGCCTCGCCCGCACCGGCATCGGCCTCTACGAAGTGGCCACCTTCCCCTTCCCGCCCTACCGCCCGGTGTTCACCCGCCACTTTGCCCCGAATCCGGTTTATCCCGACAACTACAAGCCCAACCTGGTGGAGGACTCCATGTATGCCACCGACACCTACACGGGCTTCAGCGGCGGCGACACCTTCCCGTTCCTGCCCGGTAGCCGTTTCCAGATCTTCGAGACGCGCTGAAATCCGCACGTGATTTGCCACGCGCCAACATTCGTGTTGGCGCGTTTTTATTATGACGGTTGAAAAGAAATCCCCCTGCAAGGTCAATCTCCTGCTGAACATCCTCGGCAAGCGCACCGACGGCTTTCACGAGCTCGAAACCGTCATGCACCCCGTCAATGTCTTCGACGAACTCCGCTTCGAGCGCGTCACCCACGGGCTGCACCTGACCTGCAACGATCCTTCCCTGCCCGTGGATGCCGGCAATCTCGTTCATCGCGCCGCCGCCGCCTTCTTTCAGCGCTCGGAAATCCGCGACGGCATCCGCATCCACCTCGAAAAAAAACTTCCCCTCGCCGCCGGCCTCGGCGGGGGCAGCGGCAATGCGGCCACCACGCTGCTGGGTCTGAATGAAATCTTCGGACGCCCCTTGCCGATGCGCATGCTCCACGACATCGCGGCGTCGCTGGGCTCGGACATTCCGTTTTTCCTCCAGCCGAAACCCGCGTTGGCGACGGGTCGTGGCGAAAACATCACCCCGGTCGATTTCTTCCCGGCGCTGCACGGCAAGTCGTTTGTGCTGATCCATCCCGGCTTCGGCATCTCCACGGCGTGGTCGTATCAGACCCTCGCCAAATATCCCGCCGCCCTCAACGGCACGCCCGGCCGCGCCCAGCAGCTCATCTCCCGGCTGCAGTTGGGAAACCTCGCCGCCGCGAGCACGGAATTCTACAACTCCCTGGAGGCTCCGGCGCTCGAGAAGCATCCCATCCTCGCGCTGTATCAGGAATTCCTCCGCGACCGGGGCGCCGAAGCCGCGCTCATGTCCGGCAGCGGCTCCACCACCTTCGCGCTCGTCCACGGGCAGAGCGCCGCCGAGGCGCTGGTGGAACAATTCAAAGGCCGTTTCGGCGCCAACTGCTGGTCGGCGGTGGTGCCCGCCGCGTAGGTGAATCGCGGCCGGAGTGTTTCTCCCTCCAAGGTCGCCACGGCCGCAAAGTAGGAACAACGAAAACCTTTGCGTCCTTTGCGCCCTTGGCGTGAGGCCACAATTTGTTTAACCGGAAGCACCCGCCTTTCCCAGTCCTGAAGATGGCAAAAAATTTTCGCGGCAAAATGCCGCCGCCGTGATACTATCCTCGCGACATGAATGTAACGTTTTCCTGCTGGTTTAGAAAACCGACTCAAACAGTTCTCCGCGTCCTGCTGCCGCTCCTCCTGGCGCTTTCCGCGCGGGCGCAAACCAACGGCACGGCTTCCCTGCCCGCTGAAATCACCCGCCCGCTCACACTGGCGGACGCGCTCAACACGGCGCTCCAAAAGAACGCCGGCATTCTCAAGGCGCACAACGATCTCGAAGCCACCTACGGCCTCGTCGTGCAGACGCGCGCCATTGCGTTTCCCAAAATCACGGCCGTGGGCAGCTACACCTACACCGACCCGAGCGCGATTGAAAACTTCGGCACCTTTCCCCAGCCGAACCAGAGCTGGAACGCCGGCCTGAAAATCGTCCAGTCCATCTACGAGGGCGGCCGCGTCGGCGTCGCCATCCGCGCCGCGCGCCTCACCAAGGAGCAGGCCCTGCTGCAATACCAGAGCGTCGTCTCCGACGCCCTGCTGGCCACGCGCATCGCCTACTACGACGTGCTCCTCGGCGCGCAGCAGATTGTCGTCAACGAGGCGTCGGTGAATTTGCTCACCAAGGAGCTGGAAGATCAGCGGCGCCGTTACGACGCCGGCACCGTGCCGCGCTTCAACGTGCTCCGCGCGGAAGTCGCCGCCGCCAACGCGCGCCCGAACCTCATCCGCGCCCGCAACCAGCATCGCATCGCGAAAAACAACCTGGCCAATCTCCTCGGCTACGATCTTCCCCGCGATGTCTGGGAGGACCTTCCGCTGAACCTCGTTGACCCGCTCGCCGCGGAGCCTTACCAGGTGGACTTGCCGGCGGCGATTGCGCAGGCGTTGGAAAAGCGGACGGAGCTCGGCGCGTTGCGCAAGTTCGAGCTGCTGCAGGAGGAGAACATCAAGAACGCCCGGTCAGGCTATCAGCCCACCCTGCAGGCCTTCGCGGGCTACGGCTGGCGCAATGTTCAGTTCACCACCCCGGTCGTTCTGGATCACGCCATCGACGGCTGGAACGCCGGCGCGCAGTTGAACTGGGACATCTTCGACGGCCTGCTCACCAAGGGAAAAGTCATGCAGGCCAAGGCGCAGCGCGACAAGGCCCGCACGGATCTTCAGGACGCCTCGCGCCAGGTGGAACTCCAGGTGCGCACGGCCTACTCGTCGTTCGTCGAGGCAAAGGAGGTTTTGGAATCGCAGCAGAAAGTTCAGGAGGAAGCCGAGGAAGCCCTGCGGCTGGCCCGCGCGCGCGCCGATGCGGGAACGGGAACCCAGCTCGATGTGCTCGACGCGGAAACCTCGCTGACGCAGTCGCGCACGACGCAAATCGTCGCGCTGCATGATTACTCCGTCGCCCGCGCCCGCCTCGAACGTGCCATCGGACAGGACATCAAGATGGAGAAGTAGTCTCCGCACCAGCCAGTTTCAGAACGGCCTTGTCTAGAATCTCCCGGCTACCAAACGGTGAGCGTGTGGGTTAACAGAACGCCCACATAATCTGGAGAAGACCATAGGCAAAGCAATCACACTTGCTTTGCGCCCCGCCGCGGCCAAGGCGAGCTTTGCAAAATTTGGCGGAGGTTTGACGCTTATTATGTGCGATCACTCTTGCAGGAAATGCGCCGGTCAGATTTCATCATGCCATGACAAAGCAAGTCGTTGCAAAAGCTGACTGTGCACGATGTGGTGCATGGGCTCTGACTTAAGAGAAATGTTCGGCGACTAGATGAGACCTTGGATCAAAATTCTGATTCTGATGTTCTCCCTGGGGTGCGCGTATATGCTGTTAACTTGGTGGGGTCTTCAAAAGCACGATGCACGAATCCACCGTGTGGCCACTTTCCTACAGCTCGGGAAAAGGGTAAGCCAGCAAATGCGGGAGACACACGAGATTCCCCAGAGTATCGAGGGGCTGAGAGCAGTCGGATGGTTGCAGGATTCCGATTGGCAGTTCATTACGCAGAACGCCATTATTTACGTTGCCCCTCGAACAAATGCTTCAGATGAGACAGTGATTTTGCGTATGCCATACGAGCCCCACGCGGAGCACCATACTGTTTTCGCGATTCATCTCAATGGCCATATGGATAAGGAACGTCCAAGCAACAGTGGCACAAAATGAGAACCGAGTCGCCTAACAAATCACTGCAGGCAACGCGGGATGGCGCTTTCAGTTCCGCTTTGCGGCTTACGCAATTTGGTCCCGCGCGCCTGAGCTTTGGACGTTAGCCTGCTTGACCAAGGCATGAGTAACCAGCGCACAAAGAGACAGAGAGGGCTTGCCGATCTGCTCGGGCTGCTGATTTTAATCGTTCTTTTACCGCTGATTCTACCGTTACTGTTTTTCGGACTCCTCTATTATTTGTTTGCTGGCTCTTTTCTTTACATCGCTGCTTGGTGTTGCTGGTGTGCGCGTGGCCGGTATGTGTTGTTTGTCTATTCCGACAGTCCGATTTGGCATGATTACGTCGAGGAACAAATTTTACCACGTTTGGGAGAGCGCGCCATTGTTCTGAATTGGTCGGACCGTAGCCGATGGAGATGCACGTTACCGGTTCTCGCGTTTCGTTACTTCGGCGGCCACCGTTCTTACAATCCGATGGCGGTCGTTTTTCGCCCGTTACGATTTGCCAAGACAT
>JAXMHO010000031.1:0-27771 GCA_046346715.1 Verrucomicrobiota bacterium
TGTTTGAGCAGGTGCCAGAGGATGCGGGCGAGTTTGTGGCCACGGCGATGGTTTCCTTGTGGACGTCCAAACCGACGTAATGTATGACATGGTTCATGGGTGTTTGGTTTTATCAATGCGTTAACAATGACCCGATTCTAGGCCGGGCATTTAACCTGGTGGATAGGTCCGCGACAGCGGATAACCCACGCTCCCAATCAAACACCCGCTCTTTCACTTTGTTAAGCCATAGGGTCTAGGCGGCAGAGAGCGCCATGCGAAACCGACTATACACACTCACTGCGGACACCGGTTGCGGGCGCGGTTATCGCCGCCTGCCGCTTCTCGACGGCTCAGCACACAAAGGCGACGGCGCGTTTGTTCGTTTGTATGTTTTTGCGGGTTCTCCTCGTGAGGCGAGACTTCGCGCTCAGGAGCAGTTGCGTCGAGACCGTTACCGTGTTCTTGAGTTGGCGGGCGTGAAGCCGAATCGTTCGAGCAAGGTCTGGCCGATGGATGACATGCGTATCGGCTCGGCGGACATTGCACGAGCTAGACTAAGCGGAGAGGTCTTGTATGGTTTGACTATTCCTTATGACGACAATGCCGCCTCCTGAGAAACTAGCCATGCAAACCGTTGATATTCAACGAAAGTTGCCCTTTCAGTTTCTTACGTCATTGCTCCCCGCAAAGCGGGGTTGGTTCGCTAATCATGCGCTGCAGCGCCTATGAGGGTTGTCAACTGCAAGTGGGGTGTGAGCTAGTTTTTTTTCTTAAAAGCGTTCCGGTCTTTGGTTCCTTTCCCGGTGTTTCCAGATTCTGTTTCCGTCTGTTCCGCAGGGCGCGTGTTTCCCGATCGTGTCCGGTGGTGTCCCGGTCACCAGCTCCTATGCGAGCATCACCTGGCAGGTGAGCCCATGAGGTCGTGCCTGACTGGGGGAAACCGCCTTGGGCGGTGCGCGCCCCATCAGCCGGTTGGGTTGTGTGGCGGAGCGGTCGTGGGAGTGACCAGGCCGGGAGCGGGCCAATTTCCTGATTTCCAAAACGGGAGACGCTGCTAACGTATGCCCGCCATGATTCTGGTCATCGACAACTACGATTCGTTCACCTACAACCTCGTGCAATATCTCGGCGAGCTGAAGGCTGAACTCCAGGTGCATCGCAATGACCAGATCACCGTCGAGCAGGCGCTCGCGCTCAAGCCCGAACGCATCCTGGTCTCCCCCGGCCCGTGTTCCCCGCGCGAAGCCGGCCTGTCCAACGACATCATCCGCTCGTTCAGCGGCAAGGTGCCGGTCTTCGGCGTCTGCCTCGGCCACCAGTGCATCGGCCACACCTTCGGCGGCAACGTGATCGTGAATTACCGCATGATGCACGGGAAGACCTCGCTCATTAAGCACAACGGCCGGGATTTGTTTGAAGGCATGCCCAATCCGTTCGCGGCCACGCGGTATCATTCGCTCGTCATCGAACGCAGCAGCCTGCCGGACTGTCTGGAGGTCACCGCCGAAACCGAGGAGGGCGAGATCATGGGCGTGAAGCACAAGACGCTGCCGGTCTGGGGCGTGCAGTTCCATCCGGAGAGCATCCTCACGGAAAATGGCCGGCAGATTTTGAAGAATTTTCTCAAGTTGCAGGCGCGGTGATTTTCAAGGCGGCGAGTCCGCAATGGCAGCGGCCAAAATACGCCCGGCTCCGGACAAAACCCGCATGGCAAAAATCCGCCCCCGGCCCCAGACTTCAACGCAGCCGGCAAGATTGCTTTGACATTGGGCCGGGTTCGCGCAGAGTGCCGGGCGAAATCGAATCATGATCGTTTTCTTCACAGGATTGCTGGCGGGATTGATCCACGTGCTGACCGGCCCGGATCATCTGACGGCCATTGCGCCGCTGGCGGTGCGGAGTCCGAAGCGCGCCTGGATTCCCGGGCTGCGCTGGGGCTTCGGCCATTCCGCGGGCGTGGCGGTGGTGGGCCTCCTTTCGCTCTGGCTGCGGGAAAAGCTGCCGCTGGAATTTCTCTCGTCGTCCGGCGACCGCATCGTGGGCGTGGCCCTCTTCGCCATCGGCCTGTGGGCGCTGCGCCGGGCGCTCAAGCACAACGTCCACGCGCACGAACATCATCACGACGGCGAATCGCACGTTCACTTTCACGTCCATCATCACCACGGCAAGCACGAGGCCGCCGAGGCGCATCGCCACGCCCACACCGCCTTCGCCATTGGCACATTGCACGGGCTGGCCGGCAGTTCGCATCTGCTGGGCGTGCTGCCGATGCTCGCCCTGCCCACGAAAACGCAGGCGATTCTTTACCTGCTGGCCTTTGGCGGCGGAACGATCTTCGCGATGGCGATCTTCTCCTGGAGCATGGGGCTGCTGGCCATTCGCTGCTCGGACAGCGTGAAAATCTACCGCGGACTGATGGGCACCTGCGCCGTCGCCGCCATGGTGGTCGGCTGTTTTTGGCTGGCAGGATTCAGCTGGTAAGCCCGCGAACGCTTACGCCCCGAAACTGTTCTTGCCAAAGCCCGCCGCCCGTTGGCATTTTCTGACATGGCAGCGACCAAACCGTCCGACAATCTCGATTCCGCGTTCTACAAACCCGCCGACTCCTTTTTCCGGGCCTACAACAACATCGGCCTGACGTTCGATGACGTCACCCTGGCGACGCTTTACTCCGAAATTCTTCCGCGCGACACGCAGCTCGACACCGAACTCGCCGAGGGCTTGAGCCTGCACATTCCCGTCGTGTCCTCGGACATGGACACCGTGACGGAATCCCGCATGGCCATCGCCATGGCGTTGAACGGCGGTCTCGGACTGATCCATTACAACATGCCCGAGCGGCAGCAGCTTTCCGAGGTCAGCCGCGTGAAGAACCACGTCCACGGCCTCATCTCCGAGCCGATCAAGGTCATGCCCGACCAGTTCATCGGCGACGTCCTCGCGCAGATCGAGCAGCGCAAATTCGGCTTCGGCACCTTTCCCGTCGTGGATGAGCACGGCAAGCTGCTCGGCCTGCTGCCCGGCCATGTCGTCAAGCCGCGTTACGCCAAGCGGAAAGTCTCCGAAGCCCTCACCCCGCGCGCGCAGGTTCACACGATCAACCACAAGGAGCTGCGGAAGGATCCCATCGCCCGCGCCGACAAGTTTTTCACCGAGCATCTCGGCATCCATAAGCTGCTCGTCGTGGACGACAAGGACAACCTGCGCGGCCTGATTACGCTGAGCGACGTCGAGCGCATCACGGCCGAACGCCGGTCGCAGTTCAAGCCCGCGCGCGACGCCAACCATCATCTCATCTGCGGCGCGGCGGTTTCGGCGACGCGCAACGCCTTCGGCGAACTGGACCGGGAACGCATCCTCACCCACGTCGGCGGCCTGATCGAACGCGGCGTGGATGTCGTGGCGGTGTCCACGGCGCACGGCTTCACCAAGGGCGTCGGCGAAACGGTCAAGATGCTGCGCGACGCCTTCCCGAAGCTGCCGATCATCGCCGGCAACGTCACCAGCGGCGCGGGCGTGGAATTCCTTTCCGGCTGCGGCGCGAACGTCATCAAGGTCGGCCAGGGCCCCGGGTCCATCTGCACCACGCGCATCGTCGCCGGCGTCGGCATTCCGCAGATGACCGCGCTTTACATCGCGTCCCGCGCGGCGGCGAAGAAGAAAGTTTCCATCCTTGCCGACGGCGGCATCACGAAGTCGGGCGACATCGTCAAGGCGTTGACCCTGGCGAAGGCCGTGATCTGCGGCGGCTTGCTCGCCGGCTGCACGGAGGCGCCGGGCGAGATCATGGAAATCGGCGGCAAGCTCTACAAGCAATACCGCGGCATGGGCAGTCTGGCGGCGATGAAATCCGGCTCGGCGGCGCGCTACGGCCACTCGGCCAACGTCACGCAGAAGGTCGCGCCCGAGGGGGTCGAGGCGTTGAAGGAAGTCTCCGGCTCGGTGGACCGCGTGCTCGGCCTGCTCATCGGCGGCATCCAGTCCGGCATGGGCTATCTCGGCGCGGGTAACCTTGCGCAGCTCCGCGAGAAGGCCCGCTACATCCGCGTCAGCCCCGCCGGCCAGCGTGAAGCCGCGCCGCACGACGTGGTGGAATTGAAGACCGGCCACTGAGCCGCTTCCTCAGGTAGGGCGGCGTTGCGCGCCGCCTCATATGCCAGCAAAGCCGCAGCTTTGCTCCACCAGGTTGGATGATCTTGGAAAAGCTCCTGTAGCGGCGCTCTGTGAGCGCCGAGGAAGTGTAATCCAAACCACGGCGGTCACAGACCGCCGCTACAGTGGGCGCGCTTGCGTTTGAGTTCCCGCAGCAGTTTCTCCAGCGGCAGCGTGTTTACCACGTCTTCGCGCGTCAGCCAGCCTTTGCGCGCCATGCCCGCGCCCAGCCGCAGATAGCCCGCGTGCTCGAAGCGGTGCGCGTCGCAGTTGATGAGGCATTTCACGCCCTGACGTTTTGCATAGGGCCACAGCCGCCAGTCCATGTCGCAACGTTCCGGCGTGGCGTTGAGTTCAATCCAGGTGCCGGTCCGCGCGCAGGCGTCGATGACGGCGTGGGCGTCAAACTTGTAAGGCTCCCGTTCCAGCAGGAGCCGGCCGCTGAGATGGCCGAGGGCGTGGACGTATTTGTTCTCCGCCGCGCGAATCAGCCGCTGCGTCGTCTCCGCCTCGGTTTCCGCCAGACGCTGATGCACGCTGGCGATGACCACGTCCAACTCCGCCAGCAGGTCGTCGGGAAAATCCAGTTTGCCTTCCTTGAGGATGTCCACCTCGGTGCCGGTCAGCAGACGAAACTCGATGCCTTCGTCGGCCAGGCGGCGGTTGATTTCCCGGACCTCGACGATCTGCTGGCGCACGCGCGCGACGTCGAGACCGTTCGCCTGAAAGGACGTCTTCGAATGATCGGTGATTGCCCAGTAGCTCAGGCCGAGTTCGTTCATGGCCTTGGCGATCTGCTCCGGCGTCTGCTGGCCGTCGCTCCAGGTGGAGTGGTTGTGCAGCGAACCCTTGAGGTCGCTCCACTCGATGAGCCGCGGCAACGGCTCCTTTTCCGCCACGGCAAATTCGCCCATGTCCTCGCGCAATTCTGGCGGGATGAAATTCAAGTCCAGAGCATCGAACACTTCCTCCTCCGTCGCGCATTTCACCAGCAGCTTCGGGTCGCGGGTTTCCTCCTTGGATTTGAACAGGCCGTATTCGTTGAGGCGCAGGCCGCGTTCGATGGCGCGCTGGCGCATGACGATGTTGTGCTCCTTGCTGCCGGTGAAATAGAGGAGCGCAAAGGGAAACTCCGCGTCGGTGACCACGCGCAGGTCCGCCTGGATGCCGCCTTCGAGCACGACGCTCGCCTTGGTTTCACCCTTGGCCATGACGCTGACGATGCCGGGCTGGCTGACAAACCACTCGATGATGTCCGCCGGATGTTTCGACGAGACGAGGAAATCAATGTCGCCGATGACCTCCTTGTGCCGCCGCAGACTGCCCGCCGTGCTGCAACGGATCGCGGCGGGATGCTGCCGCAAATCATCGAGCAGCGGTTCCGCCACCCGCAGCGCATCCGCGAGCAAATGCTTGGAGGCATAGGCACGGCGGCGCTGGATGCCGTCGCGGATGTTCAACGCCGTCTTTTCCCCGAAGCCCTTGAGCGCGGCCACCCGCCCGTCCTGGCAGGCCTGCTCCAGTTCCTCGACCGTCTCGATGGCTAGCTGGTCGTAAACCGCCTTGACCTTCTTCGGGCCAAGACCGGGAATGTCCAGCATGGCGATGAGACCGGGCGGCACGGAGGCTTTCAAGTTGTCGTAGTAGGCGAGTTTGCCCGTGGTGACGAGCTCGGTGATTTTCTGCTGGAGCGCCTCGCCGATGCCCTTGATCTCGCCCAGGCGATTTTCCGCGACGACCTTGGCGAGCGGTTCCTGGAGCGTTTCGATGATGCGCGCGCCGTTGGCATAGGCGCGGGTCTTGAAGGGATTTTCGCCCTTCAACTCCAGCAACGTGCCGATGCTCACGAGAATTTCCGCCACCTGGTCTTTGTCCATGCGCCCACTATGCAAACGGGGGAAAAGGCTGCAAAGCCGAAAGTGCGCCGACGAAGTTTGCCTTGCGCCGGAAGTTGCCCTAGTGTTCGCGCCGTGGAAACGCACGCCCTTGAATTGAATCCGTGGATGATCTTGCCCTTCGGCATTTTGCTGGCGGCCATCGCGCTCGGCCCCCTGCTCTTTCCGAACTGGTGGCTGAAGCATTACGCCAAGGTCTCCTTCGGGCTCGCCGCCGTCACGCTGACCTATTACCTCGGATTTCTCCGCGCCCATGAGCCCGTGCTGCACGTCGCCCATGAATACGTCAGCTTCATCGCCCTGATCGGTTCGCTCTACGTGGTGTCGGGCGGCATCCACATCAACGTGAAGGGCGAAGGCACGCCGCTGGTCAACGTCCTGTTCCTTTTCATCGGCGCGGTGCTGGCGAACTTTCTCGGCACCACCGGCGCCTCCATGCTCCTGATCCGCCCGTGGATCCGGATGAACAAGTATCGCATCACCAGCCACCACATCGTCTTCTTCATCTTCATCGTGTCCAACATCGGCGGCTGCCTGACGCCCATCGGCGATCCGCCGCTGTTCCTCGGCTATCTCCGCGGCATCCCGTTCTGGTGGGTGGCGGAACATTGCTGGCCGATGTGGCTGCTGGGCGTCGGCCTGCTGCTCGCCATGTTCTACGTCGTGGACTTGCGGAACTTCGCCAGGGCGCCCCGGGAAATCGCCGCCAAGGAGACCGCCCACGAGGAATGGAGCTTTCAAGGGCTGGGCAACCTCTTCTTTCTCGCGGTGCTGATCGGTGCGGTCTTCCTCGAACGTCCCGTGTTCCTGCGGGAAATCCTGATGATCGCCGCCGCCGCCGGCTCCTATTTCACCACGAAGAAATCCGTCCACGAGGCCAACCACTTCAACTTCCATCCCGTGCAGGAGGTCGCGATTCTGTTTGTCGGCATCTTCGCCACCATGATGCCCGCGCTGGCGTGGCTGGAAGGCCATGCCGGTTCGCTGCTCGGCAGCAACCCCGCCCCGGCGCTGTTCTACTGGGGCAGCGGCGTGCTTTCGAGCGCGCTCGACAATGCGCCGACCTACCTGTGCTTCCTGAGCGCGACGTTCAGCTCCTTTGTGGATGCCGACATCATCAGCCAGGTGCAGCATCTGATTGCCACCGGCGGCGCGGACATCAACAATGTCGTCGGGCCACATGCCGAACAGATTCGGGCGACCTTTATGGCGTTGCAGCGCTACCACGGCGACGAGGTGCTGGCGAAAACCGTCTCGAAGGAGGAGATCGAAGTCTGCTTCCTGCTCGGCAACGCGGCCTTCAATCAATACGTCGTGGCCATCAGCATCGGCGCGGTGTTCTTCGGCGCGAACACCTACATCGGCAACGGCCCCAACTTCATGGTCAAGGCCATCGCCGACCATCAAAAGGTGAAGACGCCGGGATTCCTCGGCTACCTCTTCCGCTTCACCCTGCCGTTCATGCTGCCGCTGCTGGTGGTGGTCTGGTGGGTGTTCTTCCGCCGGTGACAAACCAGACGCCCCGCCGACGGAGGAGGTTTTGATTAAAAAAAGTTTTGCGGCGGATCGGCAATGTCCGTTTTAATGATGAACCCTTGCGGGGACGCTGTGCGATTTGCCTACAACATCCTGTTCACGGTTTTTTTTGTCCTGTCATCGCCGTATTACTTCTTCCGGCTGTGGCGGCGCGGGCAGTGGCAGGCGGGCTTCTGGCAGCGCTTTGGCGTGTTCGACGCCAAGTTCAAGCAGTCCATCACCAACCGCCATGTCCTCTGGATGCATGCCGTCAGCGTCGGCGAGGTCAACATCTGCACGCAGCTGATCCGCGCGCTCGAACCCCGGCTGCCGAACGTCAAGATCGTCGTCTCCACCACCACGACCACCGGCATGGCGGAGCTGCAAAAGAAGCTGCCGGTGCACATCGGCAAGTTTTACTACCCGGTTGACCGCCGGAAATATGTCGCGCGCGCCATCGCCATCCTGCGGCCCGAGGCGGTTGTCCTGGTCGAGGCGGAGATCTGGCCCAACTTCATCTGGCGGCTGCGCGAGCGCAAAACCCCGCTCTTCCTCGTCAACGCCCGGCTCTCCGCCAAGTCGCACCGCGGCTACCGGCGCTTCGGCTTTTTGTTCCGGGAACTCTTCGCCAGCTTCCGCGGCGTCGGCGCGCAGAACGAGGGGGACGCGAAGAAGCTCCGCGACATCGGCTGCCGGCCCGAAGCCGTGCAGGTGTTCGGCAATCTGAAGTTTGACACCGCCAACCTGCACATCTCGAAGCCCGTGGACGTCCCGGGAATGCTGGCGCAGCTCGGGGTTCCCGCCGACGCCCAGATTCTGGTGGCGGGCAGCACGCACGATGGCGAGGAGCTGCTGCTGGTGGAACTGTTCCGGCGGTTGAAAAAGAATTTCCCGAAGCTGTTCCTCATCATTGCGCCGCGGCATTTCGAGCGCACCGCCACCATCGGGAAGCAGCTGGCAAAGACCGGCGTGAAGCTGTTTTACCGGACAGACATCCATGCCGCCACCCGCCTTGAGCCGGGGGCCGTCGAATGCCTGCTGGTCAACACGACGGGCGAGCTGATGAACTTTTATCAGGCCGCCACGGTGGTTTTTGTCGGCAAAAGCCTCACCGCCCGCGGCGGACAAAACCCGATCGAGCCCGCCGCGCTGGGCAAGCCGACGGTGTTCGGTCCGAACATGCAGAACTTCGAGGACATCGTCCGCATCTTCCTCGCGCAAAATGCCGTCGTGCAGGTCAAGGACGCGTCGGACCTGGAGAAAACCCTCGCCGACCTGCTGGGCAACGAGACGCGGCGGCGCGAACTCGGCGAACTGGGTCGGAAGGTGGTCAAGGAAAACCAGGGCGCGATTGACCGCACCGTGGACATGATCATCCGCCATCTCGACGACGGCGGACTCTACATCGCTCCCGAAAAATGATCCGGCGGCTCAGCCGAGAATGCGGCGGCCTTCCGAATTGAAGATGCCCTTGAAGTTCATTTCAAGCGCCTGCGGATTGCTCGCCTTGGCCATGGCTTCGGCCTTGGAAACCTTGCCGTCCTTCACCAACTGGAAAAGCGCCTGGTTGAAGTTCAACATGCCGTCCTCGTTGCCCGTCTCGATGGCGGCGCCCAGTTTGTCCAGGCGGTTTTCCTCGATGAGCTTTTTGACGGTGGAGGTGTTGATGAGAATTTCCAGCGCGGGCGTCATGCTGCCGCTGACCGTTCCCACCATGCGCTGGCAGATCACGGCCTGCATGCAGCCGGCGAGCTGACGCCGGACCTGTTCGCGCTCCTCGGCCTTGAAGAAGTCGAGGATGCGGTTGATGGATTGGGCGGCATTGGTCGTGTGCAGGGTGGACAAGACCAGATGGCCGGTGTCGGCGGCGCTGATGGCGGCGCTGAAGCTGACGGCGTCGCGCATTTCGCCGACCATGATGATGTCCGGGTCCTGACGCAGCACGTGCTTCAACGCGTGATGGAAGGACATGGTGTCCAGGCCGACCTCGCGCTGCTCGATCACCGACTGGTTGTCCTCGAAGACGTATTCAATCGGGTCTTCGAGCGTCACCATGTGCTTTTTGCAGTTCGCGTTGATGTGCTCGATCATCGCGGCAAGCGTGGTGGACTTGCCGGAACCGGTGGATCCGGCGACCAGCACAATGCCGCGGGGAGATTCGGCGATCGTCTTGACGATGGGCAGCAAGCCGAGCTCCTCGAAGCTCGGGACGTTGTTTTTGACGTAGCGCATGGCGAGCGCCCACTGGCCGCGCTGCTGGAAAAGATTGGTGCGGAAGCGTCCCACGCCGGGAAGGTGATAGGAGAAGTCCACCTCGCGTTCTTCTTCGAGCTTTTTGTGCTGGTGCGGCGGGGTGATGGTTTCAACCACGCTGTTGAGCCATTCCTGCGTCGGATAGGGGCATTCGATGGCGACAAGCTGGCGGCTGATGCGGAAGATGACCGGGGTGCCGACCTTGATGTGGATGTCCGAGGCGTGTCCGTCCACCGCCGTCTTCAAAATCTTGTGAAACATTTCCATGGGACGAGCCTAGCAAACGGGCGGGGTGAGCAAAACAGGAAACTGCGGAATGGCCGGCCGGAGATGAGAGACGCTTAGATTTCAATCTGCATCCCCAGTTCAATCACGCGGTTGGGCGGAATGCGGTAGAAGGAGTTTGCCGACTGGGCGTTGCGAGACATGACCGAGAAGAGCCATTGCCGCCAGAGCATCATGCGTTTCGACTTGGCGATGGCCACGGATTCCCGGCTCAGGAAGAAGGTGGTGCTGTGCAGATTGAACGGCGGGCCGTCCAGGGGCGCGGCGGACAGCAGCTCCGGCACGTTCGGTTCCTCCATGAAGCCATAGCGGGCGATGATGCGCTGAAAACCCGAGCCGAGCTTCTCCACCTCGTAACGTTTGTCCGGGCTGACCTGCGGCACCTCCTCGGTGACGAGTGTCAGGAGCAGGTTGCGCTGATGCAGCACCTTGTTGTGTTTGAGATTGTGCAGGAGGGCGATGGGCGTGCCCTCGGGATTGCCGGACATGAACACGGCGGTGCCGGGAACACGGACGAGCTTCTGCAAGGTCTCGCCTTCGAGGAACATTTCCAACGGCATGGCGGTGGGGCGGAGCTTGTCCCAGATCAGCTTGCGCCCCTGCTTCCAGGTGGCCATGAGGGTGAAAATGACCAGCCCCATGATTAGCGGAAACCAGCCGCCGTGCAGAATCTTGAGCAGGTTCGCCGCGAAGAAAACGATCTCCACAACCAGGAACACGCCGCAGATGACCGCCGCTTTGGCCAGGCTCCAATTCCAGAGATGCCGGGCGGCAAAGAAGAACAAGATCGTGGTGGTCACCATGGTCAGCGTCACGGCCACGCCGTAGGCGGAGGCGAGATGGCTGGAGGAACGAAAGCCCAGCACCAGCCCGATGCAGGCCACGAGCAGAAACCAGTTCACATGCGGCATGTATATCTGGCCGCGTTCCGTGGAGGAGGTGTGCTTGACCGCGATGCGGGGAAGATACCCAAGCTGCACCGCCTGCAAGGTCAGGGAAAACGCCCCGGAAATCAGCGCCTGGGAGGCGATGACCGTGGCCGCCGTTGCCAGTCCGACCAGCGGATACAACGCCCAGCGGGGCGCGAGCAGGTAGAACGGATTTTCGATCGCGGAAGGATCATGCAGCACCAGCGCGCCCTGCCCGAGGTAGTTCAAAAACAACCCCGGCAAGACCAGGAAGAACCACGCCAGCCGGATGGGCCGGACCCCAAAATGCCCCATGTCCGCATACAACGCCTCCGCGCCGGTCACGGCCAGAAACACCGACCCCAGCACGACAAAGCCCCGCCAGCCGTCGTTCAGCAGGAACTTGATGCCATACCAGGGATTCAAGGCCTGCAGGACTTCCGGCGCCTTCATGATGCCGCCGATCCCCAGCAGACCGATCACCACAAACCAGGCGATCATCACCGGCCCAAACACGGCGCCCACCTGCCCGGTGCCCCAGCTTTGCGCGGCAAACAAACCAATCAAAGTCACGATGGTTAGGGGGACGACAAAGTGCTCCAGCGCCGGTGTCGCCACGCTGATGCCTTCCATGGCGCTTAACACGGAAATCGCCGGCGTGATCATGCCATCGCCATACAACAGCGCGGCGCCAAACACCCCGATGGCAATCAAAAAGGCCGACGGCTTGACCCCTTTGCGCAATCGCTCGGGAAACGCCAGCGCCATCAGGGCGAGAATGCCGCCCTCGCCTTTGTTGGAAGCCCGGGTGACAAACGCCAGATACTTGATGGATACAATCAGGACCAGGGAGGAAAAAATGAGGGACAGGATGCCCAGCACATTGTCTTGAGACGCTGGGAGGGGCGAAAGACCGACCAGACATTCGTGAAAGGCATACAACGGACTGGTGCCGATGTCGCCATAGACGACCCCCAGGGCGCCCAACGTCAGCATTGCCAGATACCGCCCCCGGGCCGGTGCCGGAGCGGTCATAATGGTCTGGCCAGACTTGCTGACCCCCGCCACGTTTGGCTGCTGACCAAAGAAAAATTGAAATTACCGGTCGTCACGTTGTTTTAGGCTGCCCAAGTGTTACGCACGACATGATAGTTTTCCGCCCTTTCAAATCAAGAACGGGAATCAGGGACAAAATCGGAGGTTGCCGCCGGCCTTTTACGGAACCCTTCCCCTAAAAACAACTGTGCCAGTCCGGGGTTTCCGAACTGGCACAGCCCTGTATCTCTCTCCTTGGAAGCTTACTGTCCGGCGCCGTGGTAGCCCTCTTCGCCGTGTTCGGCGAGGTCCAGGCCGAGGCTTTCGTTCTCCTCGCTCGGGCGCAGGCCGATCACGGCCTTGACCACGTAGGCGATCACGATGGTGCCCACGATCGCCAGCGCCAGCGTCAGCCCGATGGCCTTGAGCTGTTCCAGCCAGAGCGTCTTGCCCACGATGTCCTTGAGGTTCAGGTTCAGGTTGCCGTTGACCGTCGGCGTCGCCAGGAACCCGGTCAGCAGCGCCCCCAGCGTTCCGCCCACCGCGTGCACCCCGAACGTGTCCAGCGCGTCGTCATAGCCGAACCAGCCTTTGACCTTGTAGCAGAAGAACCACGGCACGATGCCCGCCGCCACGCCGATGATCAGCGCCCCGGTCGCATCGATGAACCCGCACGCGGGCGTCACCACCACCAATCCCGCCACCGCGCCCGAGCAGAAGCCCAGCACGCTGGGTTTGCCGCGGGTGATCCATTCCATCACCGGCCACACGAAGCACGCCACCGCCGTCGCAATGGTCGTGGTCATGAAGGCGTTGGCCGCCACGCCGTCGGCCGCCACCGCCGAGCCGGCGTTAAATCCATACCAGCCCACCCAGAGCATGCCCGTGCCGATGGCGCACAGCACCATGCTGTGCGGGGACATGTTCTCTTTGCCGAAGCCGCGGCGCTTGCCCAGGATCAGGCACAGGATCAGCGCCGACCAGCCCGAGCTCATGTGCACCACGGTGCCGCCCGCAAAGTCGATGGCCTTGATCGAGGCCTTGGCGTTCCACACGCCGTTCATGAACCCGTCCACGCCCCACACCATGTGCGCCAGCGGGAAGTAAACCACCACCATCCACAGGGCCACGAAGGCCAGGATGGCCGAGAACTTCATGCGTTCGGCAATCGCGCCCAGGATCAGCGCCGGGGTGATGATGGCGAACATCAATTGATACATGCTGAACACGTTGTGCGACACCCAATACGCGTAGTTCGTGTTGGGCAGCGAATCCACGCCCTTGAGCATGGCGAACTTCAGGTTCCCGAAGAACGGCCCGTTGCCGTCCGCAAAGACCATGCTGTAGCCAAAGATCACCCACAGGATCGTCACCAACCCCGCGATGCCGAAGCATTGGGCGATCACCGACAGGATGTTCTTGCGCCGCACCAGGCCGCCGTAAAACAGGAACAGGCCCGGCAAGGTCATGAAGAGCACCAGCGCCGAGCTGGTCATCATCCACGCGTTGTGCCCGGGGCCGGCCACCCCCACCGTCGCCGGCGCCGCCACCGTCACCACGCCGTTGGTGTCCTTGGGCAGGGAGGCTCCGGGGTCGCCGTTGCCAATGTAGGCTTCCAAGGCCGCTATCCGGTTCTCCAGCGAGGCCGCCGGCAGATCGTCGGCCAGCACCCGGTTCAGGCCGCAGGTCAGGACCAGGGCCGCCATCATCAAAAGCATTGTTCGTTTCATGGTTGGTTTCTTTCTTTCAAATTTGGTTGGGTTGCTCCCCTCACACCGCCGTGTTGCCCTTCTCCTCGGTCCGGATGCGCACCGCGTCCTCCACCTTGCTCACAAACACCTTCCCGTCCCCGATCTTGCCCGTCTTGGCCGCCTTGACGATCGCCGCGATCGCCGCGTCGATCCGCTCATCCGGCAACACCACCTCCAGCTTGATCTTCGGCAGAAAATCCACCGTATACTCGCTCCCACGGTAGATCTCCGTGTGCCCCTTCTGCCGCCCAAATCCCTTCACCTCCGTGATCGTCATCCCCTCCACCCCTATCTCCGCCAACGCATCCTTCACTTCCTCAAGCTTGAACGGCTTTATGATCGCTTCGACTTTTTTCATAGTTTCATGTTTGCTTGCGGCTCATGGTCCCACCGCGCCACGAACCGCTTATTGGTTGTTTAATGTGATGCCTTCTCAGGCTGCCGCTCCTCTAGCAGCGACGGTGCCACGGCGCTTTCAAAGCTTCACAAAGATGCCGACCAAGAATTTCCGCCCCAAAAATCTGGAGCGCTTGAGCCGCGGTTGTGGATTTATTCGCACGATTCTGTTTGGTTTTATTCAGGGGGCTGCTTATTGCCCAAGGCTGAGGAGGATGTCGGCATCGGCAGGCCGCACAATTAGCTGACGAGCAGGCGGGCCCGCGGGTGAAAGGACTGGCCTGTTTTGCGCACGGGGAAATTTTTTGAACAGCCCCGGGTTTCAAATCGCGCCATCCCTTCAAAGAAATCCCCGCGAAGCTGAAAAAAATTCAAGTCGCCGCCCGAGGCTCGCAAGTTGCTGAACGGAAACCATGGAACATTTCACCGGCCGGATGCCGGACGCTTTTCGTTGCTAGCCGCAGCCCAACCAATCACATGGACACCCGCTTGTTGAAAATCTTCTGCGCCGTGGCGGACTGCGGCAGCATCGTGGGCGCGGCCCAAAAGGTTCACCTGACCCCCTCCTCGGTCAGCCACACGCTGAAAGCCTTGGAAACGGAATTAAACTGCCGGCTGTTCGAGCGGGTCGGAAAAAAGATGGCCCTGAACCATGCCGGCGAACAGCTGCTCGCGCAGGTGCGCAGCCCGCTGGCCGCGCTCGACTCGGCGGCGGAAGCCGTCAAGCGCCTGGGCAAATGGGGCCAGACCCGGCTGCGCCTGGGCGCGCCGCCCGGACTGGCGGAACATCTCCTGCCCCAGGTGTTCATTGATCTGCGGAAGCATTCGCCGCTGCTCGAACTGCACGTCCAGACCGGCGACACCCCGCAGCTCATCGAGGCGCTGCACCAGAACAAGCTCGACCTCGCCCTCGGGCTGACGCCGTCGAATCCGGTCGGGCTTGCGCTGCGGCCGATTTTCCGGGACGAGCTCATGTTCGCGTTTGCTCCGGGCCATGCCTGGGCGGACGGACGGACGGTCACCCGGGATGAAATTCAAAAGCAGCAGTTCATTCTCTACCCGCGCACCAGCCTGACCACGATGATGGTGGAGGAGCATTTCAAGCGGCTGCAGATCAATCTCAACGCCGTGATGGAAGTCGCCAGCACGGCGGCCATCATCAAGCTCGCGAAGCTGAATCTCGGCGTGGCGATCGCCTCGCCGTGGACGGCGAACGGCGAACTGGCGGACGGACGGCTGCGGATGCGGCCGGTGGGGAGCAAGCCCCTGCAACGGCGCTGGGCGGTGATATCACTGGCGTCGCATCGCATGACGCTGGCCGAGGAATTGTTCTGCCGTTCCTGCCGCAGCGCGGCGACCGCCATGCGCCTGGACCGGGATGATTTGCCGACGATGAAAACCGGGAAGGGCTGAAGGAGAAAAAAATGGTCGGAGCGACAGGATTTGAACCTGCGACGTCTTGGTCCCAAACCAAGTGCTCTAGCCAGGCTGAGCTACGCTCCGAACAGGCCGTCATGATTGCAGGAACCCCTGACCAAGCAAACCTTTTCGACGGGTTTCTCGCCACCGCACCGGCGGAAGGGTTTCTGACTCGACGGTCCCGCGCTGAGTGATAGATTGTCGCCATGTCGAATCCAGCGCCTTCCGCGCCTCAAAAAATTAACCTGCGCCGCCCGGACATCATGGAAGCCGTGCAGGCCCAGGTGCTTTCCCACTATCGCAGCGAACTGGTCGAGCGCATCCGCGCGTCCGGCGGAGTGCTGTCCGCCCGCGATCTGACCGTCAAGCTGGCGAAGGAGTTTGGCTTTTGTTACGGCGTCGAGCGGGCAATTGATCTGGCGTACGCCGCGCGCAAATCCTTTCCAGCTGAAAAGCCGATTTATCTGCTGGGCGAAATCATCCACAACCCCGAGGTCAACGACCAGATCCGGAATCTCGGCATCAAGACGATTTCCAACAAGCCGAGCGATGAGGAGATCAGCCATTTGAAGCGGGAGGATGTCGTCATCATTCCCGCCTTCGGCACGGAGGTCGCCACCCGCCGCAAGCTCGAAGAAAAAGGCTGTGTCCTCGTGGACACGACCTGCGGCGACGTGATGAGCGTCTGGAAGCGGGTCCGCCAATACTCGAAGGAATCCGTCACCAGCATCATTCACGGCAAGGCCAAGCACGAGGAGACCAAGGCGACCACGTCGCAGGCGACGGCGTACGGCAGCGGGCATTATCTGGTGGTCTATAATCTGGCGGAAACGGATTACGTCTGTGATTATATTCTGAACGGCGGCGACAAGGAGAAGTTTCTGGAGAAGTTCAAGGGGGCCTATTCGCCCGGATTCAATCCCGAGATTCACCTGCAGGCCGTCGGCGTGGCCAACCAGACCACCATGCTGCGGGGTGAAACCGAGGAGGTGCAGCGTCGCCTCAAGGCGGTGATGCTCAAAAAATACGGCGCAGCGGAAATTGAAAGGCACTTCCGTTTCTTCGACACCATCTGCGGCGCCACCCAGGACCGGCAGGATGCGCTGCAAAAGCTCCTGACCGAACCGCTCAGCCTGCTCATCGTCATCGGCGGCTACAATTCCTCAAACACCTCGCACCTCGCCGAAATGGGCGAGGCCAAGCTGCCGACGTTTTTCATCAAAAATGCCGCCATGATCCGGTCGGAGGAGCTGATCGTGCACTACGATCAGCATCAGAAGAAGGAAGTTGAGACACGCCAATGGCTGCCGGCCGGAAAAATCACGGTCGGAATCACCGCCGGAGCCTCCTGCCCGAACAACCTGATCGAGGACACCATCCGCCGCCTGTTTGAACTGCGCGGCATTTCCGTTCAACAACTGCTGACCAGCTGACCGGCCTCAGAAGATTTTGGTCTTCGGAGCGGGCGCCTCCGCCGGGGCGAGACCGAGGATTTCCGCGTTGTAGGGAATGCCCCGCGGCCGGGCGATGGACAGCTTCATCAACTGCTTGGTCAACGGCTGGAGAGCGGGGAAACGGGTCGCCAGGTGGCCTTGCGGCAGGGAGGACACGAGAATCCTCACAAACGTCTCGACCGACACCACGTTTCCGTAAAGGGCAAGGTTGGAGATGACCACATGCGGCCAGCTTCCTGGTATGATGGCCGCGCTCACGCTGCACTTGGTGTTGGTCAGCGCATAACCCAGCATCGGAAAACTTCCCTGCCGGAGCGTGCTCACCAAAAGATCCAGCTCCGCCGGCAGCAGTCCAAACACCGCCCGCGTCAGTTCCGGAGCGTCGCCGGTGCCGCAAATGCCGTAGTCATAGGACAACGGCCGCGGCAGAAACAATTCCAGCCCGGTCACCTCCTCGTCGCCCGACATCCGCTCCAGGCGCAGGCAGCCGTATTCGGAGGTGACGGCCCAGCTTCGGCCGACATCCTCCCGGCCGAACGGCTCCAGCCCCAGCGCCGTCGCCTTGCCCAGCAGGGCGAACACGCGCGATCCTTTTCGCATTAAAGCCATCTCGACGGGGGCCCCGACCATGTTTAAGGTGTGTGACATATTTTATCGCCCGAATGTGCCGACGGCTGCGGGCTCATTTGAAAACAGCATAGGCCCTTGAAGGGAAAATGAAATTCGTACTAATGACAGCGTGGTTCCGTAAATGCCCCAACGGGGACGCCACGGGAAATGCCCCGGGGAGTTTCCGGGCACTGCTTAAAACTCAAGCTGGTTTGCAGAAAATAGGCAGGCGGCCGGCCGGCTGATTTGTTAAACCTTTCCGACACATGACCAACGTATCGCCCACCAAGCCAGCGCCGCCGTCCTCGACTCCCGGACGGTTTCGGTGGGTTATTTGCTCCCTCCTTTTCTTCTCCGTGGCGGTCAACTACATCGACCGGCTGACGCTCGGCATTCTGAAGGGCCCCCTGTGTGAAAAGCTCGGATGGACCGACCTGGACTACGGCTACATCACGGCGGCCTTCTCCTTCGCCTACGCCTTTGGATATTTATTCGGCGGCTGGGCCATGGACCGGATGGGGGTCAAGCGCGGACTTCCCCTCTTTGTCGTCATTTGGAGCGCCGCCGCGATGGCTCACGGCCTGTGCGATTACCTCGCCGTCACCGAAGTCTTCCGCATGAAGTATCCATGGTTCTCTTGGGCGGAAAAGGGAATCATTGTGATGACGCTGACCCTGCCCCTGACCGCGGCGGGTTTCATGTTCGCCCGCATTCTTCTGGGACTTTCCGAGGGGGCAAATTTTCCGGCGGCCATCAAGATCGTGGCCGAATGGTTTCCGGTAAGGGAACGCGCGCTCGCCACCGGCATCTTCAACGCCGGAACCAACGTGGGCGCCGTGCTCTGCCCCATCCTGGTACCATGGATCTACCTGCACCTGGGCTGGCAGATGACTTTTTATGTGACCGGCGGCACGGGATTTTTGTGGGTGATCGGGTGGTGGTGGATTTACGACCATCCGGAGACGCACAAGCACCTGTCGGAAGCCGAACGGAATTACATCCGCGAGGGGCTGCCGGCGGTGGAGGAAAAGAAGGTCAAGGTTCCCTGGATCAAACTCCTCGGCTATCGCGCCGTCTGGGCCTATGTGATTGCGGGAATTCTTGCCGCCCCGGCCTGGGGATTTTATCAATCGTTTCTGCCGGACTTTCTGGCAAAGAAATTTTCCGCGCCCAAGCTCGCTCTCACCGATCTGCCGCCCCCCGCGGTCCTGACCGGCGAATTGAACCGGACCAACAGCGAGGTCGCGCGTTATTTGCAGAGCCAGCTTTCCCCCGAGACCCGGGCGCTTCTTGCCGGTTCCCCGAACGCGGCGGAGCCGCAAACCAACCTGACCGCAAGGGTTCTGGAGGATCTTAACAGGCTGATCCTCACTCCAACGCGTTTGGACACCAATTATTTTTCCCAGGTGGCTTTGCGGACGGAAACCTTGGATCTGATCGGCAAGCCGGCCAAGACCAACACCATTCCCCGCATCAACCGCCTGCTGCTGGAGGATGCCTGCCCCCCGCTCCGGCGCATGATGAGCCTGCAGTCGATTGGGTGGTGGACAGGCGCCTTCTTCGGCCTCGCCGCCATCGGCGGTGTCCTGGGGGGCTGGCTGGCGGGACGACTGCTGTCGAAGGGCTGGTCCCTGAACGCCGCCCGCAAGGTGGCCTTCCTGATTTGCGCGTTGTCCGTGGTGCCGGTATTTTTGGCGCCTCTGGCGGGCTCGGCCTGGCTGGCGGTGTTGATCATCGGCATTGCCGGCTCCGCCCACCAAGGCTGGTCGGCAAACCTCTTCAGTTTTGTCTCCGACACCATGCCCAAACACGCCATCAGTTCCGTGGTCGGCCTGGGTGGCTTCGTGGGTTATTTCACCGGCGGCTTTGTCAACGGACTCACCGGCTACATCGTGCAAGAAACCGGAAGCTACATCTGGGTCTTTGTCTATTTTTCGGGGACGTATGTGATCTCCCTGCTTGCCATTCAACTGCTCGTGCCCCGCATCGGCCAATCTGATTCCAAATGAGTTCCACCACCACGAATTTACCGACCCTGTCCGCGGGAAACTTCGCCTGGCCCTGGCAGCCCGATCTGGGCGACGGCAGCTATCGCAACCCCGTCATCTATGCGGATTACTCGGACCCGGACGTCGTGCGTCACGGCGAAGATTTTTACTTGGTGGCCTCCAGCTTCAACTGCACCCCGGGATTGCCCATCCTGCATTCCCGCGACCTGGTGAACTGGACCCTGATCAACCATGCGCTGAAAAATGTTCCCGACCCGCGCTACCGTGACGTGCAGCCCGGCTGCGGCGTCTGGGCCCCGTCCATCCGGTTTCACGCGGGCAAATTCTGGATTTTCTTCCCCACCCCCGACGAAGGCATCTACGTCACCACGGCCTCGCATCCGGGCGCCGCTTGGTCGGAACCTCACCTCCTGCAGGCCGGCAAAGGTTTGATCGACCCCTGCCCGCTTTGGGACGACGACGGTCAGGCTTATCTGGTGCATGCCTACGCGCATTCCCGTTCCGGCAACAAGCACATCATCCGCATTTGCCCGATGGCTCCGGACGGCTCGCGTCTGCTGGGCGAAGGCAAAATCATCTACCACAATCCCGAACGCCATCCAACGATGGAGGGACCCAAGTTCCTCAAGAAGGACGGTTGGTATTATGTGCTCGCTCCCGCCGGCGGCGTGGAAACCGGGTGGCAGGTCGTGCTGCGTTCGCGGCACATCTACGGCCCCTACGAGGACAAGATCGTTCTCGAACAGGGAAGCACCTCCGTCAACGGCCCGCACCAGGGCGCCTTGGTTGATTCCCCGACCGGCGACTGGTGGTTCATTCATTTCCAAGATGCCGGCGTCAGCGGGCGCATCATCCATCTTCAACCCGTGCAGTGGCAGGACGGATGGCCGCTGATGGGCAATGTCGAACCCGGCAAAGTCTGCGAGCCGGTCATGCAGCATCGGAAGCCCGTGCTCAAAAAGGTTCCCGTTGCCCTGCCGCAAACCACGGACGAATTCAATTCGCCCCAGCTCGGCCTCCAATGGCAATGGCACGCCAACCATCAGGACTCCTGGCATTCCTTGAAAGCGCGTCCGGGCTGGCTGCGATTGGCCGCTCAACCGGCAGCCCAGGGCGGACTCGCCCGCACGCCGAATCTGCTGATGCAGAAATTTCCCGCCCGCACTTTCGCCGTGGAAACCCTCGTTGATTTCGCCCCGCAAAATCCCGGCGACGAAGCCGGGCTGGTCGTCATGGGCCGTTCCCACGCCGCGCTGGTCCTGCGCCAGGGATCCGAAGGTCCGCAGCTGATTTTCCGCGCCGGAGAAACCGAGCAGGTGCTCGCCGAATCCTTTGGCAAAAGCGCCCGGCTCCGCGTGTCGGTGGCTGAGGATGGCCTGTGCTGTTTCCGTTTCGCGGGAACGGACGGCGCGTGGACTTTGGTGGGTGAGAAATTCCAGGCCCAAAAAGGCGTCTGGATCGGGGCCAAGGTCGGCGTGTTCGCCGCTCAATCAAAGCCGGCCAAAGACGTCCACGCGGATTTCGACTACTTCAGATTTTCGCCGCCGGACAGTGTCCACGGCGGCTGAAGGCAGTAAAGACTGCTCCGCCACATTGGAGCAAAGGGGATAGGGTCAACCAGGAGCCGTCCGGCCAGTAAGACGGCGGCAATGAGGATGGCGGCCAGGCAACGGGCCGGCCGGAATTAATGACGCTCTTGGCGCTTCTCTGACGTGGACTCTTCCTTGTCCTTCGTCAGCCACCACACAATCAAGGCGGGGGCGAAACACATCATCAGGCCAATCGGCATCGCACAAATACTCCAGAACTTGTCCATAAAAGTGCGCCAGAGTCGCCAGCTGCCTCTGGAAAGTAAAGAATTTTAAAAATCAGGCTGGCCCCCGCGCGACAATTTCAAAAATAAATTGAAAACCTTCCGCTTTGAATCAGAATTGCCGCGTGCCCGAAAGCAAAACCATTCTGATCACCGGAGTTACCCGCGGCCTGGGCCGCGCGTTGGTGGCGGAGTTTGTGCGCGAGGGTCACAAGGTTCTTGGCTGCGCCCGGTCGCAGAAGGAAATCCGCAAGCTCAACGACCAATACGGGCAACCCCACGATTTTTACGCCGTGGACGTGGCCTCGGATGACGCCGTGAAATCCTGGGCAAGTCTCTGCCTCATCTCGCACGGCCCACCCGATTTAATTTTGAACAATGCCGGAGTCATCAACAAGAGCGCGCCGTTGTGGGAAGTCAGCTCCCGGGAATTTTCCGAACTCATCGACGTGAACGTGAAGGGCACGGCCAGCGTCATCCGGCATTTCGTTCCCGCCATGGTGAAGCGCCGGCGCGGCGTGATCGTCAATTTCAGCTCCGGCTGGGGACGTTCCACCGACGCCGAAGTCGCACCTTACTGCGCCAGCAAGTGGGCCGTCGAAGGCCTCACCCAGTCGCTCGCGCAGGAGCTGCCTTCGACCATGGCGGCCATTCCGCTCAATCCGGGCATCATCAACACGGACATGCTGCGGTCGTCGTTCGGCCAGTCCGCCACCTCCTATCCCACGCCGGAAGAATGGGCCCGCATCGCCGCGCCGTTCCTGCTCAAGCTGGGTCCGAAAGAAAACGGCAAGCCAGTCACAGTGCCGATTCGCGGCGCAACTGATTAACCCCTGCCGGTCTTTCAAAAATTTCCGTCTCGGATTGCCTCCCGCGCCGCCCACGCTACCTTGCTGGCCATGGAAAAAAACCGGCTCGAAGCATTCAGCGATGGCGTCATCGCCATCATCATCACAATCATGGTGCTGGAATTGAAGGTGCCCGAAAGCGCCGGCCTGGAGGAGTTGGAACATCTGCTGCCCATTTTTCTGAGCTACGTTTTGAGCTTCGTTTACGTGGGCATCTACTGGAACAACCACCACCATCTCATCAAGGCCTGCCGCAAAGTGACCGGCGGCATCATGTGGGCAAACCTCCACCTGCTCTTTTGGCTGTCGCTCTTTCCGTTCACCACGGGCTGGATGGGCCAGAATCATTTTCAAACCGCGCCCACCGCGCTCTATGGAGCCGTCCTGCTGCTCGCCGCAATTGCCTACTACCTTCTGCAAAGCCTCATCGTCGCGCAGCAGGGTGAAGATTCAAAACTGGCCCGCGCCATCGGTACCGATTTCAAGGGCAAGATTTCCCCGGCCGTTTACGCGATCGCCATCCCGCTGGCCTTTTTCCATGCGTGGATTTCCGGGGTTCTCTTTGTCGGAGTCGCCCAGCTCTGGCTGATTCCCGACCGGCGCATCGAAAGCGTGGTCAAGGAAGTTCCGGACCACGGCCATCGCTGACACGTTTCAGCTTCACGACACGCGGGCACGGCAAAATTCGCCGCACCAAAACTTTGCCTTTGCCCCCTCGACCATTTATAAAACACCCCGCATGAGTTCATCGCCCAGCCAGAACAAATCCACCGCCAAAGGCATCCGGCCTTTTCACAAGCTGCTCGCGGCCAACCGCAGCGAAATCGCCATCCGCATCTTCCGCGCCGGCACCGAACTGAATCTCCGCACCGTCGCCGTCTACGCCCAGGAGGACCGTTTCTGCCTGCACCGCTTCAAGGCGGACGAAGCCTACTTGGTCGGCCAGGGCAAAGGTCCCGTCGCCGCGTATCTCGACATCGAAAGCATCGTGGCGCTCGCAAAGGAAAAAGGCGTGGATGCGATTCATCCCGGCTACGGTTTCCTCTCCGAGAACGCGCACTTCGCCCGCGCCTGCGCCGCCGCCGGCATCACTTTCGTCGGACCGCGGCCCGAACTGCTGGAAATGATGGGCGACAAAACCGCCGCCCGCGCGCTGGCCCAGCGCATCAACGTGCCCGTCCTGCCCGGCAACGAGGAGGCCATCTCCGACCGCGACGAAGCCATGAAGGCCGCCAAGCAGATTGGCTTCCCGCTCATCATCAAGGCGGCGTTCGGCGGCGGCGGCCGCGGCATGCGCGTCGTCCACAAGGCTGCGGACCTCGGCGGTCTGCTCGATGAGGCGCAGTCCGAGGCGGAGCGCGCCTTCGGCAATCCCGCCGTCTTCCTGGAAAAATACATTCCCCGCGCCAAGCACATCGAGGTGCAGATTCTCGGCGACCAGCACGGCAACGTGATTCACCTGCATGAGCGCGACTGCTCCGTGCAGCGCCGCCATCAGAAGGTCATCGAGGTCGCGCCCAGCTTCGGACTGCCGCCCGCCATCGTGAAGGAGCTTTGCGACGCCGCGGCGCGCATCGCCCGCGAAATCAAATACGACAACGCCGGCACGATTGAATTCCTCTACGACCTCGACAAGCACGAGTGGTTCTTCATCGAGATGAACCCGCGCATCCAGGTCGAACACACCGTCACCGAAGTCATCACCGGCCTGGACCTGGTCCGCGCCCAGATTTTGATCGCCCAGGGCCATCCGCTTCACGGCCCCATCGTGGGAATGCCGCACCAGGATGAGATTCCACGCAACGGCTACGCCATCCAATGCCGCGTCACCACCGAGGATCCCGAGAACAAGTTCATGCCGGACTACGGCAAGATTCTCGCCTACCGTTCCCCGGGCGGCTTTGGCGTCCGGCTCGATGGCGGCATGGGCTACGGCGGCGCGATCATCACCCCGTTCTACGATTCCCTGCTCGTGAAGGTCATCGCCAGCGCGCACACCTACGACACCGCGATGCACCGCATGCACCGCGCCCTGTCCGAGTTCCGCATCCGCGGCGTGAAGACGAACATTCCCTTCCTCGAAAACGTCATTCATCACGAGCGTTTCCGCACCGGCCAGGCCACGACGACGCTCATTGACACCACCCCCGAGCTGTTCACCTTCAAGGCACGCCGCGACCGCGCGACGAAGCTGTTGAACTTTCTGGGCAACGTCACGGTCAACGGCAATCCGCACGCCAAAGGCTACAAACCCGAGAAGCCCTTACCCCGGCTCCGCTGGTGCCCTTCGACCATAAGCTCACGCCGCCGCCCGGCACCCGCGACCTGCTGCTGAAGGTCGGCCCGAAGAAATTTGCCGAATGGACCCGCAAGCAGAAGCGCCTGCTGATCACCGACACCACGCTGCGCGACGCCCACCAATCCCTGATGGCCACGCGCGTGCGCACGCACGACATGCTGGCGGTGGCGGACGCCATTGCGCGCCGCGCCCCGGGACTGTTCTCGCTGGAAATGTGGGGCGGCGCGACCTTCGACACTTCGATGCGCTTCCTCAACGAGGATCCGTGGGACCGTCTGCGGCAGTTGCGGGCAAAGATTCCAAACATCTGTTTCCAGATGCTGTTCCGTGGCAGCAATGCGGTGGGCTACTCCAATTATCCCGAGAACGTCGTCGCGGGTTTTGTGAAGCACGCCGCCGCCTCGGGCATTGATATCTTCCGCATCTTCGATTCGCTCAACTACACAGCGAATCTCCGCGTGGCGATGGAAGCCGTGCAGGACACGCACGCCATTTGCGAGGCGGCGGTCTGCTACACCGGCGACATCCTCGATCCGAACCGCGCCAAATACTCGCTGAAGTATTACGTCAAGCTCGCGAAGGAATTGGAAAAGATGGGCGCGCACATTCTCGCCATCAAGGACATGGCGGGCATCTGCCGGCCGCTGGCGGCCAAGGCCTTGGTCAAGGCGCTGCGGGACGAGGTCGGCATTCCGATTCACTTTCACACCCACGACACGGCAGGCACGCAGGCGGCGGCAATTCTCGAAGCCAGCGATGCCGGCGTGGACATCGTGGACCTGGCGATTGCCAGCATGAGCGGCAGCACCAGCCAGCCGAATCTGAATTCCATCGTGGCCGCGCTGCAACATTCGTCGCGCGACACGGAGCTGGATCTGAATTCGCTCAACGAGTTTTCCGACTACTGGGAAAAGGTCCGCGAATATTATCATCCGTTCGACACCGCGCCCAAGACCGGCAGCGCCGAGGTTTATCTGCACGAGATGCCCGGCGGCCAGTACACCAACCTCAAGGAACAGGCCGCCAGCATGGGTGTTTCCCATCGTTGGCCGGAAATCGCCCGGATCTACTCCGAAGTCAACCAGCTCTTCGGCGACATCGTCAAGGTCACGCCGTCCTCGAAGGTCGTCGGCGACATGGCGCTGTTCCTCTTCTCGCGTGGCATCAAGCCCGCGGACGTCGTCAACCTCGAACCCGGCGCACAGGGCTTCCCGGAATCCGTCGTGGACATGATGAGCGGCGGTCTGGGCTGGCCGGCCGGCGGCTGGCCGAAGGATGTGCAGCGCGTCGTGCTCGGCGAGAAACGGGCGGCGCAGGCGCAGAAGGATTTCAAGAACGGCGTCATCCCCGGCGCCGTGGCCACGCCCGCCAACCTCGACAAGATCCGCAAGGACGTCGCCGAGTTGCTCAAGCGCGAGGCCACCGAGGATGATCTGTTCTCCTACCTGATGTATCCGCAGGTCTTCACCGAGTTCGTGAAGCACAACCGCGAGTTCAGCGACGTCAGCGTGCTGCCCACGCAGGCGTTTTTCTACGGCCTGAAGCCGCGCGAAGAAATCAGCATCAACATCGAGGAAGGCAAGTCGCTCATCGTTCGCCTCGTCAACGTGAGCGAACCGGACAAGGACGGCCGCCGCACCGTGACCTATGAGCTGAACGGCATCACGCGCGAAACGTTCATCGCGGACAAGAAAGTCGCGCCGCAGACCAAGTCGCGGCCGAAGGCGGACATCACCGATCCGCTGCAAATTGCCGCGCCCATCCCCGGCCTCATTGCAAACATCTCGGTGAGTGTCGGCGCCAAGGTGGCGAAGGGTGACAAGCTCCTGATGATGGAAGCGATGAAGATGCAGACCACCGTTTACGCCTCGGCGGACGGCGTGGTCGAGGCGCTTTACGCCTCGTTGGGTGAAACGGTCGCCAGCAAGGATCTGCTGGTGAAGCTGCGCGCGGCCTGAGCGGATGAAAGCTTCCGGGCCTGATCATTACGCCGTGCTCGGGCTGCACCGGCGCTGCTCGGATGCGGACATCCGCAACGCCTACCGCCTGCTGGCCAAGCGTCATCATCCCGACGTCAACGGCGGCACGTCCGCGTCCTTGGAGCACATCCAAGCCATCAACGCCGCCTATGAAACGTTGAGCGACCCGCAGTTGCGGCAGGCCTATGAGGCGGAACTGAACGCTCCGAAAAACGCCTCCGAGCCCGGCCGCACGGCAAAACCCCGGCGCAATCTTTCCCAGGATGTGCTGCTGCGCCTTTCCGATTTCTTTCGCGGCGTCACCCTGACGGTCCGCATTCATGACCCGGGAAACCCGAGCGGCGGCGAAGAATACGAGTTGATCGTCCCGCCGAACACCGCGCCGGGCGCAAGATTTCGGCTGTCCCGCACCGGCGGCGGCTTTGCCGTGGTGCGGGTGAAGGCGCAGCCGGACTTTCGCTTCAAGGTCCGCGGCTCCGACCTGCGCTGCGATTTGAAAATCAGCAGCCAGCGCGCGGCGCAGGGCGGCATTGAAATGGTGACGGCGGTAAATGGGGCGAAGCTGCGGCTGAACATTCCCCGCAACGTCGCGGGCGACGAAATCCTCCGCCTCGACGGCGAAGGCCTGCCCAAGGCGCGCGGGGGCCGGGGCGATCTGCTGGTGCGAATCCAATACCGGCCGGAGATGAAGGTCTTCCGCAAACCGGTCCGCTGACTATTCAGCCGGCGACGCCAGGCGTCGCTTGATTTCCGCCGCAAAGCTTGGCGGCCAGTTTTCCCGGGGATGCTGCGCCGCGCGGGCCAGCACGCTGGGATGAATGTCTTCGCAGGTCACGGAGGTGGGATACTGGTTGAACACCCGCATGGTGCCGCCGCCGTTGCCGGTGGCCCAGTGGAGCATCTTGAAAAACGCATCGAAAGAATCGTGCACCTTCGCCAGCGGATCGGGCTGAAGCTCCAGCGCCCAGCGTTCGAACTCCAGACCGCCCAAAGTTTCCGCGCGGCCGACCATCCACTCCAGCGTCACGTCGGACAGGCCGGTTTCGGCATAGCCGCCGCCCACGTCCGAGTGTGCGCCGGTGAACCACATCTGTTCCATCACCTGGGAAACAGGCGGCGGCACGGGCTTTTCCCACGGCGCCTGCTTCTCCCACAGCGTTGGCAGGAAC